>NZ_JBIALK010000001.1:135685-782515 GCF_042873275.1 Kitasatospora sp. NPDC004745 | reverse complement strand
GATCCACCCCGAAGGGCTTCACCGTTCGACTTGCATGTGTTAAGCACGCCGCCAGCGTTCGTCCTGAGCCAGGATCAAACTCTCCGTGAATGTCTGCCCGACTGTGCTTACTAGAAGCGTCGGGACCACACTCGCGTTGAGCGGCACGGCAACCACCGGAATAGGGTGATCCCGCGCACTGCGTCCTCGCTGTGTTTTATTTCAAAAGGAATCTCCAACCCCGATCAGACGATCGAGGCCGGGGATGTCAACATATCTGGCGTTGACTTTTGGCACGCTGTTGAGTTCTCAAGGAACGGACACTTCCTTCGGTCTGCCTTCCAGCAGGCCCTCCGGGCGCTTCGTTCTTTCGTGTTTCCAGCTTATCAGATGTTTTCCGCTCCGTTTTCCCGGAGTTTCATTTCATCGGATTCGCTTTCCGCTTGTCCCCGCTCTCTCGCGGCGACTCCGGAACTGTACGGGGCCGGGCCCGCCACAAGCAAATCGTCCCGCCCTGCGGCTGCAGGGCGGGACGATCCGTCGTTCGGGCACCGTCAGGCGCGGCCCATCTCCTCGGCGATGGCCGCGGCGAAGGCGTCGATGTCGGCCTCCGTGGTGTCGAAGGCGCACATCCAGCGCACCTCGCCGGTGTGCTCGTTCCAGAAGTAGAAGCGGTAGCGCTTCTGCAGCCGCTCGCTCACCTCGCGCGGGAGGATCGCGAACACCGCGTTCGCCTGGACCGGGCGGACGACCTCGACGCCGTCGATCTTGCGGACGGCGGCCTCCAGGCGGCTGGCCATCGCGTTGGCGTGGCCGGCGTTGCGCAGGTAGAGGTCGCCGGAGAGCAGCGCCTCGAACTGCACGGAGACGAAGCGCATCTTCGAGGCGAGCTGCATCGAGGTCTTGCGCAGGTACTTGATGTTGCGCACCCGCTCGGGGTTGAGCACCACCACGACCTCGCCGAGCATCAGCCCGTTCTTCGTCCCGCCGAAGGACAGCACGTCGACGCCCACGTCCGTGGTGAAGGCGCGCAGCGGCAGGCCGAGCGAGGCGGCGGCGTTGGCCAGGCGGGAGCCGTCGACGTGGACGAGCATGCCGAGCTGGTGGGCGTGCTCGGTGATCGCGCGGATCTCGTCGGCGGTGTAGAGGGTGCCGAGCTCGGTGCTCTGGGTGATCGAGACCGCGAGCGGCTGCGCGCGGTGCTCGTCGCCGAAGCCCCAGGCCTGCTGGTCGAGCAGCTCGGGGGTGAGCTTGCCGTCCGGGGTGGGGACGGTGAGCAGCTTGATGCCGCCCATCTTCTCGGGGGCGCCGCCCTCGTCCACGTTGATGTGGGCGGTCTCGGCGGCGACCACGGCGCCCCAGCGCGGGAGCAGGGCCTGGAGCGCGACCACGTTGGCGCCGGTGCCGTTGAAGACGGGATAGGCCTCGGCCTTGTCCCCGAAGTGGCGGCGGAAGACGTCCTGGAGGTGCGTCGTGTAGTCGTCCTCGCCGTAGGCGACCTGGTGGCCGTCGTTGGCGAGGGCGATCGCGGCGAGGACCTCCGGGTGGATGCCGGCGTAGTTGTCGCTGGCGAAGCCGCGGACGGCGGGGTCGTGCCGCCGTACCGCGTCCGTGCCGGTGGGGTCGGTCATCGGGCTGTCAGCCACAGGTGCTGTCCGTTCAGTTCTGCTGCGGGGCGGTCCCAGAGGCCCGCGAGGTGTCCGGCGAGGTCGGCCGTGTCGGTGAAGCCCGCGAACTTCGCGTCCGGCTTCTCGGCCCGCATCTCGGGGCTGACCAGCGCCTTGATGACCAGGATCGCAGCAGCGGCGGTGGGCTCGCCGTCGGGGTCGGTGGTCTCCTTCTTGAAGGAGTCCGCCATGGCGAGGGTCCAGGCCTCGGTGGCCGCCTTGGCGGCCGCGTAGGCGGCGCCGCCGGCGGTGGGCTTGTGGGCGGCCGCGGCGGAGATCATCGCGTACCGGCCGGCGGGGCTGCGGACCAGCGCGGGCTGGAAGGCCAGCGAGGTGTGCTGGAGGGTCCGCACGACGGTGTCGTGCAGGAAGTCCCAGTCGTCCAGCCGGCTGTCGAAGAAGGTCTTGCTGCCGCGCCAGCCGCCGACCAGGTGGAACAGGCCGTCGACGTGGCCGTGCTCGGCCTCCAGGTGGTCGGCCCAGTCGTGGACCTCCTGCGGGTCGAGCAGGTCGATCACCTGTCCGCTGACCTTGGCGCCGCGCACGGCGATCCGGGTGGCGTCCAGGGCGGACTCGAGGCGCTGGGCGTCGATGTCGGCGCCGATCACGGTGGCACCGTCGGCGGTCAGGCGGCGCAGCACGGCCTGACCGGCCGGGCCGCTGGCTCCGGCGACGGCGATGACCTTGCCGGCCAGCGGGGCGTTGGCGGTCGTGGTCACGCGGCGACTCCCTGGATACCGGCGCCGGTGATGCCGGCGGTGGCGGCGATGACGCCGCCGAGCTTCTTGGACAGGGCCTCGTAGAACATGCTCAGCGGGAACTCGTCCGGGAGCACGGCGTCGCACAGCGCCTTGTTGAGGGCCTTGCCGTCGGTGATGTCGAGCGGCAGCGCCTCGGAGCCCTTCGCCCAGGTGGAGGCGGGGTGCGGGGTGAGGTAGCGGGAGACCAGCTCGTAGGCGGCGATCCAGTGGGCCGGCTTGGGCCGGTCGATGCCGTCGCGGTAGAGGGTCTCGATCTCGGCGCACAGCTCGTTGGTGACCTGCGGGGCCCGCTCCCAGTCGATGCTGAGGCGGTTGTCGCGCCAGCTCAGCGCGCCGTTCTTGTGCAGGTAGGCGAAGAGCAGCTGACCGCCGAGGCCGTCGTAGTTGCGCACGCGGTCACCGCTGACCGGGAAGCGGAACATCCGGTCGAAGAGGATCGCGTACTGGACGTCGCGGGCGTGGGCGTTGCCCTCGGCCTCCAGCTTCACCGCCTCCTTGAAGGTGGTGAGGTCGCAGCGGAGCTCCTCGAGGCCGTACATCCAGAACGGGCTGCGCTGCTTGATCATGAAGGGGTCGAACGGCAGGTCGCCGTGGCTGTGGGTACGGTCGTGCACGAGGTCCCACAGGACGAAGGTCTCCTGCGCGCGCTGCTGGTCCTGGAGCAGGCCCTCGGCGTCGGCCGGGATCTCCAGGCCGAGCTGCTGGACGGCGCTGGTGGTGACGGCGCGGAAGCGGGCGGCCTCGCGGTCACAGAAGATGCCGCCCCAGGTGAAACGTTCCGGCGCCTTGCGCACGGAGACCGTCTCGGGGAAGAGGACGGCGGAGTTGGTGTCGTAGCCGGCCGTGAAGTCGGTGAAGGTGATCGGCACGAACATCGGGTTGTCGAAGCGGGTGCGCTCCAGCTCGGCCAGCCAGTCGGGCCACACGACGCTCAGCAGGACGGCTTCCAGGTTGCGGTCCGGGTTGCCGTTCTGGGTGTACATCGGGAAGACGACCAGGTGCTCGAGGCCGTCCTCGCGCTGCTCCGCGGGCTGGAAGGCCAGCAGCGAGTCCAGGAAGTCGGGCTCGCGGTAGCCGGTGTCGGCCCACTTGGCGAGGTCGGCGTCGACGGCGGACAGGTAGGCGGCGTCGTGCGGGAAGTGCGGGGCGAGCTCCTCGACGGCGGCACGCACGGTGGCCACCAGCGGGTCGACGGTGTGCCGCTGCACGGCGGCGAGGTCGATGGAGCCGTCCTTGGACTGCAGCGGGCGCAGCGTCTCGACGGCCTCCTTCAGGCGCAGCCAGGCCGGGTGGCCGGCGAGGGTCGAGACCGGAGCGTCGGCCGCCGCAGCGAGCCTTGGCGAAAGATTCTGCATCGTGGACTCACTTCGACAGGAGTTATTTCAACGGGGACACCATAAGTACGAAAGGTTCTCCTGTTCAAGGGGGTCTCGACCGCCGAACCTCCGGCGGCGCCCCGGGTTCGTCTCCGCTTCGGCGCGGCGTCGACCCCGGGTCGGCCGCACGTCGGCTCCGGGCGGGCCGCGCCGCGTCCCGCGCCGGTTCGGAGGTCGAGACGGCGGCGGGCCGGCCGCGGGTCGGGGCCGAGTCCGGGGCCGACTGCCGGCCGGGCGTCAACGCGGCCTCGCGGCACGCCCCCCGACGGTCCGTCGGGGCCCCGCGGCACCGCGGCCGCGACCTGGGCCCGCGGCCGGTTGTCCGGCATGTGGACAAGCTTCTGGATGTTCTGGACAGATGCGCCGTCGGGATGCGAACCTCCCGCCATGCTCCCGGCGGTGATCACGGTGGCCGAGCGCCACACCGACCTGTTCCGGGTGCCCTCTCGTTGTCGCGACTGCTGTCGCGCGTGCGGCCGCTGCCGCCGCTGTCGCTGATCCGGCTCGAAGGGCGCCGCGGACGCGGGCCCGTACGCCGACCATGCCGCGTGTGTTCCGGCGCCGCCACCGGGGGGAAGTGACCCGCCGGGCTCGCGGCCCGCGCCGCCGCCCCCGCCGTCCCGCCCGGTCCTTCTCCCTGGAGCCCCGCCATGACCCTCCGCAAGCCGTCCGCCACCGCCCTGCCCCTCGCCGTCCTGCTGGCCGCGGCCGCCGCGCTGACCGCGTGCGCGCCGCAGGACGCCAAGTCCGACGGGGCCGCCGCGGGCGCGTCCGGGAGCGCCGGAACGGCGGCGGGCTGCGCACCGGGGGCGCTGGCGACCCGGACGGCCGGCACGCTGACCGTCGGCACGGACAAGCCCGCCTACGGCCCTTGGTTCGCCGAGGACAAGCCGGAGAACGGCAAGGGCTTCGAGTCCGCCGTCGCCTACGCCGTCGCGGACCGGCTCGGGTACCCCAGGGACAAGGTCACCTGGGTGGTCGCGCCCTTCGGCAAGGCCACCTCGCCGGGGGCCAAGGACTTCGACTTCGACATCAACCAGGTGTCCGTCAGCAGCGAGCGCAAGCAGGCCGTCGACTTCTCCTCCGGCTACTACGACGTGCGCCAGGCGGTCATCGCCCTGAAGAACTCCAAGGCCGCGGGGGCGAAGAGCATCGCCGACCTCAAGGGCGCCAAGCTGGGCGCACAGGTCGGCACCACCAGCCTCGACACCATCACCGGCACCATCAAGCCGAGCGTCCAGCCGGCCGTGTTCGACTCCAACGACCTCGCCAAGGCCGCGCTCAAGAACGGCCAGGTCGAGGCACTCGTGGTGGACCTGCCCACCGCCTTCTACATCACCGGCGCCGAGGTGCCGGAGGCACAGGTGGTCGGGCAGTTCGAGGGCGCCTCGCAGGGCGAGCAGTTCGGCCTGGTCCTGGACAAGGGCTCGCAGCTGACCGGCTGCGTCTCCCGGGCGGTCGACGCGCTGCGCTCCGACGGCACCCTGGCCAAGCTGGAGAAGCAGTGGCTCTCCGACGCCGTCTCGGCACCGGTGCTCAAGTGAGCGGCGAGGCGACGGCCACCGGGGCGGTGGCACCGGCGAAGGACGGGGGCGACGACTACCGCCCGTCCGAACGGCGACTGGCGCACGAGGCGTACCGGCGCGGCCGGGCCCGGCGGTCGGCGCTGATCGCCACCGCGTCCACCCTGGCGACGGCGCTCGTGCTCTACCTGCTGGTGGTCAACTCGCCCGGTTGGGAGGTGACCCGCCGGACGTTCCTCAGCGCCGACTACGCCCGCCAGGCGCTGCCCGAGGTGCTGAAGGGCCTGCGGCTGAACCTGGAGCTGATGCTCGGCTGCGGGGCCCTCATCCTGGTGTTCGGGCTGCTGCTGGCGGTGCTGCGGACGCTGCGCGGGCCGGTGTTCCTGCCGGTCCGGCTGCTGGCCACCGCGTACGTGGACTTCTTCCTCGGACTGCCGATGATCATCTGCCTGCTGGTGATGATCACCGGGGTGCCGGCGCTCCGGCTCACCGGCGTGACCACCGACCCGCTGCTGCTCGGCGGGGCGGCCCTGGTGCTGACGTACTCGGCGTACGTGTCGGAGGTGTTCCGCTCCGGGATCGAGTCCGTGCACCCGAGCCAGCGCGCCGCGGCCCGTTCGCTGGGGCTCACCAACGCGCAGGCCATGCGGTACGTGGTGCTGCCGCAGGCCGTCCGACGGGTGGTGCCGCCGCTGCTGAACAACCTGGTGAGCCTGCAGAAGGACACCGGACTCGTCTCGATCGGCGGGGCGATCGACGCCGTGTACGCGGCGAAGATCATCGCGGCCCGGTCGTTCAACTTCACGCCCTACCTGGTGGCGGGTCTGGTGTTCATCGTGCTGACCATTCCGCTGACCCGGTTCGCGGACTGGCTGACGGCCAGGACGAACCGCCGGCGGTTCCAGGGCGGTGCGGTGTGAACGCGCGCGGCGGGCGGGGGCAGCGCCGCGGGCGGGGCCGGCACGGCGGGCGCCGGACCGGCGGGTACGAGACGGGGTGGCCGGCCGAGCGGTGCGGCCGAACGGGTGAGGTGAGCGGATGAGCACGGCCGACGTGCTCCGGCTGGAGTCGGTGCGCAAGACCTACGGCGGCCAGGTCGTGCTGCGCGACGTGGACCTCACCGTGCCCGAGCACTCGGTGACGGCGCTGATCGGCGCGTCCGGCTCGGGCAAGTCCACCCTGATGCGGTGCGTCAACCTGCTGGAGGGGATCGACGACGGGGCGATCTTCCTGGACGGCGAGGAGATCACCGACCCCCGGACCGACGAGGACGCCGTCCGGCGGCGGATCGGGGTGGTCTTCCAGTCCTACAACCTCTTCCCGCACCTGACCGTGCTGGAGAACATCACGCTGGCCCCGCGCCGGGTGCACCGGCTCGCGCGGGCCCAGGCGGAGGCGAAGGCACTGGAACTGCTGGAGCGGCTCGGGCTGGCGGCGAAGGCCCGGGAGTACCCGGACCGGCTCTCGGGCGGCCAGCAGCAGCGCGTCGCCATCGTGCGGGCGCTCGCCACCGGGCCGCGGCTGCTGCTGCTCGACGAGATCACCGCGGCCCTCGACCCGGTCCTGGTCGGCGAGGTGCTCTCGGTGGTGCGCGACCTCAAGGAACAGGGGATGACGATGGTCCTCTCGACCCACGAGATGGGGTTCGCCCGCGAGGTGGCCGACCAGGTCTGCTTCCTGGACGACGGCGTGGTCCTCGAACAGGGACCGCCGGAGCAGGTCCTCGGCGACCCGAGGGAGGAACGGACGCGGCAGTTCCTCAGCCGGGTCGTCGCCTCGGGCCGGCTGCAGGGCTGATCCTGCCGGAGCGGGTACGGCGGGGTGCGCGCCCGAGGACGCACCCCGGCCGACACCACCGTGCGCCCCGGTGCGCGCCCTGGCCGCGCCCCGGCGGCAACCGTGATCGTGGACGGGACGGGGCCACCCGTCACCGATCGCGGGGGAGGCCGCCGTTGCACGGACCCGTCCTGATCAGCTGGCTGCTGGCCCTGCTCACCGCGGCCGCCGGGGCCTACTGCCTCACCCGGCTCCGCCGCTCCCCCTGCACCGCGGGCGCCCCGCCCCGCGCCGGCACCCGCCGACTGATCGCCCGCGAGTCGGACGCCGCCGAGGCCCTGATGGGGCTGGGCATGGCGGCGATGGCCGTCACCGGTGGAGCCGTCCCGGCCGCCGTCTGGGCCTCGCTGTTCGGGCTCCCGGCCGCGGTCTTCCTGCTCGCCGCCGCACACGCCCCGGCCCGCCGGGCGCACCGGCTGCACCACGCGGTGGGCGCCCTCGCCATGACCTACATGGCCCTCGCGATGACCGCCGGCACCGGCCACCACCACGGACCCGGCGCCGGAACGCCGCTGGTGACCGGCGCTCTGCTGCTCTACTTCGGCGGGTACTCGCTCTGGGCCGGCGCCCGGCTCCTGCACACCTCCGCCGGAACCCTGGTGGTGGGCGCCGCCGGACTGCCGCGGGCCTGCCGCCTCACCATGGGGATCGGCATGTTCGCCATGCTGCTGACGATGTGAGCCGACCCCTCCCCGCAGACGCGGAACCGCGGCCGTGCCCGTGTCCGTATCCGTGCCCGAACCAACGCCCGAGCCCGCTCCTGTGCCTGCGCCCGTGCCCGCGCCCGCGCCCGCCGGAGGGGTGCCGCTCGGAGCCAAGGCCCCGCCCCTCGCGTGGCGTTGGTCACTGGCCGGTCGAAAGCCGTTCCTCCGGACGTCGCCAGCGCATAGGTTGGCAGGGAGCGCCTCGTCGCGTTCCGTGCGTACTCGGGGAGCCCATGCGATGCCTGCCCTGATCGGTCTGCTGCTGCTCGGACTGCTGCTCTCGACCGTCGCGCCCCGGCTGCTGGCCCGGGCCCGCTGGGTGGAGCGAGAACCGGTACTGGCGCTGCTGGTGTGGCAGTGCCTCGTCGTCGCCGTGCTGCTGTGCTGCGTCCTGAGCCTGCTGCTGGCCGCGTCCGCCGCCCTGCCCGAGCTGCGCGCCCTGGTCTTCGCGGGGGCCCCGCACGGCGTCGAGGCCGCGTACGGTCTGCAGGACGCCGAGGGCTGGGGCCGGCTGTGCGCCGCGGTGCTGGCGGCGGGCGGGTTGCAGACGGCTTTCGCGCTCACCCGGGAGGTCCGGACGGCCAAGGCGGTGCGCGATCGTCGGCACGCCCAACTGACCAGCCGGGCTCCGGAGTTGCCCGAGGCCATCGCTGCCGCCCGGAACCGCCGGGAGCGGCTGGTGGTCCTGGAGAGCGTCCGCCCGGAGGCCTGGTCGCTGCCGGGCCCCGACTCCCGCCTGGTGGTGACCACCGGCGCGCTCCAACAGTTGACCGATCGGGAGCTGGCCGCCGTCCTGAGCCACGAGCGCGGGCACGTCCGGGCCCGGCACCACTGGCTGCAGCAGGCGTCGCAGGCGCTGGCCTCGGGCTTCCCGGGCGTCGGCGTGTTCAGCGCCTTCCGGGACCAGGTGGCGGAGCTGGTCGAGCTGGCGGCCGACGACCGGGCGGCACGGCGGCACGGCCGGCACACCACCGCCCTCGCGCTGGCCGAGATCAACCTGGACCGCGGGGTGTTCGGCTCCTGCCCGCCGGGGCTGGCGCAGTCCCCCCGCCGGGTCGACCGGCTGCTCGCCGGCCGGCCGCGGCTGTCCGTCCCGCACCGGCTCCGGCTCACCCTGGTGGCCCTCGCCGCGCCCGCCGCCGCCGTGCTGCTGGCGGTCGCTCCGGGGCTGGTCTCGCAGTTCTGAGGGCGGCCACCACCGGCCCGCGGGCGCGCGGAAACGTCGCCCCGGTCGATCGAAAAGGCAGTACCTGCAGCACGGCTGACGGAACGTCATGCGGCCGGTCCGGGCTACCCCTCGACCGTCCCGCCCGAAGCGGTCGACCCACTCGGCCCGGACGACCCACTCGGCCCGGACGACGCACTCGACCCGGACGGTCCGATCGGCCCGCCCAGGGTCAGTTCGAGCACCTCGCGGTGCAGCGGCCTGGCCTGCAGGTACCGCTCCTTGCCGGCCTCGGTCAGGGTGAGCATGATGCCGCGCCGGTCGCTCTCGCACATCGCCCGGGTGACCAGTCCGGCCTTCTCCAGTCGGGCGATCAGCCGGGAGAGCGCGCTCTGGCTGAGGTGGACGGTGTGGCCCAGCTCCTGGACCCGCACGGTGGGCCGGCCCTCTCCCGAGCACGCTTCGGCCAGGCGTTCCAGCACCTCGAACTCGCTCATGCCCAGCCCGCACTTCTCGCCCAGCTCGCGGTCGAGCATGCAGGCCGTGGCGGCGTGCCGGGCCAGCAGGTCGCGCCACTGCGCGACGAGACCGGCCTCCGCCGGGGAGTCGAGTTCAGCCACGCCGCCACGGTAGCACATGCATCGGCAACATATGTGTTCACATCTTATTCATTTGCATTGAATGCACACGCATGTACTGTCCTCCCCATGACCACCGCGACCGCCACGCCACCCGACGCCCCGTCAACCAGCGGGCTGAACTGGACCCCCCGCCTCTGGGGCACCCTCATCGTGCTCTGCGCCGCCATGTTCCTGGACGCCCTGGACGTCTCCATGGTGGGCGTCGCCCTCCCCTCCATCGGCTCCGAGCTGCACCTCTCCACCTCCGCCCTGCAGTGGGTGGTCTCCGGCTACGTGCTCGGCTACGGAGGCCTGCTGCTGCTCGGCGGCCGCGCCGCCGACCTGCTCGGCCGTCGCCGGGTCTTCCTCGTCGCGCTGGGCGTCTTCGCCGCCGCCTCCCTCGTCGGCGGCCTGGTCGACGACGGCGGCCTGCTGATCGCGGCCCGCTTCCTCAAGGGCGTCAGCGCCGCCTTCACCGCTCCCGCCGGCCTGTCGATCATCACCACGACCTTCGCCGAGGGCCCCGCCCGCAACCGGGCCCTGTCCATCTACACCACCTGCGGCGCCAGCGGCTTCTCGCTCGGCCTCGTGCTCAGCGGCCTGCTCACCTCCGTCGGCTGGCGCTGGACCTTCCTGATGCCCGTGCCGGTCGCGCTGCTCGCCCTGCTCTTCGCGGTCCGCCTGCTCCCCCGCCCCGTCGAGGAGAAGGCCAAGGGCGGCTACGACGTGCTCGGCGCGATCACCGGCACCGCGACCGTCCTGCTACTGGTCTTCACCGTCACCGAGGCGCAGGGCGCCGGCTGGCTGAGCGCCCGCACGCTGGGCTCCCTGGTCGTGGTCCTCGCGCTGGCCGCCGCCTTCCTGCTGATCGAGAGCCGTACCGCCCACCCGCTCGTCCGGCTCGGCATCTTCCGCAACGGCTCGGTCGCCCGGGCCAACGTGATCGCCTTCGCGATGACCGGTGCGTACGGCGGGTTCCAGTTCGTCGTGACCCTCTACCTGCAGCACCTGCTCGGCTGGTCGGCACTCCAGATGGCGCTCGGACTGCTGCCGGCCGGCGCCTTCATCGCGCTCTCGGCACCGTTCATGGGCCCGATCGTGGACCGCTTCGGCACCGGCCGGCTGCTGCCGATCGGCCTGGTCGCCCTGGTCGGCGCGTTCGCGCTGTTCCTGCGGCTGGACGAGCACAGCTCGTACCTCGGCCTGGTGCTGCCCTCGATGCTGCTGCTCGGCGTCGGCTTCGCGCTGGCCTTCCCCTCGGTGAACATCGCCGCCACCGACGGGGTGGACGACGAGGAGCAGGGCCTGGCCTCCGGACTGGTCAACACCGCGATCCAGGTCGGCACCGCCGTGGTCCTGGCCGGGGCGACCGCGATGATCACGGCCGGCAGCGCCGGCGGCGACAGCCCGCAGGCCCAGCTGGACGGCTACCGGCCGGCCCTGGCGTTCGTCACCGCGGTCGCGCTGCTCGGACTGCTGATCGCCGCGGCGGGCGCCCTGACGGACCGGCGCAGGAATTCAACCCCCCTGACCTCGGCCGACTATGATGACTCGTCAGCCGGTTCGAAGGAGACCCGGGAGGAAGTGCTGACCACCCGCTGAGCCTCGGTCGCCACCCTGGCCGCCCCCCGGCGGCCATCGGCGATGTCGCCGGCTCCACCAAACCCCCGTCTTGGTGGAGCCGGCCGTCTTCGTACCGGTCGCGGGACCGGCGCCGAGCGGCGCCCGACCAGCACGCGACCACACGGTGCGACCCTCGGCTCCGCAAGTATATTGGCTCGCAGCCAACGAACGTTCGGAGCAGACACGATGGCACCTCGGGGGGATTCGGTCAATGAGGAGATGCGGCAGCGCTCCCGGCGGCGCATCATGCGGGCCACCGTCGAACTCGTCGACCAGCGCGGATACGCGGGCACCACGCTGACCGACATCGCCGAGCGGGCCGGACTCGCCCGCGGGCTGCTCTCGTACTACTTCGACGGCAAACGGCTGCTGATGCAGTCCGCCACCCACCGGATGATGCACCAGGCCCTTTCCGGCGCCCTCGCCGAACTGGCTCCGGGCGCCTCGCCGGAGGCCCGGCTCGCCCGCGCGATAGACGCCGTCCTGGCCCTAGCGATGGAGCACCCGCGGGTCATGCGCTCGCACCTCGCGCTGATCCTGGACCCGGACACCGGGGCCTTCGTCCAGGATCCGGAGCAGCAGCAGCTCGGCGCGATCCTGCAGGGCCTGCTCGCGGACTGGGGCGCCCCCGATCCGACCGCCGAACACGCCGTCCTGCGCAGCGCGCTGATGGGCGGCTGCATAGGCGTGCTGCTGCCGGGCGCCGAGCTCCCGCTCGCGCCGATCCGGGCCGACCTGTTCCGCCGCTACGAACTGCCCTGGGAGCTGGGCCGCCCCCCGCAGGCGGCGCCGCCGGAACGCGAACGGCCGCCGGCCCGCGGTTGACGGCGGGAGGGCGGCTCGACGGCACGGGGCCGGACGGGGGCTGGAACCGGGGCGGGGGCGGAGCGCGGAGCACCGGTCACGGACGGGCCGTCGGGCGGCCCCGCCGGGCGGCGGCTCAGCGCTCCTTCAGGATCGAGGCCAGCAGGTCTATGGTGCGCTCGGGCGTGAGGCTGTCCACGCAGAGCCGCTCCATGACCTGGATGTAGGCGTCGACGTCGTCCCGCTTGTCCAGGTACAGCGCACTGGTGAGCTGCTCCAGGTAGACCACGTCCGCGAGGTCCTGCTCCGGGAAGCGCAGGATCGTGAACGCCCCGGACTCGCCCGCGTGCGCACCGAAGCGGAAGGGCATGACCTGGATGACGACGTTGGCCTGCTCGGCGACGTCGATCAGGTACTGCACCTGACCGCGCATCACCTTGGGCCCGCCGACCGGACGGCGCAGGGCGGCCTCGTCGATCACCGCCCACAGGCGCGGATTGGCGCCCTCGGTCAGCAGCTTCTGGCGGCGCAGGCGGAGGCTGACCCGCCGCTCGACCTCCTCCTCGCTGATGACCGGCCGACTCTGGCCGAAAACCGCCCGTGCGTACTCCTCGGACTGCAGCAGTCCGGGGATGAACTGCACCTCGTAGGTGCGGATCAGCTGGGCGGCCTCCTCCAGGCCGACGTAGGTCTGGAACCATCCCGGCAGCACGTCGTTGAAGCTGTGCCACCAACCGGACTTGTTCGCCTCGCGGACCAGGCCGAGCAGGGCCTCCCGCTCGATGCCGTCGTCCACCCCGTACAGGCTGAGCAGGTCGGCGACGTCGCGCTCCTTGAAGCTGACGCGGCCGAGTTCCATCCGACTGATCTTGGACTCGGAGGCGCGGATCGCGTAGCCGGCATCCTCGCGCGTGATGCCGCGCGTCTCGCGCAGTCGGCGCAACTGGGAGCCGAGGAGGATCCGGCGGACCATCGAGCCGCCGCCCGGCTGAACTGTGGTCATGCGGTCGAAACCTCCACCTAGGGCAAACAGCGCACAGTCTGCCATCAGTTGAGCGCTCACGGTGCCGATACTGACGGATGTTCCTATCAGTTCCGCACTCCACGTACCAGGATGCACGTGCAGACGGCGCTTGCATATGCCAATAGTGCGACTGCACGTGAATCGACTCTTGCATCTGCAGTGAGCGCACACCACCATGGTGCACGTGCACCTGCACATCCCTGGCAATCCCGCGGGCTCCGCGTCGACCCCACGCGCGACTCCGTGCACCGACTCGGCAGCGTCCCCGCGCCACCGGGCGTTCGAGTGCGCGCGCGCCTGGTCGAGGGGGCGGCCGAGCGGCCGAGCGAGTCGGAGGTGACCGGCATGACCCCGGCGGGTCCAGCCGTGTCCGCCCCCTTATGGGAGGAGCTCTTCATGAGCACCGGTACGGCTTTGGCGGTTGACCCCCATGTGGTCACCTGTACGCTCGCTCCTCGCTTCGAAGCCGTCAGAACCGCACGCGACTTCGCCAGAACCTCGCTTCAGCGCTGGGGCCTGATGGAGCTGTTCGACGACGTCGCACTGGTGGCCTCGGAACTGGTGACCAACGCGCTGCGGCATGCGGTCGGCGCACGGCCCGACCCGACGGGCGGCGCCCCGGGCGAGTACGACTTTCCCACACAGCCCACCGCGGACGGCCGGCTGCCGATCCGAATAAGCCTCGTCCACCGCTCCCCCCAGGTGGTCTGTGCGGTGAGCGACCCGAGCAGCATCGGCCCGGTCGCCCGCGAGGCGGACTTCGTCGCCGAGTCCGGCCGCGGACTCCACCTGGTGGAGTCGTTCAGCCAGTCCTGGGGCTGGCACCCGCTGGGCAGCGGCAAGGTCGTCTGGGCCCTGTTCGAGGCGGAGCCGCTCGTCGGCTCCGAACTCGGTGGACGGCACCGGCGCTCGGCCTAGGGCCGGGCGGCGCGCGGCCGGCCGCCGACGGCACCGGGAGGACGGCACCCCGGGCCGCGCGGACCGGCGCGACGAACCGGGCGCGACCTCCTTACCGGCCCCGGCACGCCCCGCGGGCCGATCGGCCGCGGCGATCCGCCGAAGAGGCCGTGCGACACATTCCCGTGCAGTTCGGGCCGCGTGTTCCGGCGCCGGCGGCACGGCGGAATTCCGGTGGAACACCGCTCGCGGCGGAATCCGGGCGGGCACCCCCGCGCCATTACCGGAAAGCGCACCGGAAAAGACAAAGGCCGTCGTGGTGTCAGCACCCACGACGGCCCCCCGATGGCGATGCGGCGGCCGGTCAGACCGCCAGGTGGTCGAACTCCCCGTCCTTGGCCCCCAGCAGCAGGGCGGCGATCTCGGCACGGGTGTAGATGAGCGCCGGACCTTCCGGGAAACGCGAGTTGCGCATCGCCACATCGCCCCCCGGCAGGGCCGCGAACTCGACGCAGTTCCCCTGGGAGTTGCTGTGCAGGCTCTTCTGCCAGACCACCCCCTTGAGGTCGGCGGCCGCCATCCCGTTGTAGGTGTCGTACGAGCCGTGCGTGTCCTGCGAGTCGTGCATAGAAATCTCCCGAAGAGCTCCGGAGTGGTCGTCCAGCGCGGCGCCCCCGGCACCCGCCGAACGAACGGACCGGCCCCGTACCGGCCCGGAACAACGCCTCACTTGACGCGATGATAGCTGCAGTGCACGTGCATCAGCACGGGACGTTGCAGGTGCACGATGCTTTTCACCGGCGGCCCCGAACTCTTCACGGACCCTTTTCCTGACGGTACGTAAACGGACATAGCCGACTGAATCGACGAAGTCCCGATAACCGGCCGTGAGCGGACCCCCGCTGAATGTTGATCTTCGAATGCCGGGAGTCGCACTCCTGTGACCCTCCGTCAGACGCATCGGACAGCACCTCCGTGCTGTGAGACATCTCACGCACCGCACGTGCAACGCGCAGCCCCGTCCGGGACGTCACGGCAACCACCGGAGCCCTTCCGGGGGTTGGGTGAGATATGTCCGCATTGCTGTGGATCCGCCCGGATCGGCACACGTCGCGCACCGCGCGCGCACCGCGGCCGCGCGGAACCCGAACGGCAGCCGACTGCAGGCCCGACCGGCCGATGTCCTACGATCTCCGGCATGAGCACCGCAGCCATCCCGGGCGCGCCACTGCCCGTCCGCACTCCAGGCTCCCGTGCGCGGGGGCGCCACCGCCGTCCCGAGCGCCCCGAGATTCCGACCGGCGCCCCGGCCCTGGTGCTGGCCGTGCCCGCGACCGCAGGGCCCGAGTCCCGCTCGGTCGTCGAGGAACTGCTGTCGATCGTCCGCAGCGAGCAGGCCGGCGTCCGCACCGCGGTCGGCTACCTCCCCGGTGGGAACACCGAGGCCGACGACAGCGAGGACCGCACCGTCGCCGAGCTCCTGGCCATGGCCGCCGAGGCCGGCCTGCCGGCGCCCGTCGTGGTCCCGCTGGTCCCCGGCCCGCACGGCTTCCTGACCGAACTCCACGCCCTCGCAGCGGAGTACGGCGCGTCCGTCACCGACGTGCTCGGCCCGCACCCGCTGCTCGCCGAGGCCGTCCACGTGCGCCTGTCCGAGGCCGGGCTGGCCCGCGCCGACCGGGCCAGGCTGTTCGCCATCGCGACCGCCGCGGACGGCGTGGTCCTGACCACCGTCGGCGGCGAGGAGGCCGCCGCGGCGGCCGGCATCACCGGCGTACTGCTGGCGGCCCGGCTGGCCGTCCCGGTCATCCCCGCCGCGCTCGACGTGCCCGGCTCGGTGGCCGCGGCCGTCAACCACCTCAAGGAGACCGGCTCCCTGCGCCCCGCGCTGGCCCCGCTGGTGATCGGCCCGGAGGCCGACTCCGAGCTGCTCGCGACGGCCGCCGAGGAGACGGGCTGCCCGTCCGCCGCTCCGCTGGGCGCCTACCCGACGGTCGGCCAGCTGATCGCCTCGACCTACCTGGCCGCGCTGCCGGCGCCCTCCCCGGAGGAGCTGGCCCAGGCCGAGGCGGAGGCCGCCGCGGAGGCCGCTGAGGGCACCCACGGCGCCCACGCCGCCGCCGGGGGGCCCGAGGAGTAGTAGCGGGACACCACGCGCACCGAAGGGCCCGGAACGGCTTCGTTCCGGGCCCTTCCGGCTTGCCCCGTACGGGAGTTAAGGCGTGAATAGGCGCGATGTCCGTTCTGTTGATGTTTGATCGGTTCTGCCCGGGGCGCGGGCCGGCGGCCGGGAATCGGCCGCGCCTCCCGCATCGCGGACGCACCCGATCACACCCCGACGCGTCGTCAGCCGTTTCCTGAGGCGCGGCCAGTTGTGCGCACCCGTAGCGCCGTTGCGGGAAAACGATCATTTCGGATCATGACGGACAGCGGAAACGATCATTCTCGCCAAACCGTGATGTGCATCACAGTGTTTGCGGTTTGAACTTAAGTCTGCTTAACGTGCTCCCCGTTCGTGACCACACGGACCCAGTTCATCCGCAACGCCGAGTCCTGCCGTCGGGTGCCCTGGAAGCGCGAAAACGCACCACGGCAGGAGCGGGGGACCCACAGGTAAGTCGCCCCGGACCGTTCCCAGGAACGGTTCAGGGCTAGGGGTGAAGCCGCGTCCACAGCGCGGCCGGGCAACTCCAGCCCGAATCCGACAGCTCACCTCGCAGGCGTGGGAGAGGACCACGTCTTCATGCTGCCCACCAACGGCACCCGTCTGTCCAGCCGCACCCGCCGCGTCATCGCCGCCATCGGCGTCGCGGGCGTCGGCCTCACGATCCCCTGCCTCACCACCGGCACCGCCTCCGCCGCCTCCGTCGCGACCTGGGACAAGGTCGCCCAGTGCGAGAGCAGCGGCAACTGGAGCATCAACACCGGCAACGGCTTCTACGGCGGCCTGCAGTTCACCTCCAGCACCTGGGCCGCCTTCGGCGGCACCGCGTACGCCCCGCAGGCGAACCTGGCCACCAAGGACCAGCAGATCGCCGTCGCCGAGAAGGTCCTCGCCTCGCAGGGCCCCGGCGCCTGGCCGGTCTGCTCGGTCCAGGCCGGCCTGACCAAGGGCGGCGCCCCGGCCGCCGTCGACACCTCCGCGGGCTCCACCGCCGGTGCGACGGCCGCCAAGCCCGCCCCGGCCGCCAAGCCCGCGCAGACCCCCGCCCCGGCCGCCAAGCCGGCCGCGCCGGCCCAGGAGCAGACCTCCGGCGACTCCGCCAAGAGCACCTGGACCCAGAAGCACCAGGAGCAGGCCCAGGGCGGCGCCCAGGCCGAGAGCGACGACTACACCGTCGTGGCCGGCGACTGGCTGTCCTCCATCGCCGACAAGCACAACATCGACGGCGGCTGGCAGCGGCTCTACGAGCTCAACCGCGGCACCCTGACCGACGGCCCGAACACCATCTACCCGGGCCAGCACCTGTCCTTCAAGGACGCCGGCCAGGGCCGGCAGGCGGCCACCGCGACCAAGTCCGGCTCGGACTTCAGCTGGTTCGACCGTTCGAAGAAGTCCGGCCAGACCACCGACGGCGGTGCCGTGAACGCCAAGCCGGCCGCGCAGACCCAGGCCCCGGCCGCCCAGGCCCCGGCCCAGGCCGCCACCGGCAGCATGGCCGCCGCGGTCTCCTTCGCCGAGTCGAAGGTCGGCCAGGCCTACGTCTACGGCGGCACCGGCAACGGCGGCTGGGACTGCTCCGGCCTGACCCAGGCCGCGCTGCGCGCCGCGGGCGTCTCCATCCCGCGCGTGGCCGCGGACCAGGCCGCCGCCAGCACCCACGTCTCGCTGGACAACCTGCAGCCGGGCGACCTGCTGTTCTGGTCCAACAACGGCCAGGACTCCGGCGTCTACCACGTCGCGATCTACGTCGGCGGCGGCAAGTACGTCGAGGCCGCCAACCCGAGCTCGGGCGTGCGCGAGCAGACCGTCGCCAACTGGGCCCCGGACTTCGCCGGCCGGGTCTGAGGCACACCGGCGGGCCACGGGCGGCACGGCACAGCCGACGGCTGACGGCTGACGGCTGACGGCTGACGGCGAACAGCTGACAGATTTCAGATTTCAGATTTCAGCCGACAGATTTCATCATCTGAAACCTGTCATCTGTCACCCGCCCCCGTCGCCCGCCGCACGGAACCCCCGGGGGAGAGCCCGATCGCTCTCCCCCGGGGGTTCCGGCGTACCCGCCCTCCGCCGGCCGAAGGTCATGGTCAAAGCCGGCCACACCGGGCATGCTGCTGCTCTGCACCCGAGGAGGAGCCACCATGGCCCAGGTCACCGTCACACTCGACGCCAACCTCGCGATCGACGCGATGCTACTCTCCGGCACCAAGAACCCGCAGGACGCCGTCGAACTGGTCCTGCGGGACTACCTGGCCCGCGGCCGCCGCACCGGGACCCGGACCGGCGACCCCGCCGACGACCGGCGGCTCACCCGCAGCCGCCCCACCGACCAGCAGGGCTGACCCGCCCCACCCGCCGCCGTCCGCGCCACCCCCGCACACGGCACACGGCACCCATGCGAAACGGGCCCCGGGGAGCGGTCGCTCCCCGGGGCCCGTCGGCCGTCCACGGCCCGTCGCTCAGCGCGCGCAGGCCCCCGTCGAGCCCCGCATGACCAGCTCCGGCTGGAACATGAACTCCCCCCGCTGGGCCGCGTTGCCGCCGACCTCCTCCAGCAGCGCGTCCACCGCCGCCGTGGCCATCGCCTCGACCGGCTGGCGGATCGTCGTCAACGGCGGCTCGGTGAAGGCGATCAGCGGCGAGTCGTCGAAGCCGACCACCGACACGTCCTGCGGCACCGACAGCCCGCGCTGGCGCACCGCCCGGATCGCCCCGAGGGCCATCATGTCGCTGCCGCACACGATCGCCGTGCAGCCCTTGTCGAGCAGCGCCCCGGCGGCCGCGTGCCCGCCCTCGACGCTGAACAGGGTGTGGTGGACGAGGTCCTCGGCCTCCTCCGCGCTGCGCCCGAGCACCTCGCGCATCGCCGCCGTGAAGCCCTCGATCTTGCGCAGCACCGGCACGTACCGGCGCTGCCCCACGGCCAACCCGATCCGCTCGTGGCCGAGTTCGGCCAGGTGCTGGACGGCCATCCACATCGCGGCGCGGTCGTCCGGCGAGATGAACGGGGCGGCGATCCGCTCGCTGTAGCCGTTGATCAGGACGAAGGGCACCCCGCGGCCGGCCAGCCGGGCGTACCGGTCGTGGTCGGCGGTGGAGTCGGCGTGCAGCCCGGAGACGAAGACGATGCCCGCCACGCCCCGGTCGACCAGCATCTCCACCAGTTCGTCCTCGGTGGATCCGCCCGGCGTCTGGGTGCACAGCACCGGGGTGTACCCGTGCCGGCTGAGCACCTGCTCGATCACCTGGGCCAGCGCGGGGAAGATCGGGTTGCTCAACTCCGGCGTGATCAGACCGATCAGGCCCGCACTGCGCTGGCGCAGCCGGGTCGGCCGCTCGTAACCGAGCACGTCGAGCGCGGCCAGCACGGTCTGCCGGGTGGCGGCCGAGACGTTCGCCTTGCCGTTGAGTACGCGGGAGACGGTGGCTTCGCTGACCCCCGCCTGCGCCGCGATGTCTGAGAGTCGCGCCGTAGTCACGGTCCCAGAGCCTATTGCAACCACGTCAGACCGCCCACCAGCCGGTGCTGTCCGGTGCGAGCACCGTCTCGCCGCCGTCCACCACCGGGTCCGCCGAGGAGAGCAGCAGCCGCCCGGGCACGGGTATCCGGACCGGCTCGCCGGTGGTGTTCACCGTGCAGACGAAGGCGCCGCGGCGGAACACCAGGGTGCCCTCGGGGCCCTCCAGCCACTCGACCTCCGTCCCGGCGCCCAGGTCGGCCTGGGAGCGGCGGACGGCGAGCGCGCTGCGGTAGAGCTCCAGGGTGGACGTCGGGTCGCCGGTCTGCGCCTCGACGCTGAGCTCGGCCCACTGCACCGGCTGCGGCAGCCAGGAGGGCCCGCCGGCGACCGGGCCGAAGCCGTACGGGGCCTCGGTGCCGGACCACGGGATCGGGACGCGGCAGCCGTCGCGGTAGCCGTCCTGCCCGGCCTGGCGGAAGAAGGACGGGTCCTGGCGCACCTCGTCCGGCAGGTCGGTGACGTCGGGCAGGCCGAGCTCCTCGCCCTGGTAGACGTACGCCGAGCCGGGGAGCGCGAGCATCAGCAGGGTGGCGGCGCGGGCGCGGCGCAGGCCGAGCGCGCGGTCGCCGGCGGTGCGGATCTGGGTGCCGAGGCCCGGCTCGTTGGCGAAGCGGGTGGCGTGCCGGGTGACGTCGTGGTTGGAGAGCACCCAGGTGGTGGGGGCGTCGACCGGGCGCATCGAGTCGAGCGAGACGTCGATCACCTCGCGCAGCGCGGCGGCGTCCCAGTCGGTGCCCAGGTACTGGAAGTTGAAGGCCTGGTGGAGCTCGTCGGGGCGCACGTAGTTGGCGGTGCGCTGGACGGTCGGCGTCCAGGCCTCGGCGACGCCGATCCGCTGGCCCGGGTACTCGTCGAGGATCTTGCGCCAGCTGCGGTAGATCTCGTGCACGCCGTCCTGGTCGAAGAAGGGCATGACGTCGTTGCCCAGCAGCTTGAGCTGGTCGGAGCCGCCGAGGTCGGGCAGGCCGGGGGCCTTGACCAGGCCGTGGGCGACGTCGATGCGGAAGCCGTCCACGCCCATGTCGAGCCAGAACCGCAGGATCGAGCGGAACTCGTCGCCGACGGCCCGGTTCTCCCAGTTGAAGTCGGGCTGCTCGGGCGCGAACAGGTGCAGGTACCAGTCGCCCGGGGTGCCGTCGGGGTTCTCGGTCCGGGTCCAGGCCGGGCCGCCGAAGATGGACTCCCAGTCGTTGGGCGGCAGTTCGCCGTTCTCGCCCTTGCCGGGAAGGAAGTGGTAGCGCTCGCGCAGCGGGGACGCAGGACCCTCGCGCAGGGCGCGCTGGAACCACTCGTGCTGGTCCGAGGAGTGGTTGGGGACGAGGTCGACGATGATCCGCAGCCCCAGCTCGTGGGCGTCCCGGATGAGGGCGTCGGCGTCCAGCAGGGTGCCGAACATCGGGTCCACGGCGCGGTAGTCGGCGACGTCGTAGCCGGCGTCCGCCTGCGGCGAGGCGTAGAACGGCGAGAGCCAGACCGCGTCCACGCCGAGGTCGCGCAGGTACGGCAGGCGGCTGCGGACGCCGGGCAGGTCGCCCATGCCGTCGCCGTTGGAGTCGGCGAAGCTGCGCGGGTACACCTGGTAGATGACCGCGTCCCGCCACCAGTCTCTGGAGGCGCCGCCAGTCGCAGGAGCCGGGGTGGCCGCCTCGTGGGCGGTGGCGTCGGCGGCAGGCCGGGAGGTGTCGGCCAGGTTCTGGGTCATGGACGGTATCCCTTGGGGACTAGAGGAGCGAGGAGCGTTACGACTTGGAGGCACCGGCGGTCAGGCCGGTGACCAGGTGGCGCTGCACCAGGTAGAAGAAGACCGAGGACGGGATGGCGATCAGCACGGCGGTCGCCGCCATGAAGTTCCACTGCGCGTCGTGCTCGCTGACGAAGGTCTGCAGGCCCACGGCCAGCGTGTACTTGTCGGAGCTGAGCATGAAGGTGGAGGCGAAGGCGACCTCGGCCCACGCGGTCAGGAAGGAGTAGAACGCGGCCACCGCCAGGCCCGGGCGGGCGAGCGGCAGGACGAGCCGCCAGAAGGTGCCGATCGGGGTGAGGCCGTCGACCCGGCCGGCCTCGTCGATCTCCACCGGGATGGTGTCGAAGTAGCCCTTCAGCAGCCAGGCGCAGTACGGCACGGTGGTCGTCGAGTACACCAGGATCAGGCCGGTGTAGCTGTCCAGCAGGCCGAGCTCGGAGAGGATCGTGTACATCGGCACGATCAGCACCGCGATCGGGAACATCTGGGTGACCAGCAGCGACCACATCAGCGGCTTGTGGCCGGGGAACTTCATCCGGGAGACGGCGTAGCCGGTGGTGGCGGCGACCATGACGCCGAACACCGTGGTGACGCCGGAGACCAGGAAGGCGTTGCCGAACCAGGTGAAGAAGTCGGTGTCGAACAGCACGTGGTGGTAGTTCGACAGGGTCAGCTTGTCGAGGATCCCGCCGGGGTGCAGGTAGTCGGTCTTGTCCGGTCCGAGGGAGATGTAGAGGATCCACAGGACCGGGAAGAGGGCGACCAGGCTCGCCAGGATCAGGGCGCCGTGGGACAGCGCGGTGGCCAGCGGGCTGCTCCGGCCGCGGCGGCGGACCTTGGCGGGCCGGGCGGCGGGGGTCGCCGCCGGCGCCGCGGCGGGGCGTTCGGTGGTGGTGCTCATCGGGGTTACCTGCCTTCGTGGGTCAACTGGGTCCGGGGCCTCAGCCGTTGGCCTGCTCGTTGCGGGCGAGCCAGCGCCGGTAGAAGGCGGTGAAGACGATGAGGATGGACAGCAGGATCACGCCGTACGCGGCGGACTGCGCGTAGTCCCGGGGCTGCTGGCCGAAGCCGAGCCGGTAGGCCCAGGTGACCAGCAGCTGGGCGTCGGAGCCGCCGCTGGTGCCGAACAGCAGGAAGATGACGGCGAACTGGTTGAACGTCCAGATCACGCCGAGCAGGACGACGGTCGAGGAGACGGTGCGCAGCCCGGGCAGGGTGACGTGCCGGAAGCGCTGCCAGGCGGTGGCGCCGTCCATCTCGGCCGCCTCGTACAGCTCGGCCGGGATCGACTGCAGGCCGCCGAGGAGGGAGATCATCATGAACGGCACGCCGACCCAGGTGTTGACCAGGATCGCGGCTGCCTTCTGCGCCAACGGGTCGTCCAGCCAGCCGGGTTGGGGCAGGTGCAGGGCGGAGAGCAGGCCGTTGACGGCGCCGCCGTCGGCGAGCATCAGGCGCCAGGAGAAGACGGTGACGAAGGTGGGGACGGCCCAGGGCAGGATGAGCAGCATCCGGTAGACGGCGCGTCCGCGCAGCTTCTGGTTCAGCAGCAGGGCGAGGCCCAGGCCGATGGTGTAGTGCAGGACGACGCAGAGCGCCGTCCAGGTGATGGTCCAGACGAAGTGCGACCAGAAGCGGTCGTAGGAGCCGGGGCCCCAGAGGATGTCGGCGTAGTTGTCGAGGCCGACGAACTTGTAGGACGCCGGGATGTGGTTGACACCGATCGTGCGGGCGGAGTTGAGGCTGTTGGCGTCGGTGAGCGTGAGCCAGACGCCCTCGACCAGCGGGTAGATCACCAGCACGCCGAGCACCAGCACCACGGGGGCGATCATCGCGTAGGCGTACCAGTGCTTGGCGTAGGAGCGCTTGAGGCGTTCCAGCAGGCCCGGACGCTGCTCGCGCTCCCGGCTGCCCTTGCCGGTGGCGCCCTGCACGGCGACTGACATCGATTGCACCTTCTCGGGGTGAGGTCTCGGGGAGAGCGGGTCCGGCCGTCGGGCCCGCCGTGCACGCGGCGGGCCCGACGGCCGGGGGGGACTACTTGGCGAAGCCCGGCAGGAGCTTGGCGTAGTCGGTCGCGATGGTGCTCAGGGCGTCCTGGGTGCCGGTGCCCTGGACGGCCTTGCCCAGGTTGGTGCCGAGCGAGGCGAACAGCGAGCTGTACTCGGGCAGCTCGGGGCGCGGCTTGGCGCTGGGGAGGACGGCCTGGAAGCCGGCGATGCCCGGGTCGGCCTTGACGTCGGCCGTGAAGGCGTCGGAGCGGGTCGGCAGGGTGGAGTTCTTCTGCGCGATGAAGGCCTGGCTCTCCGCCGAGGTCATGAAGGCGGCGAACTTCTCGGCGGCGGCCTTGTGGGCCTGGTCGGCACCGGCGTAGACGGAGATGTTGTGGCCGCCGGTGGGGGCGCCGCCCTTGCCCGCGGAGCCGGCCGGGACGGGCGCGATGCCGAGGTTCTTCTTGTCGGCGAACGCGGCGCCCTTGTAGATGTTGGTGATCTCCCACGGGCCCTGGATGATCGCCGCGACCTTGCCGCTGTTGAAGGCGTCCATCATGTGCGCGTAGGCGTCGGTGGTGACGTCGGCCTTGGCCATGCCGGGCGCGGTGAACATCGTCTTGTACGTCTCGACGGCCTTGACGGCCTCCGGCGAGGCGACGGTGATCTTCTTGCCGGCGGCGTCGACGGTGTCGGTGCCCTCGCCGAACAGGAACGGCATGGCGTAGTAGCCGTCCGCGGCCTTCAGCCAGAAGCCGTCGACGCCCGCCTTGTCCTTGAGCGCGGCGGCGTCGGTCTTCAGCTCGTCCCAGGTCTTGGGGGCGTCGGTGATGCCGGCCTTGGCGAACAGGTCCTTGTTGTAGAGCAGGCCCAGGGTGTCGGTGACCAGCGGCACGCCGTAGAGCTTGCCGTCGTACTTGGCCTGCTGGATCAGGCTGGGCTGGAAGGCGGAGGTGTCGGCGGCGGCCGGGGTGCCGTCCAGCGGCTCCAGGTAGCCGGCCTTGGCGAAGGCGGCGGTCCAGCCGACCTCGGAGCGGAACACGTCCGGAGCGCCCTTGGCCCCCATGGCGGTCTGCAGCTTGTTCTGCGCCTGGTCGAACGGGACGTTGACGAAGTCGACCTTGACGTTCGGGTTGGCGGCCTCGAACTTCTTGACGAGCTCCTGGTAGTTCGGCGCCTCGTTGGTGGCGTTCGAGGTGTCCCAGTACGTGAGGGTGACCGGCCCGTCGGCCTTGCCGTCCGAGCTGGAGCCGCTGCTGCCACAGGCAGCCATCGAGACCGCGAGGGCCACAACGAGGGCAGAGGCCGCGATGCCACGCCGCATGAGAACTCCTTGGGAGGGTGGGGGTGCCCGAGATGTTCGGAGACAGGCGCATAATGGCTGCCTCGTGCCGACCGCACCGTTGCTGCCGTCGGGCTCGGGAAGGAAGTTAACAGCGGCGCAATAGCGACGGAAAGTCCTTGCAGCAAGTTTCTGCAAGAAATAGCGATCGTTACGCCCGCGTGTCCTGGACGTAGCCGCACGGTAGTGGACGGCGCGGCCGGATGTCCGACTTGGCAGCAAAGCGCCCGGTACGGCATGGCCGAGGACACCACCCTGCGTGGCTGAAAAATGCTTGCAGCAGACTGGGTGCATGCAGATCAGAGCCGCCTCGAAGGACGAACTCCCCCTGCTGTGCGCACTGGAACGGGCCGCCGGAGCCCCGTTCGCCGCCATCGGCATGCCGGAGATCGCCGAGGACGAACCCCCGACCCCGGACGAACTGGCGCACTTCCTCGACGCGGGCACCGCCCTGGTGGCCCTGGCAGCGCCCGACGGCCCCGTCGTCGGCTACCTGCTGGCCGAGCCGGTGGACGGCGCCCTGCACATCGAGCAGGTGTCCGTCCACCCCGACCGGGCCCGACGCGGCATCGGCCGGGCGCTGATCGAGCACCTCGCCGCGGGCACCGACGCCCCGGCGCTCACCCTCACCACCTTCGCCGACGTCCCCTGGAACGCCCCCTACTACGCGCGCCTGGGCTTCCGCCCGCTCGCCGACCAGGAGCTCACCCCGGGCCTGCGGGAGATCCGCCGCAGGGAGGCCGAGCACGGCCTGGACCGCTGGCCCCGGCTCTGCATGCGCCGCGAGCTCGACGGGCGTCCGCACGCCTAGCCCTGGCAGCACGTGCCCGGCGCGCACCCCGCACGCCGGGCGCACGGGGCCCGCGGTGCGCGGGGTGCTAGTTGGTCCCGAAGCGCAGCACGGTGGTCGAGCGGAACTCCTCCCCCGGCCGCAGCACGGTGCTCGGGAAGGCCGGGTGGTGCGGGGAGTCCGGGAAGTGCTGGGTCTCCAGCGCGATCCCGGCGAACGGCCCGTACGGGACGCCGCTCTCCCCGGTGACCGCGCCCTGGAACTTGTTGGCCGTGTAGACCTGGACGCCCGGCTCGGTGGTCAGCACCTCCAGGGTGCGGCCGCCGACCGGGTCCTCCAGCAGCGCCGCCCGGACCGGGGGACCGTCCGCGGGGCGGGGGCGCAGCACCCAGTTGTGGTCGTAGCCGCCGGGACCGACCAGCTGCGGGTGGTCGTCGTGGACCGACTTGCCGATCGGCGTGGCCACGGTGAAGTCGAACGGGGTGCCCGCCACGGGTTCGGTGCGCCCGTACGGGATCTGCCGCTCGTCGGCGGGGGTGTACTCGTCGGCGTCCAGGGTGAGCAGGTGGCCGAGGACGTCGCCGCTGCCCTCCCCCGCGAGGTTGACGTACGCGTGGTTGGTCAGGTTGACCACGGTCGGCTTGGTGGTGACGGCGTGGTACGCGATCACCAGTTCCCCGGCCGCGTCCAGGGTGTAGGAGACGGTGACGTCGAGCGCGCCGGGGAAGCCCTGGTCGCCGTCCGGGCTGTGCAGCCGCAGCCGGACGCCGCCCTCGGTCTCCTCGGCCTCCCACATGCGGTGCGCGAAGCCGTCCGGGCCGCCGTGGATGGTGACGCCGCCGCCGGTCGGGGCGAGCGGGTGCTCCTCGCCGTCGATGGTGACCCTGGATCCGTCGATCCGGTTGGCGTACCGGCCGACCACGGCGCCGTAGTGCCGGGCCGGTCCGAGCAGCTGGGCCAGCTGGTCGGCGGCGAGGAGCAGTTGGGCGGGCCGGCCGGCCCGGTCGGGCGCGGTGAGGGTGTGCAGGGTGGCACCGAGGGTGAGCACGCTCGCCTCGTACGGGCCGGCGGAGAGCGTCCAGCGTTCGATCGCGGCACCCGCGCCCGAGGGCTCCAGGGGGTGGTGCCGCACGCTGGTGGCCTCGCTCGCCATGGCCTGCTCCTCACTGGCGACCGCGGCGCGGCGCGGTCGCCCGGTTCCGGGTCCGTCCGGGGCCGCAGCGGCGCGGCGCCCCCGTGTGCGTCAGCCTAGCGACGGCCGCCCCCGCGGGGGCGCTCCTGCGCCCCCGCGCGCCGCCCGGACGCCCCCGCCCGCCGCCGCGGGACGTCCGTCGTACGTCACGTTCGGTAGCCGACGGCCGTCACCGAACGCCACCGTTCGGCGGTTCCGCAAGGCCCGGCGCGAGGCCCGGTGTGAAGGCCCCGCGTGAAGGCCCCGTGTGAAGGCCTGCCGCGAACGCCCGACGGGGGCACCCGCCACGGGCACCGGCCCCGCGCACCCGACGGGGCCCCGCCACGTCCGTCGCCCCGACTCGGCCTACGCCCCGGCCCCGTCCTCGGGCTCCCCCTCCGGCCGGGCGGTCTGCCGCGGCTGCACCGGCAGCCCGAGGGCGGAGGCGAGGCCGTCCGGCCCGCTGCCGGCCTTGCGGTAGACCGCGGCCAGCCGCCGGTTCACCAGGCTGAGGTGGACGCCGAGCTCCTCGGCGATCCGCTGCGGCGGCAGGCCCTGCACGGCCCGGGTGGCGACGTCCCACTCGGGCTTGCTGAGGGTCTCCCGGAAGTCGGCGAGCCCTAGCCGGTTGGGCCGCAGGCCGTAGTTGGCCAGCTCCCGCCGGGCCTGCTCGACGAGCCCCTCCGCCGAGCAGTGCTGCGCCAGCTCGATGCCCTGGTACAGGTACTCCTGGGCGTCCTCCAGCCGCCCGACCCGGCGCAGCGCGGCACCGAGGTCGACCAGCGCGACGGCGTGCTCGTACCCGGCCGGCGACTGCCCGAGGTGCATCACGGCCTCCTCCAGCAGCTCGACCGCCTGCTGGCCGTCCTCGATCTGGGCGTGCAACCGCAGTGCGGTGCCGATCGCGGAGGCGGTGCCGAAGGTGCGGGCGTCGTGGACGGCCTTCTGGGCGTACTCGCGGGCCCGGTCGGGCTCGTCGGCCGCGATCGCGATGGCGAGGTGGCCGGCCCAGGGCGCCCAGACCGTGTTGTGCCAGCCGCGGGCCTCCAGCTGGGCGCCGGCCTCGGTGAGCGCGGCGGCCGCACCGGCGTGGCGCTTCATGGCGATCAGCAGCTTGCCGTACAGCGAGGCCGCGTCGGGCAGCACCATCGCGGTGGCGTGGTACGGCGGCTGGAAGCCGAACGAGCTGGCGAGCTCCCAGGCCTCCTCGACCCGGCCGCGGGCGAGCAGGGTGTCCGCCAGGACGCCGACGGCGTCCCAGGCGAGCGGCAGCTTGGGGCCGATGCGCTCGGAGAGCCGCAGCGCGCGGCGCAGGAAGTCCTCGGCCTCGGCGAGCAGGCCGCGCCGGAAGCGGGCCAGCCCCATCAGGAAGTAGGCGAACCCGCGGTGGGCGCCGCTCCACCCGGCCACCTCGAACTGGATGATGGCGTCGGCGAACAGCCGCTCGGCCTGGGCGATGCGGTCGTTGTAGGTGTAGGTGAGGCCGAGCATGGAGGGCAGTTCGAAGCCCCAGGTGCTGTCGGTCCAGCCGAGGCCCTTGGGCAGCCGGCCGGCGTCGAGGACGGCGTCGGCGTGCGCCAGGGCGTCGACGGAGGGCTTGCCGCGCAGGGTGAGGTCCCAGGCGCGCATCGCGAGGACGGCGCGGTCGGCGGCGTCGCGGCCGGCGGCTTCGCGGCCGGCGAGTCCTTCGCACATCTCGCCGAGCCGGGCGGAGCGGCCGGGGCCGTCCTCCTCGGACTTGCGGAAGGCGTGCCACATGAACGAGGCGGCCTGGAGGCGGCGCCTGCCGTCCGGGTCGACGGTGTGTTCGGCCTCCTCCTGGCAGACCAGCGCGGCCTGCCGCAGTTCGCCACTGTGCGCGAGCACCTCGGAGAGCCGGAAGGTGGCGTCGACCCGCAGGGCGGGGCGCAGCGGCACCTCGTCGGGGTCGAGGGCGAGCTTGAGCTGGTTGACGGTGGCGACCGGGTCGGTGAGCAGCGCGGAGCAGCCGAGTTCGTAGAGCACCTCGGCCTTGAGGTCGTCGGCGGGCGGCTCGTTGAGCGCGCGGTGGAGGCAGCGCTGGGCGGCCTCGGGGGCGCCGATGAGCAGGTGTTCGGTGGCGGCGCGGCGCAGTTTGCGCACCGTCCGGTCGTCGCCCTCGCCGGAGAAGGTCTCGACGAGGTGGCGGGAGGCGGCGAGCAGGCCGAGTCCGGCGTTCTCGATCTCGGCGGCGGCGACGCCGTGCATGCCGGTGCGGGTGGCCTCCGGCATGGTGTTGTAGATCGAGCTGCCGATCAGCGGGTGGACGAACTCGAGGTTGCCGTTGGGGGTCTGGGTGAGCACGCGCTGCTTGCGCAGCTGTTTGATGGAGTCGCGGGCGCCCTCGGCGCTCTGGGTGGAGATCCGGGTGGCGAGGTCGACCCGGATGTCGGTGCCGAGCATCGCGCAGGCCCAGGCGAAGCGCAGGGTGGAGGCGCCGAGCCGGTCGAGCCAGCTCTTGAGGGTCATCCCGGTGGCGTCGACGGCGAGTTCGCGCAGCTGCTGGGAGTTCTCCTCGACGGGTTCGAGGTCCTGGTCGCGCACCTGGTCGAGCAGGGCGACGGCCTCGAAGGGGTTGCCGTTGACGACGTTCCAGAACTCGTAGCAGAAGGCGTCCTCGGCCTTGTCCCCGAGTTCGGCGCGGATCATGTCGGTGACGGAGACCAGGGAGAGCCGGTTGAGCTCGTGCTTGCGGGTGGCGCGGCCGAGGACGTCCTTGCGGTGCTCCAGGATCCCGGCCGGCCAGTCGTTCTCGTCCTCGCGGAAGGCGAAGACCAGCAGGACGGGCAGTTCCCGGGAGCGGACGGCGAACTGGGTGAGCCAGGACAGCGACTCGGCGTCGGCCCAGTGCAGGTCGTCGACGATCATCACCAGCGGGGCCCGGCGCGGGGCGAGCTGGGTGAGGACGTAGTCGAGGCCGTCGCGGACGCCCTGCGGGTCGAGGCGGCGCGCGCCCGCCTTGGGCTGCTTGAGGCCCATGGCCGGTCCGACGACCTCCTCCCAGGTGCCCATGACCTGGCGGAACTCGTCGGCCTCCAGGCTGGTGAGGGCGGGTTGGAGGAGCTGGCGCAGCACGTGGTAGGGCTCTTTGAACTGGCGTTCGCCGCCGCGGGCGAACAGCACGGTGGCGCCCTCGCGGAGCTTGGCGATGCGGCGCACCTCGTGCAGCAGGCTGGTCTTGCCGATGCCGGGCCGGCCGGAGAAGGCGAGCAGTTCGCCGATCTCGGTGCCGCCGGCCGCGAAGTCGCGGCAGAGTTTGTCGACGGCCGCCTCGACGGAGCGCAGTTCGGCGTCGCGGTCGCGGAGCCTGGTCCGCGGTGCGGCGTTCTCGCCGTCCCGGACTGAACCGGCTCCCGCCCGAGACTCGTTGTACTGATCGGTCACCGTCGCGCCTCCGCCTCGCCGTTCGCGTCACAGCTCGCGTCACCGTTCGCTCACTGCTCGTGGAGCCGAGGTTAGCGCTGCGTGGCGCTCACCGTGGGGCATTCGCGCAGGCTGGGGCGGACGGTGAGGGTTCGGACGGCTTGCCAAGGGCAATTGCCCTATACCCCTAACGTCGGATCATTACATCAGATACCCTACGGCCCGCGAGGCGCAGATGATCTTGCGAATTCACCTTCGTCCCCGGAGCCTCGCCGCGTCAACTCCCCCCACATCCCCACCCGATCAACGCCCGAACCACAAGCGCCCCCACCCTCCGCTGCACCGGGAGTCCGATGTCTGACGACACCTCACTTCAGATTCCGTTCCCGCACCGCCGCAGCCCGCACGGCCCGAAGGCCACCGCGCTGCACCGCGCCTGGCTGACCCGCCACCCGCTGCTCCCCGACGTCGACCACCCCGGCTACGCGCACTGGGACGTGGTCGACCTCGCCGCCCTCGGCTACCCCGACTCCGGCCCGGAGGAACTCGCCCTCGCCGCCGACCTGATGGGGTTCTACTTCCTCTTCGACGACCAGTTCGACGGCCCGCTCGGCCGCCGCCCCACCGAGGTCGCCCCCATCTGCGAACGACTGATCGCCGTCCTCCACGGCGCCCGCCCCGACCAGGGCTCGCCCGTCGAGACCGCCTTCGCCGACCTCTGGGACCGCAGCGTCCGCGGCATGCCCGCCCGCTGGCAGGCGCGGGCGGCCTACAACTGGGAGTGGTACCTGGCCAGTCATCCGGCCGAGGCCGCCGGACGGATCTCCACCCGACCGCCCGACCGCGACGGCTACCTCGTGCTCAGACGGGGCACCGCGGCGATGGAGACCATCTTCGACATGGTCGAGCGCCTCGGCCAGTTCGAGGTGCCCGCCGCCGTCCTGCACCACCCGGTGCTGCGCCAGATCCGGCAACTGGCGGCCGACATCCCCTCGCTCAGCAACGACGTCCGGTCCCTCCCGCTGGAGGCCCCGCGCGGCGACGTCAACAACCTGGTGATGATCGTCCAGCGCGAGCGCCGCTGCTCGGCCGAGGAGGCCTGCGCGGTCGTGCTGGAGGAGGCCCAGCTGATGGTCGGACGCTGCCACGAGCTGCACGGCCGGCTGCCCGACGTCTACCGCGAACTGGGCCTGTCCCGGGTCGAGCAGCGGATAGCGCAGCGGTACGCCGACGGGCTGCTCACCTGGCTCGCCGGCTACCTGAGCTGGGAGTCCCGCACCGGGCGCTACCACGAGGTCTGACCGCACCGGGCGATCCCGCCGACCCGGGGGCGGCGGGCCGCACACCCCGCTCCGCGCGCGTCGGCGCCGCACCGCGCACGGCCCGCCGCGTGGCACCGCACCGCGCGGCACCGCACCGCGTGGCACTGCACGGCCTGCGACCGCAACGACCGGGGCCCACAACGGCCGGAACGCACACCCTCCGTACGGGGCTCCCGCACGGACCGTAGCCGCACCCGCGTCCGGCGGCTATCGTGCTCGGCGGCGGACGCCCCGGCGGGCGCCGCCCCGAAGTGCGTGTCCGACCCCTCCCGCCGGAACGCCCCCAGCCGGGGCGTTCCGGCGAGCCGCCCGCGCCGCGCGCTCCGGGCGGCGCCCGACGTCGCGAGGAGACACCCGAGCATGACGGTCTACCAGCCCCCCGGCAGCCCCGGAAGCATCGTCGCCTACCGCTCCCGGTACGAGCACTGGATCGGCGGCGGATGGACGCCGCCGGTGCGCGGCGAGTACTTCGGCGACCCGACCCCCGTCACCGGCGAGGTCTTCACCGAGGTCGCCCGCGGCACCGCCGAGGACGTCGAGGCCGCGCTGGACGCCGCCCACGCCGCCGCCCCCGCCTGGGGCCGCACCCCGCCCGCCGAACGGGCCCTGGCCCTGCTGCGGATCGCCGACCGGATGGAGGCCAACCTGGAGCAACTGGCCGTCGCGGAGAGCTGGGAGAACGGCAAGCCGGTGCGCGAGACGCTGGCCGCCGACCTCCCCCTCGCCGTCGACCACCTGCGCTACTTCGCCGGCGCGCTGCGCGCCCAGGAGGGCGGCCTCTCCCAGCTCGACGAGGACACCGTCGCGTACCACTTCCACGAGCCGCTCGGCGTGGTCGGCCAGATCATCCCGTGGAACTTCCCGATCCTGATGGCGGTCTGGAAGCTCGCGCCCGCGCTCGCGGCCGGCAACGCCGTGGTGCTCAAGCCCGCCGAGCAGACCCCGGCGTCGGTGCTGCTGTGGGCCGAGCTCACCGCCGACCTGCTGCCGCCCGGCGTGCTCAACATCGTCACCGGGTTCGGCGAGGAGGCCGGCGCCCCGCTGGCCTCCAGCAGCCGCGTCCGCAAGATCGCCTTCACCGGGGAGACCACCACCGGCCGGCTGATCGCGCGCTACGCCAGCGACAACCTGATACCGGTCTCGCTGGAGCTCGGCGGCAAGAGCCCCAACCTGTTCTTCGGGGACGTCGCCGACGCCTCCGACGCCTTCTACGACAAGGCCGTCGAGGGCTTCGCGATGTTCGCCCTCAACCAGGGCGAGGTGTGCACCTGCCCCAGCCGCGCGCTGATCCAGTCCTCGGTCTACGACCGGCTGCTCGCCGACGGCCTGGAGCGGGTGCGCGCGATGCGCCAGGGCGACCCGCTGGACACCGAGACCCAGGTCGGCGCGCAGGCCAGCGCCGAGCAGCTGAAGAAGATCCTCTCCTACTTCGAGATCGGCCAGGCCGAGGGCGCGAAGGTGCTGGCCGGCGGCGAGCGGGCCGACCTCGGCGGGGCCCTGGCCGGCGGGTACTACGTGACCCCGACGGTCTTCGAGGGCGTCAACAGCATGCGGGTCTTCCAGGAGGAGATCTTCGGGCCGGTCGTCTCGGTCACCCGCTTCGAGGACTTCGCCGAGGCGATCGGCCTCGCCAACGACACCCAGTACGGGCTCGGCGCCGGCGTCTGGACCCGAAACCTCAACACCGCCCACCGCGCCGGGCGCGCCATCCAGGCGGGCCGCGTGTGGACGAACTGCTACCACGCCTACCCCGCACACGCGGCCTTCGGCGGCTACAAGAACTCCGGCATCGGCCGGGAGAACCACAAGGCGCTGCTGGAGCACTACCAGCAGACCAAGAACCTGCTGGTCAGCTACTCCCCCGACGCGGTCGGCCTCTTCTAGGGCGCAGCGCGCGCTCCCCGCTCCTCCCGCTCCCCCGGGATCGGCGGAGCGGGAGGCCGCTCCCGGCCTCCCGCTCCGTCGCGCCACTCCCCGTGGCCCGCGCCGGGCGCCCGTCCGGACGCCGACGCCGTGCAACCCCCTCGGTCGGGTGACCCGCGGCCCGGACTCCCCCGGTCAGGAAGCGCACCGCCAGGCAAATCACCCTTTTCGGGATCTAAGCACATGAATCCTCGATTTTCGTGACGCGCCGCCGACATGCCCGGACGCGCCCGGCGAACGCCTTAGACAGGAGTCCCGCACCCGACTTCCAGGAGCCCAGGAGCCCCCCATGACCATCGCCCCCGCCAAGCTCTCCGACCCGATCGTGCGCGCCTTCGTCACCGCGGTCAACGCCGGGGACCGGGCCGCCTTCCTGGCCACGCTCACCCCGGACGCGACCATGTCCGACGACGGCTCGGACCGTGATCTCGACCAGTGGATCGACAAGGAGATCTTCACCGTCCGCGGCCGGATGGACGTCCAGTCCGAGTCGGACGGCGGGCACGCGCTGGTCGCCGCCTTCACCAACGAGACCTGGGGCGAGATGCGCACCGCCTGGCGCTTCACCGTCGCCGACGGCCGGATCAGCCGCTTCGAGACCGGCCAGGCCTGAGCCGTCCGCCCACCCGCCGGCCCGGGCACGGCCCGGGCCCCGGCCCTGAGCGGCCCGCGGCCCGGAGCCCGTCCGGTCCGGGTGTCAGACCGGCAGCCCCAGGCAGCCCCGCACCGCGCGGATCAGGTTGCGCGAGCGGATGTCCCCCGTGACACCGGGCTGCATGCCGTTGGTCACGTAGCCGAAGCCCAGCCCGAGCTCCGGATCGGCGAAGCCCAGCGAACCGCCCCGGCCCGGGTGGCCGAAGCTCGCCGGGGAGGCCATCGGCGCCGTCGGGCCGTGCCGCCAGAACCCCAGGCCGAAGGTGGAGTTGACGATCAGCACCCGGTCCGGCCCGCTCACCGCCGGCCCGACGGCACGGGTCAGCACCTCGGGGCCGAGCAGCGGCGGCAGCAGCGCGCCGGAGCCGTCCGGGCGGTCCGCGGCGCCGATCAGCGCCGCGTAGAAGCGGGCCAGTGAACGGGCCGTGCCGATGCCGCCGGCCCCCGGGATCTCGGCGGCCTGCACCGCCGGGTCGTTGAGGTCCACCCCGGGGAGCACCGAGGCGAAGGACCGCGCGGTCAGCGAGGCCGGGTCCTGGTAGGCGTCCCGGACCGACTGCTTGGGCCGCAGCCGAAGCCCGCTCGGCCCCGTCCTGGCCTCCTCCGGGGCGGGCAGGTCGACCAGCCGGCCGACCCGGGGCGCGGCCCCGGCCGGCAGCCCGATCCACAGGTCCAGCCCGAGCGGCCGGGCCACCTCGTCGGCGAAGTACCGGCCGACCGTCCGCCCGCTCACCCGCCGCACCACCTCCCCGACCAGCCAGCCGAAGGTGTACGGGTGGTAGCCGTGCGCGGTGCCGGGCTCCCAGGCCGGTGCCTGAGCGGCGACGGCGGCGGCCGCCCGCTCCCAGGTGAGCACGTCCTCCAGCCGCAGCGGCACGTCCAGCGCCGGCACCCCCGCCTGGTGCGACAGCAGCCAGCGCACCGGCACCCCGCCCTTGCCGGCCGCCGCGAACTCGGGCCAGTACGAGGACACCGGTGCGTCCAGGTCGAGCAGGCCGCGCTCGGCCAGCAGCAGCGCGGTGGTCGCGGTCAGGCCCTTGGTGACCGAGCGCAGCACCTGCGCGGTGTCCGCCGTCCAGGGCACCGCGGGAGCGGGCCGCCCGCCGACCTCCGGCCGGGCGTCGCCGCCCCACAGGTCGACCACCTTGCGGCCGCGCACGTACAACGCGAAGGCCGCCCCCAGTTCGCCGTACGCGTGGAAGTTCCGCGCGAAGGCCTCCCGTACGGGCTCGAACCCCTCGGCCGTCTCGCCCCAGATCTCCACCGCGCGCCATCCTCAGACTGTCCGGTTGCTCCGCCTGCCACCCGCGTTCGACCTGCCGCAGGAGCGTTCGAGACGGGCCCCGAAACCCTAACCTGTCCGTCATGACCAACCCTGCCGAAGACCCTGCCGAAGAACTGCTGGACGTCGTCGACGAGCACGACCGGGTGATCGGGACCGCGGTGCGCGGGGAGGTGTACCGGCTGGGGCTCACCCACCGGTCCGTCTTCGTCCTGGTCCGCGACCGGGCCGGGCGGATCTTCGTCCACCGCCGCACCGACACCAAGCTGTTCGCCCCGGGCGCCTACGACATGTTCGTGGGCGGCGTGGTCGGCTCCGGCGAGACGTACGCCGACGCCGCCGTCCGCGAGGCCGAGGAGGAGCTCGGCGTGCACGGGATCGAGCCGCGCCCGCTGTTCAGGTTCCTGTTCCGGGAGGACGACCTCTCCTGGTGGTGCGACACCTACGAGGCCGAGTGGGACGGCCCGGTCTCGCCGCAGGAGTCCGAGGTCGCCTGGTACGGCTGGCTCACCCCCGCCGAACTCGCCGACCGCCTCACCCGCGACGACTTCGTCCCCGACGGCCGCGAGGCCTACCGCCGCTACCTGGAGCTCCGCGGCTAGGGCCCGAGGGGGGAGGCGGGCACGGTCGCGGTCGCCACGCCCGGGAGGCGCCCGCCACCGTGCCGGCCCACCCCCGCCCCCGGCGCCATGGGCCCCGACCAGCCCGACGGATAGGGTGGCCGCATGGCCTCCCGCACGCCGTCTCCCACGACCGCCCGCGCCGAACGGACCCCCGCCCCGGACCGCTCCCCCGGCCGGACCGCGGACCGGAACCCGGACCGGACCGCGGCGGGCGAGCGGCCCCGCCGGCGGCTGAGCGTGGACGAGCGGCGCGAGCAGCTGATCGCCGTCGCCCTGGAACTGTTCAGCCGGCGCCCGCCGGAGGACGTGTCCATCGACGACATCGCCGCCGCCGCGGGCGCCTCCCGGCCGCTGGTCTACCACTACTTCCCCGGCAAGCAGGCCCTGTACGAGGAGTCGCTGCGGCGGGCCGGGCGGGAGCTCTCGGCGCGCTTCGAGGAGCCCTCCGACGGGCCGCTGTCCGAGCGGCTGCACCGGGTGATGGGCCGCTACCTGGACTTCGTGCAGAGCCACGGCCCGGGCTTCGCCGCACTGCTGCGCGGCGGCTCGGTCGCGGCCAGCCCGGACACCTCGGCGGTGATCGACGAGGTCCGGCGGGCGGCCCACGACCAGATCCTCTCCCACCTCGCCATCGCCGCCCCCAGTCCAGGGCTGCGGCTGACCGTCCGGGCCTGGATCGCCAATGCCGAGATCACCTCGCTCGAGTGGCTGGCCGACCGCTCGGTGCCGCTGGAGGAGCTGCAGCTTCACCTGGTCCAGGAGTTCGTCGCCGCCCTCGTCCTCACCGCCGCGCGGGAGCCGGCGCTCGCCGCCGAACTCGCCGGGTTCCTGGCCACCGAGCGGCCCGACGGCCCGACCGGGCGCCTGGTGCGTGAGCTCGCCGCGCTGTTCACCGTCCCCGGGATGACCGAGGCGGTCACCGCCCTCGCCGCCGCCCCGGCGGGCGAAACGTCACCGCAGGCCACGGAGGGATCCGCCGCGGGCCCCGTCGGGTGATCCGCGGGTTCGGCACCGACAGCGGGCTCTGATAGGAATGGGCGGGGATCCGGCGGCACGCCACTGCGGGCGGGCCAGGACCGACCCTAACCAGCGACCGCAGACGGAGCAGAGCGGGGGGCTCACCAGTTGACCCAGGACGTCCAGTTCAGCGCGGAGGCCAACCCCTTCGCGGCGGCGGAGCAGGTCTGCGCGACCCTCGGCACACTCACCGACGCCCTCTTCGACGAGCACACCACCCGCCACCCGGCGGGCTCCCTGAGCGCCCTGCGCCCGGCCGAACACCCCGCCGCCGAGGCACTGTTCGGGCTCCCGCTGGCCCCCAACGGCCCGGTGCACGCGGCCCTGGACGGGCTCGGCACGGTGATCACCGCGGGCACCGGCCGCCCCGGCACGGGCGCCCGGGTCGCCGAGCGGGTGACCACCGCGCTGCACCACCGCTACGGCGGCGGCGCCGTGCGCGGAGCGATCGCCGACCGCGGCACCACCTCGGCCGCGCTCTTCCAACTGCCCGTCACCGGCGAGTTCGCCGACCCCAAGCTGCGGCCGCCGTTCGCCCCGGCCCTGGCCGCGCTCGCGGCCGGGCAGCAGACCCGCCAACCGGTCGAACTGGCCACCGGCGCCGGCGCCGAGGTGCGCCTGGTGGTCCCGCCCGGCTTCCACCCCCTGACCTCCCCGGGCGGCCCCGCCGGGGTCTCGGCCCGTACGGTGCCCGCGCCGACGGGTGCGGCGGCCGGCGACGACCCGGCCACCGTCGCGGCGGCCGAGGAGCTGACGACGCACCTGGCCGAGGTCGCCGAGGAGCTGTTCAGCGGTGGCGGCGCGCAGCCGCGCCGCGACTTCGCGGTCATCGCGGCCACCCTCGTCGACCTCGTCCACGACGCGGGCGCCGTCTACGCGGGCGTCTGCGCCCTGGAGGTCGAAGACCGCGCCTCCGAGGCCGCCCTCGTCGTCTCGCTCGCCCGGCACCCTCAGCCGATCACCGCGCTCGCCACCGAACTGGCCACCGTCCGTCGGCACGCCGAGGTGTGGACCGTCCTGCTGCCGGCCGGACCGGCCGCCGTCCTGGTCGAGGGGCGGACCGCGCCGGTGCCCGGGCCGCTGGCCGGCGACGGGCAGCGGCGCTGGGTGGTCACCTCGGCGGTGGAGGCCTTCGTCCCGCTGCCGGACGGCGGCACCGTGCTCTGCGTCCAGCTGTCCACCGCGCAGCCGGAGGACTGGGAGCTGTACACGGAGGCGTTCGCGGAGCTGCTGAAGAGCGTGCAGTTCGGCTGGGACGGGGAACCAGCCCGGACCTCCGCCGGCACCCCCGCGGCCGCCCCCGACGCCGCCGCTGCGGTTGCGGCTGCCGCCGCCGACCCCGTCGTGACGGAACCCGAGCAGGCGCCGGTGGGCGGGCGCGGCACGCCGGTGCTGGTCCCGCCCGCGGACTTCGACCCCTTCGCGCCGGTCGCGGACGCACCGGTGGCCGACGCCGAACCGCAGGAGCGGGCTCCGCGGAAGGGCACGCCGGTCATGATCCCGCCGCCGGACTTCGACCCCTTCTCACCCGAAGCCGTCGCCTCCCTGCTGAACGACACCCCCGCCCCGGTCGCGGCCGCCCCGGCCACCGACCCGTTCGGCACCGTGACGGCGGAACGCTCGGACCCGTTCGGGACGACGCTCGCGCCGCAGGGCGCGGCCGTCCCGCCGCCGCCCTCCGCGCCACCGACCGTGCCCGCCCCGGCGGCCCCTGCGGCCCCGGCGGCGGAGGCGCCCCGCAAGGGGACCCCGGTGATGATCCCGCCGCCGGACTTCGACCCCTTCTCCCCCGAAGCCGTCGCCTCCCTGCTGAACGACACCCCGGCAGCCGACCCCTCGGCGAGCACCCCGGAGACCAGCCCCTTCGGCTGAGCCCGAGCATCCGGGGAGCGGCGAACAGATAACAGATGACAGCGAACAGATAACAGATTTCGAAATCTGTTATCTGTTCGCTGTCATCTGTTATCTGTTCGCAGCCGGCTGCCGACGGCCACCTGCCACCCCTCAGCCGTTCGCCGCCCCGGCCCGGCGCTCGATCACCGCGCCGATCCCGTCGAGCATCCGCCCCATCCCGAACTCGAAGAGCGCATCCAACCCCAGGTCGACCTCCGGCCCCCGGGTGAGCTCGTCGAACATCGGGAAGCGCTCCGGGTCCGCCAACAGCTGATCGTGGTCCTCCCCCTCCAGCCGGTCCATCCACTCGTCCGCCGACATCCCGCTGTCCTGCTCGGCCTGCGCCTCCCGCTCGAAGTGGACGGCGAGCCCACAGACGAAGGCCGCCAGCGCGACGGAAGCCTGGGCCGCCTCCTCGACACTCAGTCCGAGCCCCGCCAGGGCGGCCAGCGACCGCTCGGTGTGCACGGCCGCGTCGGGCGCCAGCACCGGCCGGGTGAACGACATCGTCGAGGCCAGCCAGGGGTGGCGCCGGTAGATGCTCCACTGCAGCCGCGCGACCTCCTCCAGCCCCTCCCGCCAGCCTCCGGGCAGCCGGTCCGGCAGCGGCTGCTCACGGAAGGCCTCGTCCATCATCAGCCGCAACAGGTCGTCCTTGCCGGGCACATGACGGTAGAGCGACATCGTCGCGGCGCCGAGTTCGGTCGCGACCCGGCGCATCGACAGCGCCGCGAGGCCCTCCGCGTCGGCCACCCGGACGGCCGCCGCGACGATCCGCGCCCGGGTGAGGTCCCGCTCGCCACCACCCCGGGCCCGCCGCGCCCCGACGCCCGCACCGCCGCCTGCGGCGCCCCGCCCGGCCTCCCCCTCGGCCCCCTCGGCCCCCTCGGACTGCCGCCCTGCCGCCCGCGACGCGGACGAAGCACCACCCGGCCCGACCACCACCGTCCCCACCCCGGGAACGGCCCGGACCAGGCCCTCCTCCCGCAACCGGGTGAGCACCCTGGTCGCGGTGGCCATCGCCACGCCCCACTCCCGGGTGATCCGCCGGGTCGAGGGCACCCGCGCCCCCGGCGCCAGCTCCCCGCAGGCGATCCGCCGCCGCAGTTCCGCCGCGATCCGCTCCGACGGCGTCCCGCCCTCCACCACGCCCACCACTCCTCCGCCCTACCCGCCCGGCCCGGCTCCACGCCGCACCGCACACCCGACACCCGACACCGCACACCGCACACCGCACACCGCACACCGCACACCGCACTAGTGCACCAGCCCGTCCGAGGCTAGCACCCACCCACCCCACCCAACTGGTACAGACCTATTGCGAGTTGGCGACCGGCTCCCTACCCTCGGGAGCACAGGACCCTCCGCGCACCCCGACGGCCCGAGGCTCCGTCCCGGCCGCCCCCAGGCCGGGCTCCCGCACGCACCTGCCACCTCCCCACAGGTATCGGGGCATCCGGGCCCCTCCGGCCGCCCCGGGACAGGAGCCACTCCATGCGCAGACGTCGGATCAGACTGCCGCTGCTCGCGGCCGGAACCCTGCTCGTCCCGATGCTCGCCGTCGCCCTCCCCCAGGCGTCCGCGAGCGCCGCCGGCTCGGCCACCGCCACCCTCACCAAGGGCAGCGACTGGGGCAGCGGCTACGAGGGCTCGTACACGATCACCAACGGCACCAGCGCCCCGCTGAACGGCTGGACGCTGGAGTTCGACCTGCCCGCGAACAACACCGTGGCCTCGCTCTGGAACGCGACGTACACCACCGCGGCCTCGCACGTGACGGTGAAGAACCCCGGCTGGGCGAGCCCGATCCAGCCCGGCGGCACCTACGGCCTGGGCTTCAACATCGCCTACTCGGGCAGCTACCAGCCCCTGCTGAACTGCAAGTTGAACGGCAAGCCGTGCGACGGCGGCGGAAACGACCAGACCCCGCCGAGCACTCCGGGCGGCCTCCGCTCGACCTCCGTGACGCAGACCTCGGTCGGGCTGGCCTGGGCGGCCAGCACCGACGACGTGGGCGTCACCGGCTACGACGTCTTCCAGAACGGCGCCAGGGTGGCCACCACCGACGGGTCCACCACCGCCGTCACCGTCAACGGCCTGACCGCCAACACCGCTTACCAGTTCACCGTGCAGGCCTTCGACGCCGCCGGCAACCGTTCGGCGGCCGCCGGCCCGGTCAGCGTCACGACCCAGCCGACCACACCGGACAACCAGCCGCCGACCACCCCCGGCACCCCGACCGTCACCGGCTCCGACTCCAGCAGCATCTCGCTGAGCTGGGCGGCGAGCACCGACAACGTGGGCGTGGTGGCGTACGACGTCTACGCCGGCACCGCCCTCGCCGTGACCGTCACCGGCACCAGCGCGACGGTGGGCAACCTGGCGCCGAACACCTCGTACACCTTCACGGTGAAGGCCCGCGACGCGGCCGGCAACGTCTCACCCGCCTCCGGCCCGGTCACCGCCGCGACCAAGCCGGGCGGCGGCACCCCGGGCGGCGCGCTGAAGATCGGCTACTTCAGCCAGTGGAGCATCTACGCCCGCGGCTACAGCGTGAAGCAGCTGGACACCTCCGGCTCGGCGGGCCGGCTCACCACGCTGAACTACGCCTTCGCCAACATCCACCCGACCACCAAGCAGTGCTTCATCACCAACAAGGCGGCCGGCAACGACTCCGACCCGAACGCGGGCGACGGCGCCGGTGACGCCTGGGCCGACTTCGGCAAGGGCTGGGACGCGGGCAACTCGGTGGCCGGGACGACCGACACCTGGGACCAGAAGCTGGCCGGCAACTTCAACCAGCTCAAGCAGCTCAAGGCGAAGTACCCGAACCTGAAGATCCAGATCTCGCTGGGCGGCTGGTCCTACAGCAAGTGGTTCTCGGACGCGGCGAGTTCCGACGCCTCCCGCAAGGCGCTGGTCAGCTCCTGCATCGACATGTACCTCAAGGGCAACCTGCCGGTGATCGACGGCCGCGGCGGTCCGGGCAGCGCGGCCGGCATCTTCGACGGCATCGACCTCGACTGGGAGTGGCCGAACTCCGACGGGCACACCGGCAACATCTTCCGGCCCGAGGACAAGGCCGACTACACGCTGCTGGCCCAGGAGTTTCGCCGCCAGCTGGACGCGCTGGGCGCCACCACCGGCAAGCACTACACGCTGAGCGCCTTCCTCCCCGCCGACCCGGCGAAGATCGCCGCCGGCATCGACGTCCCGGGCCTGTTCGGCGCGTTCGACTTCGCCACCATCCAGGGCTACGACTACCACGGCGCCTGGGAGATGACGACCAATCAGCAGTCCGCGCTGAAGGTCGCGGCCGGCGACCCGAGCACCCCGGACCGCCGCTTCAGCTCCGAGATCGCCATCAACGCCTACGTCAACGGGGGCGCCCCGAAGAGCAAGCTGACACTGGGCATCCCGTTCTACGGCCGCGGCTGGACGGGCGTGCCGCGCGGCAGCACCAACGGCCTGTTCCAGAGCGCGACCGGCCCCGCGCCGGGCAGCTACGAGAACGGCTTCGAGGACTACCACAAGCTCAAGGACATGGCCACGAGCGGCGGTTACACCCTCTACCGGGATCCGGTGGCCGGCTTCGCCTACATCTACAACGGCACCGTGCTCTACACCTACGACGACCCGACCGAGATCGCCCGCAAGACCGCCTGGATCAAGGCGCAGGGGCTGGCCGGCGCCATGGTGTGGTCCTTCGACGGCGACACCGCCGGCGGGGAGCTGATGGCCGCGGTGGACAACGGCCTCAAGTAGCGCCCGCCGCGGCGCGGCGCGCGGTCAGCCCGCGCGCCGCGCCAGGTGGACGACGTCCGGCACGCCCCGGCTGACCGGGATCTCCAGGGTCGCGACGCCGGAGAAGCCGGCTGCGCGCAGCGCCTCCTCGAACGCCGCGGAGGGCTGCGCGCTCCACACCGCCAGGACCCCGCCCGGCTGCAGCCGGTGCCAGAGCACCGCGAGGCCGTCCGCGCCGTACAGTCCGGCGTTGGAGTCGGTGACGGTCCAGTCCGGGCCGTTGTCGATGTCCAGGCAGAGCGCGTCGTAGCGCTCGCCGTCGGCCGCGGCCAGGTACTCCAGCAGGTCGGCGTGGAGCACCCGGACCCGCTCGTCCTGCAGCGCGCCGGCGGAGAAGGCGCCGAGGGGCCCGCTCCGGTGCCAGTCGATGACGGCGTTCTCGCGCTCGACGACGGCGATCCGCCCCCAGCGCGGTTCGGCCGCCGCGTGGGCCAGCGAGAAGCCGACCCCGAGGCCGCCGATCAGGACGGACGGCCGCCCGGCGGTGGCGCCGTCGGCGGTGCGGTCCAGTTCGTCCAGCGCCGCCTGGATCAGCAGCCGCTCGGAGCGGCCGTCGGCGGTGTCCATCAGGAAGCACCCGTTGGCGATGATCTCGAAGTGCCGTCCGCGGCGGCGCAGCACCACCTCTCCGAACGGGCCCTCCCGCCGGTCGACGGTGCTGACGGCCTCGCGAGCGTCCCGTTCGGGCAGTGCGGTGGACATACGTCTTCCTCAGCGGACTCGGGTGCAGGAGCGTCCCGGCGGACGAGTACCCGCCCGACAATAGCCGAGTCCGCCGCCCCACCCGTCAGGTCGTGATCAGCACCCCCGCGTACGAGACGCCGGCGACGACCACCCAGGAGCCGAGCCCGAGCAGGGCGATCCGGCCGCCGGTGCGGGCCATCGTCGGCAGGTGCACGGCGCTGCCGAGACCGAACAACGCGGCGGCCAGCAGCAGCTCCTGGGCGTCCCCGGCCAGGGTGAGGGCGTGCTCCGGCAGCACCCCGGTGGTCCGCAGGACGATCATCGCGAGGAAGCCGGCCACGAACAGCGGGACGATCGGCGGGCGCTTCGCACCCATGGCCGTTTTGTTACCGGTATGTCCACCGATGCCCGCCTCGTCCCGCCCGGACGGTTCGTCCTGCCCGTCCCGCCCGGCCGCCGGCGAGCCCCAGCGGGACCGGCGCCGCACCGCGACGGCCACCCCGGCCACGAGCGGCGCCAGCAGCACCACGCGCATCAGCTTGACCAGGACGGCCTCCCGCAGGGCGCCCGCCCCGCCGGTCTGGGCGGTCGCGACGACCTGCCCGACGTCGTGGACGCTCGCGCCGACCCACCGCCCGAACTCCAGCTCCCCGAGCCCGAGCGGCTGCTGGAGCAGCGGCAGCACGGCGATCGCCAGCGTCCCGCACAGGGTGACCAGGGCCACCGAGGCGGCGACGTCCTCCTCCTCGCTGCCGGCCGCCTGGCTGACCGCGCCGATCGCCGAGGCCCCGCAGATCGAGTACCCGGTGGCGACGAGCAGCGGCTGGTCGCCGGGCAGTCCGAGGCGGCGGCCCAGCCACATCGTGCCGGCGAAGGTGGCCGCGACCACCGCGAGCACCATCGCGACGGTGGCCCAGCCGAGGCCGAGCACGTCGTCGAGGCTGAGCTTGAGTCCGAGCAGCACGATGCCGAGCCGCATCAGCCGCTTCCCGGCCGTGGACAGTCCGGGCCGGGCCACCCCGCGCACCACCGGGCGCAGCCCGGGCAGGTGTGCGGCGGCCATGCCGAGCACGACGGCGGCGGTGAGCTTGGGCACCGCGGGCACGGCCGCGTGGACGGCCAGCGCGGCGGCCACTCCGGCGGCGGCGAGCAGCAGCCCGGGGGCGTCGCCGCCGAGCGGGGGGAGCGAGCGGGTGCGGGTGGCCCGCTCCCTGATGGTCAGCGCCACGCCGGCCTCACTGCTGCTCGTCGGCGGGCAGCCGGTAGACGCGCCGGATGCTGGTGCCGAGCCGCGAGACGTCCGCGCCGTACACGTGGATGGAGATGGCGGTGGTGCTACAGGCGTTGCGGACCAGGTGGATGTCGCCGGGCGGGGCGAAGGCGGCGACGGTGCCGGCCGGGCCGGCGACGTGCTCGGTCTCGACGAGCCGGGCGGTGCGGCCGTCGGAGACCAGCCGGTAGCGGGTCTCGCTCTCCTGGCCGCGGTGGACGCCGGCCACGCACCAGGAGACGTGGTCGTGGATCGGGGTCTGCTGGCCGGGCAGCCAGACCAGGGCGACGACGGAGAAGCTGCCGTCCTCCTCGGCGTGCAGGACGTGCTGGCGGTAGCGCTCGGGGTCGCCCTCGGTCTGCTCCGGGGTCAGCAGCGCGTCGGGCCCGTGGGGGTCGGCGTGCAGGTGCGGGGCGAGGCGTTCACCGACCAGGTAGGCGGTGAGCTCCGGAGGCAGGCCGCGGTCGACGACGGCACGGATCTCGCCGATCAGGGCGGTCATCCGCTCGGTGAGGTGGTCGCTGCCGACCGTGGCTGAGGGTGTCATGGCAGCAGGTTCGACCGAACCCACCTATCACGTCCAACGAGGGTTCTTAAGCTCTCCCCCAACTCCAGCTTATGGAATCGGTCGCCCTCAGCACCCCACCCGGCTCGCCGCCGCCTGCCGCAGGTGGTCGAGCACCAGCCCGGTGGCCGGGATCCGCCGGTGCTCGCGCAGCACGTACGCGCTCACCTGCCGCCGCAGGTGCGGCTCGACGGCCCGCCCGGTGACCTTGCGGTGGCACATGAAGGAGAGCACCAGCGCCGGCATCAGCGCGATGCCGACGCCCGCGGCGACCAGGCTCTGCACCGCCAGGTTGTCGTCCGTCGAGAAGACGATGTCCGGTGCGAAGCCCTCCTCCGCGCAGACGTGCAGCAGGTTGGCCCGGCAGCGCGGGCACCCGGCGATCCAGCGCTCGCCGTCGAGGTCGGAGAGCCGGACGGCGTGCCGGCGGCCGAGCGGGTGCCCGACCGGCAGCAGCACGGTGAGCAGGTCCTCCATCAGCGGGATCTCGTCGACCCCGTCCGGCACCTCGGTCGCGGCGCCCGGGTAGCGGAAGGCCAGGGCGATGTCGCACTCCCCGCGCAGCAGGCGCTGGACGGACTCCGGCGGCTCGGCCTCCAGCAGTTCGACCCGGACTCCGGGGTGCTCGGCGAGCAGCCGGGCCATAGCCTCCGGTATCAGGGTGGCGTTCGCGCTGGGGAAGGCACAGACCCGCACCCGGCCGGCGCGCAGCCGGGCGAGGGCGGCGAGCTGCTGCTGGGCGGCGGAGAGGCTGCCGAGGATCAGTTCGGAGTGCCGGGACAGCGCCTCACCGGCCTCGGTGAGCCGCAGTCCGCGCCCGGCCCGGGTGAACAGCGGGACGCCGACGGTGCGTTCGAGCGCCTTCATCTGCTGGGTGATGGCGGGCTGGGTGTAGCCGAGCTCGCGCGCGGCGGCCGAGTAGGAGCCCGCTCTGACGACCTCGTGGAACGTCCTGATGTGCCGCGAGTCGAACACCGGCTCCATGGGCCCTCCGTCGGGTCGTCGTCCAGCCTCCGCAATCATAAGAGGAAATTGGAGACGCCCGGCCGATCCCCACCCGCACCTATGGTTCCGCGGAGAACCAGGTCCCTCACTGCTGCACGGAGGGCGGCAGACCCATCGCCACCTCGGCCTTGGCCACCGGTGCGCCGCCCCGGGCGCTCGGGCTGCGCCGGCTGCGGCGCTCGACCCAGCGGGCGAACCAGGAGAGCAGCAGGCACATGCCGATGTAGACCGGTGCGATCACCATCACCACCGGGATGAACGGCAGGTCGTAGTCGAGGTTGGTGGCGATCAGCTTGCCGGCGTGCAGGAACTCCTCGTAGGTGATCAGGAAGCCCAGCGAGGTGTCCTTGAGCGCGACCACCAGCTGGCTGATGATGGCCGGCAGCATCGCCCGGTTGGCCTGGGGCACCAGCACGTAGGCCATCACCTGGGTCTTGCGCATGCCGAGCGCGAAGGCCGCCTCCCGCTGCCCCCTGGGCACGGCGAGCACCCCGGCCCGGAGCACCTCGGCCAGCACCGAGCCGTTGTACAGCACCAGCCCGGTCACCAGCGCCCACAGCGGCGGGGCCTTGAGCGCCACGAAGACGAAGAAGATCATCACCAGCAGCGGCATGGCCCGGAAGAACTCCACCACCAGCGTGCAGACCCAGCGCACCGGCCGGTGGTCGGACAGCCGGCCGGCGGCGAACAGCGCGCCGAAGGGCAGTGCCAGGAGCACCGTCCAGCCGAAGGCCTTGAGGGTGTTGCCGAGGCCGCGCAGCAGCAGCTCCTGGACACCCCGGTACTGGAAGGCCGTCCACTTCTCGTACGTGAACTGCTGCGTGTGGAAGAGCATGTAGACGATCCAGCCGATCAGCGCCGCGATCAGCAGCAGCGCGATCCCCCCGTACAGCCGGTGCCGGGCGAGCGCCCTGGGGCCGGGGACGTCGTACAGCGCGGAGGATTCGACCGTCATCGCGACACCGCCACCCGTCGTTCCAGCAGGTTGAAGACGAGGCTGACGGCCAGCGTGATGATCAGGTAGCCGACGGCGATCCAGACGAAGGTCCAGACGATGCCGTAGCCGAGCTCGTTGATGGTCCGGTAGGTGCCGAGCAGCTCGGTGACGCTGAACGAACCGGCGATCGCCGTGTTCTTCGCGAGCGCGATCATCACACTGCCGATCGGGGCGACCACCGACCGGTACGCCTGCGGGAGCACCACCAGGCCCATGGTCTGCCCGAAGCCCATCCCCAGGCTGCGCGCCGCCTCCCCCTGCCCGGTCGGCACCGTGTTGATGCCCGCGCGCATCGCCTCGCAGACGAAGGCCGAGGTGTAGCAGCCGAGCGCGGCCACCGCGAAGGTGAAGAACGGCAGCGTGATGTCGAAGCGCGGCAGACCCAGCACCACGATGAAGAAGAGCAGGGTGAGCGGCGTGTTGCGCAGCAGCGTCACCCACACCGCCCCGAACACCCGCAGCGGCCTGACCGGCGAGACCCGGAAGCCCGCGATCAGCACGCCCAGCACCAGCGACACCGCGGCGCTCACGAGGAAGAGCTGCAGCGTGCCGAGGAAGCCCTCCCAGTAGGTCGACCAGTTGTCGATCAGCGTTTTCACGGCGCGGCCCTCTCAGTACCGGTCGATCGGCGGCGGGGTCGGCGCCGGCACCCCGGACAGGCCCAGGGTGGCGTCGTAGGCCTTCCGCCAGTCGCCGTTCTGCTCGTGGCGGGCCAGCGCGTCGTCGAGCGCGTACCGCAGCGCGGTGTCGCCCTTCGGCGTGCCGATCCCGTACGGCTCCCGGGAGAACGGCCGGCCGACGACCTTGAGCTCGTCCGGCACCTTGGCGGCGTAGCCCATCAGGATCGTGTCGTCGGTGGTGACGGCGTCGACCTGGCCGGTGATCAGGTTGTCCACGCAGGCCGAGTAGGTGTCGTAGCCGATCAGCCGCGCCTGCGGGTACTGCGACTGGATCCGCTGGTACGGCGTCGAGCCGGCCGCCGAGCAGACCTTCCGGCCGTTCAGGTCCTCCGGGCCGTGGATCCTGTCGTCGTTCCGGCGCACCAGCAGCGACTGCCCGGCCAGGTAGTAGGGCCCGGCGAAGCCGACCAGCTTCTTCCGGTTGTCGTTGATGGTGTAGGTGCCGACGTAGTAGTCGACCTGCCCGTTCTGCAGCGCGGTCTCGCGGTTGGCGGAGGCGATGGTCCGGAACTGGATCCGGTCCGGCGCGAAGCCGAGGTCGGCGCCGACCATCTTGGCGATCTCGATGTCGAAGCCGGAGTACTCGCCGGTGGCCGGGTTCTTCGAGCCCAGGTACGGCTGGTCCTCCTTGGCGCCGACCACCAGGTGGCCGCGGGCACGGGCGGCGTCCAGCGTCGGCGAGCCGGTGACGGCGGCGGCGTCCTGCACGGGGTAGCCGGGCAGCGCACTGGCCTGCGGGCCCTTGGGCGGCGGGGTCCCCGGCTTGCCGCAGCCGGCCGCGGCGGCGGTCAGGAGGGCGGTCAGGAGGGCGGCGGCGAGCCTGGTCTTCCTCGTCACGGCGCCGCCTCAGTGCTTGAGGATCTTGGACAGGAAGTCCCGGGCGCGCTCGCTCTCCGGAGCGCCGAAGAAGTCCTCCGGGGTGCGGTCCTCGACGATCCGCCCGTCGGCCATGAAGACCACCCGGTTGGCGGAGGCCCGGGCGAAGCCCATCTCGTGGGTGACCACGACCATCGTCATGCCCTCGTGGGCGAGCTGGCGCATGACGTCCAGCACCTCGTTGATCATCTCGGGGTCGAGCGCGGAGGTCGGCTCGTCGAAGAGCAGCGCCTTCGGGTCCATCGCCAGGGCCCGGGCGATCGCCACCCGCTGCTGCTGGCCGCCGGACAGCTGGGCCGGGTACTTGGCGGCCTGCGCCTCCAGTCCGACCCGCTCCAACAGCGCGCGGGACCTCGTGTCCGCCTCCGTCCTGGACCGCCCGCGCACCTTGACCTGGGCGAGCGAGACGTTCTGCAGCACCGTCTTGTGCGCGAACAGGTTGAAGGACTGGAACACCATGCCGACCTCGGCCCGCAGCCGGGCGAGGCCCTTGCCCTCCTCGGGCAGCGGCTCGCCGTCGATCAGGATGGTGCCCGCCTCGATCGGCTCCAGGCGGTTGATCGCCCGGCAGAGCGTGGACTTGCCGGAGCCGGACGGCCCGATGACCACCACGACCTCGCCGCGGCCGACGGTCAGCTCGATGTCCTGCAGCACGTGCAGGTCCCCGAAGTGCTTGTTGACGCCGCGCACCTCGATCAGCGGTGCGAAGCCCGCGGGTCCCGCCGGGTCCGGACCGGGTCCGGTGATCACCGGTCGCGACGCCCCTTCAGCAGCCAGCCCAGCGCCGCACCGGCGACCAGGGTGGCCAGGAGCGCGATCCACAGCGGTGCGGTGACGGTGAAGACCCAGAACTGGATCTGCACCCGGTCGAGGTTGGCGAACAGGAACCACACCGCGAGGACGACGATGACGCCGATCCCGATGTAGCGGGTGGGGACCCCACCGATCTCGCTGCGCTTGGAGGACGATCCGTCCGAAATCTTGGTCACCGGAGCAGTCTGCGGGCGCCGGTGCCGATTTGCCCGGCTACGCGCCCTTGCGGGTCGGCGAGTAACCCGTACGGGGCAATCCCGCCCCGTACGGGTTTACCGCGCCGCCGCTACCGTTCGTCCCGCCAGGAGCGCCACAGCGCCGCGTACGGGCCGCCGGCCGCCACCAGCTCCGGATGGCTGCCGTACTCGCTGATCCGGCCGCCCTCGACCACCGCGATCACGTCCGCGTCGTGCGCGGTGTGCAGCCGGTGCGCGATGGCGATCACCGTGCGGCCCTCCAGCACCCGGGCGAGCGAGCGCTCCAGGTGCCGGGCGGCCCGCGGGTCAAGCAGCGAGGTGGCCTCGTCCAGCACCAGGGTGTGCGGATCGGCCAGCACCAGCCGGGCCAGGGCCAGCTGCTGCGCCTGCGGCGGGGTCAGCGCGGTGCCTCCGGAGCCGACCTCGGTGTCCAGGCCCTCGGGCAGCGCGTCCACCCAGGCGCCGGCGTCCACCGCGTCCAGCGCGGCCCGCAGCTCGGTGTCCCTCGCCCGCGGCGCGGCCAACTGCAGGTTGTCCCGCAGGGTGCCGACGAAGACGTGGTGCTCCTGGTTCACCAGGGCGACCTCCGCCCGGACCCGCTCGGCGGGCATCCGCGACAGCGCGGCCCCGCCCAGCGTCACACTGCCGCGCCCGGGGGCGTAGATCCCGGCCAGCAGCCGCCCGAGGGTGGACTTGCCGGCGCCGGACGGCCCGACCAGCGCGACCCGGCTGCCGGGGGCCACGTCCAGGCTGATGCCGTGCAGGACGTCGGCGCCCTCGCGGTAACCGAAGCGGACGTCCCGGGCCTCCACCCGGCGCCCGTCCGGACGGGCCGACTCGTCGCCCTCGTGCGGCTGCACTTCGCGGACGCCGACCAGCCGGGCCAGCGAGGCCTGCCCGATCTGCAGCTCGTCGTACCAGCGCAGGATCAGGTCGACCGGGCCGGTCAGCATCTGCGCGTAGAGCACCCCGGTGGTCAACTGGCCGACGGTGATCCAGCCCTGGAGGGTGAACAGGCCGCCGAGCACCAGGGTCGCCAGCACCGCCGAGGCGTACACCGCGTCGATGGTCGGGAACCAGAGCGTCCGCAGCCACAGCGTGTAGCGCTCCCAGGCCAGCCACTCGCGCAGCTTGCGGTCCGTCAGGGCGATCCGCTGCTCCCCCAGGCGCAGCGCCTCCACCGTCCGCCCGGCGTCCACCGTCTCGGCCAGCACGGTGTTCACCGCGGCGTACCCGGCCGACTCGTTGCGGTAGGACTGCGGTGCGCGCCGGAAGTACCAGCGGGAGCTGGCCAGCAGCAGCGGCAGCCCGACCAGGGAGGTGAGGGCCAGCAGCGGGGAGGTGACCAGCAGGGCCCCGAGCACCAGGAGCAGCGAGACGACGGCGACGGCGAGCTCGGGCACGGCCTCGCGCACCGACTTGTCCAGCCGGTCGACGTCGGTGGTGCCGCGGGAGACCAGGTCACCCGTGCCGGCCCGCTCCAGCACGCCGGTGGGCAGCGCGACGGAACGGACCAGGAAGTCCTCGCGCAGGTCGGCCAGCACCCGCTCGCCGAGGACCGCGCCGCGCAGCCGGGACCAGCCGGTGAAGGCGGACTGCACCACCAGCGCCAGCAGGTACCAGGCGACCGCGGTGGCGACGGCGGCCCCGGCGGTGTCGGTGGCCAGCGACTCGACCAGGGCGCCGAGCACCCAGGGCCCGACCAGCCCGGCCAGGGTGGCCACCGAGTGCAGGCCGACCACCGCGGAGAAGCCGCGGCGGTGGCGCCGGGCGAGCAGCCGCAGGTACTCGCGGACGGCGGCCGGGGAGCCGACCGGCAGCGTGGTGGCCGGCCCCTGCTCCTGCTGGACGGGGGGCTTCATGACGCGCTCCTCAAGGGTTGGTCCGATCGAACGGACGGCTCGACACGGTCGGCCCGGTGACCGCGGTCGCCACGGTCCCCGGCGGCGGGACGGGCGGAACGGGCAGGGCAGGCAGGACGGCGGGCACGGGCGGGCCGCCCCGAAGAGCCGGACGGCCCGGCGCCCGGGCGGCTCATACCGGCTCCTCCAGCTCCGCCGTCGCGACCCGGCCGCCCGTCGCGGCCCGGCCGCCCTCCCCGCCCCGGGTGCCCTCCGCGGCGCGCCCCGCCCCGGCGGCCCCGGCGGCCCCGCGCCCACCGGCCCCGGCCGGGGCCCGCACCGGTTCCTCGTCGCGGGTGACCACGGCGCGGTAGGCCGGCTCGGTGCGCATCAGTTCGCGGTGCCGCCCGGCCGCGACGGCCCGGCCGTCCCGGACCAGCACCACCCGGTCCGCCTGGTCGAGCAGCAGCGGGCTGGTCGCGAACACCACGGTGGTGCGGCCCGCCCGGGTCTCCCGCAGTCCGCTGGCGATCCTGGACTCGGTGTGGGCGTCCACCGCGCTGGTGGGCTCGTCCAGGACGAGGACCGGCGGGTCGGCCAGCAGGGCGCGGGCCAGCGCCAGCCGCTGGCGCTGGCCTCCCGACAGCGAGCGCCCGCGCTCGGTGATCCGGGCCCGCAGCGGGTCCCCCGCGCAGTCCGGCGAGCCGTCCACCAGGGCGTCCAGCACGTCGTCCGAGCGGGTGGCCGCGAGCGCCTCGGCCACCGGGACCCGGCCGGACGACGGGATGTCGAACAGCCCGGCCAGTGTGCCGGAGAGCAGCACCGGCTCCTTGTCGTGGACCAGCACCGCGGCCCTGGCCTCGGCCAGCGGCACCGCGTCCAGGTCCGTCCCGCCGAGCCGGACGGAGGGCGGCTGCGGCTCGCCCTCGGCCACCGGGACGTGCCCGCCGAGCCGTTCTGCGAGCGCCCCGGCGAAGTCCGGGTCCCCGCAGACGACGGCGGTCAGCTCACCGGCCCGCGCGCTCAGACCGGTCTCCGGGTCGAACAGGTCGCAGTCCCCGGGCCGGTCCAACGCCGCCTCGGCCGTGCCGGTGGTGCGGCTGAGCGAGAGCACCCGGACGGCCCTCCCGGCGGAGACCCGGGCGACGCTCCAGGCGTGCGCGGCCTCGCCCAGGATGCGCAGCGGCGCGGCCAGGAAGGCGGTGGCCCCGTACACCGCGATCAGGGTGCCGACGGCGAGTTCGCCGGCGGCCGCCTGCCGGGCGCCGTACCAGGTGACCCCGACCACGAACAGGCCGGGGAGCAGCACCTGCTGCGCCTGCATCAACGACCACAGCCGGGCCGAGCGGACGGCCGCGGCCCGGACCTTCTGGGAGGCCGCCCGGTACCGTTCGAGGAACAGTTCCTCGCCGCCGATGCCGCGCAGCACCCGCAGCCCCGCCACCGTGTCGGCGGCCAGCTCGGTGGCCTTGCCGCCCAGCGTGCGCTGCTGCTCGTACCGCCGCTCGAAGGGGCCGATCAGCGGCCAGACGGCGGCCGCGAGCACCGGGACCCCGAGCAGCACCCCGAGGCCGAGCACCGGTTCGGCGACCAGCACGGCCGTGCTGACGGCCAGCCAGACGATCACCGCGGCCCGCACCCGGGCGACGAGCTCGACGTACCAGCCGATCCGCTCGACGTCCCCGCTGCCGACCGCGACGACCTCGCCGGTGGCGATCCGGCGGGACAGCCCGGCCCCGAGGTGCGAGGCCTGCCGGGCCACCAGCTGCCGCACCTGGCAGGCGGCGTGGATCCAGTTCCAGACCGCCTGGCGGTGCAGCAGCACGGTGCCGAGCACGGAGACGACGGAGAGCAGCACGGCGAGCGCGCCGGCCCGCCAGATCCCGGCGGCGTCGGCGTCGACGGCGGCCTGCACGCCCCACCCGAGCGGCACCGGCAGCGCGGCCTGGCCGCCCATCTCCAGCAGCGCCCAGCAGGTGGAGAGCACCTGCCCGCGCCGCTGGCCGCGCTGGAGCCAGCGCAGGAAGGCCAGGGGTGAGGAGAGGTCGGGACTGCCGGGGTCGGCCAGCGGCAGGGGGGTGAGCAGCATGACGCTCCGATGCGGGAGGGTGCGAGCGAGGTGCGGGAGGGCGCGCGGGAGGGCGCGCGGGCAGGGCGATGCGCCCTGCGAGGGCGGGTGCGGACGGATAGGGGCGGACGGGCGCGGCCGACGGACCGGGCGCGGGACGCACAGCACCGGGAGCCGGACCGGCCCGCCGGGAGGCGCCGGGGACGGCGACCTCACCGCGCCCGGAGCGGGCGCCGCGGGCGGGGAGCACGGGTCACGCGTACCGACCGGTCGAACCGGCCGAGCGGACGGACGGGGGTGGGGGCACGAAGGGCCCGGATCTCAGGAGGCCATGTCAGCGAGCGTGCCAACCGCGATGTGATCCGCGCAACAGGTTTTCCGCCCGTCGGCCCGCGGTTCCGGGCCCCGGCGGCCGCGGGCCGGCGCAGGATTCGCCCGATTGGCGGGAACAATCCCGTCCGAACGCCAGTTGCCCCCTTCTGGAAACACACGGACGACCAGGAGGGCACCCCTTCCCGTGAGCAACATCCCCAGCGTCACCCTGAACGACGGCGCCCAGATCCCGCAGCTCGGCTTCGGCGTGTGGCAGGTCCCGGACGGCGAGGCCACCGCCGCCGTCCGCAGTGCGATCGAGGCGGGCTACCGCTCCATCGACACCGCCGCCATCTACGAGAACGAGGACGGCACCGGCAAGGCGATCGCCGAGGCGCTGGCCGGCGGCGTCGCCCGCGAGGACCTCTACATCACCACCAAGCTCTGGAACTCGGGCACCCGGGACTGGTCCGGCGAGCAGGGCCGCGACGCCGTCCTGCGCGAGTTCGACGCCTCGCTGGCCAAGCTCGGCCTCGACTACCTCGACCTCTACCTGATCCACTGGCCGCGGCCGATGCACGGCAGCTACGCCAACGTCTGGAAGGCCCTCGAGCAGCTGAAGGCGGACGGCCGGGTCCGGTCGGTCGGCGTCTCCAACTTCGGCACCGAGCAGCTCACCCGCCTGCTGGACGAGAGCCCGGTCGTGCCGGTGCTCAACCAGGTCGAGCTGCACCCGTACTTCCCGCAGACCGAGCTGCGGGAGTTCCACGCGAAGCACGGCATCGCCACCGAGGCCTGGAGCCCGCTGGGCCAGGGCAAGGAGCTGCTCGCCGAGCCGGCGCTGGTGGAGATCGCCGGGAAGCACGGCCGCACGGTCGCCCAGGTGGTGCTCCGCTGGCACCTGCAGAGCGGCGTGATCGCGATCCCGAAGTCGGTCACCCCCTCCCGGATCCGGGAGAACCTGGACGTGGCCGGCTTCGAGCTGGACGCCGCCGACCTCGCCGCGATCGCCGCCGTCGCCACCGGCAAGCGGATCGGTCCGGACCCGCAGGAGTTCGACTGGAACTGACGGCACCCGCCGTCCGACCACTACGACGGGCCCGCCACGTCGAAAGACCGCCCTCCCCGGCAGGGGCGGGCGGTCCTCGTCGTGTCACGGTCCGCCGGATCCGGCCGCCTGGGTCCCCTCGGCAGGCCGGTCGTGCGGTCCGTCGTGCGATCGGTCGTGCAGGTGGTCCTGCGATCGGCCGTGCGGTCGCGGGTCACTCGGCACCCGGCGATCCGGGTCCTCGTTTCCCCGTGCTCCGCGGTCACCGCGTTCCCCGGTCACCGTCCTGCCCGGTCACCGTTCTCCGGCGACCGCGCTCTTCGGCGACCGCGTTCCGCGGTACGTGAGCCGCTCAGTACGTTGGCGAATCGTTTTGGCTGGAGCTCGAAGAAGGACGGCTAGAGCCTGGCCGCCTTGGCGATGAGCGCCAGGGCCGGCGCGTGCTCGCCCTCGTCCAGCGGGGCCAGCAGCAGTCGCTGCACCTCGCCGACGCCGGCCGCCGAACGGTGCAGCAGGTCCTGACCGGCCGGCGAGAGCGACAGCAGGTTGCGGCGGCCGTCCGAGGGGTCGCGCCGACGCTGCACCAGGCCGCGGCGCACCAGTCGGCTCACCATCTCGGCCATCGTGGCCTTGTCGAGCGAGGCCAGCTCGCCGACCGTGCGCTGGTCGGCGCCCGGCTCCAGCTCCAGCGCGTCCAGCACCGCGTACTGCGGCGCCGTCAGCTCCGCTCCGACGTGCTCCGACCAGAGCTTGGTGTGCACCTGCTGGCTCACCCTGATCAGGTAGCCGATCGCCCGCTGGGCGTCCAGTATCGGCCGCGCGTCCGAGAAGACGGCGACCGCGGCGGGCTCCAGCCTGGCTATCTTGGCCATCACCCGCACGATCTCGACCTGCTCCTCCGCCGTCAGCGGCTCGAACAGGGTGCGCTGCACGCGGACCACACCACCGGTGGCCTCGCGCACCGCCTGGGCGCCGCCCTGCGAGAGGGCCAGCAGCTTGCGCCGGCCGTCGGCCGGGTCTCGCCTCCTCAGCACCAGGCCGCGGCGGACCAGCCGCGCGACCATCTCGGCCATCGTGGCCTTGTCCAACGAGGCCCGCTCGCCGACCGTGCGCTGGTCGGCGCCCGGCTCGAGGGCCAGGACCAGCAGGACCGCGAACTGCGGAGCCGTGAGATCGGCTCCGACATGCTCCGACCACAGCCGGGTGTGAACCTGCTGTGCAACGCGAATCAGGTGCCCGGGCGACTGCTGCAGTCGCGCGGACACGCGGGTCGTCGGGATCTCCCCCAGCACCATGTATCCGTCCCGATGTCACACCCGGTGTGTGTGGGACACCCGGGTGGGGCAGTAACGGCGAGTGGGCGTCCAGCTATGAGGGAGGGCGCTCCAGCCGTGCAGCCGGTGGCTGCTGGCGGACACTATACAAACGGCGGGCCCTTGCTGGCAGGCAGGGGCGGATAGTAGACGCAGGTTCGGCAACATTGGCATATTTACGCGCCCGCCACGCCCTCTCGGTAACCCGTTCTCAGTAGAAAGCCGACCGGTCGGTCCTTACCGACCGTCACCTGCGGCTCTCCGGCCCTGGCCGCCCTCCCTACTCACCGGTAGGGTGTGGCCACCCTCCCGGGGCGCTCCCCGCGGAGGCCTTCCCGAGAGAGACGAGAGCGAGCATGACCGAGCAGAGCACCGCCACCCGGGTCGCCGTCGTCACCGGCGCCGCGCGCGGCCTGGGCGCCGCCACCGCCGAGCGCCTGGCCGCCGACGGCTACGCCGTGGCCGTCCTCGACCTGGACGAGGCCGCCGGCAAGGACACCGTCGACCGGATCACCGCGGCCGGCGGCCGGGCCCTGGCCGTCGGCGCCGACGTCTCGGACGCCGCGCAGGTGCAGGCCGCCGTCGACCGCGTGGTCGCCGAGCTCGGCGCCCCGGTCGTCCTGGTCAACAACGCGGGCGTACTCCGCGACAACCTGCTCTTCAAGATGTCCGAGTCCGACTGGGACACGGTCATGAACGTCCACCTCCGCGGCGCCTTCCTGATGACCCGCGCGGTGCAGAAGCACATGGTGGACGCCGGCTTCGGCCGGATCGTCAACCTGTCCTCCTCTTCCGCACAGGGCAACCGCGGCCAGGCGAACTACTCGGCCGCCAAGGCGGGGCTTCAGGGCTTCACCAAGACTTTGGCCATCGAGCTCGGGAAGTTCGGCATCACCGCCAACGCCGTCGCCCCCGGCTTCATCGCCACTGACATGACCGCGGCCACCGCGGCCCGGGTCGGCATGGACTTCGAGGACTTCAAGCGGGCCGCGGCCTCGCAGATCCCGGTCCAGCGGGTCGGTCTGCCTGAGGACGTGGCCCACACCATCTCGTTCCTGGCGAGCGAGGGCGCCGGCTTCGTCTCCGGCCAGGTCGTCTACGTCGCCGGCGGCCCCCTCGACTGAGCACTGAACCTACACAGGGTTACCACGGAGTGGGAAGCCGGACCGGCCGGCCTCCCGCTCCGCTTTTCTTTACCGGGGCTTTTGCTGAATCATTCGAACACCACACGGACATTCGATATGAGAATCATTGAAATCACTCCCCGGGTGCGATCACGGACCTCCGATTGTCGATTTCTCGGGTAAATGACAATAACCCCCGGAATGGGCTCGGCCGGCTGGGTAAGGTCACCCCCGTGCAAGCCCCGAGTACCCCCGCGCCCCGTCCGGACCAGGGGCCGGAGCAGCTCACCGCCCACCCGGACCTGCGCCGCCGGACGGACCGCGACGAGCCCGGCTGGCCGCCGATGGGCCGCCGGCAGGCCGCCCTCCTGGCCGCCACCTGCGGCGCCTACCTGCTGGTCCTGGCCGGTGTCCTGCTCAACACCGCCCTGGTCGACCTCGACTGGGACGTGCGCCTGTTCCGCCCCTACGCGCACTGGCCCAGCCTGGAACCGCTGCTCGACACCTGGGTGGTCGCCGGCCAGCGCGGCCCCTCCGCCGTCGCCGCCTTCGCCTGGCTCGCCTGGCGCGCCCACCGGCTGGGGCGGCTGCGCCCGCTGCTGGTGATGGCCGTCGCCCTGCTCCTGCTGAACGTCACGGTCGGCGCGGTCAAGATCGTCACCGGCCGGCTGGGCCCGCACTACGCCCAGTACGTCGGCTCGCCCGAGCTGTTCTCCGGCGGCACCATCTTCCCGTCCGGTCACACCGCGAACGCCGTCGTCACCTGGGGCGTGCTCGCCTACCTCGCGGTCCGCTGGCGGCGCACCGGCGCCGTGCTCGCCGCGGCCACCGCCTGCTCGATCGGCCTGACCACGGTCTACCTCGGCACCCACTGGGTCACCGACGTCCTGGCCGGCTGGGCCGCCGGACTACTGGTGCTGCTCTCGCTGCCCCTGGCGGAACCCCTGGTGACCGCCGCCGAACGACGGCTCGCCCGGCGCCGGGGCGGCCGGCCCCACCCGGCGGTCAGCCTTCCCAGCTGCGCTCGACCAGACCGTCGCGCACCGCGAGGTTGAGCCGCCCCTCGCGGTGGTCCATGGTCGTCATCGCCCCGGGTTCGAGCACCCGGACCGACGCCCAGCCGTGCCGCCGGGCCAGTTCCCTGGCCCGCTCGATCCGCAGGCCCGCGTAGCCCTCGGCGTCCGTGCCCGCCGTGTCCGACCCCGTCATCACGCCTCCCCGTTCCCCCCTCGGACGTACGCTGGAATCGTAGCCCGCACCCACGCGGTCCGGAGGTGAAAGGGCATGCGCACCACCATCACCACGCCCCGGCGGCGCTGGCGCAGCGGCACCGAACCGTCCACCGCCCGCAGCGACCTCAAGCTCCGCTACCTGCTCTCGCTCACCTTCACTCCGCTGTTCGCGCTGGCCACGGTGGGCTTCGCGGTCTGGGCGGCGGCCTCCCCCGCCTACGGCGCCCCCAGCCGGGGGACGCTCACCGGCTTCGCCATCGCCTGCGGGCTGCTCACCCTGTTCGCCGCCGTCGATCTCGTGGTGGTCATCCGGCGACGCCGGACCGAGCTCTGACGCGGTGTCTCCCACGGAGTGGGAAGTCGGCCCGCCCGACTTCCCACTCCGCGCACCTCGCCCGCCGATCCCGGTGTCCCGTTCCGCGCACCTCGCCCGCCGGTCCAGGCGTCCTGCTCAGCGGTTGCCGACCGCCTGCTTGACCAGGGTCCGCCCGAAGTCCCACATCAGACCGGTCCCCCGGTGCGCGTCGTCCATGACGTCGGTGAACGCGGCCACGAACCGGTCCACGTCCCGGTCGGTGATGATCAGCGGCGGGATCAGCTTGATCACCTCCAGGTGGTCGCCGGACACCTGGGTGAGGATCCGGTGGCGCTGGAGCAGCGGGACGACCACCATCTGGGCGAACAACCCCTTGCGAGCGGCCTGCAGGGCGGTCCACCCGGTGCGCAGCTTGAGCGACCTGGGCCGGCCGAACTCGATGCCGATCATCAGCCCGCGGCCGCGGACCTCGGCGAGCAGCTCGTACCGGTCGACCAGCTCGGCCAGCCGCTCCCGGAAGCGGTCGCCGACCTGGCGGGCGTTCTCCACCACCTTCTCCTCGCGCATCACCTCCAGGGTCGCCAGTCCGGCCGCCATCGCCTGGGCGTTGGCGCCGAAGCTGGCCGAGTGCACCAGCACCCGGTCCATCGAGGAGTACACCTTCTCGAAGATCCAGCCCTTGCCGAGCGTCGCGCCCACCGGCACGTACCCGCCGGACAGCGCCTTGGCCGCGCAGACCAGGTCGGGCAGCACGCCCTCCTCGTGCTGGTAGGCGAAGAACGCGCCGGTGCGGCCGATGCCGGTCTGCACCTCGTCGCAGATCAGCAGCGCCTTGTGCTCGTGCAGCAGGGCCTGCGCGGCGCCCAGCCAGCCGGGCGGCGGAGCCTGGACGCCCTTGCCCTGGATCGGTTCGACGATCAGCGCCGCGACGTCCCCGCGCTTCAGCTCCTTGGCCAGTGCGCCGAGGTCGCCGAGCGGGATGGCGGTGTCCGGCAGCAGCGGGTCGAAGCCCTTGCGGAACCCGCTCTCGCCGTTGACCGAGAGCGAACCGGCGGTCAGACCGTGGAAGGCGTGGTCGGCGTAGAGGATCCGGCGCCGGCCGGTGGCGTACCGGGCGAACTTGAGCGCGGTCTCCACCGCCTCGGTGCCGCTGTTCCCGAAGAACACCCGGTCCAGTCCGGGCGCGTGCGAGAGGAGCCGCTCGGCGAGCAGTCCGGGCAGCGGCGAGCAGTCGAACCGGACCAGGTCGGGCAGGTCGAGGTCCATCACCTGCTGCACCGCCGAGCGCACCACCGGGTGGTGGCGGCCGAGCGCGAAGATGCCGAAGCCGGCCAGCATGTCGAGGTACTCGTTGCCCTCGGCGTCGTAGAAGTACGGGCCCTCGGCGCGCTCGTAGTACTTGTCGAAGCCGATGGTGTGCAGCATCCGCGGCAGCTGCGGGTTGAGGTAGCGGCCGTGCAGCTCGTAGCGCTCGGCGCCGCGTTCGGCGATCAGGGCGGCGAGGTCGAAGGCGGGGCGGTCGAAGGCGGGGCGGTCGGGTTCAGCCGGCATGGCGCTGGTTCGCTCCTCGGTTCGGCAGCAGGGTCTTCGCGAAGACGGCGGTCTGGGCGGCGACCCCGGTGCCGGTCAGGCCGGCCTCCTCCAGGATCTCCCCGCGGGCGGCGTGGCCGAGGAACTCCTGCGGCAGGCCGAGCACCCGCACCGGCACGTCCACGTCGGCGTCGCGCAGCGCCTGGGCGGTGGCGGCCCCGACGCCGCCGGTGCGTCCGTTGTCCTCGACGGTGACGACCAGCCGGTGGGCGGCGGCGAGCCGCGCCAGTGCCGGGTCGACCGGCTTGACCCAGCGCGGGTCGACCACGGTCGCGGTGAACCCCTCGGCGAGCAGCAGCCGGGCGGCGTCCAGGCAGGCGGCGGCCGTGGTGCCGACGGCGACGAGCAGGATCTCCGGTGCCGGCCCGGTGCGCAGCAGGACGTCGACGCCGCCGATCCGCTCGACCGCGGGGACGCCGGGGCCGATGTTCCCCTTGGGGAAGCGGATGACCGTGGGGGCGTCGGCCACGTCGACGGCCTCGCGCAGCTGGGCGCGCAGCTGGTCGGCGTCGCGCGGGGCGGCGAGCCGCAGTCCGGGGACGACCTGCAGGACGGACATGTCCCACATGCCGTTGTGGGAGGCGCCGTCGCTGCCGGTGACCCCGGCCCGGTCCAGGACGAAGGTCACGCCGAGCCGGTGCAGGGCGACGTCCATCAGGACCTGGTCGAAGGCCCGGTTGAGGAAGGTCGCGTAGACCGCGACCACCGGGTGCAGGCCGCCGGTGGCCAGGCCGGCGGCGCTGGTGACGGCGTGCTGCTCGGCGATGCCGACGTCGAAGGTGCGCTCCGGGTGGGCCTTGGCGAAGCGGGCGAGGCCGACCGGCTGGAGCATCGCGGCGGTGATCGCGACGAGGTCCGGCCGCTCGGCGCCGAGCGCGACCAGCTCGTCGCCGAAGACCGAGGTCCAGGAGACGCCGCTGCTGGGGTTGATCGGCAGGCAGGTGTAGGGGTCGATCGGGTTGACGGCGTGGAAGCGGTCGGCCTCGTCCTGTTCGGCGGGCCGGTAGCCGCGCCCCTTGACGGTCAGGCAGTGCACGATGACGGGCCCGCCGAAGCCGCGCGCCTGGCGCAGCGCCTGTTCGACGGCGCCGACGTCGTGGCCGTCGATCGGGCCGAGGTACTTCAGCCCGAGGTCCTCGAACATGCCCTGCGGGGCGAAGGCGTCCTTGAAGCCCTTCTTGGCGCCGTGCAGGGCGTCGAAGATCGGCTGCCCGACCAGCGGGGTGCGCTGCAGCGCCCCCTTGCCGAGGGCGAGGAAGCGCTCGTAGCCCTGGGTGGTGCGCAGGGTGGCCAGGTGGTTGGCGAGGCCGCCGATGGTGCGGGCGTAGGAGCGTTCGTTGTCGTTGACGACGATGACCAGCGGCCGGTCCCTGGCCTCGGCGATGTTGTTGAGCGCCTCCCAGGCGAGCCCGCCGGTGAGCGCGCCGTCGCCGATCACCGCGACGGTGTGCCGGTCGTGCTGGCCGAGCAGTCGGGCGGCCTTGGCGAGGCCGTCGGCGTAGGACAGGGCGGTGGAGGCGTGCGAGTTCTCGACCAGGTCGTGTTCGGACTCGCGGCGCGAGGGGTAACCGGACAGGCCGCCCTTCATCCGCAGCCGGGAGAAGTCCTGGCGGCCGGTGAGCAGCTTGTGGACGTAGCTCTGGTGGCCGGTGTCGAAGACGATCCGGTCGTAGGGGGAGTCGAAGACCCGGTGCAGGGCGATGGTCAGCTCCACCACGCCGAGGTTGGGTCCGAGGTGTCCGCCGGTGCGGGTGACGGCGTCGATCAGGAAGGCGCGGATCTCGTCGGCGAGCAGCGGGAGTTCGGCCGCCGGAAGCTTCCGCAGCTCGGCCGGGGACGTGACGCTGGAGAGCAGTGACATGGGTACACCTCACGACTCGGAGTGGTGCGGTGGTGCCGCCGCCCGGCGGGGGCGGGGCCGGCCCGGGCGGCGGGCCCGGGCCGGGTGGCGGTCCGCGGGGTGCGCGGACCGCCCGTTCAGCGGCCTCGGTCGGCGCCGACGGTCTCGGTGATGGCGCGCAGCGACTCCTTGAGCGAGCCCATGGTGGCGAGGACGGCGGTCGGCTCGTAGCCGCAGTGCGCCATGCAGTTGGCGCAGCGCGGGTCCTTGCCGCGGCCGTACTTGGTCCAGTCGGTCTTCTCGACGAGTTCGCGGTAGGTGGGCACGTAGCCGTCGGCCATCAGGTAGCAGGGCCGCTGCCAGCCGAACAACGAGTAGTTGGGGATGCCCCAGGGGGTGCACTCGAAGTCGGCCTTGCCCTCCAGGAAGTCGAGGAAGAGCGGGCTGTGGTTGAGCCGCCAGCGGCGCCGGTTGCCGCCGGCGAAGGCCTTGCGGAAGAGGTCCCTGGTCTGGTCGACGCCGAGGAAGTGCTCCTGGTCGGGGGCCTTCTCGTAGGCGTAGGCCGGGGAGATCATCATCTCGTCGACCTTGAGCTCGTCGTTGAGGAAGTCCAGCACCTCGATGATGGTCTGCGGGGTGTCGGTGTTGAAGAAGGTGCTGTTGGTGGTGACCCGGAAGCCGCGCCGCTTGGCCTCCTTGATGGCCGCCACCGCCTCGTCGAAGGTGCCCTCCTTGGCGACCGACTCGTCGTGCCGCTCGCGCAGGCCGTCGATGTGCACGGCCCAGGTGAAGTACGGCGAGGGCCGGAACTTGTCGATCTTCTTGCGCAGCAGCAGCGCGTTGGTGCAGAGGAAGACGTACTTGCGGCGCTCCACCAGCTGTCGGACGATCTCGTCGATCTGCGGGTGCATCAGCGGCTCGCCGCCGGCGATCGAGACCATCGGCGCGCCCGACTCGAGGACCGCGCCGACGGCCTGGGCGACCGGCATCCGCTGCTTCAGGACGCCCGCCGGGTGCTGGATCTTGCCGCAGCCCTCGCAGGCGAGGTTGCAGGCGAACAGCGGCTCCAGCTCGACGATCAGCGGGAACTTCTCCCGCCGTTTGAGCAGCCTCTGCTGCATGAGGTAGGTGCCGACCCGCACGGTCTGGCGCAACGGCATGGCCATGGCTAGCTCGCCTCCTGGGGGAGCGTCGAGGATGTGGGGTGGTTCGGTTCGGCGGGGGCCGGCCGGGCCTCCTGCCGGTACCAGTCGACGAGGGCGGGGACGGTCGCCCGCAGGGTCCGCCAGGCGCGCGCCCCGGCCGGGAGGGTGCCGGGCCGCAGCAGCTCGCGCTCGGGGGTGTCCACCACGACCCGCAGGACGGCGGCGGGCAGGGCCGGCCGCCGCTCGCGCAGCGCGGCGAGCACCGCGGCCGCCTCCATGTCGACGGCGAGCGCGCCCTGCAGGTGCAGGGCCCGGCGTTCCAGGCCGCGGACCACGTGGTCGGCGGTGTGGTGCACCCCGGTGTGCACGGCCAGGCCCTGCTCCTTGAGGGCCCGGGCGAGCTCCGGACCGGAGTCGACCGGGTACAGGTGCCCCTCCGCGTCGCGCACGCCGTCGGCGACCACGACGTCCCCCGGCAGCACGCCGGGGCCGACCGCGGCGCCGAAGCCGGCCACCACGAGCGCGCCGTACCCGCCCGGGGCGGAGTCGAGCAGCCCGCGCACGGCGAGCGCGGCGCGGCGCCGGCCCATGCCGGTGCGCACCAGCACCGGTGGCCCGCCCGCCGCTCCGCGCCAGTCCCCGCCGCGCAGGGCCCAGACCTCGGGGCCCAGCGCGCAGAGGACCAGCAGGGGTGCGGTGGTCACCGCGTCGCCCCGATCGCCGGGGCCCCGCCGTCGCCCCGGCCGATCACCGGGTTGCCGTGCAGGTAGCGGCCGAGTGCGGTGACCGGGAAGACCAGCCGGTAGAGGTGGTAGTTGATGGAGAAGTCCCAGGGGAAGCCGGTGCCGGTGAACTGCGGTTCGTCCCAGGTGCCCTCGGGCAGCTGGGTGCGCACGAGCCAGTCCACGCCGCGCTCCACCGCCGGGTTGGCCCGGCCGTCCGGCCCCTCGCCGGCCGCGAGCAGCGCCATCAGCGCCCACGCGGTCTGCGAGGCGGTGGAGTCGCCGCGCCCGGCCCAGCGGGCCGGGTCCTCGTAGGAGCGCATGTCCTCGCCCCAGCCGCCGTCGGTGTTCTGCCGGTCCTCCAGCCAGCGGACGGCCCGGCGGACTGCGGGGTGCTCGTCCGGGACGCCGGCCGAGGCCAGCGCGGGCAGCACCGAGCCGGTGCCGTAGATGTAGTTGGTGCCCCAGCGGCCGAACCAGGAGCCGTCCGCCTCCTGGTTGCGCAGCAGCCACTCGACGCCGCGCCGGGTGCGGGGGTCGCGGGCCCGGCCGGTCTCGGCGAGCATCTCCACCACGTGGGCGGTGACGTCGGCCGAGGGCGGGTCGACCACCTCGCCGAAGTCGCAGAACGGCAGCTTGTTGGGCAGCGTGCTGGTGTTGTCGACGTCGAAGGCGCCCCAGGCGCCGTTCTTGGACTGCATCCCGAGGTTCCACAGCACGCCGCGCTCCGCCGCGGCCTCGACCTTGGCCGGGTCGGGGTGGGCGACCCGGCGCAGCGCGAGGACCACCTCGGCGGTGTCGTCGATGTCGGGGTAGGTGTCGTTCTCGAACTCGAAGGCCCAGCCGCCGGGGGCCAGCGAGGGCCGCTGGACGGACCAGTCGCCGTTCTTGCGGATCTCCTCCTGGAGCATCCAGTCGACGGCCGAGACCAGCGCCGGGTGGTCGGCCGGCAGTCCGGCGTCGACCAGGGCGATGGTGGCCAGGCAGGTGTCCCAGACCGGGGACTGGCAGGCCTCCAGCCAGCGCCGGCCGTCCTCGGTGTGCACGGTGAAGCGGTCGAAGGAGGAGAGTCCGGCCTGCATCACCGGGTGTTCCAGCTCGTAGCCCTCGAGGTGCAGGGCGATCAGCGAGTAGACGGCGGGCGGCTGGATCCCGCCCCAGCAGCCGTCGGCCTCCTGCCGTTCGATGATCCAGCGGCAGGCCTGGGAGACGGCGAGCCGGCGCAGCGGGCGCACGGCCCGCCGGTGGTAGGCGTGCAGGACCTTGTCGAGGCGTTCGAAGAGGCCGTCCCAGCTGGTGGCGGGGGCGAGCGGCCGGTGGGGGTAGGGGTCGTCCGGGTCGGTGTGCAGCTCGGTCAGCGGGAAGGGCGCCGGTCGGACGGGGCGGTGGGCCGAGACGATGGTGAGCGGGACGATGGTCTGGCGGGCCCAGCAGCCGAAGGCGTAGATGTTCAGCGGCAGCCACCTGGGCAGGAAGATGATCTCGGGCGGCATCTCGGGCAGCCGTTCCCACGGCCACCAGCCGAAGAGCGCGAGCCAGATCCGGGTGAAGACCCGGGCGGCCGCGATGCCGCCGGCGGAGCGCACGTACCGCGCGGCGGCCTGCATGTGCGGGGCGCCCGGGTCGTCGCCGGCCAGTTTGAGGGCGACGTACGCCTCGACGGTGGTGGACAGTTCGGGCGGCCCGCCGTGGAAGGTGGCCCAGGTGCCGTCCTCCCGCTGCTGGGAACGGATCCACTCGGCGGTGGCCTTGGTCTGGTCCTCGGTCCGGATCCCGAGGAACTGCCGGAGCAGTAAGTCCTCGGCGTCCATGGTGACGTTGGTCTCCAGGTCCCCCTTCCACCAGCCCTCGGAGCTCTGCAGCGAGAGCAGGTGGGTGGTGGCGCGGGCCAGGGCCTCCCGCGCGTCGGCCGGTACGGGGCCCGCCCCGTCGGCCGGCCCGGATTGCTCGCCGTCCTCGGGCCGCCACCGCCCGGCGCCCGACAGCGCCGGGGGGCGGTCGCCCACCGCGACCGGCTCGGGATCGTACTCAGGGTCGAGCCGGCCGTCCGCGGTTGCTGTCAACGTAACGTCACCTCTCTCGTACCACCACGAATTCGGCGAGTGCGACGAAGTGCTCGCGCACCTCGTCGGACATGGGCACCTCGTCCAGGGCGGCGAGGGCAGTCGTGTGCTGGCGGCGGGCCTCCTCCTGGGTCCAGGCCCGGCCGCCGGCCTCCTCGATCAGGGCAGCCCGGGCGGCGAGCTCGGGCTCGCTCTCCTCGCCGCGGCCCTTCGGATCGGCCAGTTGCCCGGCGAGCCGGCGCGAGGCGGCCCCGCCCTCGGCCAGCGCGGCGGCGACCGGCAGGGACTTCTTGCGCTGGCGCAGGTCCCCCCAGTGCGGCTTGCCGGTCACCTCGGTGGCGCCCCAGATGCCGAGCAGGTCGTCCACCGCCTGGAAGGCCAGGCCCAGGTGGTGGCCGTAGCGCTGGAGGGCGTCGGCGACCTTGTCGTCGGCGCCGGCGAGGACGGCGCCGATCGCCGAGGCGGCGGCCAGCAGGGCCGCGGTCTTGCCGCCCTCCATCTCCAGGCACTCGGCGACGGTCACGCTGTCGCGCTGTTCGAAGGCGACGTCCATGGCCTGGCCGTCGATCAGCCGGCGGGTCGCCGTGGTGAGCAGCCGGACGGCGCGCGCGGCGTCGGCGGGGCTCGCGCCACCGGTCACCGCGGCGTCGAGCAGCACCTCCGTGCCGAGCGTCGCCAGGGCGTCGCCGACCAGGATCGCCTGGGACGGGCCGAAGACCGTCCACGCGGTGGCCCGGTGCCGCCGGGTCTCGTCACCGTCCATCAGATCATCATGGAGCAGCGAGAAGTTGTGCACCAGTTCAACGGCCACGCCCCCCGGCACGCCGGCCTCGGCCGGGGCTCCGGTGGCCTGGGCGGACAGCAGGGCCAGGGCCGGGCGCACGGCCTTGCCGCCGTCCCCCTTGACGGCGGTGCCGTCGCGGTCGATCCAGCCGAAGTGGTAGGCCGCGACGGTGTCCATCGGTGCGGCCAAACGGGCGACGGCGGCCCGCAGCGGCGGGGTGCAGAGCGTACGGCTGCGGGCGAGCAGCTCCGGCACCGAGACCGGTTCGGCGTGCGCCGTGCCTCCGACGGCGATGCCGGTGCGTGACTCCACGTGCGTTCCCTCTCCCTCGTGGTGCCGGACCGCACGGGGCGGCCGGGTCTGTGCGCTGTCGGTGCGGGTGGTGTCGGTGGGGCCGGTGTCGGTGGGGCTGGTCCCAGTGTCGCCGTTGTCGCCACGGCCGGGGCGGCCGGTACCGCCGACGGTGGAGCGAACGGCTCTGGCGGGCTCTCCGGCGGCGGGGCCCGCCGTCACCGGGGCCACCTCCCGTCGCCCCGGTCGGCCGGGATCCGGCCGCCGGCCGCGGCGAGGGCGGCGTCGGCGGCGGCGTGGCCGCTGCGCACGGCGCCCTCCATGGTCGCGGGCCACCCGGTGGCGGTCCACGCACCGGCCAGCAGCACACCGGGGACGCCCGTCGCCGCCGACGGGCGCAGCGCCGCGCTCCCGGGTGCCGGGTCGAACGTGGCGGTGCGCTCGCGGGTGACGAAGAAGTCCAGCACCCCGGCGCCCTCGGCGGCCGGGAGCAGCCGGCCCAGTTCCGGCAGGTAGCGGCGGCGCAGTTCGGCCACCGGCAGGTCGATCTCGTCCTGGACGGCGGACTGCGAGAGCGCCAGGTACTGGGCTCCGGGGTGGCTGCGCCCCAGCTCCGTGCCGGCCAGGCCGGAGTGCGTGGTGCGGTCGAAGACCCACTGCACCGGGGAGCCGAGCGCGGCGAAGAACGGCCGGCGCAGCACCTTGCGGTCGTAGACCACGTGCACGTTGAGGATCGGCGCGGTGCCGAACCCGTCCAGCCGGTCCTGGCCGGGGATCGCGTTCGGCGGCAGCAGGGCCGCCGCGGTGTCCTGGGCGCCGGCCAGCACCACCGTCTCGGCGGCCAGCGGCTCGCCGTCCTCCAGGAGGACGGCGTGCTGGGGCGCGGCCGGCTTGAGCCCGGCGACACGGGTGCGCAGCAGCACCTTCACGCCGGCGCGTTCCAGTTCGGCGAGCGCCCGGTCGTGGTGGATCACGCCGAGCGGGACGGCGGCCATGCCGATGTCGGAGGCGCCGGGGTCGGAGAGCAGGCCGGTCTTGAACACCATCGCCGCCAGCGCCAGCGAAACCTGGTCGGCGCGGGCGTTCAGGGTGGCCACCCCGACGAGGTCCCAGAGCGCGGCGAGGGTGGCGGTGTTCTGCCCGTTCCCGCGCAGCCACTCGCCGAAGGAGATCCGGTCCAGAGCGGGGTCGGCGAGGTCCAGGCCCTGCAGGGCGAGCGCGCCGCGGACGACCCGGGCGCGGTCGGCCGGCCCGAGGTGCGGGTATCGGGCGAGGCTGCCGGCCAGGTGCAGCGGCACGGGCAGGCCGGAGCGGCGCAGCCGGCCGAGGGTGCGCACCGGGGCCGACTCGGACCCGGAGACGGAGAGCACCGGGACGTCCAGCCGCTCCTGCAGGTGGACCAACCGGGTCGCGCCGAGCCGGTCCAGCAGGCCGCGGTAGGCGGTGCAGCAGCGCAGGTACACGTGCTGGCCGTTGTCGACGGTCAGCTCCCCGCGCTGGAAGGAGAAGGCGAGGCCGCCGAGCCGGGGGCGGCCCTCCGCGAGGGTGACCCGGTGACCGGCCTCGGCCAGCCGCAGCGCGGCGGTGATCCCGGCCAGGCCGCCGCCGACCACGACGGCGGCCGGGCGCGCGGCATCGGCTCGCCCGGTCATCGGCCCTCCCCCTCGACGTCGCTGGACCGCACCGCGGCGGTCACCTCGGCCGGCCAGGTCGCGGTCGACACGGCTCGGCCCGCATGTGATTCCCCGCTGACACAGCGTGACAGAACTGGGACGAGAATCAAGAACGCCCCCCGGCGAGCCCGGAAAGCGCCACGTACGCCTTCTCCCAGCCCGGCAGCGAGACCCGGCCGCGCAGCACCGACTCGGGGTCGGCGGCGATCCGGCCGAGCAGCCGGTGGTAGATCCCGGCCATCGCGGCGGTGCAGGCCCGGCTGCGGCGGTCGAGCAGGGGCAGCAGCCGCAGGCCCTCCTCGAAGGCGGCCTGGGCGCGGGCGGCCTCGAAGGCCACCAGACCGGCGAAGTCGGCGCCCGCGGCCGGCCTGGGCAGCGCGAAGCCGTCCTCGCAGCCGTACCGGGCGAGGTCCTCGCTCGGCAGGTAGGTGCGGCCGTTCAGGGCGTCCTCGCGCAGGTCGCGCAGGATGTTGGTGAGCTGCAGGGCCAGGCCCAGGGTGTCCGCGTACTGCGCCCCGCGCTCGGGGTCCTCGCAGCCGTAGACGCCGAGGGAGAGCCGGCCGATCGCGCCGGCCACGCAGCGGCAGTAGACCTTCAGCTCCTCGTACGTCTGGTACTCGGCGCCCTTGAGGTCCATCTCGACGCCGTCGATCAGCTCGTCGAAGCCGCCCAGCGGGATCGGGAAGCGCCGGGCCGCGTCGGCCAGGGCGACCTTGATCGGGTCGGTGTCGTCGTCGGCCACCACCCCGGCGCGGACCTCGTCCACCAGCTCCCGGGTGCGCAGCAGCGCCTCCGCCTTGCGGTCGGCCGGCAGCTCCCCGTCGCCGATGTCGTCCACCCGGCGGGCCAGGGCGTACAGGGCCGACATGGCCAGCCGCTTGGACTCCGGCAGCAGCCGGATGCCGTAGCTGAAGTTGCGCGCCTGCAGTCCGGTGACTGCCTCGCAGTACCGGTACGCCGCCATGACCTGGGCCGACGCCAGTGGTGATGCCGCCACGCGGGCGTTCACCTTCCCTTCGCGAAGATGGCCGCCGCCTTCGCTGCGAGGCGGCGCTTGTCCGGCTTCGCCTGTCGCGCGAGCACGTCGTACCCGGCGTCCTCGACGGCCGCCAGGGCCGCGTAACCGCCGGCGGTGAATCCCGCCAGGAGCAGTCGAAGCCTCCCCCGAACCGTACCCACCAACGGCGCGCCGCGGTCGAGCAGGGTGCGGGCCCGGTGCACCTCGAAGGCGATCAGCTCGCGCACCGGGCCGGAGGCGGTGGGGGCGGCGAGGTCGGCCTCCGTGACGCCGAAGCGGTCGAGGTCCTCGGTCGGGAGGTAGATCCGGCCGCGGGCGAGGTCCTCGGCGACGTCCTGCAGGTGCTCGACCACCTGGAGGGCGCTGCAGACCGCGTCGGAGAGCTCGATCCGCTCGGGGGTGGAGACGCCGGCGATGGCCAGCACCAGGCGGCCGACCGGGTCGGCGGACAGCGTGCAGTAGCCGATCAGGTCGTCGTAGCTCGCGTAGCGGGCGGTGGTCTGGTCCACCCGGTTGGCCTCGATCAGACGGCGGAACGGCTCCGGGGTGAGCCCGTGCCGGTCGACCAGCGGGACGAGGCCGCGCATCAGCGGGTGGCGGGGCCCGTCGGCCGTCCCCGGGTGGAGGGCCGTCTCGAACACCCGGTCGAGGTCGCGCTCCAGCCCGTCCAGGAGGGCGAGGCGGAAGGCGGTCTCCTGCGCGGTCGGCGGGCCGGACTGGGCCGAAGGGGTGGTGCCGGGCCCGCCGTCGACCCCGAGCAGGGCCGCGGTGGCCGCCGGATCGGCCAGGTCGCCGTCGCCGGCGTCGTCGACCAGCCGGGCGAAGCCGTAGACGGCCATCAGGTCGCCCCGCCACGCCGCGGGCAGGAAGAACGGCGCGACCGGGAAGTTCTCCGCGGCCGCCTTGTCCAGGGTCCGGCCCGCGGACCGGTTCACCGACGTATCTCTGGGCTGGGCCGAAGCCGACACTGCTGTCACTCCCCCGTTCTACACCGCTCGGCACCACCGGCCCGACTCGGACACGCGTCCGAGCAGGGGCGTCCCGTCCGGCACACCGCCCCCGCGCCTACAGCCTGACACCACGGGCCGCGCCGGAGAAGGGCGCCCCGCCCGGCGCACGGGGCGCTCACCCCGCCGGCGGCGGGCCACCCGGGTTACCGGCGGCGGGCACGACGCGGGGGGCCGGCCCCGGGAACCCCCGGAACCGGCCCCCCGGACCGTTCGGTGCTACGGGCGCTCGCCGCGCTCGTAGCGGCCCACGACCTCCTCGGTCGGGCCGTCCATCACCAGCTCGCCGTGCTCGATCCAGATCGTCCGCTCGCAGACCTCGCGGATCGAGCTGTTGTCGTGGCTGACCAGGAAGACCGTACCGGCCGACTGGCGCAGCTCCTCGATCCGCTTCTTGCTGCGCTGCTGGAACGCCTGGTCGCCGGTGGCCAGCGCCTCGTCGATCAGCAGCACGTCGTGGGTCTTCGCGGCGGCGATGGAGAACCGCAGCCGGGCGCCCATGCCGGAGGAGTACGTGCGCATCGGCAGCGAGATGAAGTCGCCCTTCTCGTTGATGCCCGAGAAGTCGACGATGTCCTGGTAGCGGCGCCGGACCTCGGCCGGCGGCATGCCCATCGCCAGGCAGCCGAGGATGACGTTGCGCTCACCCGTGAGCTCGTTCATCAGCGCCGCGTTCACGCCCAGCAGCGAGGGCTGGCCGTTGGTGTAGATGCCGCCCTTCTCGGTCGGCAGCAGGCCGGCGATGGCCGCGAGCATCGTCGACTTGCCGGACCCGTTGGACCCGATCAGGCCGACCGCCTCGCCCTTGTAGGCGGTGAAGCTGATGCCGCGCACCGCGTGCACCTCGCGCACGCCCGAGCCGCGCTTGCGGCTGACGATGCGGCTGAGCGCAGAGGTGGCGCTGCCCTTGCCGGAACCGGCGCCGTGCACCCGGTAGACGATGTGCACGTCGTCGACGACGACGGTGGGCTCGCGGGCGACGTCGGTGTCGCGGACGGTCGCCGTCTTGCTCAGGTCGATGTCAGCCACGGCCGTACTCCTCCTCGGCCTTCCAGAAGAAGACGTATCCGATCACGAACATCACGACCGCCCAGCCGATGCCGTAGGCCCACTGGTGCGGCGGGAGGTCCTGGTGCTGGGGCTGGTGCTTGTTGTAGATGATCGGCGCGAAGGCGTGCCGGAGCAGGTCCATGTAGACCGACGCCGGGTTCACCTGCATCAGCACCTGGATCGAGTGCGGCCAGGTGCTGATCTTGTCCTGGATGCTGAACATCACGCCGGACAGGAACATCCAGGCCCGCATCACGAACGGGATGAGCTGGGAGATGTCACTGGTCTTGGCGCCGATCCGGGCCATCACCAGGGCGATGCCGGTGTTGAACATCATCTGCAGCAGCAGCGCCGGGACGATCAGCAGCCAGGTCCGGCCCGGCTCGATGCCGCTGATCAGCACGGTGGCGACCAGCACCACCATCGAGATCAGCAGCTGCTGGAGCTGGATCACCGTGAAGGCGATCGGCAGCGAGGCGCGCGGGAAGTGCAGCGCCCGGATCAGCCCGAGGTTGTCCGAGATCGCCCGGGTGCCGGACTGCACGGCGTTCTGGGTGAACTGGAAGACGAAGACGCCGATGCAGAGCCAGGCGATGTAGGTGTCCGGCGGGAAGTTGTCCTTGCTCGCCAGGATGACACCGAACACCAGGTAGAAGACCGCGCAGTTCAGCAGCGGGGTCACGACCTGCCACAGCTGGCCCAGCTTGGCGTCGGTGTACTGCGCCACCAGGCGGGCGGTGGCGAAGGCCCAGATGAAGTGGCGCCGGGCCCAGAGCTGCTTGGTGTAGGCGATCAGGCCGGGCCGTCTGCCGCTGACCGACAGGCCGTACTTGTCCGCAAGCTGCTTGGGGGTCAGGCCCGCGTCCGCCCCCCTGGGGGCTGAGAGGCTGACGGGTTCACTCACTGTCGACACATTCGTCCTTCACGCGGGATCGGTCGGGGCGGCCGGTCGACGGGGGTCCGCCGGCCTTGCGCCGATGGGGATCCACTGGGATCACGGGGGAAGTCCGGCCGGTGTGTGACCACCGACCGCAGCGATCGATCATTCGATCAGATGACCGGTGGCCGGCCCAGCCTGGTCAGTCGCCAAACGGTACGCCATCGCATCGGCCGCCGCGGACCGCAGGGTTCGCGCCAGCCTGCCCGGAACCCGCCCCACCAGGCCTTCAGCGCCTCCGAGGAGGGGCGGCGGGCCAGGGTCAGCAGGAACCAGGTTCCCAGATAGAGAGGCACCAACAGGCCCGGAAGGTTCCGCCTCGCGAGCCAGACCCTGTTCCGGGCGATGTTGTGGAAGTAGGCGGCGTGCCGGGCGGGCGACGTCGCGGGGTGGTGCAGCACCACGTCGGCCCGGTAGTCGATGCCCCAGCCCGCGTCCGCCGCACGCCACGCGAGGTCGGTCTCCTCGTGGGCGTAGAAGAACTCCGCGGGCAGCTGCCCGGCCTGCTCGAACACCGTGCAGCGCACGGCGCTCGCGCCGCCCAGGAAGGTCGTCACCGGGGAGGAGCGCAGCGGGTCGCGCGCGCGCAGCCGGGGGACGTGACGGCGCTGGGTGACGCCGGTGTCGGGGTCGGCGATCCGGAAGGACACGATGCCCAGCCCCGGATCGGCCGTGAAGGCCTCCCGCAGCAGCCGGGCGGAGTCGGTGCGCGGCAGGTGCCCGTCGTCGTCCAGGAAGAGGACGGCGTCGACGTCCTTCCCGTCCCGGCCGAACAGCTCGATGCCGACGTTGCGCCCGCCCGGGATGCCCAGGTTCTCCGGCAGCTCCACGCTGCGCACGCCCTCGGGCAGCGGCGGCAGCTTGGCGCCCTGGCCCACCACCGCCAGCTCGACGGCCGGGCCCTCCTGGGCGCGGACCGAATCGATCAGGGCGGCCAGCTCCGCGGGGCGGTTGCCCATGGTGATGATCACGGCGCCGAGGCGGAACCCCTGGGCACCCGTCCCGGCGTTCACCCGGTCACCTCGTTCTGCTCGCTCATGCGCCCCCTCCAGGACGGACTCGCCGGGCCCGCTCATCGCAGCCTGCTGGACAGGACGATGCTCAGCAGGTGCAGCACGGTCTGCAGCATGGCGATCGCGGCCAGCACGACCACCGCGACCCGGGTGAAGAACAGCCCCCCGTGGACGGCGTCGGCGACCCCGGCCGCGAGGATGAACAGCGAGGCCTCGACCGCGCCGACCAGGCGGTGGAACTTCAGGAAGGAGGCCGCCCGGCGGGCCCTGGCCACCGAGGACGAGCGCGGCACCGAGGCGCTGTCCTCGACCGCCGTCAGACCGCTGCGGGCCCGGGCCACGTCCACCAGGTCCGTCTCGGACTTGATCAGGATCGCGCCGAGCGCGGCCAGCGTGCCGAGGAACGCCCACTCCCAGTGCGAGCCGCCGCCCTCGCGGTGCAGCAGGTCGGTGGCGCGCAGGCCCAGACCGGTCAGCAGGGCCGCCTCGGACATGTAGTGGCCGACCCGGTCCAGGTAGACGCCGGTGAGCGAGGTCTGCCGGCGCCAGCGGGCCACCTCGCCGTCCACGCAGTCCAGCAGCAGGTAGACCTGGATCAGCAGGGCGCCCAGGACGGCGCCCACGATGCCCGGGACCACCAGCGCGGCACCGGCCAGGATGCCGGTGAACATCATCAGGTAGGTCAGGCCGTTGGGCGTGATCGCCGTCACCGTGGACAGCACGCGGGTGATCCGCAGCGAGATCTTCCGCATGTACAGGCGCCCGGCCCAGTGCTCGGCGCTGCGGCGCTGGAGCATGCCCTCCGGGTGGATCACCGCGCGCAGCTCCTCGATCGAGGGCCGGCGGCTCAGGTCCACCGGGGGCCGCTCGGCGCCCGCGGTGGAGGGGTCAGCTGTTGAGGGCTTGGACATAGTCGGCGTACGCGTCCCTGATTGCGGAAGGGGAGAGGTCGAGGTGCTCAAGGATGGTGAAGCGCCCCGGGCGGGTGTTCGGAGCGTAGTGCACCGCATCGGTGAACTCCGCCTCGGTGAAGCCGATCTGAGCCGCGGTCACCGGCAGTCCGTGCCGCGCCAGGCGCTCCACGATCAGACCGGTCAGCTCGCGCTCGCCCCGCAGGAAGCTGGCGAACGCGGCGCCGAGGCCGACCTGTTCGCCGTGCTGGGCGGAACGCTTGGGGTACAGCACGTCCAGGGCATGCGAGATCTCGTGGCAGGCGCCCGAGGAGGGCCGGGTGCTGCCAGCGATGTTCATCGCGATGCCGGACAGTACCAGGGCTTCCGCGAGGGCTGTCAGCAGGTCCTGATCCTGAATGTTTCCTGGGTGCCGCAGCAGGTTCTCGCCCGCCGAACGGGCCATCGCCACCGCCAGTCCGTCCACCGGCTCGCCGGTGACCGCGTGGGACAGCTCCCAGTCCGCGCAGGCCGAGATGTTGGAGACCACGTCGCCGATCCCGGCCGCCACGAAGCGCGGCGGCGCCTGCCGGATCACGTCCAGGTCGACGACGATGCCGATCGGGCTGGGCACCCCGTAGGAGCCGCGCCCGGCGTCGTTATCGAGCGTGGACACCGGCGAGCAGATGCCGTCGTGGGCCAGGTTGGTGGCGACCGCCACCAGCGGCAGCCCGACCCGGGCGGCCGCGTACTTGGCGGCGTCGATGATCTTGCCGCCGCCGAGCCCGACCATCGCGTCGTAGTGCCCGCCGCGCATCGCCTCGGCCAGCCGCACCGCGCTGTCCAGGCTGCCGTCGTCCACGTTGTACCAGTCGGCGCCGGGCAGGGCCGGCTCCAGGCGGCGGCGCATCGCCGCGCCCGAGCCGTTGCTGATCGCCACGGCGATCCGGCCCGAGGCCGACAGCCGCTGGTCGGCGAGGATGCCGCCGAGCGCGTCCAGCGCGCCCGGACGGACCTCGACGAACAGCGGCGACGGGACCAGCCGGGTCAGTACTGGCACGCGATCTCCCGCGCCTTCGCCAGGTCCTCGTGGTTGTCGACCTCGACCCAGGACACCTCGCCGATCGGCTGCACGTCGATCCGCAGGCCCCGGTCGACCATCTCCTGGTAGCCGTCCTCGTAGTACAGCTGCGGGTCGCGCTCGTAGGTGGCGCGCAGCGCGTCGGTGAGGTCGGCGGCGGCGGCCGGGTTGATCACGGTCACGCCGATGTACTCGCCGGTGGCCTCGGCCGGGTCCATCAGCTTGGTGATGCGGCGCACCCCGGCGGCCGGGTCGACGACCACCTTCATCTCCTCGTCGGCGAGCTTCTTCACCGTGTCGAGGGCGAGCAGGATGCCGGGCTCCCGGCCCGCCTCGACGAGGCGGGCGTTGCCCTCCAGCATCGTGCGCTGGACCGAGGCCGGGTGCACGGTGTCGCCGTTGGCCAGCAGCAGGCCCTCGGTGAAGAGCTCGCGGGCGCACCAGAGCGAGTAGGCGTTGTTCCACTCCTCGGCCTTGTCGTTCTCGACCAGGTGGAGCTTGACGCCGTAACGGGACTCCAGGGCGTCCTTGCGGTCGTACACCGCCTCCTTGCGGTAGCCGACGACGATCGCCGCGTCACGCAGCCCGACCTCGGCGAAGTTCGCGAGGGTGAGGTCCAGCACGGTCCGCTCCCCGTCGACCGGCACCAGCGCCTTGGGGAGGGTGTCGGTGTACGGGCGCAGCCGCCGGCCGGCGCCGGCTGCCAGAACGAGGCCGATCATGCGGGGTCTCCTGATCCGTCGTGCGGTGCGCGGGCGTGCCGGGGCACCGGCTTGCGTCCGGGGCCCTCCGGCCGGGCCCGGCGCGCCGGTCCCGTCCGGCTCCCGGGCCCGTCCCCGTCCGGGTCTCCCCCGTCCGGCCGGGCCGCGAGTCGGCGCGCCGGTGCCGTCGCAGATGCGGGCACCGTGTCGTAAGTGATGGTAGGCGACCGGGGCGACCAGCCCGAACGCGGCCGGGGGGCCGGGAGGTGACGGGAGGATGGCGGAGCGTCGATCGAACGCAATTCGAACGCCTACCGAACAGTCCTGCTATTCCAGGGCCCCTTCCGGGGCCGGCCCGTGCCCGTCTCCGCCCGGATTCGGCCTCCCTGCGGTCATGATCCGCCCGGTTGTGCGTGGGACCCCTACCGACCGCCACCCATACGGCAGACTGGAGCCCGACGCCGGCGCCGGTGCCCCCGCTGCGTCCGATGCAACCGGTGTACCGGACGCACCCGATGCCCCCGTTGCTCCCGCTCCCGAAAGAGGCCTCATGCCCCAGAGTCTGCCGACCGACCCGACCAACCCGACCCACTTCGACTCCGAGATCGACACCGGTCTGGACGTCGAGACCGACGTGGCGGTCGCCCGGGGGATCTCGGCCGGGACCGGCGACGCCACCGGCACCGAGATCCTGCTGGAGCTCGTGGACGACGAGGGCAACACCATCGGCACCGCCGAGAAGCACTGGGCGCACCAGCAGCCGGGCCGGCTGCACCGCGCCTTCTCCGTCTTCCTCTTCGACCGCCAGGGGCGGCTGCTGCTCCAGCGGCGGGCACTCGGCAAGTACCACTCCCCCGGTGTCTGGTCGAACACCTGCTGCGGCCACCCCTACCCCGACGAACCGCCGTTCGTCGCCGCCGCCCGCCGCACCGCGGAGGAGCTCGGCGTCGCACCGGCGCTGCTCTGCGAGGCCGGGACCGTCCGCTACGACCTCCCGGACGAGGCCTCCGGGCTGATCGAGCGGGAGTGGAACCACCTGTTCGTGGGGCTCGTCACCGCTCCGGTCACGCCCAACCCGGACGAGGTCGAGGACTTCGCCTTCGTGACCGCGCAGGAGCTGCGGGAGCTGCGGGCCGAGCGGCCCTTCTCGGTCTGGTTCGACACCGTCCTCGAGGGGGCGCTGCCGGGGATCCGGGAGATCGCCGGTCGGGACTGGTAGCCGGTCGGGGACTGGTGGCCGGCCGGGACCCGCTCGTCGGGGCCCCGGTCCGCTGTGGGGCGGGGCCCCGGTCCGTTGTGGCGCGGGTCCGGTCGGTTGCGGGGCGGGTCCGGGGGCGGGCCGCCGCCTCAGTCCTCGTCGAGCTCCGGGGGGATGGGCAGCGAGGCCCAGATGACCTTGCCGCCCTCCCCGGTCCGTTCCACGTCGCACACCCCGCCGGCCTGCAGCGTCACGCTCTTCACCAACAGCAGACCCCGGCCCCCGGTGCGGCCGGTGTCGCTCTCCAGGGCCTTCGGTCGGTACGGGTCGCCGTCCTCGACCGACACCCGCACCCAGCCCCGGCGGACCGAGAGCTCCGTGGTCACCTCCGGGGACAGCTCGGCGGCGTGCGTCACCGCGTTGCCCACCAGCTCCGAGACGATCAGCAGCAGGTCGTCCACCAGCTCCTGGTAGCGCACCCCGGCCATCCCCTGCGCCAGCAGGCGGTCGCGCACCGCGTGCCGGGTGAGCGGCACCGAGGACTCGGCCGCCGGCACCGGGAAGCGCCACACGCCCTCCACGGGGGCCACCGGAGCGCGGCCCGGGGCGCCACGTCTCGGACCTGCCTTCGCCGCCCCGCTCATCTGCTCCACGTCCAGCCGCCCTTCGTCCGCTACCCGGGGATGTCCGCGACCCGGGAATCAGGCGTTCCGCTCATGGCGCCCTCGGTCCACAGAGGCTAGGAGAGGCGTCGGCGGCACCACGGCACCGTCGACAACTTGCCCGTGTCGGACCGCTTCCGGCCGGATCCGACCGCGCCCGCCACCGGGGCCGACCGTTTCCTTCGCGCTCGGCACCGCTTCGGCCGCGGTTCGCGCGCCCTGGCGACCCGTCCCAGCCAGTCGGACCTCCCGACCGGCCCGGGCGCCCCGGGCGCGCGACCGGCACCGGGGAAACGCAGGTGAGAAGCACTCCAGAACCCTGGTAATGTTCTCTCTGTCGCCGAGGGGCCGAGAAAAACCCCGAAGCACACACCCTGTCCGGGTGGCGGAATGGCAGACGCGCTAGCTTGAGGTGCTAGTGCCCTTTATCGGGCGTGGGGGTTCAAGTCCCCCCTCGGACACAGCCGAATTCCCTGTGGGATCCGAAAGGAACCCACAGGGAATTTTTGTTTTCCCCGGGGATCTTCAGGGCTGTTCGGGCTGCGTGGGCCGGTGAGGCCTGGGCGGGCCGCTCGGGCCGCGTCGGCCGGTGGGGGCTGGGCGGGCCGGTTCGCAGAGCCTCCGAGGTGTCCGGCACAACCGAAAACCGGACACGAGATGGCAACGATCGGACGGTTTGAGCTTCCCCTGAGGTATTCGCCCGATTTCGGCCCATAGGCTGCTTTCCGTTTGTCCGGAATACCGAGGCAAAGCCGCACATACGCCGACACCACCCGATGAACCCCGAGCGAGAGGACCGATACGTTGAGTGAGCCAGAGTCGCCGACGGCATCACACCACAACTACCGCCGATCGCTCGGCACCATCAGCCTGACCGCCGTCGGGCTCGGGTCGATCATCGGATCCGGCTGGCTGTTCGGCGCCGAGCGCGCCGCCCGGCTGGCGGGCCCGGCGTCGATCCTGGCCTGGGTGATCGGGGCCGCGGTCGCGCTGACCATCGCCCTGACCTACAGCGAGCTGGGCTCGATGTTCCCCAAGGCCGGTGGCATGGTCCGGTACGGCCAGTACTCGCACGGCTCGCTCGCCGGGTACCTCGCCGCCTGGGCCAACTGGATCGCCATCGTCTCGGTCATCCCCGGCGAGGCCACCGCCTCCGTCCAGTACATGAGCTCCTGGCACTTCGACTGGGCGAAGGGGCTGTACGACGGCAAGGAGCTCACCCTCAGCGGGGTGGCGCTGGCCAGCGTGCTGCTGGTGGGCTACTTCGTCCTGAACTGGTTCGCGATCACGCTGTTCGCCAAGACCAACACCGCGATCACCGTCTTCAAGGTCGTCGTGCCGACGCTGACCGCCGGCGCCCTGCTGTTCGCCCACTTCGACACCGCCCACTTCACCGACCACGGCGGGTTCGCGCCGAACGGCTGGAGCGCGGTGTTCACCGCCGTCGCGGTGTCCGGCATCGTCTGGGCCTTCAACGGCTTCCAGTCGCCGCTCAACCTCGCCGGCGAGGCCCGCGACCCCGGCAAGTCGCTGCCGAAGGCCGTCATCGGCTCCATCCTGATCGCGCTGGTGATCTACGTCGCGCTGCAGGTCGCCTTCCTCGGCGCCATCCCGGCCGCCGACCTCTCGAACGGCTGGAGCGGCCTCGGCTACACCTCGCCGCTGGCCGACCTCTCGATCGCCTGGGGCCTCAACTGGCTCGCCCTGCTGCTGTACGCGGACGCGTTCATCTCCCCCAGCGGCACCGGCATGATCTACGCCGCCACCACCTCGCGCATGATCCACGGCGTGCAGGAGAACGGCCACCTGCCGAAGGTCTTCGGCAAGGTCGACGCGCGCACCGGCATCCCGCGCCCCGCGCTGGTCCTCAACCTGGTGGTCGCGTTCCTCTTCCTCGCCGTCTTCCGCGGCTGGGGCTCGCTGGCCGAGATCGTCTCGGTGGCCACCGTGATCTCCTACATCACCGGCCCGGTCGCCGTGATGGCGCTGCGCCGCCTCGCCCCCGACCTGCCCCGGCCGGTCCGGCTGCGGGCCATGCCCGTCATCGCCCCGGTCGCGATGGTCTTCGGCTCGCTGGTCCTCTACTGGGCCCGCTGGCCGCTCACCGGCAAGGTCATCCTGCTGATGGCCGCCGGCCTGCCGATCTGGGCCTGGTACGAGCTGCGCAAGCCGTGGGCCGAGCTGCGGCCGAACCTGAAGGCGGGCGCCTGGATGGTCGCCTACCTGTTCGTGATGGCGGGTATCTCCTGGGCCGGCAGCACCGACTTCGGCGGCCAGGGCTACCTGCCCGAGGGCTGGGACCTCCTGGTCGTCGCCGCCATCGGCCTCGCCTTCTACTACTGGGGCGTCGCCAGCGCCTGGGCCAACCCGTCGCTGGCCGCCGTCCGGCGGGAGCTGGACGCCGAGGCCGCGACCGCGGCCACCGCGGAGGGCGCGGCCGGCGCCGGCACCGTGGAGGGCGCCGGAAGCGGCCGGGAGCCGTCGAAGGTCTGATCCCTGATCCCTGTAGGAGTCGAGGGGCCGGTCGGATTGTCCGACCGGCCCCTCGGCGTTGGCGGGGCCCGGGCTCGGGGGCGGGCCTGGGGGGTGGGGGTAGGGAGGCGGGGAGGCGGGGAGTAACAGATGACAGGTTTCAGCGAACAGATTTCAGATGACAGATTTCATATTCTGTTCGCTGACATCTGTCAGTTGAATTCTGTCAGCTGCCGGCTGTCGGCCGTCCACCATCGGTCGCCATCGGCGCTCCGGGCGTTCCGGCTGCTCCGCTCACCCTGACCGACGCGGTCAGCCCCGGCGGGCGCGGCGGATGGCCGAGGTGAGGACCGGGGGCAGCAGGTCCCTGGCCGCGCGCTTGGCGACGTTGGCGGGGCGGCGCTGGTCGGCCGCACGGGCGCGGCGGGCGGCGAGGTCGCGGGCCGCCTCCTCCTGCGCCTCCTGGACAGCGCGGCGGGACTCCTCGGCCTCGCGGCGGGCGGCCTCCGCGGCCAGCCGGTGCTGGTGCCGCGACGGACGGAAGGACTCGATGCCCTCCGAGCTGCCGGTCATCCGGAGCACCTGCTGCCCGTTCAGGGTCTCGGTGCTCAGGTAGCAGCCCGCGGCCAGGTCCACCCGCTCGAGCAGGTCCCGCTGGAACGGCTCCGGGTCCCCCCAGGTGCCGTAGAACTTGCACTCGGTGAGCATGATCGGCTTCAGCCCGTGGTTGAAGACCGCTCCCCAGGTGGCCGCGGCCACGCCCGGGGTGTGCTGCGAGCGGTAGTCGTCCAGCACCACGACGCCCTGGTCCTGCAGCGCGACGCGCGCGACCTGGAGGTCGCCGACGACGTGCTCGTACAGGTGCGAGGCGTCGATGTGGATGAACCGGAACGCGCCCGCGGGGATCCGCCCGCCGGCCAGGACCGAGGTCGGGGCCTGGATGATCTCCGGGAGCCGCTCGTGGAAGGAGAGGTAGTTGGACTCGAAGGCGGAGCGGGTCAGCGACTTGCGGTAGGAGATGTCCATCTCGGCGGCGTTCTCGTCGTCCGGCGCGTCCGAGTCGAAGAGGTCACAGACGGTGAACGTCTCACCGGGCTGGAGGTGCTCGCCGATCACGATCGCACTGCGGCCCAGGTACGCACCCATCTCCAGCAGGTCGCCGGTGACCCCGGCCTTCTCCTGCCGCGCCATGAACCAGTCGAACGAGTGCCGGTCGTGGTCCCAGAACCAGCCCGGGACGTCGTCCAGAACAGCCGGCTCGACAGGCCGCTGAGACTCGTCCTTCAACGCGGCATCGGTCACGGGATGCTCCTTATGCGGTACGGATGACCTGCGGATTTGAGCCAGACCTCAGCCCGGTGGCAGCATCCCGGCGGCTCCCCCGGACACGCGTGTCCCGGCCATGCACACCACTACGAACCACTGGCAACAGTAGTGCCCCGTGGCTGAGTTCGCTGCAATCTACAGTGACGCCCGCCACCGTGAGGAGCTTTTCGCGCGATGAGTTTCGTGATCGGTCGGTTCGCTTCCGGAGGGTGAGCACGGAGCCTTCGGGAGGCTTCGGCCACCGCGCCGCGGCGGCCCCTCCGGCCTCGTCCGCGCGGCGCGGTCCCGGCCGGTCGGCGCGGGCGCCGGGCCCCGGTCCGATCGGCCGGCGGTGCAGCAGCCCGTCCGTCAACTCCGTTCCGGGCGAGGGGCGGTGGGCCCGGCGGCGGAGGGTCTGGCCGCAGGTGACCGGGGTGGTCCCGCGATGGCGCGCCCGGGCGCGGGGCGAGCCGTCCGGGGAGTGCAGCACGGGGTTCGCACCGAGGTAACCGGCTGGTCCACCGGACCGGATTGACTCTTGCGCGCGGCCGCTCCGGCCGCCTTGACTGGCCTACCTACTAGCACTGTTAGTTAATCGGCTGATCGGATGAGAGGACACTCGGTGCAGCAGTACGCGGAGTACCGCGACCAGTACATCGACGGCGCCTGGCGGCCCTGCGGGGACGGCGCCGGGACGATCACGGTGCTGAACCCGGCGACCGAGCAGGTGCTCGCCACCGTCCCGGCCGGCGGCACCGCCGACGTCGACGCCGCGGTCACCGCGGCCCGCCGGGCCGCCCCCGCCTGGGCGGCGACCACCCGCGAGGACCGGCTCGCCCTGCTCACCGCGCTGCGGGACGGGATCGCCGCCGCCCAGGAGGAGATCACCGCGACGGTGGTCGCCGAGCTCGGCGCCCCGGTCGGCTTCGCCGCCGCCGTGCACGCCGGGCTGCCCCTGACCGTCGCGACCTCGTACCTGGCACTGCTCGCCGAGCACCCCTTCGAGGAGCGGATCGGCAACTCGCTGGTGCTCGCCGAACCCGCCGGGGTGGTCGCCGCGATCACGCCGTGGAACTACCCGCTGCACCAGATCGTCGCCAAGGTCGTCCCGGCGCTCGCGGCCGGCTGTCCGGTCGTCCTCAAGCCGGCCGAGGACACCCCGCTGGTGGCCCGACTGTTCGCCCGCCTGGTGCACGAAGCGGGCCTGCCCGCAGGCGTGTTCAACCTGGTGACCGGTACCGGAGCGGTGGCCGGCGCGGCGCTCGCCGCCCACCCCGGAGTGGACGTGGTCTCGTTCACCGGTTCCACCGCCGTCGGCCGGCAGGTCGCCGAGACGGCCGGCCGGGGGCTCAAGAGGGTCGCCCTGGAGCTCGGCGGCAAGTCCGCCAACGTGGTGCTGCCCGGGGCGGACCTCGCCCGGGCGGTCAACGTGAACATCGCCAACGTCTTCGCCAACTCCGGCCAGACGTGCAGCGCGTGGACCCGTCTGCTGGTGCACCGGGACCACTACGAGGAGGCGGTCGCGACGGCCGCCAAGGCCGCCGCCAAGTACCTCCCGGGCGATCCGGCCGACCCGCGGACCCGGATCGGCCCGCTCGTCAGCGCCGCCCAGCTCGCCCGGGTGCGCCGCCACGTCGAGGGGGCGCTCGCCGAGGGCGCCCGGCTGGTCGCCGGCGGCGCGGAGCCCGTCCCCGGACTTCCCACCGGCTTCTACGTCCTGCCGACCGTACTCGCGGACGTCACACCGGACATGACGATCGCTCAGGAGGAGGTCTTCGGGCCCGTCCTGGTGATCCTGCCCTACCGGGACGAGGACCACGCGGTCGAACTCGCCAACGGTACCGAGTACGGCCTGGCCGGGGGTGTCTGGGCAGCGGACACCGCCACCGCCGCCGCGTTCGCCCGCCGCCTCGACACCGGCCAGGTCGACCTCAACGGCGGCCGGTTCAACCCGCTCGCCCCGTTCGGCGGTTACAAGAGCTCGGGGCTCGGCCGCGAGCTCGGCCGCCACGGCCTGGAGGAGTTCCTGCAGTACAAGTCGCTTCAGTTCTAGGCCGGACAGGCCCCCGCGGGGATCCTCCCGGGCCCGCCCGCGGTTGCGCGGGCGGGCCCGGGAACGGCTGCAGCTGCACGGACGGACTGGCGGGCCCGGGATCAGGCCTGGGTCCGGGCCTGGTCCCGGGCCCGCTCGCGGCCCGGTCAGACCAGGTCGACGCCCGGGTAGAGGGGGAAGGGGGCGAGGAGGTCCGCGGCGCGCTTGGCGATCCCGTCGCGCACCGCGTCGTCGAGCCGGTACTGGGCCTTGGAGGCGGCGCCGCCGGCGCCGGTGGCCGGGGTGGTGGCACGCAGGACGGTGTCGATCAGCGCGGCGATCTCGTCCATCTCGGCGGTGCCGAGGCCGCGGGTGGTCAGTGCCGGGGTGCCCAGGCGCACGCCGGAGGTGTACCAGGCACCGTTCGGGTCCTGCGGGACGGAGTTGCGGTTGGTGACGACGCCCGAGTCCAGCAGCGCCGCCTCGGCCTGGCGGCCGGTCAGGCCGTAGCCCGTCACGTCGGCGAGCACGAGGTGGTTGTCGGTGCCGCCGGTGACCAGCTTGCCGCCGCGGCGCAGCAGGCCCTCGGCGAGCGCCCTGGCGTTGTCGACGACGGCCCGGGCGTAGGCCTGGAACTCCGGGCGGCGGGCCTCGGCGAAGGCGACGGCCTTGGCGGCCATGACGTGCGAGAGCGGGCCGCCGAGCACCAGCGGGCAGCCGCGGTCGACGTGCTCGGCCAGCTCGGCGGTGGAGAGCACCATGCCACCGCGCGGGCCGCGCAGCGACTTGTGGGTGGTGGTGGTGACGATGTGGGCGTGCCGGACGGGGTCGTGGTCGCCGGTCAGCACCTTGCCCGCGACCAGGCCGGCGAAGTGCGCCATGTCGACCATGAGGGTCGCGCCGACCTCGTCCGCGATCTCGCGCATCCGGCGGAAGTCGACCAGCCGCGGGTACGCGGAGTAGCCGGCCACCAGGATCAGCGGGCGGAACTCGCGGGCGGTCTCGCGCAGCGCGTCGTAGTCGATCAGGCCGGTCACCGGGTCGGTGCCGTAGCTGCGCTGGTCGAACATCTTGCCCGAGATGTTGGGGCGGAAGCCGTGGGTGAGGTGGCCGCCGGTGTCCAGGGACATGCCGAGCATCCGCTGGTTGCCGAGCGCCTGGCGCAGTTCGGCCCAGTCCTGCTCGGTGAGGTCGTTGACGTTGCGGACCTTCGCCCGTTCCAGCGCCGGGCTCTCGACGCGCTGGGAGAGGACCGCCCAGAAGGCGGTGAGGTTGGCGTCGATGCCGGAGTGCGGCTGGACGTAGGCGTGGTCGGCGCCGAACAGGGCGCGCGCGTGCTCGGCGGCGATGGTCTCGACGGTGTCGACGTTGCGGCAGCCCGCGTAGAAGCGGCGGCCGGCGGTGCCCTCGGCGTACTTGTCGCTGAGCCAGTTGCCCATGGCGAGCAGGACGGCCGGGGAGGCGTAGTTCTCGCTGGCGATCAGCTTGAGCGAGGCGCGCTGGTCCTCGAGCTCCTGCCCGATCGCGGCGGCGATCCGGGGCTCGACGCCGGCGACGACGTCGAGGGCGCTGCGGAAGGCGGTGTCGGCCGCGGCGTCGGCGGTGGTGTGGGGGCGGGCTGCGTGCGGAGTGGCCAAGGCTGTCTCCTCAAGGGGATGCGGACGGCCCAGGCGCTCGGCAACTTGACGTGACACTCCACGGAGCCGCTTCCCGATGGTTGATTCCATCCCTACGCGCCAGTCGCAGCCCACCGGGATCGTATCAACATCGGACGGACTGTGGCGGAGGTCTCAGAATGCGGAACGGGCCGCCCGTTTTGGCGGGCTATGTCCTTTCTCGTGCAACGCCCGTGTTGCGGCGAAATGAAGCCGCCACATTTCCCGTAACAGTGCCCAGGAATTTCCGTCCGGGTGATTTGCGGAGCGCCCGCGGCATCCGATCTGATGTCTTTTCGAAGGCCGACGGGAAACCCCCGGAGGCCCCTTCGGAAATGCACACCAGCGCACCCTCACCCACAGGGCGGCGGAGAATTCGGGGAGTACGCCTCTCATGGCCGTGGTCGAAACACCCGCGGGGCCCCGCCCCGCACCCGCCGCGCCGGGGCTGCTCGGCCGCCTCCGCCGGGACCGGGTCGGCGCCGCCGCGCTCGCCGTCGTCCTGCTGTTCCTGCTGCTCGCGCTCGCCGCCCCGCTGATCGCCGCCCTCTACGGGAGGAACCCGGTCGAGCACTACGGCCAGAACGCTCCCGGCCTGCTCAGCGACGGCGGCCTGCCGGTACTGCCGAACGGCGGCATCTCCGGCGACTTCTGGTTCGGTCTGGAGCCCGGCCTGGGCCGGGACGTGCTGACCCAGCTGCTCTACGGCATCCGCACCTCGCTCCTGATCGCCTTCGCCTCCGCCGCCGTGACCACCGCGCTCGGCGTCCTGGCCGGGGTCGCGATCGGCTACCTGGGCGGGGCCGCCGACCGGATGTTCGGTTTCCTGGCCAATGTGCTGCTCGCTTTCCCGACCCTGCTCCTGCTGCTCGCGCTCAGCCCGGTCATTCAGTCCCGACTGGTCGACCCGGGCGCCGCGGAACCGGAGTGGATGCAGTTCCTGGTCCTGATCCTGGTATTCTCCGCGTTCGGCTGGATTCCGCTGGCACTTTCCCTCCGGGCCACCGTCCGTTCGCTCCGGGAAAGGGATTTCGTGCAGTCCGCACGGGCCCAGGGCGCGAGCCGCTTCCACGTCGTCGTCCACGAACTGCTGCCGAACGTCCGCTCGCAACTCCTGGTGCACGCCACCATGGCGGTGCCGGCCTTCGTCGCCTCCGAGGCGGTGCTGTCCTTCCTCGGCGTCGGCATCACCGAACCCGTCCCCGACTGGGGGCGGATGATCTCGCGCGGCTCCGAGGTCTTCCAGGCCGACCCGACCTACATGGTCTTCCCCGGTGTGGCGCTGCTGGTCTTCGTGCTCGCCTTCAACCTGCTCGGCGACGCCGTCCGCGACGCGCTGGACCCGCGCTCCGGGCGCTGAGTCCGGACGGCCCACGGCGGGGCCGCGAGGCCGCCGGGTCCGCTGGGTCCGCCGGGTCCGCCGGGTCCGCCTGACCGGGCAGGTCTGCCAGGCCGGGCAGGTCAACACATCACCAGGCCACCGTCCTGCCGTCATTCCCTCAGCCCCTCAGCCCGCCTTCCCCTCAGCCCGCCTTCCCGCCATCCCGTCATCCCCCGTCGGACACCCGTGTCCGACGTCCACCCCGCGTCCACCCCCGGTCAGGGGGCAAGGAGAGATTCGCCATGCGCTGGACCAAACCGTCCCTCGCCGTCGTCGCCACCGCCCTGCTGGCGAGCGCCTGCTCGGCCGGTGCGGGCACCGGCCCGGCCCCCGCCGGCGCGGCCGCCAAGGATACCGCCCCGCTGACCGCCGCCCTCGGCAGCGAGAAGGACAGCGCGGGCCCGGCCCCCGCCGTCTCCGGCGCCCGGGCCGGCGGCACCGTCAACGTCTACAACGCCACCGACTTCCGCCACCTCGACCCGCAGAAGGTCTACGCGGGCGCCGCCTACAACGCCTCGCTGCTCTGGGGCCGGCAGCTGACGCAGTACCAGGTCGTCGACGGAAAGGCCAAGCTGGTCGGCGACCTGGCCACCGACACCGGCACCTCCACCGACGGAGGCCGCACCTGGACGTACCGGCTCAAGCCGGGCGTGGCCTGGGAGGACGGTCAGCCGATCACCTCCCAGCAGGTCAAGTACGGCATCGAGCGCAGCTTCGGCAAGGGCTACGAGGTCGGCCCGCCCTACTGGCCGCAGTGGCTCACCGGCGAGGCCAGCTACGAGGACGCCCGCAAGAAGTACGCCGGGCCGCAGGACGGCGACCTCGCCGCCGTCGAGACCCCCGACGACCGCACCCTCGTCCTCCACTTCCCGCAGCCGCAGGCCGACGTGCCCTACATGGCCGCGCAGTCCTCCTCCTCCCCGGTCCGCAAGGACAAGGACACGGGGACCGACTACGACCGCCAGCCCTTCGCCAGCGGCCCGTACCGGATCGTCGAGCACGTCCAGAACACCCGGCTGGTGCTGGAGCGCAACCCGTACTGGAAGGCCGAGACCGACCCGATCCGCAGCCAGTACCCGGAGAAGTTCGTCTTCACCTTCGGCAAGGAGGCGCTCAACATCAACCAGGAGATCCTCTCCGGCCGGGACGGCGGCGCCGACGCCACCACCGTCTCCACCGCCCTCTCCCCCGAGCTGTACCAGACCGCCGACACCGACCCGAAGGCCAGGGAGCTGGTCGTCTCCGGCCGCCAGGGCGCCTTCGTCACCCAGCTGGTGATCAACAACGAGCGGGTGCCGGACGTCGCCGTCCGCAGGGCCCTGCACCTCGCCTACCCGCGCCAGCAGGCGCGGCAGGTCCAGGGCGGCTCCCGGGTCGGCGAGCTCGCCACCACCCTGAGCTCGCCCGCCCTCCTCGACTGGGAGAAGTACGACCTCGACCCCGTGAAGCCCGAGGGCGACCCGGAGGCCGCCAAGTCCGCCCTCGCCGCGGCCAAGCAGCCGCCCGCGCCGCTCACCTACGGCTACGCCAACACGCCCGTCGGGCAGCGCGTCGCCCAGGTGCTGGTGGACGGCTTCGCCAAGGCCGGCATCACCGTCGTGCCCAAGCCGATCGACCCCAAGGCGCTGCTGGACGAGGTGCACCGCGCCGACTCCCCCTACGACCTGTTCGAGGAGACCAGCTCCGTCGACTGGCCGACCCCGTCCACGCTGATCCCGTTCTCCTTCGACGGGCGCGCCGGCAGCGACCTCAACTCCGCGCGCTACCGCAACCCGGCCGTCGACCAGGAGATCGACCGGATCAACCAGATCGGCGAGCCGCGCGCCAAGGCCAAGGAGCTGTACGCGCTGGAGCGGACCGTCATGAAGGACCTGCCGGTGCTGCCGTTCGCCTACCCGACGGTCAACCAGCTGCACGGCTCCAACGTCGGCGGGGCGTTCATCCACCCGATCTACGGCACGGTCAGCCTGGCCTGGCTGTACCTGAAGTCCTGAGCCGACCGCCGGCCCGTCCCCGCTGCCGTCGCGAGAGGTGGCGGGGACGGGCCGGCGGGCCGGCGGGCGCCTCTCCCTGGCGGTCCCCCGCCGTTCCCTCCTGCCCGGCCGCCGTTCCCGACGGCCCCGTTTCCGACCGCCGCTCTCTCCGACGGCCGCTGTTCCCGACGCCCGCTGTTCCCGACGCCCGCTGTTCCCGACGACCCCGGACCGGTCATGCTCTCCTTCGCCCTGCGACGGGCCCTCCAGGCGCTCGCCGTCCTGGTCGCGGTCTCCGCCGCCGCCTTCGCCCTCTTCTACGCCGCCCCCGCCGACCCGGCCCGCGCGGCCTGCGGACCGCGCTGCGACAGCGGCCAGGTCACGGCGGTCCGCCAGAGCATGGGCCTCGACCAGCCCCTGCTCACCCAGTACGGCGACTACCTGTCCGGGATCGTCGCCGGGCGGGACATCAGCGACGTGGACGGCTCGGTCATCCACTGCACCGCGCCCTGCCTCGGCTACTCCTACCGGCTGCACCAGCCCGTCACCGAGGCGCTGCTCGACCACCTGCCGGTCACCTTCTCGCTCACCGCGGGCGCGCTCGCCGTCCTGCTGGTGCTCGGCCTGGGCACCGGGTTCGTCTCCGCGCTGCGCCACGGCGGCCGCACGGACCGGCTGCTCTCCGGGTTCACCCTCGTCGGCGCCAGCGTGCAGATCTACTTCCTCGGGTACGTCGCACAGTGGGCGCTGGTCTACTCCACCGGGCTGCTGCCGTTGCCCTCCTACACCCCGCCGGCCGAGGACCCGGCCGCCTGGGCGGGCGGCATGCTGCTGCCCTGGCTCGTCCTCGGCTTCGTCAACTCCGCGGTGTTCGCCCGGCTCTCGCGCTCCCAGCTGCTGGAGACGATGAACGAGGAGTACGTCCGCACGGCCCGCGGCAAGGGCCTCGGCCGACTGCGCGCCCACCTCAAGTACACCGCGCGCGGCGCCGCCGGACCGCTGGTGCAGCTGATCGGCCTGGAGGCCGGAGTGCTGCTCGGCGGGGCGGTGATCACCGAGACGGTCTTCGGACTGAACGGCGTCGGGCGGTTCGCCGCCGAGGCGGTCTCGGGCCAGGACCTGCCCGCCGTGGTCGGGGCGGTGCTGCTGGCCGCCTGCTTCGTGGTGCTGTTCGTCGCCCTGGCCGACCTGGTGGTCGCCTGGCTCGACCCGCGTATCCGCCTGAGCTGACTGGAGCCGATTCCGATGACGTCCGCCCTTGAACCCCTTGAACCCCTTGGGCCTGTTGAACCCCTTGGGCCTGTTCAGCCCCTTGAGGCCGTCCGCTCCCTTGAGGCTGGCCGGCGCCTTGCAGCCGTACGGCCGCCCGGGGCCGTCCCGTCCCGTGGGTCCGCCGGGCCCGGTACGCCGCCCGCGGTGGAGCCGGTGCTGAGCGTCCGCGACCTGACCGTCACCTTCGCCGATCCGCGCGGCGGTGCCCCGGTGGCCGCCGTTCGGGGGCTGTCCTTCGACCTCGCCCCCGGTGAAGTCCTCGGCCTGGTCGGGGAGTCGGGCTCCGGCAAGTCCGCCACCGGACTGGCCGTGCTCGGCCTGCACGACCCGCGCACCACCGCCGTCACCGGCTCGATCCGGCTGGGCGGAGCGGAACTGGTGGGCGCGCCGGAGTCCGTGCTGCGCGGCGTCCGGGGCGGCCGGGCCGCGCTGGTCTTCCAGGACGCGCTCACCTCGCTCAGCCCCTTCCACGGCGTGGGCGCCCAACTCGCCGAGATGTACCGGCTGCACCACCCGGGCGCGGGCCGTGCCGGGGCCCGCCGCCGGGCCGCCGAGATGCTCGACCGGGTCGGCATCCCGGCCGCCCGGGTGCGCGACTACCCGCACCAGTTCTCCGGCGGGATGCGCCAGCGCGTGATGATCGCCATGGCCCTGATGAACGATCCGCAGGTGCTGATCGCCGACGAGCCGACCACCGCCCTCGACGCCCGCGTCCAGCGGCAGGTCCTCGACCTGCTCGGCGAGTTGCAGCGCGAGCACGGGACGGCGGTGCTGCTGGTCAGCCACGACCTCGGTGTCGTCGCGGGCACCACGGACCGCACCCTGGTGATGCGCGGCGGCGCCGAGGTCGAGTCCGCGCCGACCGCCGCACTGCTGGCCGCGCCGCGCGAACCGTACACCCGCGCCCTGGTGGGCGCCGCGCTGACCCTGGACTCCGTACCGGGCGCCCCACTCCCGACAGTTGACGATCCGTCACCGAAAGCACGGCGCTTCGCCCCCCGCACGGTCGAGCACCCCGCACAAACCGCGCACCCGCTGATCGAGGTGACGGACCTCGCCGTCCGCTTCCCCGGCCGGCGCCGCCTCGGCTCGCTGCGCGCCGAGCCCGTCCGGGCCGTCGAGGGCGTCGGTCTGCGCATCGCCCCCGGTGAGACGCTCGGACTGGTGGGCGAGTCCGGATCCGGCAAGTCCACGACCGCACGGGTCCTGGCCGGCCTCCAGCGGCCCACCGCGGGCCGGGTCCGCTACGACGGCCAGGACGCCACCCGCCCGGACCGGGAGCTGCGGCGCAGGCTCAGCCGGGAGGTCCAGCTCGTCTTCCAGGACCCGTACGCCTCGCTCAACCCGCGCCGCACCGTCGCCCGGACCCTGGACACCCCGCTGCGCCTGCACACCGAGCTCGACGCGGCGCAGCGGCGGGAGCGCTCGGCCGAACTGCTGGAGCAGGTCGGACTGTCCGCCGCACACCTGGACCGCTACCCGCACGAGTTCTCCGGCGGCCAGCGCCAGCGGATCGGCATCGCCCGGGCCCTCGCCCCGCGACCGCGCCTGATCATCGCCGACGAGCCGGTGTCGGCGCTCGACGTCTCGGTGCAGGCCCAGGTGCTCAACCTGCTCATGGAGCTGCGCGAACGCCTGGGCGTGGCCTTCCTGTTCGTCTCCCACGACCTCGCGGTCGTGCGGCACTTCTGCGACCGGGTGGCCGTGATGCACCGCGGCCGGCTGGTCGAGTCCACCGACCGCGACCGGCTGTTCGACGCCCCGCACACGGACTACACCAGGGAGCTGCTGGCCGCGGTGCACCAGGGGCCGCCCGGGTACCGGTGCTAGCGGGTGCGACCAGGGAGGACGGGGCGTGCGGTCGACCTGCGGCCGGCGTGCGGCCGTTCGCCGGTCGTTCGGCTGCGCGAGCGCGGCTCAAGGGGTTAGCGTGCTGGCGTCGCGTGGTGGGGATCGCCGGCCACCGACCTCGCCAATCAAGGGGGCACATTGTCGGACGACCTGCTCATCGCAAAGATCAACCACGGATTCGACCACCTCGACGCCGACGGCGACGGCCTCCTCACCGAGCGGGACCACGTCCTCATGGGCCACTCGGTGGCGCGGTCGCTCGGACACCAGGAGGGCTCGGAGGCGGAGGCCGTCATCGTCCGCGCCTATCTGACGATCTGGCACGACCTGCACCTCGCCAGGCTGCCCACCGGCACCGAGGCGATCACCCGGGCCCAGTTCGTCGCCTCCACCGGCTCGCTCGCCGACGACCCGGAGGCCGCGCGGGCCAGCATCGGCGCGCTCGCCGAGGCCTTCCTCGCCGTCGCCGACGCCGACCGCAGCGGGACCGTCGACGCCGGCGAGTTCTTCGTCTTCCAGCGCGGCCACTTCGTCGGCCTCTCCCGCGACGACTCCGACGAGGCCTTCCGCCACCTCGACCGGGACGGCGACGGCACGCTGTCCGCGGCCGAGTTCACCAGCGCGATCATCGAGTTCTGGACCAGCCGCGACCCGGACGCCCCGGGCAACTGGTGGACGGGCAAGCCGCCGCACGCCTTCTGAGGCACCGGGCCGGACCGGGCGGCGGCGGCCCTCACGCGCCGGAACCGCGAGGGCGGCGGCCGCCCGGCACGGCCCGTCCCGCCAGGGGTCGGTCGTGCAGCGGCGGCCCGGCCAGCCCCGGTCACCCCGGTCGGCCCGGTCACCCCGCCGGGACGATGCGCTCGACGATGGTGTCGATCAGCGCGGCGAGCGCGTCGGCGCCCGCCGTTCCCAAGTCCGTCGTCTCCGAGTCCGCCGTCTCCGAGTCCGCCACCTTGGCGCTCAACACCCCCGGAAGGGTGAGGTGTTCGACGATCAGCCCGGTCATCGCCAGGTAGAGGACCAGCACCGTCTCGCGGTCCCCGGGGAACCCGCCGTCGAGGTGGTAGGCGATGTTGGCCTCCAGCTCCTCCCGGACGGTGCCGGTGAGCTGGGCGCGCAACTCGGGCCGACGGGTGGCCTCCAGGCGCAGTTCGAGCATGGCGAGGTAGCCCGCGCGGTCGGCGGAGATGCGGCGGATCAGGTCGTGCATCAGGGCCGTCACCAGAGCGCGGTCACGCGGGGCGCGCAGCAGGTCGGCGACGACCTCCGGGTCGGGGGTGAGCCGGTGGTGGATGTGCCGGGCGGTCTGGTGGAGCAGGTGGTCGCGGTTGGCGAAGTAGTTGGAGGCCGTGCCGTTCGGGACGCCGGCCTGCACGTCGACCGCACGGAAGGTGAGGCCGCGGGCGCCCTCCCGGGCGAGGACCTCGATGGCGGCGTCGGCGAGGGCGGTACGGCGGGCGGGATTCTGGACCATGCGGCGATTGTGCCCCTCGGGCGCTGCGCGGCGCCGGGCGGGTGCGGGCGGGCCGGTCGGCTGGTCGGCGGGCGGGCGACCAGGCCGGCGAACAGGCGAGCAGGCCCGGGCGCCGGGGAGGGGCAGCACAATACCCCTTGCCAACCACTACGACCGGAGTACTATATCCGCAGTGGTTAACCCGGACGGGCCACCCGACCCGCCGATCCCCCTACCCCGAGGACCTGAATGCGCAAGCTCAGCTACTTCGTCGGCGCCAGCATCGACGGCTTCATCGCCGACCCGGACGGCGGCTTCGACTTCCTCATGGCGCACGTCACCGAGGACTTCGCACCGACGCTCTTCTCCGAGTACCCGGAGACCATCCCCACCCCCGGCCGCGCCGGGAACGGCATCGCCGACGCGCCCAACAAGCGCTTCGACACCGTGCTCATGGGCCGCAGCACCTACGGCCTGGGGGCGGACATCGGCCTCACCGACCCCTACGCCCACCTGCGGCAGATCGTCTTCTCCCGCACCCTCGACACCAGCCCGGACCCGGCCGTCGAGGTCACCGCGGAGGACCCGCTGACCCTCGTCCGCCGCCTCAAGCAGGAGGACGGTCTCGGCATCTGGCTCTGCGGCGGCGGCGAACTGGCCGGCCGGCTGCTACCCGAGATCGACGAGCTGATCGTCAAGCAGTACCCGGTGGTGGCCGGATCCGGCGTCCCGCTGTTCGGCGCGGACTTCGCCCCGCACGCCTTCACGCTCGCCGACTGCCGCGTCTTCGAACGCGGCAACGTCATCCTCACCTACGACCGGACCGCCCCGGGCTCCGACTGACGCTCACCACCAGGCAGACCCCCGCCACCACGATCGCCCCGCCCGCGAGCGTCGACCCGGTCAGCGGCTCGGCCAGGATCATCCAGCCCAGCAGCACCGCCACCACCGGGTTCACGTACGCGTAGGTGGCGACCAGGGTCAGCGGCGCGGAGCGCAACAGCCACGCGTACGCGGTGAAGGCGAGCAGCGAACCGAACAGCACCAGGTAGGCGAGGGACAGCCAGGACCGGCCCGAGACGGCCCCGAGGTCCAGCCCCTGGTGCTCCCCGCGCACCAGTCCGATCAGCAGGTCGGCGAGCCCGCCCGCGAGCATCTGGTAGGCGCTCGCGGCGAGCACGTTGCGCGGCATGGTGATCCGCTTGCTGGCGAACGAGCCGGACGCCCAGCACAGCGTGGCGCAGACGATCAGGACCACGCCGGCGGGCGCGATGTCCCCGCCGATCGCGGGGGCGGAGAGCACCCCCAGGCCGACCAGGCCGAGCAGCACCCCGGCGAGCTCGGCGCGCCGGGGGCGCTCGCCGCCGGCCGCCGTCAGGAGGACCATCCACAGCGGGACCGCCGCCACCAGCAGCGCGGCCAGGCCGGACGGGACGGAGGTCTCCCCCAGCACCACCAGCCCGTTGCCCCCGGTCAGCAGCAGCACGCCCACCAGGGCGGCGGAGCCGAACTCGCGCGGGCTCACCCGCAGCGCGGCCGGGCCCTGGCGCACCAGCAGGTAGCCCGCCAGCAGGAGACCCGCGGTGAGGAAGCGTGCGGACGCGGAGAGGAAGGAGGGCATCGTCTCGACGGTCATCCTGATCGCCAGGTAGGTCGAACCCCACACGACGTACACCACGGCGAGCGCCAGCCAGACCGCACCGCTGCTCGGCCGGGAGGCCGGACGGGCGTCCTCGACGGGGGCGACCGCGCCGCCCGCCGGGCTCTTGGTGAGCGAGGTCCCGGACCCGGAGGCCTCGACCCCGGAAGCCTCGATCCCGGAGGCTTCGGCCGGCCTGGGCTCGGTGGGTGCTGTCATGTGTCTCCCCCTAGGACGGTACTGGCCGAACCTTGCCATGAGAGCGCATCAGCGGCCAGTCCGCCAGTGGGTATCACGAAGTGGGCGCGAGGACGTACGGTGGGCGCTCCCCGCAGCCAGGAGGTCGAACCCGTGTCCGCGTCCGACGAGGCCCTGCCGTTCTTCGTCTACGGCACCCTGCGCAGCGGTGGCTGCAACCACGCCGCCCACCTCGCGGGCCGCTGCGCCGACATCCGGCCGGCGGTCCTGGACGGAGCCGCGCTGCACGACGGACCCGGCTACCCGTACGCGGTGCCGGACGCGACGCCCGGACGCCGCATCGTGGGTGAGCTGGTCACGATCCGCCCGGGCGCGTACGCCGGTGCGCTCACCGCCCTCGACCTGCTGGAGGGGTGCCGGGCGGACGGGACGGGCCTCTACGTGCGGCGACGGCTCACGGTGCGGACGGAGGCCGGGGCAGGGGAGGCGACGGCCGGAGCAGCGGGGCCAGTCGGAGCGGTGGGAACAGTCGGCGGGGCGGAGACGGGCCCGGGTGAGCTGCGGGAGGCCTGGGTGTACCTCGCCGGACCGGCCGTCGCGGCCAGGCTGCGGACACGACCGGCGCTGATCGACTCGGGCGACTGGACGGAGCGGGGGGACGGGGCGGGCGGCTGACGGGTGACAGCTGACAACTTTCAGATTTCAGATTTCAGAGTCTGTTATCTGTCTTCCGTCATCTGTTCTCTGTCGGCGGTCGACGGTCACCTGCCGGCGGGCCACAACTGCCGGCCACCAGCCGTGGCCCGCAGCGGTCCTCCGGCCGTCGGACGGCCGGATACCGCCAGGTAGGCTGCCCCGGCCGCGTGCTTTCCGGCCCGTCGGCGCGCACACGACCAGACGTCCGCCCCCGCCGAACGACGAGGAGCCCCCGGTGCCCGAGCTGCCACCCCCGATCACCGTCGTCGGGATCGGGGCCGACGGCTGGCCCGGCCTCGCCACCGCCTCCCGGGCCGCACTCGCGGCGGCCGAGGTGATCGTCGGCGGCCCCCGCCAGCTCGACCTCCTCCCCCCGGACGAGGTCACCGCCCGGCGCGTCCCCTGGCCGTCCCCGCTGCGCCCCGCCGTACCCGGCCTGCTCGCGGACCACGCCGACCGCCGGGTGGCCGTCCTGGCCAGCGGCGACCCGATGTTCTACGGCATCGGCCGCACCCTCGCCGAGACGGTCGGCGCCGACCGGCTGCGCATCCTGCCGCACCCCTCCTCCGTCTCCTACGCCTGCGCCCGGCTCGGCTGGCCGCTGGAGTCCACCGAGGTGGTCAGCCTGGTCGGGCGCCCCCTGGAAACCCTCTCCCTCGCCCTGCACCCGGGACGCCGCCTGCTGGTGCTCAGCGCCGACGCCGCGACCCCGGCCGCCGTCGCCGCCCTGCTCACCGCCCGCGGCCACGGCAGCGCCCGGCTGCACGTCCTCGAACAGCTGGGCGGCGCAGCCGAGCGCCGCCTCGACGGCCCCGCGGACGGCTGGCCGCACCCGCCCGGCGATCCGCTGAACGTCATCGCGGTCGAGCTCGGCGACGGACCCCGCGGCTCGCTCGTCCCCGGACTGCCCGACGCGGCGTACGAGAGCGACGGCCAGCTCACCAAGCGGCACGTCCGCGCAGCCACCCTCGCCACGCTCGCCCCCACCCCCGGTGAACTGCTGTGGGACGTCGGCGGCGGCTCCGGCTCGATCGCCGTCGAGTGGCTGCGCGCCCACCGCGACTGCCAGGCGATCAGCATCGAGCGCGACCCGGTGCGGGCTGAGCGGATCAGCCGCAACGCCGGCACGCTGGGCGTCCCCCGACTGCGCGTGGTGACCGGCCCGGCCCCGGCCGCCCTCGCCGGACTCCCCACCCCCGACGCCGTGTTCATCGGCGGCGGGCTCACCGCCCCCGGCCTGCTGGACAGTTGCTGGGCGGCGCTGCGCCCGGGCGGCCGACTGGTCGCCAACACCGTGACCCTGGAGTCCGAGGCGCTGCTCACCGACCGGTACCGGCGCCACGGCGGCGAACTGCTGCGGCTCGCCGTCGCGCACGCCGTCCCGGTGGGTGGCTTCACCGGGTGGCGGCAGGCCATGCCGGTCACCCAGTGGTCCGCCGTCAAGCCCAACACCCCCCAGGAGGAAGCCTCGTGACCGTCTACTTCATCGGAGCCGGCCCGGGCGCCGCCGACCTGATCACCCTGCGCGGGCAGCGCCTGCTGGCCCGCGCCGAGGTCTGCCTCTACGCCGGCAGCCTGGTCCCGCGCGAGCTGCTCGACGAGTGCCCGCCGGGCGCCCGCCTGATCGACACCGCACAGCTCAACCTGGACCAGATCGTCGCCGAGCTGGTCCGCGCGCACCGGGCCGGACAGGACGTGGCCCGCCTCCACTCCGGCGACCCGTCCGTCTTCTCCGCCGTCGCCGAACAGATGCGGCGCCTCGACGCGGAGGGCGTGCCGTACGAGGTGGTCCCCGGGGTGCCCGCATTCGCCGCCGCGGCCGCCGCGCTGAAGCGGGAACTCACCGTGCCCACCGTCGGCCAGACCGTCATCCTCACCCGGATCTCCAAGCGGGCCACCCCGATGCCCGAGGGCGAGGACCTGGCCACCCTCGGCCGCAGCGGCGCCCTGCTGGTGCTGCACCTGGCAGCCGGCTACGTGGACGACGTCGTCGAGCAGTTGCTCCCGCACTACGGCGCCGACTGCCCGACCGCCGTCGTCGCGATGGCCAGCCGGCCGGACGAGCTGGTGCTGCGCGGCACCCTCGCCGACATCGCGGAGCAGGTCAAGGCCGCGGGCGTGGTCCGCACCGCGGTGATCATCGTCGGACGGACCCTGGCCGCCGAGCAGTTCCGCGACAGCCACCTCTACTCGGCGGACCGCGAGCGCCCGCACGAGCCCTGCGGGGCCTGATGCGACACGTCCTGGTCCTCGGCGGCACCACGGAGGGCCGGGCCCTGGCGGCCGCGCTGGCCGAGCTGCCGTCCCTGCGGGTGACCAGTTCGCTGGCCGGCCGCGTCGCCGAACCCCGGCTGCCCGCCGGGGAGGTGAGGATCGGCGGGTTCGGCGGTCCGGACGGCCTGGCCGCCTGGCTGCGCACCGAGCGGGTCGCCGCGGTCGTCGACGCCACCCACCCCTTCGCCGCCGGGATGTCCCGCAACGCGGCCCTCGCGGCCGCCGCCACCGACGTACCGCTGCTGGTCCTGCGGCGGCCCGGCTGGGCCACCGTCGACGGGGACCGCTGGCACCGCGTCCCGTCGCTGGCCGCGGCGGCCGAGCTGCTGCCGGCGCTCGGGCGGCGGGTCTTCCTCACCACCGGGCGGCAGGGCATCGGCACCTTCGCCCACCTCGACGGCCTGCACTTCCTGGCCCGCTCGGTCGACCCGCCCGAGCCGCCGCTGCCGACCGCGCTCGAAGTCCTCCTGGACCGGGGCCCGTTCACCCTCGACGGCGAACGGGCGCTGCTACGCGGGCACCGGATCGACGTCCTGGTCACCAAGGACAGCGGTGGCGCCGCCACCGCCCCCAAGCTCACCGCGGCCCGCGAACTCGGCCTGCCGGTGGTCGTGGTGGAACGCCCACCGCTGCCCGCCGGCGTCCCCGCCGCCCCGGACGTCCCGACCGCGACGCACTGGCTGCAGCAGCTCCCCTAGGCTGGCCCCACCGCACCCGGCACCCACCGCGGACGCCGTCCCGAACCCGGCCGGCCCGGCAACCGAGCGTTGGAGCAGACATGCGCACCCGGCAGAAGGATCGCGAGACCCCCGGGCCGCCCGAGCCTTGGAACGAGATCGTCCCTGGGCTGTGGATGGGCGGCCACTACTACACCCCGCCCGGCGGTGGCCCCGAACTCGCGCTGGTCCACGACGAGTTCGACCTGGTGGTCAGCCTGTTCACGCTTCCCGGGCACGGCCCGGCGCCCTGGGTGGAGCACGTCGTCCGGGAGGTGCCGGACGCGCCGCTGTCCGCCGGCCAGCTCGCGGCTGTCCGGGAGGCAGCCGAGATCGCCACCGAGGCGGTCCGTCGGGGGCGGCGGACGCTGGTGCGCTGCCACTCCGGCTACAACCGATCGGGCCTGGTGGTGGCACAGACACTGGTCGGGCTCGGGCACGACCCCGACGAGGCGGTTCGGGTGGTGCGGGGGCGGCGGTCGGGGTGGGCGCTGAACAACGCGGTGTTCGTCGAGTACCTGGGCACCGGGCTGGACGTGGCGATGCTGCTGGCCGGCCTCGAGGGGTGAGGCCGACCGGCAGCGGTGATGTGACGATCCGTCAGATGTCGCGGAAGGTCTCGATCTGGGCGCCGATGGAGTTGAGGCGCTCGGCGAGGTCCTCGTAGCCGCGGTTGATGACGTACACGTTGCGCAGGACGGAGGTGCCCTGGGCGGCGAGCATGGCGAGGAGGATGACCACGGCCGGGCGCAGGGCCGGCGGGCACATCATCTCGGCGGCGCGCCAGCGGGTGGGGCCCTGGACCAGGACCCGGTGCGGGTCGAGGAGCTTGACGTCCGCGCCGAGGCGGGTCAGCTCGGTCAGGTAGATCGCGCGGTTGTCGTACACCCAGTCGTGGATCATCGTGGTGCCGTGGGCGGCCGCGGCGATGGCGGCGAAGAACGGCACGTTGTCGATGTTGATGCCGGGGAACGGCATCGGGTGGATGGTGTCGATCGGCGCGGTCAGCTTGGACGGGCGCACGGTGAGGTCGACCAGACGGGTGTGACCGTTGTGGGCCCGGTACTCGGCGGTGCGGTCGTAGTCGAGGCCCATGCCCTCCAGCACCGCGAGTTCGATCTCCAGGAACTCGATCGGCACCCGGCGGATCGTCAGCTCGGAGGAGGTGACGACGGCGGCGGCGAGCAGGCTCATCGCCTCCACCGGGTCCTCGGCCGGGGTGTAGTCGACGTCGCAGGTGATCTCCGGGACGCCGTGGACGGTGAGCGTGGTGGTGCCGACGCCCTCGATCCGCACGCCCAGCTTCTCCAGGAAGAAGCAGAGGTCCTGGACCATGTAGTTGGGCGAGGCGTTGCGGATGACGCTGACGCCGTCGTGCCGGGCGGCGGCCAGCAGGGCGTTCTCGGTGACGGTGTCCCCGCGCTCGGTCAGCACGATCGGGCGGTCCAGCGGGACGCCGGGCTCGACCGAGGCGTGGTAGGCGCCGCCGGTGGTGGCGACCTCCAGGCCGAAGCGGCGCAGCGCGGTCAGGTGCGGCTCGACGGTGCGGGTGCCGAGGTCGCAGCCGCCCGCGTAGGGGATGGCGAAGCGGCTGGCGCGGTGCATCAGCGGGCCGAGGAACATCAGCACGCTGCGGGTGCGGCGGGCCGCCTCGACGTCCATCGCGGCGAGGTCGAGCTCGGCGGGCGGGGTGAGCTCGAGGTCGCGGCCCTCGTTGATCCAGCGGCTCTTGACGCCGATGCTGGTGAGCACCTCGAGGATGCGGTAGACCTCTTCGATCCGGGCGACGCTGCGCAGGGTGGTGCGGCCGGTCGTCAGCAGCGAGGCGCACAGGATCGCGACGCAGGCGTTCTTGCTGCTGCGGACGTCGATGGCGCCGGAGAGGCGGGTGCCGCCGGCGACCCGCAGGTGCATCGGGCCGGAGTAGCCGAGGGAGACGATCTCGCTGTCGAGGGCTTCGCCGATGCGGGCGATCATCTCAAGGCTGACGTTCTGCTTGCCCTGCTCGATGCGGTTGACGGCGCTCTGGCTGGTGCCGAGGGCTTCGCCGAGCTGCGCCTGGGACCAGCCGCGGTGCTGACGCGCGGTGCGGATGAGGGTGCCGATGCGGGTGAGGTAGTCGCCTGTCACTCGCCAGACCATATCTCATGGTTGAGATGGCACCAGCGCCAGGGCAGGGAGCGACGCTCCTTTTGTCCATTTCTTTCCTCGTATGGACGTCAGATCTTCACATCACCAGGTGATGTTGTCGCATCTCTGTGACAGTGTCACGGGCCGAGCGGCTCCGCCCGGCCGACGATGGTGCCGGCCCGGTCGATGCAGATGACGTCCACCGCCACCGGCGAGCCGACCAGCACGCCGAGCGCCGTCGCCCGCGCCGCCTCGGCGACCAGGTCGCCGAGCGGCACGCCCGCCGCCCGGCACAACTGCACCGCCTCCAGGCCCGTGTTGGCCGCCGCCACCGCCCCGGCCAGCTCCTCGTCCGCCCCACCGCGCCGGGCCAGGTCGGCCAGGTAGCCCTTGTCGACCTGGGAGCGCGCCGAGTGCAGGTCGAGGTGGCCCGCCGCCAGCTTGGACAGCTTGGCGAAGCCCCCCGCGATGGTCAGCCTGGGCACCGGGTGGCGCTTGAGGTACTTGAGGACGGCGCCGGCGAAGTCGCCCATGTCGAGCAGGGCGTCCTCCGGCAGCCCGTGCACGGCGACCGCGACCTTCTCGGAGGTCGAGCCGGTGCACCCGGCCACGTGGGTGCGCCCCGCCGCCCGGGCGACGTCCACGCCACGGCGGATCGAGTCGATCCACGCGGAGCAGGAGTAGGGGACGACGATGCCGGTGGTGCCGAGGATGGACAGGCCGCCGAGGATGCCGAGCCGGGGGTTCCAGGTGGAGCGGGCGATCTCCTCGCCGTGGTCCACCGAGATCTCCACCACGACGTCCCCGCTGCCGCCGTGCTCGGCGGCGACCTCCGCCACGGCGTCGCGGATCATCTGCCGGGGCACCGGGTTGATCGCGGGCTCGCCGACGGGCAGCGGCAGACCGGCCTTGGTGACGGTGCCGACGCCGGGGCCAGCCCGGAACACCACTCCGGCACCGGGCTCGCCGGGGCGGACCGTCGAACGGATCAGCGCGCCGTGGGTGACGTCGGGGTCGTCCCCCGCGTCCTTGACCACCCCGGCCATGGCGCCGACGGTCGAGCGAGCCGCCGCCGGGGGCCGGGGCGGCGCGCCGACCGCCCGGGAGCCCGTCGCCGGCTCGGTCAGCAGCGACTCGGCCGCCAGGGCGAAGGCGGGCTGCTGGCCCTTGGGGAGGGTGATGACGACCGGGTCGGGGAACTCGCCGGTGAGCAGCGCGGTGTAGGCGGCCTTGGTCGCGGCGGTGGCGCAGGCCCCCGTCGTCCAGCCGTGGCGCAGACCGCTGCTCTTCAGCTGGCCGGCCCGTCCGCCCGCCCCGGCGCCGGATCCGGCCCCCGATCCGGCTCCGTTTCCCGGTCCGGACCCGCTACCGGCTCCCGTTGTGGCCACCTGCGTCTCGCTTCCGGCTGGGTCGACGTGCGGCCGCACCGGCCGTCGGTGCCGATTTTCCCCCATTCGCCTGGTCACGCCCCGACCGGGGCCGGGGGGCGGTGTCCGCGGCGCCTCCGCCCGGCCGGCGGGGCGGGCGGGCACCGGGAGGCGGCAGGCGGGTCACTGGGCGCCGGACGGTGGGTCGCGGGCGCCCGGCGACGGGAGGGCCGGGGCGGGTCCGGGCGGGTTGCGGGGGCGCCGGGGAGGAACACCGCCGCGCGTTCCCGAAGAGTTCGCCGCACGGCCCTCGCCCCCCGCCCCTACCAGTGAGTAATCTGGCGGTCCGCCAGAGGCGGGTTCATGACACGGGGGCCGACGGCCGGAAGTCCGGCCGGGCCATCAGAATGTGGGGGTTTTTGTGGCAGGGATGAATCGGCGTACGTTCCTCACCGGTACGTCGGTGGCCGCCGCCTGGACGGCCTTGTCGCTGGGCGGCGCACAGTTCGCCTCGGCGGCTGAGCGGGAGCGCGCACTGGCGACCACCGCCGCGCGGGCCGTCAAGGTCACCGGGACCACGCTCGACCAGGTGGCCACGCCGAGCGGCACCGGCGCGTACAAGAGACTGACGGCGGGCCCGGGCTGGCCCCTGATGGTGCGCGGCGACCTGGCGGCGCCGGGCGGCGGGCGCGACGACCGCCGGACCGGCCTGGCCAGCTTCGTCCAGTTCAGCGACCTGCACCTGGTGGACACCGAGTCCCCGTTCCGCTTCGAGTACCTGGCCCGCTGGAACGGCAGCGCGTACCGGCCCCAGGAGACCCTCAACGCCCGCGGCGTCTCCGCGCTCGTCGAGCGGGTCAACGCGCTCGACGGTGGCCCCTACACCGGGATGCCGTTCAGCATGGTGATGGCCACCGGCGACAACACCGACAACCACGAGCACGCCGAACTCGACTGGTACCTCACCGTCATGGGCGGCGGACGGATGGCCCAGAGCACCGGTGACCCCAACCGCTACGAGGGCGTGCAGAACTCCGGCAACGCGGCCTACTGGAACCCCGAACTCGCCTACAGCGACGGCTACAAGACGAAGGGGTTCCCGCAGATACCCGGCTTCCTCGACGCCGCCGGACGCCCCTTCGACGCGCCGGGCCTGCGGACGCCCTGGTACACGACGGTGGGCAACCACGACGACAGCCTCGAGGGCACGCTGCCCGACCTCGGACTGCTGAACGACGTCTACACCGGCCAGTACAAGCTGGAGGGCTGCAACGACGCCGACGCCGCCCAGCTGATGGACTCGCTGCGGCGCGACCCGGCGGGTGCCGCGCTGCTGCTCGCCAAGCTGATCGCGAGCGGCGACGCCGTGCGCCGGATCACCCCGGACGAGCGCCGGCGGCCGTTCACGCTCAAGGAGTTCGCCAAGGCCCACCTGGACCCGGCGCGCACCGGCGCCGGCCCGTACGGCCACGGCTTCACCTCGGACATGGTGGGCAGCGGCAAGCTCTACTACACCTTCCGGATCTCCGAGAAGGTGGTCGGCATCAGCCTGGACACCACCAACCAGGCCGGGTTCGCCGACGGCTCCCTCGGCACTGCGCAACTGCGCTGGCTGGAGCAGCAGTTGAAGGCGCACAGCGGTCACTGGTACGACGCCGACGGCCGCCGGGTGGCGGGCGGCAGCACGGACGACGTGATCCTGCTCTTCAGCCACCACACCAGCACCACCATGGGCAACCTGCTGCCCGACCCGCGCAACATCTTCGAGCGGCGGCACGACGGCAACGAGCTGGTGGCGCTGATCCAGCGCTACCCGAACGTGGTCGCGTGGGTGAACGGGCACACCCACATGAACAAGATCACTCCGCATGGCCACGCCGTGCCGGAGCGGGCGTTCTGGGAGATCAACACCGCCTCGCACATCGACTACCCGCAGCACGGCCGCATCATCGAGATCGCGGACAACGGGGACGGCACGCTCTCGCTGTTCACGACGCTGATCGAGTCGTCCGCACCGTACGGGACGGACTTCGGCAGCACCTCGGACGGCAACCTCGCCGCCCTGTACCGCGAGCTGTCCTACAACGACCCGAACGGGCGGGTCACCTCGCTGCTGGGCTCGGGCGAGGACCACAACACCGAGCTGCTGATCACCAAGCCGACCCGGTGACGACCGTCGGCGGGCGGCCGGCCGGACAGCCGAGGCCGCCCGCCGACTGCCGACGTCTGACCGGTCCGGTGACCGGTGACGGAAGACGGCGAACAGATGACAGCTGACAGATTTCATCATCTGTCAGCTGTCATCTGTCATTCGTTCGCCGTCACCCCTCCACGGCGTCCGCGGCGTCCGCACCCTCCGAGACCTCCGGATAGCGCCGGGGCGTCCAGACGACCTCCACACCGCCGCCCCGCTCGACCGCCCGGGTCTGCGAGGAGCCGATCAGCAGGATGGTCCGCATGTCGACCAGGGCCGGGTCCAGCTCGCCGAGCCGGACGATCCGGACCCGCTCCGTCGGGCCGCCGACGTCGCGCGCCATCACCACCGGCGTCCCCGGCTCGCGGTACTCCAGCAGCACGTCCCGGGCGAGGCCGACCTGCGTGGTCCGCGACTTCGAGCCCGGGTTGTAGAGCGCGAGCACCAGGTCCGCCGCCGCGGCGGCGCGCAGCCGGTCGGCCACCACCCCCCAGGGCTTGAGCCGGTCCGACAGCGAGACGACCGCGTAGTCGTGCCCGAGCGGGGCGCCCGCCCGGGAGGCCGCCGCGTGGGCCGCGGTCATACCGGGGACGATGCGCACCGGGACGTCCCGGTAGGCCTCCTCGCAGGCGACCTCGAGCACGGCGGTGGCCATCGCGAACACCCCCGGGTCACCCGAGGAGACCACCGCGACCCGGTGCCCGCGCCGGGCCAGTTCGAGGGCGTACTCGGCGCGCTCGGACTCCACCTTGTTGTCCGAGCCGTGCCGCCGCTGCCCCGGGCGCTCGGGCACCCGGTCCAGGTAGGTGGTGTAGCCGACCAGGTCGGTGGCCTCGGCGAGGGCGCCGCGCGCCTCGGGGGTGAGCCAGAGCGGTCCGGCCGGCCCGGTGCCGATGACGGTCACCGCGCCCGGGCCGTCCGCCCGCCGGGCCTCCGGCTCGAGCGGCTCGGGCGTCGCGGACGTCCCGAGCGGCGCGACCTTGCTGGGCAGCACGGCCACCGAGAAGTACGGGACGGTCTCGCCCTCGACCTCGGCCAGCGGCGCGATGCGCTCCCCCTCCATGAAGGCGCGCTCGACGTACTGGGCGTCCGCCAGTCGCCCGGCCCGCTCCAGCGCACGGCGGACGGCGGGGAAGGTGCGGCCCAGCTTCATGATCACTGCGGAGTCGGCGGCGGCGATCCGGGCCGTCAGCTCCTCCTCGGGCAGGGTCCCGGGGATGACGGTGAGCGTCTCCTCGGCCTCGGTGAGGGGCTGCCCGAGGCGGGCGGCCGCGGCGCTGACGGAGGTGACGCCGGGCACCACCTCGGTCGGGTAGCGGTGCGCGAGGCGCTTGTGCATGTGCTGGTAGGAGCCGTAGAACAGCGGGTCGCCCTCGGCGAGGACGACGACGTCGCGTCCGGCGTCGAGGTGGGCGGCCAGCCGCGCGGCGGCCTCCTCGTAGAAGTCGTCCAGCGCGCCCCGGTAGCCGCCGGGGTGGTCGGTGGTCTCGACCGTGATCGGGTAGACCAGCTTCTCCTCGATCTGACCACCCGTCAGGTACCGCTCGGCGATGGAGCGGGCGATGGAGCGGCCGTGCCGAGCGCTGTGGTAGGCCACCACGTCGGCCTTGCCGATGAGTTCGGCGGCGCGGACGGTGACCAGCGACGGGTCCCCCGGGCCGAGCCCGACGCCGTAGAGCCGCCCGCTGCCGGTGGTCTGACGATCCGTCACTCTTCCTCGCTCGCAATCGCGTTGATGGCGGCGGCGGCCATCGCGCTGCCGCCGCGCCGGCCGCGCACCACCAGGTGCTCCAGCCCGGACGGGTGCTCGGCCAGGGCCTGCTTGGACTCTGCCGCGCCGATGAAGCCGACCGGGACGCCGATCACCGCGGCCGGGCGGGGGGCGCCCGCCTCGATCATCTCCAGCAGCCGGAAGAGCGAGGTCGGCGCGTTGCCGACGGCCACCACCGCGCCCTCCAGCCGGGGCAGCCACAGCTCCATGGCGGCGGCGCTGCGGGTGTTGCCCGTCTTCCGGGCGAGTTCGGGCACCGAGGGGTCGGTGAGGGTGCAGACCACCTCGTTGTCGGCGGGCAGGCGCTTGCGCGTGACGCCGCTGGCGACCATGTTGACGTCGCACAGGATCGGCGCCCCGGCGTTCAGCGCGGCGCGCGCGGAGGCGACCACGCCGGGCGAGTACGCCAGGTCCTCGACCAGGTCGACCATGCCGCAGGCGTGGATCATCCGCACCGCGACCCGGGAGACGTCCGCCGGGAGGGCGGCCAGATCGGCCTCCGCGCGGATGGTGGCAAAGGACTGGCGGTAGATGGACGCGCCGTCCTTCTCGTACTCGATCACTTCGTGGTCCTCCTGGCCTCGGCGACCGCCTCGGCCATCTCCTCGTTCGTCACGTCCACGGCCGCCCCGGCGGCTGCCGGACCGTTCACCGTCACCCGGTAGCCCTGCCCGGTGGCGAGCACGTCCACCCACCGCCCGGCCGGATGGCCGCAGCGCCGTGCACACCCCGACCAGTGCACCGGAAGCACCGGAAGTCCTGCGTCGGCACCCTCGGCACCGTCGGCACCGTCGGCACCGTCGGCCGCGTCCAGCGCCCGGGCCGCCTCGGCCCGGACGTCGGCGAGCGACCTGGCGCAGCCCGGCAGCCCGGTGCAGGCGGTGGCCCGCTCCCAGGCCGAGCCGGGCGCGGTCCTGAACCCGGCCGAGGCCAGGGCGGACAGCCGGTCGGCGGACGCACCCGGCAGCACCGCGCCGCGCCAGGGGGTCAGCCGGACCTCCCCGGCGCAGGCGGCGGCGAGCGCGCGCCACTGGGCGGCGCCCGCCCGGCCGAAGCGCATCCCCACGGACAGCCCGCCGGGCAGCGCGCCCACGGCGGGCGGAGTCCCGGGGAGGGCGGGCAGCGTCACCGTGCCGGCCGGGAGCAGGTCGGGCGCCTCGCGCAGGTGCCAGGCCCGGCGCCCGTTCGCCCGCAGCGCGTCCAGGAAGGCGCGGGCCGCGTCCAGCACGGCCGCCACCTCCTGCCCCCGCGGTACCGGGTGTCCGTGGTCGGCGCGTCCGAGGCGCAGCAGTGCCGGCGCAGCCGAGGCCGGGCCCGCGCCGCCGGCGGTGCCGGGCCCGCCTGCGATCAATGTCACATCGGCGTCGAGCGCGGCGACGTCGCCCCGCCCGTCGTCCAGCGCGAAGAGGAACTTGCCGGAGAGCCCGGCCGCCCAGTCGCTCGCGCACAGCCGCGCGTCCAGCTCCCGCACCCAGGCCTGCACGTCGGCGCCGGGGGCGGTGCCCGGGGCGGTGCCGACGCCGGTGCCGGTGCCGTCCGCGGCGGGGCCGGTGAGCCCGGCAAGCGGCGAGGCGACGATGTTGCGCACCCGCTCGTGGGTGTCCGAGGGCAGCAGTCCGACCGCGCGCAGCCGGTCGGCGAGCTCCGCCCCGCAGTGCGAAGCGAGGCCGCGGAGTTGGACGTTGCCGCGGGAGGTGGTCTCCAGTTCGCCGTCGCCGAGCGCCTCGGCCGCCTCGGCCAGCGCCAGCACCTGACGATCCGTCAGCAGGCCCCCGGGCAGACGGACCCGGGCCAGGGCGCCGTCGTCGGCCTGGTGCAGACGAAGGGCCCCTGGGCAGGCGTCCGCGCGCCCCCGGTCGGGCACCGCGGCGCCCGGCGCGGTGGCGTCGGGTGTCGGTGGCATGGCCGCGAGCATACAGATGATCCGATCGCTTGCCTCCGTCCGTTGCATCACACCCCGGCCGCTCCGGACGGCCGCCGCCGATCGCCCCTCCCCCAGGTCAGCCGCACCCCGTACGATGCTCGCGGGCGGTCCCAGCGGGCCGTCCGAACGCCAGCGACGGCGCAGGGGAGGAAACCGGTGCAAGCCCGGTGCGGTCCCGCCACTGTGACCGCGGTTCACCGGGACACCGGGCCGCCGCGGGAGCCAGGAACTCCTGCCGTCCTCCACCGGCCCGGGGCGCGGACCCCGAGGAAGGCAGAAATGCACCAGCGCTGTCGCATGCCCGCGCACGCGTCGGCAGGCGGTCCACGCCCGCACGCGTCCCCGGGCGGCCTCCGTCGACCCGGCCCGCGGCCGGCCCCCGGGCACCCGCACCCGCACCCGCGGTCGACGCCCGCCGCCGACCCGCCCGCCGGGCGGTGCCCCCGCACTCCGGTACCCGCCACGGCACCCGCCGCCCGTCACCCCGGGCGCGCCCACCGGGCCGGCCCGGCCCACCGCACCCTCCGTGACGGCCGCGCCCGTCACGTCAGCCACGCCTGTCACTCGTCACTTTCAACGCCGGCGCGCCCTTCGGCTCGGGGCGGCTCCGAGGCCGGGAGGGCCTTCGCATGATCCTGCTGCTGTCGACCTCCGACACCGACCTGCTCAGCGCCCGCGCCAGCGAGGGCCCCGTTCCGTTCCGGCTCGGCAACCCGGCCCGGCTCACCCCCGAGGAGCTGCCCGCCCTGCTGGAGGGCACCGACCTCGTGGTGGTCCGTCTGCTCGGCGGCCGCCGCGCCTGGCAGGAGGGCCTGGACTCGCTGCTCGCCGGCCCCCGCCCGGTCATCGTGCTGACCGGCGAACAGGCGCCCGACGCCCAGCTGATGGAGCTGTCCACCGTCCCGGCCGGCATCGCCGCCGAGGCGCACGCCTACCTCGCCCACGGCGGCGCCGGCAACCTGGCCGAGCTCGGCGCCTTCCTCTCCGACACCGTGCTGCTCACCGGCCACGGCTTCGCCCCGCCCGCCTCCGCGCCCGCCTGGGGCCCGCTGGAGCGCGAGGCCCGCGACGGCGACGGCCCGACCGTCGCCGTGCTCTACTACCGGGCCCACCACATGAGCGGCAACACCGCCTTCGTCGAGACGCTCTGCCGGGCGATCGAGGACCGCGGCGCCCGGGCGCGCGCCTACTACTGCGCCTCGCTGCGCGGCGCCGAGCCCGAGCTGCTGGCCGCGCTCGGCGAGGCCGACGCGATCGTCACCACCGTGCTCGCCGCCGGCGGCACCCGCCCGGCCGACGCCCAGGCCGGCGGCGACGAGGAGGCCTGGGACGCCGGAGCGCTCGCCGCGCTGGACCGCCCGATCCTGCAGGCGCTCTGCCTGACCTGGTCGCGCGCCCAGTGGGAGGCCAGCGACGACGGCCTCTCCCCGCTGGACACCGCCACCCAGATCGCGGTGCCGGAGTTCGACGGCCGCCTGATCAGCGTCCCCTTCTCCTTCAAGGAGCTGGACGAGGACGGCCTGACCGTCTACGCCGCCGACCCGGAGCGCGCCGCCCGGGTGGCCGGCACCGCCGTCCGGCACGCCGCGCTGCGGCACGTCCCGGCGGCCGAGCGCCGCCTGGCGCTGGTGCTGTCCGCGTACCCGACCAAGCACGCCCGGGTCGGCAACGCCGTCGGCCTGGACACCCCGGCCAGCGCCGTGCGACTGCTGCACCGGCTGCGCGAGGAGGGCATGGACCTCGGGAACGAGCTGCCCGGCCTGGACGACGGCGCCGAGGAGGGGCACGAGGGCGACGCGATCATCCACGCCCTGATCGCGGCCGGCGGCTACGACCAGGACTGGCTCACCGAGGACCAGCTGGCCCGCAACCCGGTGCGCATCCCGGCCGCCGACTACCGCCGCTGGTACGCCACGCTGCCGCAGGCGCTTCGCGAGCAGGTCGAGGAGCACTGGGGCCCCGCCCCCGGCGAGCTGTACGTCGACCGCTCGCAGAACCCGGACGGCGACATCGTGCTGGCCGCGATCCGCTCCGGGAACCTGCTGGTGCTCATCCAGCCGCCGCGCGGCTTCGGCGAGAACCCGGTCGCCATCTACCACGACCCGGACCTGCCGCCGAGCCACCACTACCTGGCCGCCTACCGCTGGATCGAGGCCGCCCAGGCCGACGGCGGCTTCGGCGCGCACGCCGTCATCCACCTCGGCAAGCACGGCAACCTGGAGTGGCTGCCCGGCAAGACCGCCGCGCTGTCCGCCGAGTGCGGCCCGGACGCCGTCCTCGGCGACCTGCCGCTGATCTACCCGTTCCTGGTCAACGACCCGGGCGAGGGCACCCAGGCCAAGCGCCGGGCCCACGCCACCCTCGTCGACCACCTGGTGCCGCCGATGGCCCGCGCCGACTCCTACGGCGACATCGCCCGGCTGGAGCAGCTGCTCGACGAGCACTCCAACATCGCCGCCATGGACCCGGCCAAGCTGCCCACGATCCGCGCCCAGATCTGGACGCTCATCCAGGCCGCCAAGCTGGACCACGACCTCGGCCTGGACGAGCGCCCCGAGGACGACGGCTTCGACGACTTCCTGCTGCACGTCGACGGCTGGCTCTGCGAGATCAAGGACGCCCAGATCCGCGACGGCCTGCACGTCCTCGGCCAGGCGCCGGCCGGCACCGACCGGGTCAACATCGTGCTCGCCATCCTCCGCGCCCGCCAGATCTGGGGCGGTGTCAGCGCGCTGCCCGGTCTGCGCGAGGCGCTGGGCCTGGACGAGGCCGCGCTGACCCTCGGCGCCACCGACGCGGCCGAGGCCAAGGCCCGCGCGCTGGTCGAGGCGATGGAGGAGCAGGACTGGGCGGTCGAGGCGGTGGAGAAGGTCGCCGCCGGGCTGCCGGAGGCCGTCGGCGAGGTGCTGACCTTCGCCGCCACCCAGGTGGTGCCGCGCCTGGCCGCCACCACCGACGAACTGGACGCCGTGCTGCACGCGCTGCAGGGCGGCTTCGTCCCCGCCGGTCCGTCCGGCTCCCCGCTGCGCGGCCTGGTCAACGTGCTGCCGACCGGCCGCAACTTCTACTCCGTCGACCCCAAGGCCGTCCCCAGCAAGCTCGCCTGGGAGACCGGGCAGGCGCTCGCCGCCTCGCTGGTCGAGCGGTACACCGCCGACAACGACGGCGCCTACCCGCCCTCCGTCGGCCTCTCGCTCTGGGGTACCAGCGCGATGCGCACCGCCGGCGACGACATCGCCGAGGCCTTCGCCCTGCTCGGCGTCCGGCCGGTCTGGGACGACGCCTCGCGCCGGGTCACCGGTCTGGAGCCGATCTCCCTGGAGGAGCTGGGCCGCCCGCGCATCGACGTGACGCTGCGCATCTCCGGCTTCTTCCGCGACGCCTTCCCGCACGTCGTCGCCCTGCTGGACGACGCCGTGCGCCTGGCCGCCGCCCAGGAGGAGCCCGCGGAGCAGAACTTCGTGCGCGCCCACGTCCAGGCGGACGTGGCCGTGCACGGCGACGAGCGCAAGGCCACCGTCCGCGTGTTCGGCTCCCGCCCCGGCACCTACGGCGCCGGCCTGCTCCAGCTGATCGACAGCCGGGACTGGCGCACCGACGCCGACCTCGCCGAGGTGTACACGGTCTGGGGCGGCTACGCGTACGGGCGCGGCCTGGACGGCCGGCCCGCCCGCGAGGAGATGGAGACCGCCTACAAGCGGATCACCGTCGCCGCCAAGAACACCGACACCCGCGAGCACGACATCGCCGACTCGGACGACTACTTCCAGTACCACGGCGGCATGGTGGCCACCGTCCGGGCGCTCACCGGCAAGGCGCCGACCGCCTACATCGGCGACTCGACCCGCCCGGAGACGGTCCGCACCCGGACGCTGACCGAGGAGGCCGCCCGCGTCTTCCGCGCCCGCGTGGTCAACCCGCGCTGGATCGAGGCGATGCGCCGCCACGGGTACAAGGGCGCGTTCGAGATGGCCGCGACCGTGGACTACCTGTTCGGCTACGACGCCACCACCGGCGTGGTCGCGGACTGGATGTACGAGAAGCTCACCCAGGAGTACGTGCTCGACCCGGTCAACCGGGAGTTCCTGGCCGGCGCCAACCCGTGGGCGCTGCACGGGATCAGCGAGCGGCTGCTGGAGGCGGCGAGCCGCGGGCTGTGGGAGCAGCCGGACCCGGAGCTGATCGAGCAGCTGCAGGCCGCGTTCCTGGAGACGGAGGGGGACCTGGAGGGCGACGAGGGCTGAGTCGGCCGGGGCGGGGCGGGCGGCCACCGGACGGCGGACCTCCGGCGTCCTTCGGCGACCGTCCGCAGGCCGGCCGGCCTGCGGACGGTTGGCGGGCGGTTGGCGGACGGTTGGCGGACTTCCGACCGGCGTCGCGCCACCGGGCTTCCCCGCCACCGGACTTCGCACGGCAGGAGTCCGCGCCACCGGTGTCCCATTAGCCCGTTCGGGTGACAGGAATACTGGTGGCGCGCTCCGTCCGAGCGGACAATACGGGGCATGTCCCGCCGCCCCGCGCCCCCCAGCCCCGCCCCGCGCACGCCGCACCCCGGGCACAGCGCCCACCGGCACGCCCCGGAGCGGCCTCGCAGACCACACCGCTACCGCGCCCGGTTCGGCGCACTGGCCGCCGGGGCGGTGCCGGTCCTGGCGTTCCCCGCGCCCGGGCAGGCGTGGCTGGCGTGGATCGCGCTCGTCCCCGGGCTGCTGCTGATGCAACGGGCCCCCGACGGACGGGAGGCGGCGGTGCGCGGCTGGTGGTTCGGGGCCGGGTTCATCCTGACGGCCATGTACTGGCTGATCCCCTCCATCGGGCCGGGACTGCCGGTGCTGGCCGTGCTGGTCGGGGCGCTGCAGGGCGCCGTCGGCTACGCCGTGCACCGGCTGCTGCACCCGCCGTTGACCGCCCGTCGGGCGCTGCTCGCCCTCGTCGTCGTCCCCGCGGTGTGGGTGGCCACCGAGTACGCGCGGTCCTGGCACGCCCTCGGCGGGCCGTGGGCGCTGCTCGGCGCGACCCAGTGGCAGCACCCGGCGATCCTCGGACTGGCCTCGGCCGGCGGGATCTGGCTGGTCAGCGCCGCGGTGGCGGCCGTCAACACCGGGGTGCTGATCGTGCTGACCGCCGCGCAGTGGCGCCCGCGCGCGCTGGCGGCGCTGGCCACCGTCCTGGTGCTGGCCGCCGGACCGCTGCTGTTCGCGCTGCGCGACGCCCCCGCCCGGACCGGGGCCGTCACCGTGGCACTGATCCAGCCCGGCGTCGTAGAGGATCCGCAGGCCCGCTTCGAGGCCGGCGCCCGGGACACCGCGGCCCTCGGCGGCCACCCGGTGGACCTCGTCGTCTGGGGCGAGAGCAGCACCACCGCCGACCTCGACCGCGACCCGGCCGCCCTCGACCGGCTGCGCGGCCTCGCCGCCGCCACCGGCGCCCCGGTCATCGCCGGGGAGGACGCCCGCAAGGCGGACGGGCGGATCTCCAAGGACGCGGTGCTGGTCTCCCCGGCGGGTGTGGTGGACCGCTACCGCAAGATCCGGCTGGTGCCGTTCGGCGAGTACATCCCGCTGCGGCCGCTGCTCGGCTGGATCGCCGGGGTCAGTCGCGCGGCCGGCGAGAACCGGGCCCCCGGCACCGCCTTCCACCTGCTGCCCGCCACCGACCGGACGGGCGCCCCACTGCCGGTCGGCGCGCTGATCTGCTTCGAGTCCGCCTTCCCCGACATGGCCCGCACGGCCGCGCGGGACGGCGCCCGGATGCTCGTCTACCAGTCCTCGACCTCGACCTTCCAGGACACCTGGGCACCCGAGCAGCACGTCTCCCTCGCGGCGATCCGGGCCGCCGAGACCGGCCGGCCGGCCGTGCAGGCCTCGCTGACCGGCGTGTCGGCGGCCTTCGACGCCCAGGGGCGGGAACTCGCCCGGCTCGGCACCGACGGCACCGGTGCGCTGACCGTCCGGGTGCCGCTCACCGAGCCCGGGACGCTGACCTGGTACGACCGGGTCGGCGACGTGGTGCCGGCGGCAGCGCTGCTGGTCACGGCGGCGGCCGCGGTGGGCGTGTGGCGCTCCTCTCCCCGGCGGCGGCGCCGGTAGGCCCTGAGCCGCCGGTGAACCGGGCCGCCCCGGTGGGCGCCGGGCCGCCGGCGAGCCCGGCGCCGCCTGGGCGCCCGGCGCGCGGGGCGGTGCGCGGTACGGCCGCCCCGCGCGCCCGTCCGGGCCTAGGAGCCGAATCGACCCTAGGAGCCGAATCGGCCCTCGGGGCCGGCTCAGCCCTCGGTGCCGGCCAGGTAGACCCCGAACGCCGCGCCCTGCGGATCGCGCAGCACCGCGATCCGCGGGCCCTCCGGTACGGCGGTGGCGGGCATCAGCACGTCCGCGCCGAGGCCGCTCGCCCGGGTGACGGTGTTGTCGACGTCCGCGACCGAGAAGTACGGCAGCCAGTGCGGCGGCACCTCCGGCGGGAAGCGGTCGTCCATCACCAGCATGCCGCCGAAGTCCCCACCGTGCACGCCCCATTGGGTGTACTGGTCGGAGCGGCTCACGGACCAGCCGAACACCTCCGGGTAGAACGCCGCGGAGGTCACCGGATCGCGGGTGAGCAGCTCCACCCAGCCGAGCGCACCGGGCTCGTTGAGCACCCCGGCGCCCTGGAAGGCGCGGGCCTGCCAGAGCGAGAAGACCGCCCCGGACGGGTCCGCTGCCACCGCGAACCGGCCCAGGTCGAACACCTCGGCCGGCTCCATCAGGACCCGGCCGCCCGCGTCCTTGACCAGGGCGACGACGACGTCGGTGTCGGGCACGGCGAAGGACACCGTCCAGGCGGTGGGCTGGTCCGGCGTGAACAGCGGGGTGAGTCCGGCGGCCGGGGCGTCGCCGAGGAACATCTGGGTGTAGCCGCCGGCCTCGGGCCGGGGGTCGGTCTCGGCACGCCAGCCGAACAGCTCGCGGTAGAAGGCCTTGGCGGCGGCCGGGTCCGAGGTGCCCAGCTCGACCCAGCAGGGGCCGTCCATGGTCACTGAATTCTGCTTCATGGCCTCTACTCTCGACTCTCTCTGAACGTTCTTCGACGGGATCTGATGAATCGTCACGAATCTTGTGTTTCAAGCGATTTCAAGAACGACCTTGCCCCGGGCGTGCCCGGATTCGACGGCGGAGACCGCCTCGACCGCCCGGTCCAGCGGATAGCGGCCGGTGACGTGCGGGTCCAGCTCGCCGGCGGCGACCAGGGCGGCCAGATCGGCGAGGGTCTCCGGGGTGGTCGAGCGGGTGACGTAACGGCCGCCGAGCTCCGCGACGGTGACCGGGTCAGCCGTACTGACCAGCTCCACCCGGCCCTTGAGCGGGCCGGCGGCCTCCCGGAGGGCGACACCGCCGACCAGGTCCAGGACGCCGTCGACGCCGTCGGGCGCGGCAGCGGCGATCCGCTCGGCGACACCCTCGCCGTAGCGCACCTGGACCGCACCGAGGGACTCCACGTGCTGCCGGTTGGCGTCGCTCGCCGTGCCGATGACGGTCAGGCCGCGACTGCGGGCGATCTGGGCGGCCGCGCTGCCGACGCCACCGGCGATGCCGAGGATGAGCACCGTCCGGCCCGCCCCGAGGCCGAGGTCGCGCACGGCGTCGTCCGCCGTGGCCACCGAGACGGACAGTACGGCGGCCCGGTCGAAGCCGACGCCGCCGGGTTTGAGCGCGCTCGCGTCGGCGCGCAGCAGCGTCTGCTCGGCGAACGCGCCGGCGGCCGCGAGGCCGAACACCTCGTCGCCGGGGGTGAACCCGGTGACGCCCGGGCCGACCTGTTGCACCACCCCGGAGGCCTCCTGGCCCATGACGGCCGGAAGGGTCCGCTCCCGGCCGAGCAGGCCGCGGCGGATCTTCCAGTCCACCGGGTTCACGCCCGCGGCGCGGACCGCGATCGCCAGCTGTCCGGGGCCGGCCTCCAGGACCGGGCGCTCCATGAACTCCTGTGTCTCCGGCCCGCCGTAGTCGACGAAGCCGAACGCCTTGGCCATCGCTGATCCCATTCCTCGGTCGCGGCTCCTGCTCCCCCGGGGCCCCAGGCCAGCATGCGGGGGCGGGCGGGGCGGGGGCGGGCGCTGGTGGGCCGAACGGGGGCCGCGGGCGCGAGCCGGGGGCAGGGGCCGAGACGGCGAACAGATGACAGCAGACAGATAACAGATTTCGAAATCTGTCATCTGTCCGCTGTCTGCTGTCATCTGTTACCTGTTATCCGTCAGCTGTCGGCCGACCCGCACCCGCACCCGCACCCGCCGGCCGTCAGCTCCGTACGGCCCGGGCCACGGGGATCCACAGCTCCGCCTCGGCGTCGGGCGACCCCGGGACGAAACGGGTCTGCAGGATCTCCGGGCCCGGCCGGGCCTCGTACGGGTTGGACGGGAACCACTGCGCGGCCACGTCCCCCCACATCTCCTGCAGGGCCTGCGGGAACGGCCCGCTGTTGGTGAACACGGCCCACATCCCGGCCGGGACGTGCAGGACGTCCAGGTCGTCCGGGACGACGGCGTCCTCGCGCGCCACCACCGCGTGCCAGTAGTCGAGTTCGGAGCCCTCCTCCCGGTTGGCGGAGAAGTCGTCGCTCACCGACACGATGCCGACCGGATCCCGGCCGGTGAGCTCCGCGATCCGCTCGACGGTGTCCTTGCCGAGCCCCCTGATGAACTCGGCGATCCCCGGGTTGACGCCCTGGTAGATCAGGGTGACCCGGGCCTTCCTGCCGACGATCCGGAAGTCCGGCTTCTCGACGATCCGGTATTCCATGCTGCTGCTTCCCTCCACGACGAGTCGGAAGGACATCCGGGGCTGGGAGGTGAGCACCGCACCGCTGCGCCGGGCCTCGCCGGGGCCGACCCCGTGCATCGCCCGGAAGGCCCGGGCGAACGCCTCGCCCGAGGTGTAGCCGTACCTGACCGCGATGTCGAGCAACGTCCTTTCGCCGTCGAGGACTTCCGCCCCGGCGACGGTGAGTCGCCGACGGCGGACGTACTCCGATAGCGGCATCCCGGCGAGCATCGAGAACAGCCGCCGGAAGTGGTACTCCGACGTCATCGCGATCCGCGCCAGGGCGCCCACGTCGATCTCGCGGTCCAGGTTCCGGTCGATCTCGTCCATCGCCCGGTTGAGGTGTTCGAGCACTCCTGCCCCCGTCCTTCCCTTGCTGATCTCCACCGTAGGAAGGACCCACCCTGCCGTACCCGACGATCGGTGCCCGCTCCGGTCGGGTACGGCAGGACCCGACCGGAGCGGCAGCAGTGCGGCGGGGTGGCTCAGACCAGGCCCTGGGCCAGCATCGCGTCCGCGACCAGCTCGAAGCCGGCGATGTTGGCGCCCACCACGTAGTCGCCCGGGTGGCCGTAGCGCTCGGCGGTGGTGAAGCAGGAGTCGTGGATGTGCTTCATGATCCCGGCGAGTCGCTCCTCCGTGGCGGCGAAGGTCCAGGAGTCGCGCGACGCGTTCTGCTGCATCTCCAGCGCGCTGGTCGCCACGCCGCCCGCGTTGGCCGCCTTGCCGGGGCCGAAGGCCACTCCGGCCGCCTGGAACACCCGCACCGCCTCCGGCGTGGTGGGCATGTTGGCGCCCTCGGCGACCGCCTGCACGCCGTTGCGGACCAGGGCCAGCGCGTCCGCCTCGGTCAGCTCGTTCTGGGTGGCGCAGGGCAGCGCGACGTCGCAGGGCACGCTCCACACGCCCGGGCCCTCGACGAACCGGACGTGCCCGCCGCGCAGCCGGGCGTAGTCGGCGACACGGCCGCGCCGGACCTCCTTGACCTCCTTGAGCAGGTCGAGGTCGATGCCCTTCTCGTCCACCACGTAGCCGGAGGAATCGGAGCAGGTGAGCACCGTCGCGCCGAGCTGCTGCGCCTTCTCGATGGCGTAGACGGCCACGTTGCCGGAGCCGGAGACGGCGACCCGCCGCCCGTCCAGGCCCTCGCCGCGGCTGCGCAGCATCTCGGCGGTGAACATCACGCAGCCGTAGCCGGTCGCCTCGGTCCGGACCTGTGCGCCGCCCCAGCCGAGGCCCTTGCCGGTGAGGACGCCGCTCTCGTAACGGTTGGTGATCCGCTTGTACTGGCCGAAGAGGTAGCCGATCTCCCGGCCGCCGACGCCGATGTCCCCCGCCGGGACGTCGGTGTGCTCGCCCAGGTGGCGGTGCAGCTCGGTCATGAAGGACTGGCAGAACCGCATGATCTCGGCGTCCGAGCGGCCCTTGGGGTCGAAGTCGGAGCCGCCCTTGCCGCCGCCGATGGCGAGCCCGGTGAGCGCGTTCTTGAAGATCTGCTCGAAGCCCAGGAACTTGACGATGCCGAGGTTCACGGAGGCGTGGAAGCGCAGCCCGCCTTTGTAGGGGCCGAGGGCGCTGCTGAACTCGACCCGGAAGCCGCGGTTGACGTGGACGGCGCCGGAGTCGTCCGTCCACGGCACCCGGAACATGAGCTGCCGCTCGGGTTCGCAGATCCGCTCGATGATCCGGGCGTCGACGAGCTCGGGGCGCTGGGCGAGGACCGGGCCGAGGGTCTCCAGGACCTCGTGGACGGCCTGGTGGAACTCCGCTTCGCCCCTGTTCCGGCGGACGACCTCCGCGTAGAGCGCCTCGATGACGCGCTGTTCGGCGTCGAAGGGGTGCGGGGAGGCGGCGGCGTGAGGGTTGGTGGGCATCAGATCAGGACCTTCCGTGGTCGTCGGTGGTCGTGCGCGAGGCGTTCCCGTGCCCAGGAAACGGGGGAAGTCTCGCAGTGTCCAGGACCCGGCTCCCGGGACATCCACATGCTGAAACCCCCTCACCTCGCGGACCGTACGATCCGGCAGCGCCCTCGGGTCCGCATGGAGCCCGGCTGAACCCCGGCGTCCGGGAAGGGCTCACGCCGACGGGAACGGGTCGCGAACAGGTCGGGAACAGGTGGGGCGCGGGCGCTGTTGTGCGCCTGCGTGCACCCGGTGGGCACGGACGGTACCCAGTTGTTCAAATTGGAACAACCGAGTACGGTCGACACCCGGCTCACCCGGAGCCGCCCGGTCCACCCCTCATCGACGGAGGCCCACCCATGCCGCAGCCCGGCCCCGCCACGGTGCGCTCGCGCGTGCGCATCCCGCTGTCCTTCCCCGACGGCTACCGCGCCGAGGCGGAGGTCTTCACCTTCCACGGCCTCGCCGACGGCGCCGAGCACCTGGCGCTCGCGTTCGGCGAGGTGCCGGAGGGCGGCACCCCGCTGGTGCGCCTGCACTCGGAGTGCCTGACCGGGGACGTCTTCGGCTCCGACCGCTGCGACTGCGGCCCGCAGCTGCGCGAGTCCGTCGAGCGGATCGCCGAGGCGGGCGGGTTCCTGCTGTACCTGCGGCAGGAGGGCCGGGGCATCGGCCTCTACAACAAGCTCGACGCCTACGCCCTGCAGGACTCCGGCCTGGACACCTACGACGCCAACACCGCGCTCGGCCTGCCCGAGGACGGCCGTGACTACACCGCGGCGGCCCAGATGCTCGCCGCGCTCGGCGCCGCAACCGTCGACCTGCTGAGCAACAACCCGGACAAGGCCGCCCAGCTGGCCGACCTCGGCGTCACCGTCCGGCACCGGGTGCCGACCGGCGTGCACCAGAACGCCAGCAACGTCCGCTACCTGCGGGCCAAGGCGGAGCGGACCGGGCACTCGATCGAGCTCTCCCTGCTGGTCGGCTGACCCCGCGGCCCCGCCCGGACCCGACCCGCCCGGCCCCCCGCCCGGACCCGACCCGCCCGGCCCCCCGCCCGGACCCGCCCGGACCCCCACCCGGGAAGCGTCCCCGGGAAGCACCCCCGCAGCGGCGCCGGCCCGAGGACCGCAACCGCCGTCAGCGCCCCGTACGCAGCACCGCCCGCTGGATGCCGAGGCAGGCGAGCGGGAGCGCGACCAGGACGGCCGCCCAGAACGCGCCGTGCCCCCAGAGCTCCGCGACGGACCGGTACAGCGGCCCGGCCACCGGGATGCGCAGGGCCTCCATCGGTCCGAGCGGCGGGGGCAGCGCCCCGAGCAGCAGCGTGCCGAGCACCCAGAGGGCGAAGAGCCAACGGGCCGTCCGGGCGCGGGCGAGGGTGGACGCGATCGACACCGCGGCCAGCAGCAGGGTGAAGCCGGCCTGGTAGGCGGCGCCGACCTGGCCGGTTCCCCAGGACGCCGGGGTGGTGTGGTGCCCGACGGCGGCCAGCCGCACCTCGACGGCCGACCCGAGCAGGAGCACCAGGACCACCGTGCCGCCGAGCGCGAACCGGACGCGGTCGCGCACCCCGGCCGGGCCTGGCCGCCAGTCCCGGGAGGCCGCCGGCCGGCCGGCGGCGCCCCCGCCGCCACCCCCCGCGCCGCGAGGCGCGCCACTCGCCGCCCCGCCCGTCGCCCGTCCCGTCGCCCCGCCCGTCGCGCCGGACGGACGGGGGGCCCGCCCCGGCGCCCGCCCGGCGCCGTCGTCCCGGGCGGTCCGGGCCGCCCGCATCAGCCGGGTGGCACGTTCGGCCAGCACCAGCGCCAGCACGACGCCGACGGTGGCCGCCACCCCGGCCCAGCTCCCCATCCCGCCCTCGAAGGTCACCACCCGGTCGACCACCGCCGGCGGCGGCTTGAGCACCGTCATCGGCGGCCCCAACCGCAGGTAGCCGATCGCCGCGGCCCCGGCGGCGACCAGCGCGACCGTGCCCCGGCCGACCCGGGCGGGGAAGGCGACCAGGATGAGGGCCGCGGCGAGCGCCGCGCCCAGCTGCGGGGCCACCGACCGGGCCGCGTGGTCGCCGGCGGTGCGCAGGTGGCCGCCGAAGAGGCTGTTCGGGAAGACCTTCAGCTGGTTCCCGGCGTCCACGCTGAGCCGTGCCAGCGCGCCCGCCCAGAGCAGCAGGGCGAGGGCGACGAGCAGCAGCAGGGCCGCGGCGGCCCGGCGGGGCAGGCCGGAGCGGGCGTCCGCCCACCAGGCGCGGACCCGCGGGGCCGCCCGGTCTCGGAGCCGGCGGGCGGCGGCCGCCGCCCGGTCGGTCCGGGTCGCTCCGCCCGTGCGGGTCGCCGCTGCGCCGCGTTCGGTCGCGCCGGCCGGCCCGGGCGCGCCCGCCCCGACCGTGCCGCGCCGGGCCCGCAGCGCCTCGGCGGCGACCAGGGCCGCGCATCCGGACACCTCCCCCGGGTCCGCCGCCACGGCGCGCCGGCGCAGCAGCGACCAGCGGCGCCGCACGTCGTCCGCCCGCCCGCCGCGCACCGCCGTCCAGGCGGCCAGCACGGCGTCCGCCACGGCGGCCGCGACCACGGCCAGCAGCACGGAGAGCCGGCCCGGCAGGGGCAGCCGGTGCAGCGCGCCGGGCAGCGGGGAGAGCCGGGCCAGCAGCCGGGCGTGCTCCTGGGGCTGGACGGTCAGCCAGACGGCGAGCCGGTACGCCTCGGCCCGCTCGTCCGCGCCGAGGCCGTCGCCGCTGCGCCGGCCGCCGCCGAGCTCGTGGGCGGCGCGGTCCGCCTCGGCCACCACCTGAGGGACCCGGCCGAGCCCGAGCAGCCGCCCGCAGTGCTCGCCGGAGCACTCGGCGTGGTCGCAGTCGTAGCGGGCGGCGACGGCCGGCACCGAGGCGGCGAGCAGCTCGTCGACGAAGGCGACGCCGTCGGGCCCGGCGGCGATCCGGGTGAGGCCGTCCGCGTCGACCGGCCGCTCGCGGTAGACCGGGACGGCGGACGGCGCGAAGGCGGCGCCGAAGGCGAGGACGGCGAGCGCGGCCGCCGCCGCCCGGCGCGCACCGCGGGCGGTGTCGACCGCCCGCAGGTAGTGCAGGTCGAAGAGGGTGTCCCGGACCTCGTCGCGCAGCCAGGCCAGCAGCTGCTGCGCGCCGCCGTCGACGAGCCACTCCGCCGCCTCCCCGGAGCGGTTCAGCATGCTCCGGGCCAGGACGGACGGGGCGTGGTACGGGTCGCCGAGGAAGGTCACCGGGCGGTGCGCGGGGCCGCCGCCGGGGCCCGGGGCGGGCCGCTGGGGCCGCACCACCACCGGGCTCTCGCCCGCCAGCCAGCGGGTGACCTGCGGGGCCCGCCAGCGGTGCGCCGGGTTCCTGGTCAGCAGGCCCTGGAGCAGCAGCAGCCGGCGCGGATCGGCGACGGCGGACAGGTCCGTCCCCTCGCCGAAGACCAGGTCGTACTGGAGCACCTCGTCGCTCACCAGCAGGCCGTCCGCGTCGAGGTAGTGGGGCCGGCCGGAGTACAGCTCGTACAGCACGTTGCCCAGGCCCCACCAGGGCCCGGCGGGGTGGTTGGCGCCGGCGAGCTGTTCGGGCGCCATGTAGGCGACGGTCACCTGCATCTCGGGGGTGAAGCTGCGGCTGGCGGTGAGCCGGGCGATGCCGCCGAAGTCCGCGATCACGAACTCCCCGGGGCCCACGCCGCCGGGCCGGACCAGGATGTTGGAGGGCTTGAAGTCCACCGGGTTGCGCTCGATCCGGCGCTGCCAGAAGTCCAGCATGTCCACGAGCTCGCGGACGATGCGGTCGGTCTCCCGCCCGTCGGTGTGCCGGCCCTGCCGGTGCAGCTCGGCGACGTGGTCGGCCAGGGTGACCGGCAGGTACTCCATGGCCACCCAGGCGCAGCCCACCCCGGCGTGCTCGACCTGGCCGTAGTCGACGATCTCGGGCACGTGCCGCCGGTGGGCCGGGTCGCGCAGGTGCTCCAGCAGCTCGGCGTCCATGCCCTGCCCGGCCCGGGTGACCTTCACCGCGGCGTCGCCGCCGCCGTCGGTGCGCCGTACGTGCCAGACCGTCCCCTCGGTGCCCGATCCGGCGACCTCGTAGGGCTCGTAGCGGTTGAGCAGGGCCGCGGGGAAGGCCCCGCCGAAGTGGCCGCCGCGGGCGGGGGCCGGGCGCCGGGTGACGGTCGGCGGGGTGGCGCCGCGTGGCGGGGTGACCCTGGTCGGCGCGTCGGGCGGGGTGCGGAAGCGTCCGAGCCTGGTCGGCGGGTCCGGTGCGCCGTCCTCCCGGCCGCCCCAGGGCCGCCGGTCCACCCTCGTCCGCGGGCCCGTCCCCGTCCCCGTCGGCACGCCATCGGCCATCCGCCACTCTCCCGCCCGCCGCCGCAACCTTGACGCATCATCATGTCGCGGCTTCGGGACAGCGGTTACCGCTTTTCACCGGGCCTGTGGCCAAGCCGTTACGCGCCGCCGTGGCGCCAGACGTCGCCGATGGGGGCGGTGGCCGCGGCGGCGCCGGTCGGCGGCAGGCCGTAGGCGTCCTCCAGCGTGCGCAGCAGCCGGTAGTGGTCGATCCGCTCGCCGTAGTGCCCGGGGGCGACCGGCCCGCCCACCACGACGGTGGGGATGTGGTTGGCCGGGCTCCCGTCGTCCTCGTCCCAGGTGACCACCAGCAGGCTGTTGTGGGTGGCGGCCCAGTCGGCGTAGCCGGCCAGGTTGTCCCGGAGCCAGTCGTCGCCCTGCCGGACGGTGCCGTCGTGCATGTCGTGGGTGAGGTCCGGGACGACGAAGGACACCGTCGGCAGCGCCGCGTAGTCGTGCGGGAACGCGGAGAACGGCTGGTTGACCTCGGACGGCAGGTCGGCGAAGTCCACCCACGGGTTGTGCCTGCGGGCGTAGCCGCCGCTGTCGCAGACGGTGGAGCCGGCGGCCGGCAGGCCCTCGGAGTAGCCGGCGAAGGACAGTCCGGCGGTGCGCAGCGCGGAACCGAGGTTCGCGCCGCCGAAGGTCTGCGGGCAGGAGTCGTCGGTGACGCCCTGCACCGAACCGGAGAAGAGCGCCAGGTAGTTGGGCTGGCTGGGGTGCGCCACGGCGAAGGAGCCGGTGAACAGGGCGCCGCGGTCGGCGAGCGCGTTGATGAAGGGCGCCTGGTCGGTCCGGCCGATGACGTCGGGGTAGGACCGGTTCTCCTCCATCACGACCACGACGTGGTCGGGGCGGGGCACCGCGCCCCCGGCGCCCGACGGGGCCGCCGCGCCCGGGGCGGCGCCCGGGCCCGACGAGGAGACGGTGGCCGGCGAGGAGACGGTGGCCGACGGGGAGACGGTGGCCGACGGGGAGACGGTGGCCGCGCAGCCCGCCAGCAGCAGGGCGGCGGCGGCCGCGCCGACGGCCCCGCCCGTTCGGCGGCGCCGGCCGGCGGCCCGCGGCACCGCCCGGATCACCTCTCCAGCCTGGTCGCCCCCGGCGGGCGCGGCAAGCGCTGCCGCCCGGCGGAGCTCCTCCGGCACCGCCGAACCGCCCGGGCCTCAGGCGTCCCTGAAGCCGATGACGCGCTTGACCGCGCCGCGCACCCGCCGGTCGGCCGCCGTCAGCGGCAGGCGCTCGCGGTAGTACGCCGGGTTGCGCACCGCGCGGGCGCCGAAGCTCTCCTTGAACTCGGCCAGCGAGGAGTCCGGCCGGGCGTCGCCCATGTCGTAGCAGCGGCTCCCGGCCGCGCAGGCGTCCTCGACGGCGAGGCGGTGCAGCAGGTGGTTGGCGCGGACCGGGTTGGCCAGGGCCCGGTCCATCGCGCCCCGCCAGTACTTGGTGTGGTCCCCGTGCCGCAGGACGACGATCGCGGCGGCCGGCTCCCCGCCGCAGCGCGCCAGCCAGATCGCGCAGGAGGGGCCGAAGCGTTCGGCGACCGCCTCCAGCAGGCGCGGCGGCTCCTCCCGGCGGTGGCGCCACCGGGCCAGGGCGGGCGGCTCGTGCTGCTGCGCCGCCCACCGCTCGACCGACTCCCGGTAGAGGCGCTGGAAGAGCGGAACCAGCCGGCCGGTCCGGTCGACCTCCACCTCCACCCCCGCGCGCTCGGCCTGCCGCACGCCCCGGCGGACCCGGGCGTGGAAGCGGCGGGCCCAGACCTCCTCGAACCCGCCGTCGAGGTCGAGCAGGAAGGTGGTGCGGTCGTAGGCCGCGAAGGCGCCGGGGGCGGCCTCGCCCCAGACCGGGGAGGCCCGGGGGCTGAACCGCACGGCGACCCGGACGGCCGGCCGGTGCGCGAGGTCCTCCAGGACGGCCCTGGCCTCCCGCAGGTCCGGTGCCCCGTCCGGCACGAGGGCCCCGCCGACGCCCCAGCCGGGCCAGGACTCCTCCGCCAGCAGCCGGGTGCCCCGGCGCCGGTGACGCACCAGCGGGACGAGGATCCGGCGGCCGCCGTCGAAGCGGTACAGCCGGCTCGCGTCCTCCAGCGGCCAGGCCTCGCAGAGGCAGTCGAGCCACGTCGGGGTCTGCGTCACCAGTGCGCCGCCGTCCCGCCCGAGCAGCTCCCACCACAGGGCGCGCGGCACCGGGCTGGTCACCCGCACACCGGCGGGCGGATTCCTGGGCATGGCACGGGGGCTCCTCTCCGGTCGTCGGGCCGGGGTCCCGCCTCCCAGGCTAGGGACGTCCGGGCGTTCCCGCCGGTCCGCCCGCTCCTCGCCCCCGAACCCGCCCCCGGGGGAGCACGGTGGCCGGGCGGCGGCCGGGCGGCGGCCGGGCCCCCGGTCATAGGATGGGCAGGCCGGCCGTACCGGCAGAGCGCCGCGACCGGGCCGGGGAGGCCGAGGACGGGAGCTGCTGGTGGTGAGCAACGGATCCGGCGGCCCGCCCGCCGCCACCCGGTCCCTGCGGTCGCGGGGCAGGGCCGTCCTCACCGCCGCCAGGAACTACGACCCGCTGCTGCGCAACGCCCATCTGCTGACCGTCAGTTCACTCCTGACCTCGGCCTTCGGCGCCCTGTACTGGGCGCTGGCCGCCCACTGGTACGACGCGGCCACCGTCGGCCGCAACGTCGCCGCCGTCTCGGCCATGATGTTCCTCGGCGGAATCGGCCAACTGAACCTCGCCAACGCGATGGTGCGCTTCGTGCCCTCCGCCGGCCGGCGCGCCGGGCGCCTCGTGGGGCTGGCCTACGCCGTGGCCTCGTCGGTCACCCTGGTGCTCGCCGCCGGGTTCGTGCTGCTGATCCCCTGGCTCTCGCCCGGGCTGGACTTCCTGCACAGCTGGGGCCTGGGGCTGTTCTTCGTCGTGGCGACCGCCGGCTACGCCGTGTTCAACCTGCAGGACGGCGTCCTGACCGGCCTGCGGCGGGCGGACTGGGTGGCCCTGGAGAACGGGCTGTTCGCGGTCGAGAAGATCGGACTGCTGGCCGTCCTCGTCGCCTTCGGCGCGGAGAACGGGATCCTGGTGTCCTGGATGGCCGGCCTCGCGCTCGCCCTCGTGGTGACGAACGCCTTCGTCTTCCGCCGCGCCCTGCCCCGGCACCAGCGCGCCGCACCGCAGGCCGCCGCGGACACCTCGAGACCGACCTTCGGCTACCTGGCCGCGGACTACGCCGGTGCGATGTGCTGGCTGGCGGCGGTCAACCTGCCGCCCGTGATGGTGCTCAACCGCCTCGGCGCCGCCGACAGCGCGTACTTCTCGCTGGCCTGGACGGCGCCCTTCGCGCTGTACTGCTTCAGCTCCAACATGGGCTACTCGCTGGTCGTGGAGTCCGCCCGGGACATCACCCGGCTCGACGACTACCGGCGGGTGCTGCGCCACTCCGGTCGGGTGCTGGTGGCGGCGGTGGTGCTGCTGATCGCCGTCGGGCCGTGGGCGCTGCGGGTGTTCGGCGCGGACTACGCCCGCCACGGCACGGTCGTGCTCTGGCTGCTCGCGCTCTCCGCGCTGCCGAACCTGCTCACCACCACCGTCGTCGCCCTGTCCCGGGCCCGGCGCCGGATGAGCGTGGTGGTGGGCGTGCTGGCGTCGCTCTCGGTCACGGTGCTGGCGCTGACCGCGCTGCTGCTGCCGGTGCTCGGCATCGACGGCGCGGGCGCGGCCTGGCTGATCGGGCAGACCCTGGTGGCGGCCGTGCTGCTGTGGCGGCGCTCCTGGTGGCTCCCCGCTCCGCCGCCCGGGGGCGGGGGCGCCCCGACCGGTCCGGCGGCGGCCGCGCGCGGCCGCGAGGGGTGACTGAGGGGGCAGCCTGGACGCCTGGTGCCTAGAGTGGATAGGCACAGCGCCTGCACGGTCCCGAGGGCGCTTCCCCGCTTTCGGGAGCTTACGGGAGTCCACGAATGAACGATGTGCGGACCGCGGCGGCCGACGGTGCACCGGCACCGGTGGACCTGCACCTGACGGTGCCGGAGCTGACCGGCCGTCTCCTCGGATGCGCCGCCGACGGGCAGTGGCTCGACGCCTTCCTGCTGAGCGCCGGTGTGGTCCAGGTGGTCGAGGACGTGCTGGAGGGCACCGCGTGGCGGCCCCGCCGGCTGCTGGACCACCTGGCGAAGGGCGCCCGGCCGGGCGCGGTCGGGGCGGCCCGGGCCGGACTGCGCGGGGCCACGGGGCTCTGGCTGGCCGTACCGCCCGCCCGTGGACTGCGCGCCTGGTGCGGGCGGTTCGCGACGCTGCGCGACCGGCTCGCCGAACTGGCGCTCCAGGACGGGGCGGCCACCGGCTGGCCGCACGGGGAGGGCCCGGACGGCGCCGACCCCGGCCCCACCCGCCCGGACGCCGCCGACCCGGACACCGCCGACCCGGACGCCGTCGGCCCGGACGCCGTCGGCCCGGACGCCGTCGACCTGGTGGCGGAACTGCGCGCCGCGGTGGCCGCGTTGGGCCGACTGCCCGGCGCCCGGCGGCTGCTCGCCGGGGCGGTGCAGCGCCCGCCCGCCTGCTTCCGCAGCTTCGACCAGCACCCGCAGGACTGCGTCGCCCTGGCCCGGCTGGTCACCGCGCGTCACCCGGACCGTCACCGCCCCCTGCTCGTCCTGGGCGTACGCACCTCCGGCAGTCACCTGGCTCCGCTGCTCGCGGCGGCGCTGCGCGGCCTCGGCCACCGGGAGGTGGTGGTCGGCACCACCCGTCCGGGCGCAGCCCTGCTGCCGGGCCGGGCGGCGCTGGTGCGCGAGCTGCGCCGCAGGTCGGGGCTGGTGCTGCTGGTCGACGACCCGCCGGTGACCGGCGGCTCCCTGGCGGGCCTCGCCGGTCTGGCCGTCCGCGGCGGTTTCGCACCGGACTCGGTCGTCCCCGTCCTGGCGTCCTTCGACGACGCGGGCGCCCTGCCGCCCGCCCTGCGCGGCCTGCCCTGCGTGACCCTCCCGGGCCGCGACTGGCACGTCCGGACGCTGCTCGGGCCCACCGCACTGGCCGCGGCGGTCGCCCGGCTGCTGCCGCCCGGCCGGCGCCTGCTGGACCTGACGGCCGACGCCCCGGGGCCGCTCTCCCGCCGCGCGCACCTGGCGGTGCCCTGCTCGGCCCGCGTGGTCGACCCGGACGGCGGTGTGCGCAGCCTGCCGCTGCTCGCCGAGTGGGCCGGGGTCGGCTACTTCGGGTCGTACGCGGCGACGGTGGCCGGTGCGCTCGCCGGACTGGTCCCGGAGCCGCTCGGGATCGCCGACGGCGTGCTGGTCCGCCCCCGGCCGGAGCACCGGCCGGCCGACCGGCACGGCGTGCCGCCCGCCGAGGTCGCCCGCTACGTCGCCGCCCGGCAGCGGCTGCTGGCCGTACCCGCCGACCGGAGCCTGCTGCTGGCCGGTCGCGACCCGGTCTGGGAGGCCTCCGCCCGCCAGCTGGCGCCGGTGGTCGGCCGGCTGCACACGCTGCTCCGTCCGCTGCTGCTGGACCGGCTGACCCGCACCCTGCTGACCCCGGCCCGCCCCTGCGTGACCGACGGCCTGACCGCGCGCCACCGCTGGACGGCGGACGGCGCGGACGGCGCAGGCAGCGGAGGTGGCAGCAGCGGGCACGGGAGCGGCGGCGGCTGGCGCAAGACCGCCTACGCCGACGGCGCCTTCGGCCACCTCAACCTGGCGAGCTACGACGCCGTCTACGACCTCGCCGGCGCCGCGCACCGCCCCGCGCCCGGCACCACGGACCCCGCCCCGGCCCCGGGCCCCGCCCGGGACGCCGCCCCGGACACCCCCGCGGACGCCACGAGGGACACCACGACGGACACCCCCGCGGACCAGGCCCCCGACCGCCCCGCGGACGACGACGCCGAGCTGCTCGCCGAGTACCGCCGCCTCACCGGCGAGGACGTGTCGGACGCCCGCTGGTGCCTGCTGCGGCTGGTCCAGGCCCGGCACGCCGCCGTGCAGGACGGCCTGCCGCCCTCCGAACGGACCCGGGCCGACGCCCGGCGGGCCCAGGCGCGCGCCGTGCAGCGCTTCCTCTCCGCCGTCTACCTGGCGGACCTGGACACCGAGCCGCGGGGGCCGTGCTGCGTCCTCGACGTGGACGGGGTGCTGGAGTCCGACGTGCTCGGCTTCCCCGCCTCCTCCCCCGCCGGCGCGCTGGCGCTGCGCGCGCTGCGGGCGCACGGCTACCGCACGGTGCTCGCCACCGGGCGCTCCGGCCCCGAAGTCGCCGACCGCTGCGCCGCCTACCGGCTGGACGGCGGGGTGGCCGAGTACGGGGCGGTCCTGGTGGACGCGGTGTCCGGCAGCACCGAGGTCCTGCTCGACCACGAGCGCCGCCGGGCCGGCGACGGCGGGCTGCGCGCCCGGCTGGCCGCCCTCGACCAGCCCGCCGCCGCCGACCCGCTCTCCCGCTGGTGCGTCCGGGCCTCCGTCCGCTCGCCCCGGGACGGCCGGCGGCACGCGCCAGCGCCGCAGGCCGTCGCAGCCCTGCTCGCCGAGGAGCCGTTCGGCCGGCTGTTCACGACGGTGCCCGGCCAGGCCCAGACCGACTTCGTCCCGCGCGGCTGCGGGAAGGCCCCCGGGGCGCGGGCCCTGCTGGCCCGGCTCGGGGCGGACGGGCCGCCCGCGCTGGCGGTCGGCGACGGCGTCGCCGACGTGGAGCTGCTGGGCTGGGCGGGGCGCGGCGCGGCCCCGGCGAACGCGGAGCGGGCCGTCCGGGCGGCCGGCGTCCCGGTGACGCGGCGCGCCTACCAGGCCGGCCTCGCCGAGGCGGTGGGCCGGCTGATCGGGCACCGGCCCGGCGGCTGCCCGCTGTGCCGGGCTCCGCGCCCGCCCGCCGACGCCCGCGCCCTGCTGGCGGTGCTCGCCGTGCCGGAGGCGGGCCGCTCCGGCGCGCCGCTGCGGCTGGCCCGGCTGGCCGTGGCGGCCGCGCGCACGACGCCGGCCACCCGGACCGTCCGGGCCGCCGGGGCCCCCCGGACCACCCGCACCGCGCCGCCCGCCCGGGCCGGCCGGACCGCACCCCCTGCCGCGGCCGCACCGGCCGCGCCGAACCGCCCGGGCCGGGCCGGATGAGCCCGGCGGTCCAGCGCCTGCGCCGCGCCCCGCAGCCGTACCGGGCACGGGCCCGGTCCGTGCTGGCCGCGCAGTGCGCACTCGCCGCGGAACTGGTGCTGCGCCGGGCCCGCCGACTGCCGCCCGGGCACCCGGGCGCGGGCGGGCACGCCCCCCGGCTGCGGTCCTCCCCCCGGGCGCTGCTTCCGCTGCGCCGGGCCCGGCTGGTCTACCGCGTCACCGACCACTGGAAGTCCCGCAGGATCGCCCGCCGGCTGGGCCTGGACGGCACCTGCACCCTGCGGCCCGGGCCCCCGGGGCTGGCCGACGTCCTGGTGCTCTCCCTCGACGCCCCCGGCCGGGAGCGGCTGGCGGTCAAGCACGCCCGCACCGGCCACGCGGTGGCCTCCCTCGACCACGAGTGGCGGGTGCTGGAGACCCTGGCCGCCGACGCCCGGCTCGGCGGCTGGCGCGCCCTCGTCCCCGTGCCCGTCCACCAGGAGCTGACCGGGCCGCTGCCGCTGATCACCGAGAGCTGGCTGCCCGGGACCACCGCCGACGAGCTGCTGGCCGCCCCCGGCGCGGACGACGGGGTCGCCGAGCGCGCGCTCACCGCCGTGGCCGAGCTGCACCGGGCCACCGGGCGCACCGAGACCGCCACCGGCCGGCTGGTGGCCTGGGTCGACGAACCGCTGGGCGTGCTCGGCACCGACATCCCCTGGTGCCGCACCGGGAAGGGGGCCGCCGGGCTGGCGGCCCTGCGCCACCGGCTGCGGGCCGGCCTCGCGGGCGCCGAGACCACCGTCGCCTGGACCCACGGCGACTTCCACGCCGGCAACGTCCTGTTCGACGGCCGGGGCAGCCGGGTCACCGGGATCCTCGACTGGGGCGGCGCCCGCCCGGACGGCCCCTGCGCCATCGACGCCTACACCTTCGTGATAGCCCTGGCCTGCCGCCGGGAGGGCCGCCAGCTCGGCAGCGCCGTCCGGGAGATGGTGCGCCACGGCGCACTGCCCGGGCCGGACCTCGCCCTGATCGACGGCACCCGCGACGACCTGGTGGACCTGCGCCGCAGCGGCCCGGCCGGACCGCCGGACGACGCGGTGCTGCCCCTGCTGACCTGGCTGTGGCACGTCGTCTCGAACGTGACCAAGTCCCCCCGCTACGCGCGCAGCCACTGGTGGGTCTCGCGCAACGTGACCCCGCTCCTGGAGGAGGCCGCCACATGGCGGGCGACCCGGCCGTGACGCCGGTGTCGGCGCCCGGGCGGCCGCCCGCCGCCGGGGCGACGCAGCGCCGCCCCCGCCGGTTCGGCCGGCTGCCCTCGCTGACGGGCCGCGCGCTGCTGCCGGTCTCGCTGCTGCTGTGGCTGCTCTCGCTGCGCCACGTCCACCTGGAGCGGATGGGCGACCTCGGCCTGCTGCAGGTGCTGCCGGTCCTGTACTGGACGGCGGCCGGCCTGCTGACCGCGGGCTTCCTGCTCGTGCTGCGCGACCGCCGGCTCCGCCAGTGGTGGCTCGCCGGGTACGTCCTGGCCCTGATCGCCGTCGTCCACGCGACGCCCACGCTGCTCTACGCCAACCTGCGGTACTCCTGGGCGTGGAAGCACGTCGCCGTGATCGACGCGATGCTGCGCCACGGCGGCCCCGTCCCGCAGGCCGGGACGCTGGACCCGTACAACCAGTGGCCGGGCTTCTTCGTGCTGAACGGGCTGCTGCTGCGGCTCACCGGCCTGCACTCGGCGCTCGGGTACGCGAGTTGGGGCCCGCCGCTGTTCAACGCGCTGCTGCTCGCCCCGCTGCTGCTGCTCTACCGGGCGATCAGCACCGACCGGACGCTGGTGTGGGGCGCGGCCTGGGTCTACTACTCCTGCTCCTGGGTGGGGCAGGACTACTTCTCGCCCCAGGCCTTCGCCCTGGTGCTCTTCCTCGCGGTGATCGCCGTGGTGGTCCGCCAGTTGCCCGACCGGACGGACCGGGCGGGCCGGGCGCCCGGCCCCGCGCCACCGGGCGGCTCGCACCGGTCGGCCGCCCCGGCACCGGCGACGGGGCTTGCGGCCGGCGCGGCCGGCACGGCCGCGGGCGACGGGTGGATGCCGATCCGGTTCCTGATGGTCCTGGTGCTGGAGGCCGCGATCGTCTGCTCGCACCAGCTGACCCCGCTGATGCTGATCAGCTCGCTCGCCGCGCTCGCGATCCCCCGCCGCAACCGCCGGGTGGTGCTGCCCGCCCTGGCGGCCGCCGTGGCGATGACCGTGGTGTGGGACGCCACCGTGGCGCGCCCGTACCTGTCCGCGAACCTGGGCCAGTTCACCAAGGCGCTCACCACACCGGACTCCAACATCAGCGCCGGTCTGGCCAACCTCGGGATCGCCGCGCCGCAGCAGGTCACGGTCGACTGGATCGACCGCGGGCTGTCCGCGACGGTCGTCCTGCTGGCCGTGATCGCCTTCGTCCGCCGGCCGTGGCTGCGGCGCACCCCGCTGCCCTACCTGGCGCTGGCCCCGGTGCCCTTGCTTGCCGCGAACAGCTACGGCGGGGAGATGATCTTCCGCACCTACCTGTTCGCGCTGCCCGCCTGCGCGTTCATGCTGGCGGCGCTCGTGCTGCGGCCCTCCCCGCGGCCCCGGCTGCGCGCGGCCTGCTCGCTGGTCCTGTTCCTGGCCCTGCTCGGCGGGCTCTTCTTCGGCTACGACAGCAAGGAGCGGATGAACTGGTACGACGACCGCGAGGTCGCCGCGACCGAACAGCTCCTCAAGGCCGCGCCACCGTACTCGGTGGTGGTGTCGATGACCGGCAGCGTGCCGGGCATCTACGAGGGCTACGACCAGCACCCCGGGGTGCGGCTGGCCGAGACGACCCCGCAGACCCGGGAGCTGCTGAACCAGGACCCGCTGGGCGGGTTGGAGGCCGCGGTGGGCTTCACCCACCCCGGTGTGCCCGCGTACCTGGTCCTCAGCCGGGCGCAGGCCGCCGAGTGCCGGCTGACCGGCATCTGCCCGGCGGACCTGGAGGACCGGCTCGCGGAGGTGGTGTCCCGGACCCCCGGGTTCGACCTGGTGTACCAGAACCAGGACGCCGTGGTGTACCGCTTCGTCCCCAACCCGCTGCCCGGCCAGGAGCCGGCTGCGGGCCCGTCGCCGGCCCCGCAGCTCCCGGGCGGTGCCGTCCCCCAGCCAGGAGGCGGGCCGTGAACGGCACCTCGTCCGCAACCGCCGCCCGGGCCGGGTGGGCCCTGGCGCTGTCCGGGTGGGCGGCCCTGACCGTCTACGCGCTCGCCGACGCCGACCCCGTCCGGGTGGCCGTGGCCGGCGCGTTCCTGCTGCTGTGCCCGGGCCTGGCCGCGGTGCGGTCGGCCCGGCCGGCGCTGGCCGCGCGCGGTGCGCCGATGGACCCGCTGGAGTACTGGGTGCTGGCGGTGGCGCTGAGCCTGGCCGTCGACACGGTGATCATCGTGGGGTTCTACCTGGCCGGCGGGCTCATCAGCGGCTGGGCGCTGGGGGCGGTGGCCGCCGCCACCACGCTGCTGGCGCTGCCGCAGTGCCGCCCGCGCGGCCGCAGACCTCCCCCGGACGGCCCGGACGGCCCGGACGGCGACGGCGGTCCGGGCGACCCCGACCGGGGCGGACGCGGCACACCCGCACGCGACCAGGGCGACCCGGACGACCAGGGCGGCGGCACGGACGGCGACCGCACGGCCGGAAGGCGGCGCCGACGATGGCGGTGGCGCAAGCGCGTCGGCGGGGCCGGCGCGGGCGCGGCGGCGCTGCTGCTGGTCGCCGCGTGCGCCGGGGGCGGCCCGGCCGCCACGGTGACGGTGTCCACCCCGCCGAGCGGCGCCGGGGCGAGCAGCCCCACCGCCGGCCCGACCGCCCCGGCGGCCCCCGGCGCCTGGCACCTGGCCTTCCAGGACGACTTCGACGGCACGACGCTCGACCACGCGAAGTGGGCCACCTGCTACGACTGGAACCAGGACGGCTGCACCAACGCCGGCAACCACGAGCTGCAGTGGTACCTCCCGCAGCAGGTCGGCGTGGGCGACGGCCGGCTGACCCTGAGCGCCGACCGCTCGGACACCCGCGGGAGCGACGGCAAGGACTACCCGTGGACCTCGGGCATGGTCTCGACCGGCCGGGACTCCTGGAACGCGCAACCGCGGCACACCTTCACCCGCGGCTACTTCGCCGCGGCGGTGCGCATCCCCCCGGAGGCCGGCATGTTCCCCGCCTTCTGGCTCCTGCCGGCCTCCCGCACCACCCCGCCCGAACTCGACGTCGCCGAGTTCATCTCCACCACCCAGTACGTGCAGATGACCGTGCACTTCACCGGGCCGGACGGCAGCCCCAGGGACCAGTGGCAGCGCTGGGGCCCGCAGGACTTCCCCGCGGGCGACCACGTGTTCGCGCTCGACTGGGAGAGCGACTCGCTCACCTGGTACGTCGACGGCGTCCAGCGCTACCGGGTCACCGACCCGTCGAAGATCCCGGACGAGCCGATGGAGCTGCTGCTCAACCTGGCCGTCGGGTACCCGAGCTCGCCGCCGCAGAACGTCTCCTCGGCGCGGATGACGGTGGACTGGGTGCGGGTCTGGCAGCACTGAGCCCCCCGGGGCCGCCCCGGGAGGCCGCACCCGTCAGGCCCGGGGCGGCCCGCCCGCCGGGCGGCCGAGCAGCGCCCGGCCCCGGCGGTACGCCCGCCAGCCCCTGGTCCGCATCCGCTCCGGGTACGGCGCCACCGGGGCGCCGACGCCCTGCACCCAGCGCCGGAACTCCGCCGCCGGGGTGTCCGCCCGGAGCATCAGCCGGGAGATCCGCAGCGGCTCGTCCCCGTCCGAGCTGAACGCGTTGCCGACCGCGCACGCCGACGTCCAGCCGGACGCCTGGACCTTCTGCCGGACGGCGGCGCTCGAGTAGCCGTGCGGGTAGGCGAACGAGGCGGCCTGGTGGCCCACCGCGTCCTCCAGTTCGTGCTTGCAGCCCCGGATCTCGTCCCATGCCTGCCGGCCGCGCACGGTGTCCAGCTGGGGGTGGGTGCGGGTGTGGCCGCCGATCTCGACGCCGAGCGCGTCCAGCGTGGCGACCTGGCGCCAGGTGAGCATCTCGGCGGGCGGCAGCAGGGTGCCCTCGCCCGCGTGCCCGGGGATGTGCACGGCGCCGGTGGTGACGAACAGGGTGGCCGGCAGGTCCCGGTCGCTGAGCATCGGGGCGACCGTCCAGTAGAAGTCGGCGAACCCGTCGTCGAAGGTGAGCACCGCGCAGTGCTCGGGCAGCGGGGGGCCGCCGCGCAGGGCCGACACCAGCCGGCGCAGCGGGACGATCCGGCGCCCGCCCTCCACCAGCGCGTCGAGCTGCCGGGCGAACACCCGCGGCGACACGGTGTACGGGGCGATCCAGCCGGGAGGGTCGTCGGAGACCGAGTGGTAGAGCAGCACGGGCACGGCGGTCATGACGCGCGCTCCGCGGGGACGGCGCGCACCGGCGCGTCCGGGGCGGTTGCCGGGCGGCCGGGCAGGGCGGCGGCGATCCGGCCGGCGGCGTAGCCGAGCACGGTGACGGACACGCCGGCGAGCAGCGCGGCGGCCCGGCGCGGATCGGCGCCGGCGGCCCGCAGGGAGCGGGCGAGCGCGGCCGGGATGGTCGCGGTGAGGTAGCGGCGCTCGCTCGCGAGGGCGGCGCGGCTGCCGCGCTTGCGGGCCACGGCGGCCTTGGAGCGGCCCTCCGCGAAGCAGCGGGCGCGGAAGTAGGCCCAGGTGGACCGGCCGGCCGGCACGTGGTGGCGGACCACCGCGGCGGGTTCGTGGAGCAGCAGGCCCCGGGGGTCGCGTTCGGCCAGCCGCAGGCACAGCTCGGTCTCCTCGCAGCCGAGCGGGCGGGTGCCGACCCGGCCGAGGTCGGTGCGGAAGCCGCCGGCGGCGAGCACCTCGGCGCGGCGGAAGGACATGTTGGCGCCGATGAAGTTGCGCACGGCGCTGCGGCGGGTGGGCAGGCCGCGGTAGGAGCAGCCGACCACCCAGTCGAACTCGGCGGGGAACCAGGACGGGCGCCCGCCGTCCCACCGCGGCAGGACGAGGCCGCCGACGCCCTGGACCCGCGGGTCCCGGTAGGGGGCGAGGAGGTGGCCGGTCCAGCCGGGCTCCGCGGCGGCGTCGTCGTCGAGGAAGGCGACCACCTCCTGGGAGGCGGCGGCCACGCCGGAGTTGCGGGCGCCGGACAGGCCCTGCCGCTCGTGGTTGGGCAGCACCAGGACGCCGGGGAACTCCGCCCCGGCCCGGCGCACCAGCTCCGGGCAGTGGTCGACGACCAGCAGGACCTCGTCGGGCGGCCGGTGCTGGCCGTGCAGCGAGCCGATCGCGGCGCGCAGGTCGTCCCAGCGGTCGAGGGTGTAGGCGCAGACGATGACGGACAGGCCCGGGGGGTTCACGGCCGTCTCCGTTCGTGTGTCGGGAGCCACCGCGGCAGGGTGCACAGCAGTGGCACGGCGAGGGCGGTGGCGGCGGTCGCCCAGGCGAGGGCGGCGTCGGCGAGGCCGATCGCCGACAGCAGCCAGGCGGTCAGGCCGGCGGCGGTCAGACCGGCGACGGTGAGGCCGGCGACGGTGAGGCCGAGGGCGGAGCGGCGACCGACGGTGCGACCGGGGGCGGTGCGGCCGGCGACGGTGAGGCCGAGGGCGGAGCGGCGACCGACGGTGCGACCGGGGGCGGTGCGGCCGGGGGCGGCCGGCACGCGCCCGTTGCGCAGCAGCCGTCCACCGGCCACCACGGCGGCCCGCAGCCGGGCCCGCAACAGGGCGGGGTACGAGCACTCGCAGGGCAGCGGCAGCGGGCAGGAGCAGGTCCCGCGCCCCCGGGCGGGGGCGGCGGCGGCCGCGGTCCGCGCGAACACGGCCCGTCACCCCGTCGCCCGGGCGGTGGCCCGGTCCCGGTGGACGCTGCGCACGTACCCGAGCGGTCCGTACAGCATGCCCTGCAGCTCCAGCCGGGCGAGGTGCCAGCTGGGGCGGCGGCCCGCCGCGCCCGGGTCCGGCCGGGTGCGTGCGCGGCGGGCCGCGTAACGGAGGCCGCCGGGGAGGCGGCGCAACAGGGCGGGCAGCATGGCGGGTTCGTGGTGCAGCGCGGCGGCGAGGTAGGCGCCGAAGCCTGCGCCGTAGCCGAAGGCCTGGGCGGGCAGGGCGTCCATGGTGCGCCGGTGGCGGTGCCAGATGATGGCGTCGGGCGCGTAGGCGAGGGCGTGGCCGGCGACCAGGATGCGGAAGAAGGCGAGCAGGTCGTCGCCGCCGCGGGCGGGGGTGCCGGTGCCGGTGGCGGGGTCGAAGCCGCCGAGGGCGCGCAGCGGGGCGGTGCGGAAGGCCATGTTGGCGCCGGAGCCGAAGCGGCCGGCGGCGAAGGGGAAGAGCGGGTCGCCGAGGCGGTCGGCGAGGCTCCAGGTGCGGGCGGCGAAGCCCTTGGCGAAGCCGCCGTGGTTCTCCAGCGCGACCTGGGCGGGGGTGTCGAGTTCGGCGGGCAGGATCAGGCCGGTGACGCAGCCGATCCGCTCGTCCTCGGCGAAGGTCCGGGCGAGGGCGCCGATCCAGTCCGGGTCGGCGAGGGTGTCGTCGTCGGTGAAGGCGGTGATCTCCCCGGTCGCGGCGGCGAGCCCGGCGTTGTGGGCCCGGGCCAGGCCCGCCACCGGCTCGCGCAGGTAGCGGACCCGGCCCCGGTACCGGTCCCGGATCAGCCGTTCGGCGGCGTCGTCGGCGGGGGCGTTGTCCACGACGATGACCTCGGTGCGCGGATAGCCGTTCCGCAGCAGGGAGTCGAGGCAGGGTCGCAGCAGGCCCGCCCGGTTGTGGGTGGCGACGACCACGCTGACCGTGACCGGGCCCGCGGGCACCCGGGCGCGGCCGACCCGACCGGGACGCGCCGCGGGTGTCGCGGTGGACAGTGCGGGAACGCGCAGTTCCCGGTGGGCGGCGTCGACCAGCGCCCGGCGCAGTTCGGCGCTCCCGCCGGCTGCTCCGGTGGCCGTGACCAAGCCGAGCGGGTGTCCGTGCAGCCGCACCAACGCCAACACGCGTCCGGCCGGGTCGACGGCACCGAGACCGCCGGGCGAGCGCAGCCCGCTCGGTTCGTCCAGGTCCAGCTCGACGACGCGGACGGGGGTGTGGAGCGAGTCACGGGCGGCGGGGCGCGGGCAGGCTGCTGCGGTGCGCCGGTCGGTGCCATTCATCAGTGCTCCCCCACGGAGGCGGTCGCCGGGGACCGGGCGCCGGGACGCTCGGCGATCAGGGTCCTCAGCACCCGGCGGCCGTCGGAGACGGCGTGCAGGTGGGAGCGACCGCTGCGGCGGGGGAGTTCCAGGCTCGGCACCTCGGCGATCCGCAGTCCGGAGCGAAGCGCGTGCGCGATCATCTCGGCCTCGATCTCGAATCCGGTGGAGCGGAGGTCGAGGGCGCTCAGGAAGGAGCGGCGGAAGGCGCAGTAGCCGTAGCACAGGTCGGTGAGGCTCGCGTCGTAGAGGCGGTTGACGACGGCGAGCAGGGCCCGGTTGCCGAGCGAGCGGATCCGGGTGAGGTCGAGCGAGCCGCCGCCGGCGATGCAGCGCGAGCCCTTGACGAAGTCGAACCCGTTGTCCAGGAAGTGCAGGTAGTGCGGGATCTCGCCGGGCCACATGGAGCCGTCGGCGTCCATCATCACGACGTACTCGCCGGTGGCGGCCGCGAAGCCGGTGCGCAGGGCGTTGCCCTTGCCGGGGCCGCTCTGCTGGACGCTGCGGACGGTGGGCAGGCAGTGCCGGGCCATCGGGACGGTGGCGTCACTGGACGCTCCGTCGACCAGGATGACCTCGTCGACGCAGGACGGGATCTGCTCGAAGACCCAGGCGATGTTGCGGGCCTCGTTGTGGGCCGGGACGACCAGGCTCACCGAGTGCCGGGCGGCCACCTGGGCCTGGGCGGCCGGGCGGGCGGAGCGGGCGGTGGCGGGCGGGTCGTCGGCACGGCGCATCGGGTGGTGCGCGGTGGCGCGGTCGGTGGCCCGGCGCTGCGGGTGGGCCTCGCCGTTGACGGGCCGGTCGACGGGCGGTTGGTAGGGCCGCTCGGACGGCCGGTCCTCGGACCGCCTGGTCTCGGACCGCCGGTCTTCGTGCCGTCCGTTCTCGGACGGGCTGGTCTCGGAGGGCCTGGTCTCGGAGGGGCTGGTCTCGGAGGTCCTGCTATCGGACGGCCTGGTCTCGGACGGCGGCCCGGCGGACGGCGGTGCCACGGCGGGCACGGCGGGGTCCTGGGCCACGGAGGCGTGGTTGGTGGAGGGCAGGGTGGTGCTCATCGGGGGCGGCCTCTCGGGAGGGAGGCGACGGGCGGACGCCGGGCACGGCGCGGGCCCCTAACGGTGGCGAACGGGCCTTGGGCGCGGACGGATACGCGCGGGCGGGGCCCGGTGGGGAAGCCCGGAGCGAGGACCTCGGGGAGGCCTCGGGGCTGCCGAAACGAGGGAGGGGCTCCGTGGCGGCCGGATGGGGGTGCGCACCGCCCGGGCCCTCCCCGGCGCCTGCGGCGCCGGTCGTACGAACTGGCCTATGAACCACCGCACCTTCGGGTGCGGAGTGTGCCAGGGCCTCATCGTCCGTCGGCACGGACAGTCACGTCAAGGGGGCTTTGTCCGCTTTTTACCGTAACTTCCCATGACCCGTGGTGACACCGAGTCACCGGACCCGATCCTGCGCCGTCACGCGGCGCGACCAGGCCGCCCGGCGCCCCCGGCGGCGCGGGCCCGCCCGGCGCCCGTCGGCCCCGCATCCGCCAGCCTCGCGCCCGTCAGCCCTGCACCGGACGGCCGCGCAGCGGACGACCCTGCACCGGGCGGCCCTGCGGCTCCTCCGCGATCCGGCGGGCGATCTCGCCCGGCCGCACCGGCCGTCCGAAGTGCCAGCCCTGCGCCCAGTCGCAGCCGATGGTGCGCAGGCGCTCGGCGTCCTTCAAGGTCTCCACACCCTCGGCGGTGACGGTCAGTCCGAGCGCGTGCGACATCGACACCAGGCCGCTGACGATCCGCCACCCGGTGGACTCGTCCTTCGCCGGATCGTGCAGATCGCCCACGAAGGACCCGGCGATCTTCAGCCCGGAGACCGGGAGGTCCCGCAGGTACGCCAGGTTGGACCACCCGGTGCCGAAGTCGTCCACGGCCAGCGACACGCCGAGGTCGACCAGCCCGTGCAGGGTGCGCAGCGCCTCGTCCTCCGGCCCGACGACCGTCGACTCGGTGATCTCCAGCTGCAGCCTGGCCGGGTCCAGCCCGGTGCCGTCCAGGATCCGGGCGAGGTCGGTGACCAGCGCCGCGCTGCGCGCCTGACGGACCGCCAGGTTGACGTTCAGCTGCGGGGCGGCGTCGCCGAACCGCTTGATCCAGTCCGCGGCCTGACCACAGGCCTGCTCCAGCACCCAGCGGCCGAGCGGCATGATCAGCCCGGTCTCCTCGGCGGTGGTCACGAACTCGTCCGGGCCGAGCACGCCCAGCTGCGGGTGGCGCCAGCGCACCAGCGCCTCCACCGCGGCCAGCCGGCCGTCCGCGAGCGCGTACAGCGGCTGGTAGTCGATGAAGAACTCGCCGCGGTCCAGCGCCGCCGGCATCCGCACCGACACCGCGTAGCGGCTGACCGCGCGGGCGTTCTCCTTGGGGTCGAACAGCGTCCAGCGGCCGCGGCCGGCCTCCTTGGCCCGGTACAGCGTCAGGTCCGCGGCCCGGACGGCGGCGCCCGGGGTGGTGGTGGAGACCCGCCGCTCCAGCACGCCGACGCTAGCGCCCACCGCCAGCTTGTGATCGCCGATCAGCACCGGCCCGGCCAGCGCCTTGAGCACCGTCTTCGCGGCCGCGACGGCCTCCTGCTCGCCCCGGCAGTTCTCCAGCAGCACCACGAACTCGTCGCCGCCGAGCCGGGCCACCAGGTGGCCGAGCGGGGTGAGCGCGGCCTTCAGCCGGGCGGCCACCGCGGCCAGCAACTGGTCGCCGGTGTCGTGGCCGAGGCTGTCGTTGACCACCTTGAAGCCGTCCAGGTCGACGTAGCAGAGGCCGAACCTGGCGCCCGGCTCCGGCTCCTCGAACAGCTTCTCCAGCCGCTCGAAGAACGCCGCCCGGTTGGGCAGGCCGGTCAGCGGGTCGTGGGTGGCCTGGTGGCGCAGCCGCTCCTGCAGCCGGTAGCGGTCGGTGATGTCCTCCAGCATCGCCACCTGGTACTGCGGGACGCCGTCGTCGTCCCGGATCAGTGAGACGGTCAGGTGCGTCCAGACCACCTCGCCGTCCTGGCGGTAGTACGGCTTGTCGATCTGGAAGTACTCCCGCCGGCCGCTGATCAGGTCCTCGTACGCCTCCCAGACGCCCGGGGTGTCCTCGGGGTGCACGAGGTCGCCGACCCGGCGGCCGGTCATGTCCTCCGGCCCCGCGCCGAACAGCTCCTGCAGCGCCTTGTTGACGGCCAGGATGTTGCCGTCGGTGTCCCCGATGCCGATCCCGATCGCCGCGCTCTCGAACAGCGCGCGGAACCGCGCCTCGGAGGCGCGCAGCGCCCGCTCGGCCTCCTTGCGGGCCGCGTCGGCGGCGGTGCGGATCGCCTCCTGCTCACGCAGCGTGCGCTCGCGCAGGGCCGCGGCCCAGCCGGCCGCGAAGGCTCCGGTCAGCGCCGGGCCGCGCTCGTCCCCGGACGGCTGCGCCTGCAGCAGCTCCACCGCCCGGGCCAGCAGCACCGGGTCGGTGAAGTGCGCGTCGACCAGCTCCGCGCCGGCCTGCGCGGCCAGCCGGGGCTCGAACGGCTCCTCCTGCTGGGCGCGGTGCAGCAGCCCCGCCGTCCGGGCCACCAGCCGGCCGAGCAGCCCGGGGTGGATGGCGATCCCGTGGTCGGCGGAGAGCAGCCGCGCCCAGGCCTCGTGGAAGCGCTCGGCGCTGTCGGACACCGGGGCGGCGCTCATCGGTCCACCCGGGTGGGCGAGGCGGGGGGTACCGGAGCGATGACGGGCGCGATGGCGGGCGCGATGGCGGGCGCGATGGCGGGAGCGGCGGTGGGTGCGGCGGTGACCGGCGGGGCGGGACGCGCGGGGCCCGCGGCCGGCGGGGCCGCGTGCGGACCGGTGCGACCGGCGGCCGCTGTGCCCGCTCCGCGACCGTCGGCTCCTCGTCCGGTCCGTCCGCTCAAGGGCGGAACCCCATGCCTGCCACCCCGGTCATCCGCTCGGGGTGCTCGCCGACCGCCTCCGGCTGGTCCGGGCGCCACTGCGGGAGGTAGACCACGCCCGGTTCGACCAGCTCGAAGCCGTCGAACATCGCGGTGATCTGCTCGTGCGTGCGCATGGTCAGCGGGGTCGGCGTCATCCGGTACAGCTTCTGGTGGTCCTCCGCCTGGTCCGGGCGCCCCTCCAGGGAGGCGTGCGAGAGGACCAGCGCGCTGCCGGACGGCAGCACGTCGCGGATGGTGCGGATCAGCTTCCACGGGTCCTCGTCGTCGGTGACGAAGTGCGCGACGGCCACCAGCAGCACGGCCACCGGCTCGCCCGCCGACAGCAGTCCGGCCACCTCGGGGCGGCCCAGCAGGTCGTCGACGTCGCGCAGGTCGGCCTGGACGACGGAGCACTCCGGGTCGTCCGCCAGCAGCAGGCGGCTGTGCGCCACGGCCACCGGGTCGCGGTCCACGTAGACGACCTCCGCCCCGGGCCGGATCGCCCGGGCGACCTCGTGCACCGCGCCGAAGGTCGGGATGCCGGAGCCGATGTCCAGGAAACGGGTCACGCCGCGCTCGGCGAGGAAGGAGACCGCGCGGCGCAGGAAGGCGCGGTTGGAGCGCATGATCTGCGGCAGTTCGGGCCACAGCTCCATGGCCCGGCGGGCCATCTCGCGGTCGACCTCGAAGTTGTGCGAACCCCCCAGGTAGTAGTCGTAGACCCGCGCGGCGTTCGGTTTGTCCAGGTCCGTGCCCTCCGGTACCCAGCTCGGTCGCCGCATGCCTGTGACTCCTTCACTCCGGTTGTGGGGCTGCAGCGCCTCACGACGACTGCTGTGACAGCTGAGACTACAAGCACAGAAGATCCTCCTCTGCACCCCGAACGGGTGCAAGCGGAGTGCCCCCTTCCCGGCACGCGGCGTTCGCACCCTGTTCGCCCCTCGTCCTGCCGAACCACCGGTTCCCGGCCCAGAATGGACGTGATGGCCGGAGGCATCGAGGACTACGCCCTCATCGGTGACTTGCAGACCGCCGCCCTGGTGGGCCGGGACGGATCGGTCGACTGGCTCTGCCTGCCCAGGTTCGACTCCCCCAGCTGCTTCGCCGGACTGCTCGGCGACCAGCGCCACGGCGCCTGGCGGATCGCCCCCGCGGGCGCCGCCGAGTGCCACGCCCGCCGCTACCGGGGCGACAGCCTCGTCCTGGAGAGCGAATGGCAGACCGCCGGCGGGAAGGTCCGGATCATCGACTTCATGCCGCAGCGCAGCCCCGGCGGACGCCCCGGCCCGGTGCACCACGGCGAGCAGGACGGCCGCCCCGGCCCGGGCGGGCACCGCGACCCGCAGCTGATCCGGATCGTCGAGGGCCTGGAGGGCACCGTCCCGATGCGCGGCACGCTGCGGCTGCGCTTCAACTACGGCCGCATCGACCCGTGGGTCCGCCGCACCGGACACCACCGGGTCGCCGTCGCCGGGCCCGACTCGGCCTGGTTACGGGTGCCCGCCGGGGTCCACACCTACGGCCTGGACGGCGTCACCGTCTCGGACTTCACCGTGACCGCCGGGCTGCGCGTCCCCTTCGTCCTCACCTGGCAGCCCTCCCACCTCACCACCACCCCGCGCGCCGACCCCGAACAGGCCCTGCTCGCCACCGTCGCCCGGTGGCAGACCTGGGCCTCCGACTGCCGCTACCGCGGCGAGTGGCGGGCCGCCGTCCTGCGCTCGCTGATCACCCTCAAGGCCCTCGCCTACGCGCCCACCGGCGGCATCGTCGCCGCACCCACCGCCTCCCTGCCCGAGCGGATCGGCGGGGCCCGCAACTGGGACTACCGCTTCTGCTGGCTGCGCGACTCCTCCATGACGCTCTCCGCCCTGCTGCGCGGCGGCTTCCGCGAGGAGGCCGCCGCCTGGCGCCGCTGGCTGCTGCGCGCCATCGCCGGCGGGCGCGGCGACCTCCAGGCGGTGTACGGGGTCGCCGGGGAGCGGGTGCTCGGCGAGACCACCGCCGACTGGCTCCCCGGGTACGAGGGCTCGCGTCCCGTCCGGTTCGGCAACGCCGCCGTCGACCAGCTCCAACTCGACGTCTACGGCGAGGTGGTGGACACCCTGCACCTCGCCGTCGAGGCCGGACTGCCGATGGAGCGGCACGTCTGGACCCTGCTGCGCGCGCTGATGGACCACCTCGAACAGCACTGGCGCGAACCGGACGAGGGGCTGTGGGAGGTACGCGGCGGGCGGCAGCACTTCGTGCACTCCAAGGTGATGAGCTGGGTCGCCGCCGACCGTGCCGTCCGGCTGGCCGAGAGCACCGGGCTGCCCGCCCCGGTCGACCGCTGGCGGGCCCTGCGGGACGCCGTGCACGCGGACGTCTGCGCCAACGGCTACGACCGGCGCCGCGGCGTCTTCGTCCAGCACTACGGCGGGCGCGGCCTCGACGCGGCCACGCTGTTCGTGGTGAAGAGCGGCTTCCTGCCCCCGGACGACCCCCGGGTGGTGCGCACCGTGGACGCCGTCCGGGACGGACTCGACCACGGCGGACTCGTGCTCCGCTACCGGGCCGGGCCGCACGGCGACGGCCTGCCGGGCGGCGAAGGGGCCTTCCTGGCCTGCTCGTTCTGGCTCGCCGACGCGCTCGCCGCCACCGGGCGGGTCGACGAGGCCCGCGCCCTGTTCGCCCGGGTGGTCGCGCTCGCCAACGACCTGGGGCTGCTCGCCGAACAGTGGGACCCGCACGCCGGACGCCAACTCGGCAACACCCCACAGGCGTTCAGTCACGTGGCCCTGGTCAACACCGCCTTCACCCTGGCCGAGTCGACCCGGGGACGGTAGCGGCGGGGCACCGCTAAGGTTTGCGCGTGGACCCCAACCACTACCGGTTCCGCGGCGTGTGGCGGCTCGCGGCGCCGGCGCCGGCCGTGTACGCGGCGCTGGAGGACGTGCGGAGCTACCCTCGGTGGTGGCCGGAGGTGCTCGACGTGCGGCCCGTCGACGAGCGGTCCGGGGAGGTCGTGGTGCGCGCGCTGCTGCCGTACCGGCTGGTGATCCACCTGGAGGCGCGGCGGCGGGACCCGGCCGCCGGGGTGCTGGAGGCCACCATGCGGGGCGACCTCGACGGGCGGTCGCGGTTCACCGTCACCGCCGTCGGCGACGGCACCCGGGTGCTCTTCGAGGAGGACGCCCGGCCCGGCCGGCCCCTGCTGCGCCGCCTCGCCCTCCCGCTGCACCCGCTCTTCCGCGCCAACCACGCGGTGATGATGCGCCGGGGCCGGCGCGGACTGGCGGCGTACCTGGCGGCGGGCGGGGCGAACGGCGAACAGCGAACAGATGACAGCTGACAGATTTCGAAATCTGTTATCTGTCATCTGTTATCTGTCGGCTGTCATCTGTTCGCCGTCATCTGTTCGCCATCGGTCGTCAGCCGTCGGCCGCTACCTGCCGTCCCCCCGCGGGAACAGCCACCGCCGCAGCAGCCGCGTCACCAGCGGCAGCGCCGCGTACGTCATCAGCCCGCTGATCAGCGGTGCGGTGACCAGCGGCCGGACGGCCACCGGCAGCGCCGCAAGGTGCGGGCCGAGCCACACCGCGGAGGCCACCGTCAGCGGGGCGATGGCGACGGTGGAGGCGACCGCCATCCGCCAGCGGACCGGCGGCCGGCGCTGCGCCGCACCCGGGGTGGTGGCGAACCAGCCCTCCATGCCGAGGATCTCGTGCCGGTGCACCTCGTGGTGGTGGCCGTCCGCCTTCTCGAAGCAGGCCGCCCGGGCCGGGGAGGACTGCCAGGACCGGAAGGCCGCCGCGTCCCGGAAGTGCAGCAGCAGGTGCCAGGGCTCGTCCGGCCCGGCCGGGCGCAGCAGCCCCGTCCCCAGGTTGCCGTCGTGCGCGGAGGCGGCGGCGAGGATGTTCTTCGCCCAGACCTCGAACGTCTCCTCGTAGCCCGGCTCCACGCGGCGCGCCACGAACAGCGTCACCTCGTCGTGCTCCTCGGCCTGCCCGATGGCCGTCCCCCGTGCCGTCGTCGCCATGCCTGCACCCTTCTCCCCGTGCGGCTCCGCCGTGCGCGGGCCGGTCCGGCTCCCCCGGTCGCGAGCCGCCGGGCAGCCTACGGGCGGCCCGCCGTTGCCGTCCGCCGCGCCCGAACCGTGGGACGCGGCGCCGCCGCCGGGCGGGAATCGCCCCGGATCTCCGCCGGGCCCGACAGAATCCAGGAGTCCGGCCCCGACGCCGGCCGCGCCCCACCCCACCGGAGGTCCGCCATGAGCACCGCCCCGCCCGAGGACTTCGGCTTCGACGCCCCCTTCGACCGGGCCGGGACGGGCAGCAGCAAATGGGCCCGCGCCGGGGCACCGGGGGTGATCGCGATGGGTCTGGCGGACATGGACCTGCCCGGCCCGCCGGCCGTGGCCGCGGCCCTGCGGAGCCGGGCCGCTCACCGGGCGTACGGGTACACGGTGTGCGACCCGGCCGGTCGGGCCCTGGTGGCCCGCTGGTACCGGGAGCGGCACGACGTCGAGGTGGATCCGGACTGGGTCCTGCTGCTGCCCTGCGGCCCGCGCACCGCGCTGCGCCTGCTGCTGGAGACCGTCCGGCCACAGGCGCCGGTGCTGTTCCCGACGCCGGAGTGGGGCGGTTTCGCGCAGATCTGCCGGGCCGCCGGGGTGGCGTACCGGGAGCTCGCCCTGACCGTCACCGGCGACGGCTACCGGTTGCCTGAGGCCGGCCAGCTCCCGCGCCCCGCCTCGGCCCTGCTGCTGAGCAGCCCGCACAATCCGTCCGCCCGGGTGTGGCCGGGCGCCGCGGTGCGCGGCCTGGCCGCCTGGGCGGCGCGGTGCGGGGCCCTGCTGGTCTCGGACGAGGTGCACGGCGACCTCACCCATCCGGGCCGGCACCACCCGGTGGCCGTCACCACCGCCCACCCCTGGGACCGGCGGCACGTCGTCTCGCTCAACTCGGTCGGCAAGACCTTCAACTGCTCCGGGATCCCGTCCGCCTTCGCGCTCGTCCCGGACCCGGCACTGCGCGCCCGCTTCACCGACACCCTGGCCGGGTTCGGGCTCTGGGAGGGCGGTCTGCTGGAGCAGACGGTGCAGGAGGCGGCGCTGCGCGAGGGCGGCCCGTGGCTGGACGCGCTGCTCGCCCACCTGGCGGCCGCCCGCGCCCGGCTGACCGAGCGGCTCGGCCCGGCCGTCCGGTCGGCGCCGCAGGCCTCCTACCTGCTCTGGCTGGACGCCGCCGCCCTCGGCCTGCCGCCCGAGGGGGCCCGGCGGGCACTGCTGGAGCGCTGCGGCCTGGAGGCCTCGGACGGCGCCGAGTTCGGCACGGGCGGGCAGGGCTCGCTGCGGCTGAACTACGCGTTGCCGGGGCCGGTGCTGGACGAGGTGCTGGAGCGGCTGGACCGCCTGTGAGCGGCCGGGAGCCCCAACGCGGACCCGGCGCGAAACCCGTCGCGGACCTGCCGTGAACCCCGGCGCGAAACCCGGCGCGCAGCCCGTCACGGGCCTGCCGCGGGCCTGCCGCGAACCGCCCGGAATCCCGGATTCACCCGATCGCCACACCCCTGACCTGCGGAAACGAACGTTCACCCGATATTTGCGGAGCGTCCCCGCATGCTCCGTAGCAGACTGGGCAGGGTAGACCGGGCCGCAATCGTGATCCCGAGGATGGTGAGTCCGGTGATACCGATATCCCACTCCACTCAGCCCGAGCGGCAGAGCCCGCAGCCGCCCCCGACGGGGGTGACCCCGCTGACCGAGTCGGGGGCGCGAAGCCACGTGGCGGGCGTCTGCTTCAAGATCGGGCCGCCCCGCCTGGTCGGGGTCGAGGTCGAGTGGTTCGTCCACGACGACCGATGTCCCACCCGGCCCGTACGGCCGGAACTCCTGCGTGACGCACTGGCGTCGATGCCGCTCGGCGGCCCCGACGGCACCTCGCTCCCCTCCGGTTCGCGCCTGACGCTCGAACCCGGCGGGCAGGTCGAGCTCAGCTCCCCGCCCGCCACCGGCCTGGTGGCCTGCGTCGAGGACACCCGACGCGACATGACCGCCCTGCGGGCCGCCTTCGCGGCGCAGGGCCTGCGCCTCACCGGCACCGGGACGGACCCCCTCGCCCGGCCGCGCCGGATGGTGCTGGACCACCCCCGCTACCTCGCGATGGAGCGCTTCTTCGACTCGGCCGGGCCCTGGGGCCGGATCATGATGACCGGCACGGCGTCGGTGCAGGTGTGCGTGGACGCCGGCGACACGGACGGCCCGCACGCGGTGCGGCGCCGCTGGCTGCTGACCCACCGGCTGGGCCCGGTGCTGGTCGCCGCCTTCGCCAACTCCCCGCTGCTGGACGGGAAGCCGACCGGCCACCGGTCGACCCGGCAGACCGTCTGGTCCCGGATGGACCCGAGCCGCACGCTCGCCCCGCAACCCGACCACGGCGACCCCGGCGAGGCCTGGGCGCAGTACGTGCTCGACGCCGAGGTGCTGTGCATGCGCCGGCCCGAGGGCCTGCCCTGGACGGCCCCGCCCGGGCTGACCTTCCGCGACTGGGTCCGCGGCGGCGGCGAACGCCCGCCCACGCTGGCCGACTTGGACTACCACCGCACCACCCTGTTCCCGCCGGTGCGCCCGCGCGGCCATCTGGAGCTGCGGATGATCGACGCCCAGCCCGGCGACGGCTGGGTGGTGCCCGCCGCCCTCGTCACCGCGCTGCTGGACGACCCGGCGGCCGCGGACGCCGCGCTGGCCGCCCTGGAGCCGCTGCAGTGCGCCGACGGTCCGCGTCCGCCGCGCAGCGACGCCTGGCGCCGGGCCGCCACGCTGGCCACCGCCGACCCCGAGCTGCGCCGCGCCACCCTGGCCTGCTTCGCCGCCGCCGACGCCGCGCTGGGCCGGCTGCCCGGCGCCGGACGGCTGCGCACCGCCGTCGCCGAGTTCGCCGAGCGCTACCCCGCGCGCGGCCGCTGCCCCGCCGACGACCAGCTGGACGCCCTGCGCTCCGGCACCCGACGCACCCTCCCGGAGGAGGCCGCACCATGACCGACGTCCGACCCCCCGCCGCGCCCGCCGACCCGGTGGCGGGCACCGAGGCGCTGCGCGAGGCGATCGCCGCCGAACTGCTGGCCGCCCGGGCCCGGACCGCCGCGCTGACCGACTGTGTCGAGGACGCCGACCTCACGGCCCAGCACTCGCCGCTGATGTCCCCGCTGGTGTGGGACCTCGCGCACATCGGCAACCAGGAGGAGCTCTGGCTGCTGCGCAACGTCGGCGGCCGCGACCCGATGCACCCGGAGATCGACCCGCTGTACGACGCCTTCCAGCACCCCCGGGCCGAGCGGCCGAGCCTGCCGCTGCTGCCGCCCGCCGAGGCGCGGGCGTACGCGCACGACGTGCGCGGCCGGGTGCTCGACCTGCTGGCCGCCAGTCCGCTGGAGGGCGCGCCGCTGCTGGACGCCGGGTTCGCCTTCGGGATGATCGCCCAGCACGAGCAGCAGCACGACGAGACGATGCTGATCACCCATCAGCTGCGCCTGGGCGAGCCCGCGCTGGCCGCCCCCGCACCGCCGCCCGCACCGGCGGACGCGGCCGTGCTGCCCGCCGAGGTGCTGGTCCCCGCGGGCCCGTTCACGATGGGCACGGACACCGAGCCGTGGGCGCTGGACAACGAGCGCCCGGCGCACGTGGTCGACCTGCCGGCCTTCCTGCTGGACACCACGCCGGTCACCAACGGCGCGTACCAGCGGTTCATCGCGGACGGCGGCTACGACGAGCCGCGCTGGTGGACCCCCGAGGGCTGGGAGCACCGCCGGCGCGCCGACCTGAGCGCCCCGCTGTTCTGGCGGTTCGAGGACGGCCAGTGGCTGCGCCGCCGCTTCGGCACGGTGGAGCCGGTCCCCGCGGACGAGCCGGTGCTGCACGTCAGCTGGTACGAGGCGGACGCGTACGCCCGGTGGGCCGGGCGGCGGCTGCCGACCGAGGCGGAGTGGGAGAAGGCCGCCCGGCACGACCCGGTCGGCGGTCGCTCCCGCCGCTACCCGTGGGGTGACGGAGCGCCCGGCCCGGAGCACGCCAACCTCGGCCAGCGGCATCTGCGCCCGGCCCCGGCGGGCGCTTACCCGGCGGGCGAGTCCCCGTACGGCGCACGGCAGTTGATCGGCGACGTGTGGGAGTGGACGGCCAGCGACTTCCGCCCCTACCCGGGGTTCCGGGCCTGGCCGTACGCGGAGTACTCGGAGGTCTTCTTCGGCCCGGAGTACAAGGTGCTGCGCGGCGGCTGCTTCGCGGTCGCGCCGGTCGCCTGCCGGGGCACCTTCCGGAACTGGGACTACCCCGTCCGCCGGCAGATCTTCGCCGGGTTCCGCACCGCCCGCGACCTGGAGTCGGCCTGATGTGCCGCCACATCGCCTACCTGGGCGAGCCGGTGGCGCCGCGGGAGCTGCTGGTGCACCCGCCGCACGGGCTGCACCGGCAGTCCTGGGCGCCGCGCACCCAGCAGCACGGCACGGTCAACGTCGACGGCTTCGGCCTCGGCTGGTACGCGGACGGTGACGAGGTGCCCGCACGCTACCGCCGGGCCGGGCCGATCTGGGCGGACTCCGCCTTCGCCGACCTGGCCCGGGTGATCCGCACCCGGGCCCTGCTGGCGGCGGTCCGCTCGGCGACCGAGGGCTGCGCGGCGGGCGAGAGCGCGGCCGCGCCGTTCGCCGCCGAGCGCTGGCTGTTCAGCCACAACGGCGCGGTGGCGGGCTGGCCGGGCAAGCTCGACGCGCTGGCCGCCCTGCTCCCGCCCGCCGAGCTGCTGGAGCTGGAGGCGCGTTCGGACTCGGCGCTGCTGTGGGCCCTGGTCCTGCACCGGCTGCGGGCGGGGTCCGGTCTCGGCGAGGCGCTGGCGGACACCGTCGCGGACGTCACCGCGCACACCACCGGCCGGCTCAACCTGCTGCTGACCGACGGGCGGGTCGTCGCCGCGACCACCTGGGGCGACACCCTGCACCACCGCACCCTGCCCGGGCTCGGCACCGTGGTGGCCTCCGAGCCCTACGACGACGACCCGGACTGGACGGCCGTCCCGGACGGCTCGCTACTCCTCGCGGACGGACGCGACGTCACCGTGCACCCGCTCCCCCGCCGCCGCTGATCCCCCACACCCCCTTCATCTTCTGAACAGAGGATCAACCTGTCATGGACACTTTTGATCTCACCCGGCTGCTGCCCGCGGACCACTTCAGCACCGCGTTGCGCCACGACGTGCAGCACGGTCTGACCTCCGAACCGAAGTGGCTGCCGCCGAAGTGGTTCTACGACGCGCGGGGCAGCGAGCTGTTCGAGGAGATCACCCGGCTGCCGGAGTACTACCCGACCCGCGCCGAGCGGGCCATCCTGACCGCCCGGGCCGGCGAGATCGCCGCCGCCACCCGGGCGCACACCCTGGTGGAGCTCGGCTCAGGCTCCTCCGAGAAGACCCGGCTGCTGCTGGACGCGCTGCGCACCCTCGGCAGCCTGGAGGCCTACGTCCCGGTCGACGTCAGCGAGAGCGCGCTGACCGGGGCCGGCACCGCGCTCGCCGCGGAGTACCCGGGGCTCGCCGTGCACGGCGTGCTGGCCGACTTCACCGCCCGGCTCGGCCTGCCCCCGGAGGGCGGCCCCCGGCTGGTCGCCTTCCTCGGCGGCACCCTCGGCAACCTGCTGCCCCCGGAGCGGGCCGCCTTCCTCCGCGGCCTGCGCGCCGCCCTCGACCCGGGCGACTTCCTGCTGCTGGGCACCGACCTGGTCAAGGACCCCGCCGCACTGGTCTCCGCCTACGACGACTCGGCCGGGGTGACCGCCGAGTTCAACCTCAACGTGCTCAACGTGCTCAACCGCGAGCTCGGCGCCGACTTCGACCCGTCCGCCTTCGCCCACGTCGCCCGGTGGGACCCGGAGCAGGAGTGGATCGAGATGCGGCTGCGCTCGCTGCGCTCGCAGACCGTGAAGATCCCGGCGCTGGACCTCCCGGTGCACTTCGACCGGGGCGAGGAGCTGCGCACCGAGGTCTCGGCCAAGTTCCGCCGCGAGAGGGTGGCCGACGAGCTGGCGGCGGCCGGGCTGCGGCTGAGCCACTGGTGGACGGACGAGGAGGGCCGGTTCGGGTTGTCGCTGGCCGCGCCGCAGTGACGCCGGCGGCGGCATCCGGGGGCGGCCCGGCCGGCCGGTGGACACCTCAATTTGGTTGTTCACCTTACGAATTCTCGAAACCGGCCAATCGGGCCCCGGTGTACAAGACTTAAACGAACAGGGGTTACGATCTCGGCTACCGAGCTCAGTGTTGAGTACCAGGAGTCAAGATCGTGAGCGTCACCCAGAAGCCCTCCGGGGCGGTCGAGGCCTCCGCGCCCGGCCGCCTCGGCTTCGTCGTCTTCATCACCGCCGCAGCCGCCCTCGGCGGCTTCCTGTTCGGCTACGACAGCTCCGTGATCAACGGCGCCGTCTCCGGGATCCAGCAGAAGTTCGGCGTCGGCGACGGCGTGACCGGCCTGATCGTCTCCTCCGCCCTGCTGGGCTCGGCGGTCGGCGCCGCACTGGCCGGCCGGTTCGCCGACCGCTACGGCCGCATCAAGGTGATGAAGGCGGGCGCGCTGCTGTTCGCGGTCAGCGCCGTCGGCTCGATGCTCCCGTTCTCCGCCTGGGACCTCGCCCTCTGGCGCGTCCTCGGCGGCGCCGCCATCGGCATCGCCTCGGTGATCGCCCCGACGTACATCGCCGAGGTCGCGCCGACCAGGTACCGGGGCCGGCTGGCCTCGTTCCAGCAGGCCGCGATCGTGCTCGGCATCGCGATCTCCCAGCTGGTCAACTGGGTGCTGGCCGACGCGGCCGGCGGCGACACCCGCGGCCGCCTGCTCGGCCTGGAGGCCTGGCAGTGGATGCTCGGGATCTGCGTCGTCCCGGCCGCCGTGTACTTCGTGCTCGCCTCGGTGATCCCGGAGTCCCCGCGCTACCTGATCCAGGCCGGCCGCCTGGACGACGCCCGGGCCGTGCTCGCCGACGTCGAGGGCCGGGACGTCGACGCCGACGCCCGGATCGCCGAGATCCAGGGGCTGATCGAGTCCGACCACCGGCCGCGCTTCCGCGACCTGCTCGGCGGGCGCTTCGGCCTGCTGCCGATCGTCTGGGTCGGCATCGGCCTGTCGGTCTTCCAGCAGCTCGTCGGCATCAACGTGATCTTCTACTACTCGTCGATCCTGTGGCAGTCGGTCGGCATCGACCAGAGCAACTCGCTGCTGATCAGCTTCGTCGGCTCGGTCATCAACATCCTCGGCACGGTGGTCGCGATCCTGCTGGTGGACCGGATCGGGCGCAAGCCGCTCGCACTGATCGGCTCGGCGGGCATGGCCGTCGCCCTGGGCGCGGCCGGCTGGGCGTTCTCCTCGGCCACCGGCAGCGGGGACAGCGTCTCGCTGCCCGACCTGCAGGGCACCGTCGCGCTGGTCGCGGCCAACGCCTTCGTGCTGTTCTTCGCGATGTCCTGGGGCGTCGTGGTCTGGGTGATGCTCGGCGAGATGTTCCCGAACCGGGTCCGGGCCGCCGCGCTGTCCGTCGCCGCCTCCGCGCAGTGGCTCGCCAACTGGGCGATCACCGTGTCGTTCCCGTCGCTGTCGCGCTGGAACCTGTCCGCGACCTACCTGGTGTACGCGGCCTTCGCCGCCCTGTCGATCGTCTTCGTCGCGAAGTTCATGAAGGAGACCAAGGGCGTCCGGCTGGAGGACATGGGCTGATCCGACAGTCGGACCTTCGGCCCCCGCACCCTAGCGCCATGAGCGCGGGTGCGGGGGCCGAATCGTTCACTCCCTGCGGTGGCGCGAGCACCTCCGGTACTCCTGATCGGCAGGAGGGATGTGTCCTTGATCTTCAACCGGCTCCGCACCCGCAGACCAGCCGCCGCCCCCGCCGGCGCCTGTCCGTACGCCCACGCCCCGGCCGGGCACCCGCAGACCGCCCCGGGGCCGTCGCCGGTGATCGACCGCCGCACCGGTCCGTCGCCGTCCACCGCACCGCCGTCCACCAGAGTGCCGTCCACCGCACCTCCGTCCGTCGGACCTCCGTCCACCGGACCGCTGTCCACCGAACCGGCGCACGCCGGCCCGCCGCGCGCCGACTCGTCGCCGTCCCCCGACCTGCCGCCCGCCGGTCCGCCACCCTTCACCGACCAGGAGCAGGCGGCCGAGTTCATCCGGCAGTTCCACCGGGAGCAGCCCGCCGCCGGCGCCCCGGACGACCGGCTCCGGGCCGTCCGCGACGAGATCGAACGCACCGGCACCTACGAGCACACCCCGGCCGAACTGGCCTACGGCGCCAAACTCGCCTGGCGCAACGCCGCCCGCTGCATCGGCCGGCTGTACTGGCGCAGCCTGGTGGTGCGCGACCTGCGCCACCTCGGTTCGGCCGACGACATCGCCGCCGAGTGCTTCGAGCACCTGCGGCTGGCGGGCAACGGCGGGCGGATCCGCCCGGTGGTGTCGGTGTTCGCCCCCGACCGCCCGGGCCGCCCGGCCGCCCGCATCCTCAACCAGCAGCTGGTCCGCTACGCCGGCCACCGCGACGGCGGCGCCGTGGTCGGCGACCCGGCCGGCGTCGCCCTGACCGCCCGCGCCCGCGACCTCGGCTGGAAGTGCGCCGAGGACCGCTTCGAGGTGCTGCCGCTGCTGGTCCAGGAGCGGCCCGGCGAGCGGCCCGACTGGTACGGGCTGCCCGACGACACCGCGCTGGAGGTGCCGCTGAGCCACCCCGCGTACGACTGGTTCGCCGACCTCGGGCTGCGCTGGTACGCGGTGCCCGCGATCAGCGACATGACGCTGGAGATCGGCGGCGTCCGCTACCCGACCGCGCCGTTCAACGGCTGGTACATGGGCACCGAGATCGGCGCCCGCAACCTCGCCGACGCCGACCGCTACGCCATGCTCGGCACCGTCGCCGAACGGCTGGGCCTGGACACCTCCAGCGACCGCACGCTCTGGCGCGACCGCGCGCTGATCGAGCTCAACATCGCGGTGCTGCACTCCTTCCAGGAGGCCGGGGTGACGATCGCCGACCACCACACCGAGTCGGAGCGTTTCCTCAAGCACGTCGCCCAGGAGAAGCGGCTCGGGCGACCGACCCCGGCGGACTGGAGCTGGATCGTGCCACCGGTCTCCGGCGGCCTCACCCCCGTCTACCACCGCTACTACGACCCGGTGGACCCGTCGCTGCGCCCGGCCTTCGTCCCTCGCGAGCCCTGGTGAGGGCGGTCCCGGCGTGAGGGCGGTCCCGGCCTGAGGGTGCTCCCGGTAAGGGCGGCGGTCCGGGTGAGGGCGGTCCCGGCGTGAGGGCGGTCCCGGCCTGAGGGTGCTCCCGGCGTGAGGGTGCCGGGCCGGAGGCGTCAGCGCCCGCTGGACCGCGCTGCGCGCTCGTGCTGCCCGTGCTGCTCGGGCTGCTCCGGGCGCTCCACGCGCTGCAGGCGTTCGAAGCGCAGGACCAGTCCGTCGAGCAGTGCCTCCAGCCCGGTCTCGAAGGCCCCTTCGTCCACCGCCCCCCGGTGCCCGGCCAGCCGGTGCGCCTCGCCGAGGTGCGGGTAGTCCGCCGCGTCGTAGACCTCGGCGTCCGCCGGGAAGCCGGCCGCGAAGGAGGCCAGCGCCGAGCCGGTGACGAAGTAGCGCATCAGCGCGCCGATCCGGGTGGCCTGGCCGCGCGGCCAGCCGGCCTCGACCAGGTGGCCGAACACGGCGTCGGCCAGGCGCAGCGCGTTCGGCCGCCGGCCGGGGCCCTGGGCCAGCACCGGCACGATGTTGGGGTGGGCGGCGAGCGCGGCGCGGTAGGAGCGGGCCCAGTCGCGCAGTGCGTCCGGCCAGGGGGTCGGCGGGGTGCCGGGCCGGACCGGACCGGCCCCGTCGGCGGTGCCGCCTGTGCCGCCCGGGCCGCCGAACATCGACAGGTCGACCTCGCCGATCACGCTGTCCACCACGGCGTCCAGCAGTTCGTCCTTGGTCGCGACGTGGTTGTAGAGCGAGGGCCCGCTGACCGAGAGCTCGGTGGCCAGTCGGCGGGTCGAGAGGGCGGCCAGGCCCTCGGCGTCGATCAGCCGCAGCGCGGCGGCGACGATCAGCTCGCGGCTGAGCAGCGGGGTGCGCGGGCGGGCCATCGGGATGCCTCCTCCGGTTCGTCCGGTCGGGTGGGTGGGGACCGATTCTGGCAGGTGCCCCTTCCCAGCGCGGCCCGGCCGGGGCTACAGTCCACCCGTAAAACTTGCAGCGCTAGTTTACGGGCCGGGAGGCGCCGTGAACCCGGGAACTGCCGTGGAGGAGTCACCGTGAACCTGGAGCTGTCCGAGGAGCAGAGCGCCGTCCGCGACCTAGCCGCCGAATTCGCGGACCGCGAGATCGCCCCGTACGCCGCCGACTGGGACCGCGCCGAGTCCGTCGACCGCGCGATCATCGGGAAGCTGGCCCGGCTCGGCTTCCTCGGCCTGACCATCCCCGAGGAGTACGGCGGCAGCGGTGGCGACCACCTCGCGTACTGCCTCGTCCTGGAGGAGCTCGGCCGCGGCGACTCCGCGGTGCGCGGCATCGTCTCGGTCTCGCTCGGCCTGGTCGCCAAGTCGGTCAACGCCCACGGCACCGAGGAACAGAAGCGGCACTGGCTCCCCCGGCTCACCTCCGGGGAGTCGCTCGCCTGCTTCGCGCTCACCGAACCCGGCACCGGCTCCGACGCGGCCAACCTCACCACCCGAGCCGTCCGGGACGGCTCGGACTGGCTGATCAGCGGCGCCAAGACCTTCATCACCAACGGCACCTGGGCCGACGTCGCCCTGGTCTTCGCCCGCACCGGCGGCGACGACCCCGACCGGCAGGGGCACCGCGGGATCACCGCCTTCCTCGTGCCCACCGACCTGCCCGGCTTCACCCGCACCGAGATCCACGGCAAGCTCGGCCTGCGCGGCCAGGCCACCGCCGAACTCGCCTTCGACGAGGTCCGGGTGCCGGACACCGCCCGGCTCGGCGAGGTCGGCCGGGGCTTCCGGGTGGCGATGTCCGCGCTGGCCAAGGGCCGGATGTCGGTCGCGGCCGGCTGCGTCGGCATCGCCCGCGCCTGCCTGGACGCCGCCGTCCGGTACGCGGGCGAGCGCGAGCAGTTCGGCAAGCCGATCGCCTCCCACCAGCTCGTCCAGGAACTGCTGGCCGGCATCGCGGTCGACGTCGAGGCCGCCCGGCTGCTCACCTGGAAGGTCGCCGACCACATCGACCGCGGCCTGCCCTTCGCCACCGAGTCCTCCGTCGCCAAGCTCCACGCCAGCGAGGCCGCCGTGCGCGCCGCCAACAACGCCCTCCAGGTGTTCGGCGGCTACGGCTTCATCGACGAGTACCCCGTCGGCAAGTACCTGCGCGACGCCCGCGTGATGACGCTCTACGAGGGCACCAGCCAGATCCACCAGCTGCTCATCGGCCGCGCCCTCACCGGCGTCAACGCCTTCTGACCCGCGCGGTGCCGCGGGAACCCTCCCGGGCGCGCCGCCCCGACCCGCCCGGACCCCGTGTCCCGGGCCCGGCCCCGGGCCCCACCGCCCGGACCCCGTGTCCCGGGCCTCGTGTCCAGGGCCTCGTGTCCAGGGCCCCACCGCCCGGACACCTCGCCCACCCGAGAGCCCCACACCCCCGCACCGAACATCCCCCGACCCCGCACCTCCCCACCGGAGCGATCGGCCCCACCGGACCGTTCCTCCCACCGGACCCATCGGATAGGAGCCCGACGACGTGCGTCCCGTCTACTTCGCCGCAGCCCGCCGCACACCCATCGGCCGACTGCGCGGAGCGCTCGCCACCGTCCGGCCGGACGACCTCTCGGCCACCGTGCTGCGCGCCCTGCTCGCCGACGTACCCGCCCTCGACCCCGCCCGCATCGACGACGTCTACTGGGGCGCCGCCAACCAGGCGGGCGAGGACAACCGCAACGCCGCCCGGATGGCCGTCCTGCTGGCCGGCCTCCCGGACACCGTCCCCGGAGCGACCGTCAACCGGCTCTGCGCCTCCGGCATGGAGGCCGTCACCCTCGCCGCCCGGGCCATCGGCTCCGGCGAGGCCGACGTCGTCCTGGCCGGCGGCTGCGAGTCGATGACCCGCGCCCCCTTCGTCCTCCCCCGCCCCGACGAGGCCCTGCCGCACCGGATCGAGACCCACGACACCCGGCTCGGCTGGCGGCTGACCAACCCGCGGATGGCCGAACTCCACGGCGTCCTCAGCATGGGAGAGACCGCCGAGGAGGTGGCCGGCCGCTACGGCATCGGCCGGGAGCGCCAGGACGCCTTCGCCCTGCGCAGCCACCAGCGGGCCGCCGCCGCCCGCAAGGACGGGCACTTCGACGCCGAGCTGATCCCGGTCGAGCGCCCGGACGGCGTGACGGTCGACCAGGACGAGTGCATCCGCGAGGACACCAGCCTGGAGAAGCTCGCCCGGCTCAAGCCCGCCTTCCGCCCCGGCGGCACCGTGACCGCCGGCAACGCCTCGCCGATGAACGACGGCGCGGCCGGGCTCGTCCTGGTCAGCGAGGAGGCGCTGCACGACCTCGGACTGCGCCCGCTCGGCCGGTACGTGGCCGGCGCCTCCGCCGGGGTGCACCCGGACGTCATGGGCATCGGCCCGGTGCCGGCCACCCGGAAGGTGCTCGGCCGCGCCGGCTGGTCGCTCGCCGACCTGGACACCGCCGAACTCAACGAGGCCTTCGCCGCCCAGGCCCTGGCCTCCGCCGACGGCATCGGGTTCACCCCCGAGCAGGCCGACGAGCTGGTCAACCCGACCGGCGGGGCCATCGCGCTCGGCCACCCGCTGGGCGGATCCGGCGCGCGTATCCTCACAACCCTGCTGCACCGGATGCGCCGCACCGGCGCGCGGCGCGGACTGGCCACCATGTGTGTGGGCGTCGGTCAGGGCACCGCCGTCCTCGTCGAGAACGTCCTCTGAGGGAGTGACCGAAGTGACTGAAGTCAACGGGTTCGAAGGCCGCTTCGCCGGCAGGGTCGCCGTCGTCACCGGAGCCGCGCAGGGCATCGGCGCGGCCACCGCCCGCCGGCTCGCCGAGGAGGGCGCGGTCGTCGCCGTCGTCGACCTCACCGCCGAGCGGGCGGCCGGGACGGTCTCCGAGATCACCGCCAAGGGCGGCACCGCGCGGGCCTACGGCTGCGACGTGGCCGACTACGACGCGGTGGAGGCGGTGTTCGCCCAGGTCGCGGCGGACCTCGGCGGGGTGCACATCCTGGTCAACAACGCCGGGATCACCCGCGACAACCTCTTCTTCAAGATGCCGAAGGCCGACTGGGACACCGTCCTGACGGTCAACCTGACCAGCGCGTACAACTGCAGCCACGTCGCGCAGAAGTACATGGTGGCGCAGAAGTACGGCAAGATCGTCTCGCTCAGCTCGCGCTCCGCCCTGGGCAACCGGGGGCAGGCCAACTACGCGGCCGCCAAGGCCGGCATCCAGGGCCTCACCGCGACCCTGGCGATCGAGCTCGGGCCGTTCAACATCAACGTCAACGCCGTCGCCCCCGGGTACATCGCCACCCCGATGACCGCCGCCACCGCGGAGCGGGTCGGCAGCACCGCCCAGGAGCACCAGGAGGAGGTCTCCGCCCGGACCCCGCTGCGCCGCGTCGGGCAGCCGGAGGAGATCGCGTCGGTGGTCGCCTTCCTGGCCAGCGAGGACGCCTCCTACGTCAGCGGGCAGACGCTGTACGTCAACGGCGGGGCGCGGTAGGCCCGGCGGCGGGGCCCGCCCCGTCCGGTGGTCCCGGCGGACCCGTCGGGTGGTCCCGGCGGGCCCGCCCGCGGCGGCGGGCTTCAGCTGACGTGTCATCACATTGCGGTCCGGGGAGTGCGGTTACCTTCCCCTGGGACGGCCTTTACCTTTTCGCGTGGCCGACCATGACCATGGTCCGGTGGGACGACCCCACCAAATGACTATGGCATGATCATGCGACAGTCGATGGGATGGCCGCACCGACCCGACCGGACCAGGTCGGGCCCAGCGTCCCAAGGAGTCCCATGGGCAGCCCCGCCACCCTCCGCCGCGCCCTGGCTCTGCTCGCCGTCGGGGCCACCGCCCTCACGGCCGGCACCATCGCCGTACCGGCCGTCGGCACCGCGACCGCCGCCCCCTCGCACGACCTCACGGGCGTCCACGTCCGCCCCGCCTCCTTCGGGCACCACAACGCCCAGGCGCGCCCCGTGCCCCTGAGCACCACCCAGTGCGTCAGCCAGATCGGCATCCACTGCTACTCGCCGCTGCAGTACCGGACCGCCTACAACCTGGACCCGCTGTACCAGCAGGGCGTCACCGGCAAGGGCCGCACGATCGTCATCGTCGACTCCTTCGGCTCCCCGACCATCCAGCACGACCTGGAGGTCTTCGACAAGCAGTGGGGCATCCCCGACACCAACGTCGAGGTGGTCAAGTGGGGCAACGTCCCCGTCTTCGACCCGAAGAACCCCGACCACACCGGCTGGGCCGGCGAGACCACCCTGGACGTCGAGTACGCCCACGCCGTCGCCCCCGACGCGCACATCGTCCTGGTCGAGACCGGCGTCGCCGAGACCGAGGGCACCACCGGTCTGCCCGAGATGATGGACGCCGAGAAGGCCCTCATCAAGGAAGGCCGCGGCGACGTCATCTCGCAGAGCTTCGGCGCCACCGAGAACACCTTCCCGGGCTACGACAAGGGCGACTTCAAGTCGCTCACCGACCTGCGCTACGCCTTCCAGGCCGCCGCGGACCACAACGTCACCGTGCTCGCCGCCTCCGGCGACAACGGCGCCACCGACGCGCAGGCCAACGGCACCGACCTGTACCCGTACAAGGTCAACTCGTGGCCGTCCTCCGACCCGCTGGTCACCTCCATCGGCGGTACCCAGCTGACCCTGGACGACAGCGGCAAGCGCACCGCGGCCGACAAGGTCTGGCACGACCAGTACGGCGCCGGCGGCGGTGGCGTCTCCGGCATCTTCGAGCGCCCGTGGTACCAGGCCGGCGTCGCCAACGTCACCGGCAACCACCGCGGCACGCCCGACATCAGCATGAGCGCCGCGGTCGACGGCGCCGCCTGGACCTACGAGTCCTACGACCCGACCGCGGTCGGCTGGCACCTCACCGGCGGCACCAGCGAGGCCACCCCGCTGTTCTCCGGCGTCGTCGCCCTCGCCGACCAGCTCGCCGGCCACCGTCTCGGCCAGCTCAACTGGCGCCTCTACGGCCTCAACCTGCTCCCGAGCGACTGGAGCGGCATCGTGGACGTCAAGGACGGGGACAACGGCTGGAACGGCGTCACCGGCTACAACGCCGCCAAGGGCTACGACCTCGCCAGCGGCCTGGGCACCATCGACGGCAACAAGTTCGTCCACGCCATCGCCGGTCGGTGACGGCGCACCGCGGGTGACGATCGACAGGTGACGAGTAACAGGTAACAAGTAACAGCGGACAGATAACAGATTTCAACATCTGTTATCTGTCCGCTGTCATCTGTCTGCCGTCATCCGTTCGCCGTTCCCTGCTCGTCAGGCCGCCCGGGCCGTCCGTACGCCCGGCGGAGCCGGTGAGGCGCCGCACGTGCGGCGCCTCACCGGCTTCAGGCGTGCTCGGCCGCTGCGGCTCCGGCAGGCGCCGGGGCCGCAGCGGCCAGCTGGGCGAGGTAGCGCTCGGCCGCGCGGAGCTTGCGACCGTCCGGCCCCGGCAGATACGCCCGGAGCTCGATGATCTCCGGCGCGATCCGCAGCGCCACCGCCCGGTCCTGGACGGACCGCCAGCACGCCTCGGCGTTGGTCGCCGCCTGCTGCGTCTCCGGGTGGTCCGGCCCCTGCGAGCGGAGCAGCGTCAGCGCCACCTCCCGGTAGATGTCCGCGGCCTCGGCGGGCCTGCCCGCGAGGCGGCACACGTGCGCCCGGACCTGACGGACCTGCAGGACCGGCTCGGAGACGGCACCGTGCTCGGCGATCGCCTCCAGTTCGAGCGCGAAGGCGAGGTCGGTGGCGGCCGCGTGCTCCCCGGCGTCGGCACTGCGGACGATCCGGCCGATCACCTCGCGGTAGTCGGCGCGCGGGGGGCCCGCCGCCGGAGCCTCGGTGAGCGGGGCCTCTACGGCCGCCGGAGCCTCGGCGGGTGCCTCGTCCGTCGGCGCGTCGGCCGGGAGTACCTCGGCGGCGGGTGCCTGGTCCGCCGGTGCCCCGTCCGCCGGCGCCGAGTCCACCGCAAGCGCGTCCGCCGGTGTCCCGTCCGCCTGAGCCGGACCGCTGTCGGTCGGAGCCGGCTCCTCCGGCGCACGGTCCTCCACCGGCACCTCGTCCGCTGACGCCGCCTCGTCCGCCGGAGCACTGTCCGTCAGGGCCTCATCCGTTGATACCTCGTCCGCCGGAGCGCGGTCCGCCGGCACCTCGTCCGTCGGGGTGGCTTCCAGCGGTGCCGCGACGGCGGGCGGGGTGTCGGCCGGGGCGTCGACCGGGACGTCGTCCCGGGGCTGCTCGGCGGCGTCGACGGGCGGGTGCTCGGCCGCCACGGCCGGCTCCGCCTGCGGCCGGGGCTTGGCCAGCGACACGCCCGCCGCCGCCACGCCCGCAGCCGCCACGTCCTCGGGCACGGCATCCACCGGGGCGGGCTTGCGCAGGACCACGCCCGAGGATCCGGCGGGCTCGCCCTTGCGCAGGCTGACCGGGCGGGCCGGCCGGGGCGGGGTCGGCGGCACACCGGGCTTGACCAGGTCCACCATGCCGCCCGGAACCACCAGGGCCGTCACCGGCGCGTCGGACGGTGCCTGGGCGGACGCCTCGGCGGGCACCTGGGCCGGGACGGAACCCGGGGCCGGGACCGACCCCGGCAGCCCTGCGACGGCGTCCAGCGGCCCGTCCTGACGCACCGGCCGCGGCACCGGCGCGACGGCCGGAGCGTCGGCCGGCAGGGCGTCGGTAAGCGCGGCGCCGGTGGGTACCGGATCCACCGGTACCGCGGCCACCGGCGCGAGGACGTCGCCCGCCGGGCCGTCGCCCCGCCGGGCGGTGTTGCGGAAGACGGGACGGTCCGGGGCGTGGGTGGCCAGGATGACCACGTCCGGGCGCAGCACCGAGTACACCTGCTGCCGCAGTTGCTCGGGCGCGAGGACGTCGCCCGCGCCGGGGCGGCCGCCGTGCAGGGCTTCGATGAGGGCGCGGGTGAAGGTGCCGATCTGCTCCGGGTCCGGGCTGACGACGGCCCAGAGCGGGATGCCCTCGCTGAGCGGCGAGACGGTGCCCTGGAGGTAGGGCCAGGCGTTCTGGTCGGCGCTCAGGTCGGCGATGACCAGTGTCTGCCACTCGGCCGGACGGTGGCTCAGCTCGGCCGCGACGGCCTGCCAGGGCAGCCCGTCCTGCTTGGCGTCGCGCAGGGTGAGCTGGAGCTGGCCGCCGCGCTTGTCGGCGACGATGTGCCCGCCCAGGTGGACGAGCAGCGGCCCCGGGTGGCGGGAGGCGGCGCGCAGGTGGGCCAGGACGGTGTGCGGGTCGCCGGCGCCGGGCAGGTGGACGGCATCCACCGCGTCCGCGGCGAGCAGCACCTGCGGGGACACGGCGGCGAGCATCGCGGACAGCACCGGCGCCTGTGCGGGCCCGCCGCGGCCCCAGGTGCGGCGGCCGGAGTTGCCGTAGCCGCCCTCGATGACCAGGATCCGCCCGCGGGGTGCCGCCCCGAACGCGCCCACCGCCCCGGCCCCCGGGACGGGGAAGGGCAGCGGCGTGGCCGTGGACGGCGGCGCGCCCACCGCGGGCATGCCGGTGACGGTCCACCCGGTCGGCGCGGTCGGCGGCAGGGCGGGCGCCGGCCCCGAAGGCGCCCCGGGCTGCGGCGCGACGGCCGGCAGGGCCGGCGGGGCCGACGGCACCGGAGGCGGCTCGTAGAGCGCGGCGGGCCCCGGCGGGTGCTCGTCGGCGGGGACGCGGGCGGACGGCGGTACGGCGTCCCAGGGGCCCGGGTCCGCCGTCGGGTCGGGACCTCCTGGGACAGCTGTCGTCTCCGCCGCCATCTTCTGGTCACCGCCCCGCCCCGCCGCCCAGCGGCGTCTGATGCCCTTGCTGCGTGGTGACTGCCACCACTCCCGTGCGCGCCACCCTACGAGATCCCGGCGTACCCGATCCAGGCCGGGTCTCCGATCCCGCCCCGCCCGGCCCGTTATGGTGCCCTCGTGGTCGACTCCGGCGTTCCCACGCTCCTCCCGCTGCTCTTCCTCGACGTCGACGGACCCCTCGTTCCGTTCGGGCCGCCCCCGCCGGGCGGCCACCGCACCTACCGCAGCCCGTACACCGCCGCCACTCCCGCCCCGGACGCCAACCCGCTGCTGGCCCGGGCGGATCCGGCGCTGGGGCCGCTCCTGCTCGACCTTCCCTGCGAGCTGGTCTGGGCCACGACCTGGAGGTCCGACGCCAACGACTGCCTCTCGCCCTGGCTCGGCCTCCCCCGACTCCCCTGGGTGGACTGGCCGGACACGGACGACGACGAGCCGGCCGGGCCGCCCGGCCTGCACTGGAAGACCCGGACGCTGCTCGCCCGGGCCGCCGGCCGCCCCTTCGCCTGGGTCGACGACGAGATCACCGCGACGGACCGTCACTGGGTCGCCGCCCACTCCCCCGCCCGCACCCTGCTCCACCGCGTCGACCCCCAACGGGGGCTCACCGCCGCCGACTTCACCGTCCTGAGTGCCTGGCTGCGGGCCGGTTGACGGCGACTCGTGAGCCTCGCGGGCCTCCCGTGCCTCCCGGGCCCCGCGGACCCTGCCGTCCTCCTGGTCCTCCTTCAGCGGTCGGGGCCGGTGAGGTCCACCCAGATCCAGGGGGCGTGGTGCCAGGAGCGGACCTCACCGACGACCAGGTCGACGCAGCTCCCGACCTCCGGGAGGTCCCGCACGAGACGGCGCACCCCGGGTTCGCCGCCGCGGCGGATGAGGTCCAGTGACGCTCCGACCGGCTCGTAACCGTGGATCCGCGCCGAGAAGCCCCACGGGTGGTGGCGGACGACCGTCACCCGGACCCGTTCACCGGGGCGGAGTTCACCGAGCGGCCGGTCCGCTTCCTCCGTCATGGCTGCCCCCCCCTCTTCGTCGGGGCACCGTGCTGCCCCCACCGATCATGCCCGGGCACGGCGCTGCCCGGCGCCCTGGGGGGCGACCGGGCAGCGGGAGCAGGCGGGACGGGTCGTGGGGTCAGGAGCCGGCCAGGAGGTCGCGCAGCAGGGCGACGGTGTCGGCGTCGAGGTCGCGGCCGGTGCGGCGGCTCAGGGCGTCGAGGCGGTTGACGGCGCGCAGGAGCTGGTCGCGGGCGCCGGCCGAGGCGTAGGCGTAGAAGAGGTCCCGGTGCAGGAGTTCGACGTCCGGGGCGACGGCGAGGCCGCGGAAGACGGCGGCCTCGGCGCTGCGGTGGTCGCCGTACTGCAGGCGGCGGGCGGCCAGTTCGTGGGCGGTGTCGACGATGGCGGCGATCATGTCCTGGCGTTCGGCCTCGGCCCATCCGTAGGAGGCGGGGGGCGCCTCGGCGAACGGGGCGCCGCGGACCAGGGCCAGGGCGTGGGCGAGGGCGGCGTCGGCGGTGGCGCTGGTGCTGCGCATGCCGCGCCGGTAGAGGCTGCGGAACTCGTCCCAGTCGCAGGTGACGGCCGGGGCGAAGGTGTAGCCCTCGGTGGTGTCGGTGGCCAGGAAGGTGCGCCCCTCGGGCGAGCTGCCGAACCAGGCGGCCAGGTCGGCGAGTTTGCCGGGCAGCGGGCTCCCGGTGTCGGCCGCGGTGGGGTGCGGGTCGAGGTGGGCGGCGCCCGGGTGGAGGTCGTGGTCCAGCGCGTGGTGGTCGGCACCGGGACGCAGCGCGAGGTAGACGGCGAGTTCGGTGAGCCGCGGCAGGGCGCCGGGTTCGGCGGTGCCGAGGACACCGGCGACGTCGACCGGTCCGAGCAGCCGGATCCGGGGGGCGTTGCGGGTGGCGTGCGCCTCCGGGGAGCGGAGGATGGCGAGCAGGTCGTCGCTGTCGCTGCGCCCGGGGGTGGTCTGCGCGACCGGGGCGACGGCGGCGGGGCCGGGCTCGTGAACCGCCCCGTCCACGGTGGGCTCGGGCCCGGTGGGCTCGGGCCCGACGGCGCCGGGACCGCCTGCGCCGGGCCCGACGGCCTCGGGCGTGCCGGTCCCGGTCCCGGGCCCGGTGCCGGGCTCGGTGCCGGGCTCGGGGCGGTCCGGGATCCGCGGGTCGGTGCCGGTGGGCGCGGGCACGGGCTGGTGGTTCGGGGTGGGCTCGGCGCCCGGCTGCGATCCGCCGGGCTCACCGGGCGCCGCAGGACCGAACGGCTGCGCAGGACCGGAGGGCTGGGCAGGACCGGACGGCTGCGCGGGCACCACCGGCCGGACCGGCTGGACCGGCAGGACGGCCGTCGAGGTGCCCTCCACGGCCTCCGGTCGGCGCAGGTCCCGGGTGGTCTCGTCGGTGGCCGGCTCGGCCGCCGACCCGGGCGCGGGATCGCCGTCCGCGCCGCTGCCGGCGGCGGGTCCGGCGGCCGCGACCGGGTCCGACGCGCTCCCGCCCTCCACCGCCGCGGCCTGCCGCCCCTGCCCGTTGACCACGTGCCTCCCCGCTCCGGGCGGGGGAACCGCTCCGGACGAGGGCACCGGGACCACCGGGGAAGCCACTCCGGACGGGAGCACCGGGACGGCCGGGGGAAGCGGCCCCGCCGGGGCCGGCGGGACGGGCGTGGCCGGGTCGGTGCCCGCGAAGGGGCTGGCGCCGGTGCCGATGACCCGGGCCAGCAGCCGCGGGCCGGCGGCCGTGTCCGTGCCGCCCCCGGTGCCGGCCGCCGGAGCGCCGACGGCGGCCAGGACGGGGACGGCGGCGGGCAGTTCGGCCGTGTCCGCGTCGTCGGCGTCGGGGTCGAAGCCCGGACCGTCCAGGGTCCAGGCCGGGGCGGGGTGCTGGGTGGTGTCGTCGGCGGCCCGCAGCAGTTCGGCGACCTGGTCGTACTGCCGGTCGTCGAGCCGCTGGAGCTCGACCGTCAGGTGCAGCCCGGGGATGGCGGCCTGGCCGGTGGTCGGCAGGGTCCAGCGGGCGACGGGGCCGGTGCCGCGCTCGGGGGCGCGGGTGATGACGGCGACGCAGGTGCGCGGGCGGGCGTCGAGCAGCCGGCCCAGTTCGGCGGGGACACCGCCGCCGGGCTGCTGGGCGCAGAGCACGATCTCCGGGGTCCAGGACTCGTCGGCCTGGCCCCGGCTGCGGGCGTCGCGCGGGCTGGCGGCCTCGGCGGCGACCAGGGTGGCGCGGGCCTTGGCGGTGCGCGGGCCGAGGGCGGCCAGCGCGGCCTCCAGGGTGGGGTGGCGGTGGACGCGTTCGGCGGCCGGACCGCTGATCGGGATCTCCTCGGCGAGGTCGACGAGGTGCAGGTGGAGCCGGTCGGCGAGCGGGCTGTGGGCGAGTTCGACGGCGAGGGTGCGCAGCACGTCGCGGGCGTCGTCGGGGTGTCCGGAGAGGTGGAGCAGCCGGACGGCCTCGAGGTCGGCGAGCACGACGGAACCGTCCGGCGAGGTGCCGAGGGTGACCAGGGCGGGGTAGGGCGCGGCGGTCTTGCGGGCCTGCGCGGCGCTGAGCAGGTCCCCGGAGTCGGGGCCGCACCACCAGACGTTGGCCGCGTGCGCGGCGCGGAACGGCGTGATCGGGGTGGCCGGGCCGGACAGGTGCAGTTCGATGGTGTGGCCGGGGGTGATGCGGGCGGCGACGATGGCGGGCAGCCGCTTGCCGCCGCGCACGGTGTGCCGGGCCATGGTGCGCAGGGCGCGGTCGAGGAGGTCGAGGCCGGCGTCGTCCTGCCGGGCCCTGAGCTCGTTCTCGAAGGCGGCGGCCTCGGCGTCCGGCATGGTGATGCGGTGCCGGGGCCGGCGGGCTCGCTGCTGGGTGCCGCGCTTGTGGGCGACGGTGCCGATCATGATGGCGGCGAGCAGCACGCCGACGGTGGAGGCGGTGAGGGCCACCCGGTAGTCGTCACTGGGGGCCGGTTCGGCGTGGGCGGCGGGGGCCGGCGCGTGGGTGGGCGCGGGCGCCGGGGTGGCCGGCGCGGACCGGGCGGGCGCGCCCTGCGTCGGGGCCGGGGTCGGTGCCGGGGTCGCGGGCGCGTGGTCGGCGGGGGCGTGGTCGGCGGGCGGTGCCGGCTGCGGCGCGGGAGCCGGCTCCGGCGAAGGGGCGGGTGCGGGTGCGGGAGCGGCGGCCCCCGGCACGGTGAGGACCATCCCCGGCACCACCACGTCGGGGTCGGTGAGCCGCTCCCCGTCGGGGGCCTGCGCCCCCTTGTTCGCCTCGAACAGCTTCGGCCACGCCTCGGCGTCCCCCAACTCGCGCTGGGCGATGGCGGAGAGGCTGTCGCCGGACCGTACGGTCACCGTGCCGTGCCCGGCCGGAGCCGGCTCCGTCCCGGACTGCGGGGCCCGCGCGGAGCCGTCGGCCCCGCCCGGCGCGGGCGTGTCGGCGGGTGCGGGTGCCGGGGTCGCCGCGTCGTCGGCCTTGGCGTCCGCCGGCATCAGCAGCTGCCAGCCGGGCTGGATCGGCCGGTCGGCGTCGAAGCGGGTGCCCGAATCGTCCATCACCCTGCCGTCGTTGAGCTTGGCGATCTCCGTCCACCGTTCGCCGGAGCCCAGTTGACGCTCGGCGATGGACCACAGGCTGTCCGCGGGCCGGCTGTCGCGCACGGTGTAGCCGGCGTGCTGCTCGGCGGCGGGGGCCAGGGCGGGTGCGGCCTGGGCGGCGGTGAGGGCGGCGCGCTGCACGCCGGCCGTCACCTGGGCCGGCGCACTGGCGGTGTGGGCGGGCGCGGCCGCGAAGGCCGAGCCGGCGACCGGCACCAGGGCGAGCACCGAGCCGACCAGGCCGGCGGCCAGCCGCTGGCTCCAGCCGAAGGCGGGGATGCGGCGGGCGATCCGGCCGCGCAGCTGGGCCGGGATCTCCAGCAGGACGGAGAGCGCGAAGCAGCCCCAGGCCAGCCAGCCGACCACCACCAGCAGCCACAGGAACAGCCGCCCGTCGTCCGGCCCGGTGAGCGCCTCGCCGACGCCGTCCGGCGCCACCTCGCCCATCGCGGCGACCGCGCGGGTGCCGTGCAGCAGCAGCGCGGGCACGCCGACCAGCAGGGCGAGCAGGGTGACCAGCGCGGCGAGCGCGGTGATCAGGGCTGCGGCGCGGCCCCGGCCGCGCGGCGGGCGGGGCGCCGGCGCGGCGGGCCCGCGGGCGGCCCGGTGTCCGCTCGGGGCCCGGCCTGGGGCGGTTCGGGCCTGGTCCTTGGCACGTGGCGCGGCCATCAGTCGGTCTCCGCTTTCTCGACTCCGTGGACGAGGGTCGCACTGCCCTTGCCCGTTACCTTCCGCTCCCCCAACGCGCCCAGCAGGACGGGCCGGTAGTCGGCCTGCACGGTGACGGTGACGACCTTGCCGTCGCCGGAGAACTCGACCTCGCCGACCCGCAGGCCGTAGAGGACGAGGTAGGCGTCGGCGGCCTGCCGCACGTAGTCCTGCCGGACCTTGAATCCCTTGCCCTGCAGGACGGCGGCCTGGTCGAGCTGCTGTCCGCCGACCCGTGCGGCCTCCTGGGCGTAGGCGTCGGTGCGTTCGGCGACCCGCAGTCGGCCGCCGGCGTCGATCACCAGGGCGATGACGAGCACGACGTAGGCCGCGCAGATCGCCACGAAGAGGGCGACCGCCCCCCGGTCCGACCGGTGGCGGCGCCGCGCCCTGACGGGCATCCTCATCCCCCCTGCCCCTTCCGCACCCTGTTCTCCCCACCGGCCCCCACCGGGCGCCGCCCGGTCCCGTTGCGTCATCCCCCGAGCGCTCTCCGCTTGCGTTTCCCCCGCGCGGGCCGTCCCAATCCCCGGGCCGTACCGCGTCCCCGTCACCACCCGCACCTCGTCCGGCGGCGCGGGCCGCACCGCGCCCCCGGCCGCGGGCCGAACCGCTTCGGACACCGCGGGCCTGACCGCGTCCGACAGCGCGGGCCGCACCGCGTCCCCCGTCACCCGCCGCACCACGCCCCCCGTGGCGGCCCCTGCCGCGTCCCGTGCCGCCATCCGCCGGTCAGGTGCCCCGGTAGCGGTCCACCACCGAGGTGAACTCGCCGACGAGGTGCTTGGTCACGGGCACCCCGGACGGTCCGCCGATCAGGTCGGCGAGCTCGACGTCGCACACCACCGTCACCCTGACGGTGGCCACGGTGCCGCCGGGCAGGTCCAGTTGGCCCGGGACGACGCGGACGTCGGAGCCGCGGCAGGACACGCCCTGCTGGCGCAGCGTGTCGAGCGCCGACTCCCGGGCCGGCTGGGTCATGCCGTCCACGCTGCGCTGCAGCGAGGCGGTGCGGGCGCCGGCGCGGGCCGCCGCCTCGACCGTGCCGGCGGTGGTCTGCACCCGCCCGGCCGCGATGGCGACCAGGACCAGCCCGACCACCGCCGGCACGACGATCGCCGCCTCGATCGCGATCCCGCCGCCGTCCCGGCGGCGCGGTGCGAACCGCCCCCGCCGGCCCGGCCGCACCGCGCCCCCGCCCGCCGCGCCGGGCCGCCGCCTCACGGCTTCACCCCCGGCGGCGGCACGAAGCGCTCGCGCGGCGCCTCGGCGAACTGGGTGACGGCCGGCGCGGACAGGCCCGGGATCAGCAGTGGCGGCCGCACCGAGACGGTGACCCGGACCAGTCCGGCCGTGCTGCCGTCGGTCGTCACCGTGTACTCGTGCACGCCCTGCCGGTCCAGGAAGTCCCGGGCCTGCCGCCGGGCCGAGTCGTCCTTCACCTCGTCCGCCCCGGTGCCCTGGATCCGCCCGGCGTCCACGCCCTCGCGGGCGGCGGTGAGCGCGAGCTGCCGGTCGTACCAGATCAGCGCGGCCTGGACGACGAGCATCAGGAGCACCAGGACGACCGGGAAGACGATGGCGAGGCTCACGCTCATCGACCCCCGGTCGCCCCGGCGGCGAGGTCGGTACGTCACTTGGTGGCGCCGCCCGCGCCGCCCGGCAGGTTCGGGTCCTGCTCGACCTTGGTCACGACCTTGTCCTTCAGCAGGTACAGCGCGGTCGCGACGGCACCGGCGACGAACACCAGCGCGATGATGGCGAGCGCGAGTTCGATGCTGATGGCGCCGCGGTCGCCGCGCGCGCGGGCGGCGCGCAGCCGGCCGAGCCGGAGGGTGAACAGCAGCAGGGCGAACTGCACGGGCAGCAGGACGGGCCGCAGCAGTCGGCCTGCCAGATGGGCGAGTCGGACGGTCATTTCGGGTCTCCCGGGGGTGTGGTGTGAGGCAGACGCACTGTTCCGCAGGTCAGTTGAGCATCTGGTGGAGCGCGGGGAAGACGATCAGGACGGTCATCAGCAGGGTGAGGGCGGCCCCCGGCGCGACCATCCGCTCGCTGTCGGCGTTGGCCCGGGCGAGGTCCTCGGCGAGCAGTTCGCCGCGCAGGCCCTTGGCGCGGGCCCGCAGGGTGTCGTACACGGCGGCGCCGTCGGTGCCGGACAGCCGCATGATGTCCGCCACGTCCTGCAGCGGGCTGAGGCCCAACTCCTCGGCGAGCGCGTCCAGTCCGGCCCAGGGCGGGAGCCGGTCGGTGGTGGCCCGGTCGAGGGCGTCGCGGATCCGGCGGAACACCGCGCCGCGCCCGACCGAGGCCGCGCGGTGCAGGGCCTCGGCGGGGCCGCAGTCGGCGGCCCGCTCCAGCGCGACGAGCTCCAGGTAGGCGGCGATGCCGTGCAGGTACTCGGTACGCGCCTCCTTGGCCTCGCCGCGCACGATGGCGTCGGGGACGAACCAGAGCAGGCCGGCCAGCAGCGGCCCGGCCAGCAGCGGCAGGGCGAACGGCAGGCCGACGTCCATCACCACGGCCATCGCACCGAGGTAGGCCGGCAGCACCAGGCCGATCGCGGCGAACAGCAGCTTGTGCACCATGAAGCGGGCCGGGGTGCGGCCGATCAGGGCGAGTTCGCGGTGCGGGACGGACACCCCGCGCAGGTGGACCGAGCGCTCGCCGATCCGGTCGTACCAGCGGGGCCGCTCGTCGTCCGGGTCGACGGCCCGGTCCGCGGGGGCGCGGTGCAGCCGGTCCAGCGCCTGGCGCAGGTCCGGCGGGGCGGGCCGCAGTTCGGCGATCAGCACGGCGAGGCCGCCGGCCGCCGCGGCGCCGGCCAGCACGGACCAGGGGGAGATCACCGGACCTCCCCGAGCTGCTCGGCGGGCTCGTCCGCGCGCGCCGGGGTGCGGCGCCCGCTCCTGCTCCGCCGGTCCGGCGCCAGCAGCCGGGGCACCGGCGGGTGCGAGGCGAGGGCGCGCATCCAGGCGATGATCGCGACGAACAGGGCGGCGACCACCGCGAGCACGACCTGGCCGAGCACCGTCCCGTACGGCCGGGTGTACTCGCTGTTGAAGGAGCCGACCGTGACGACCAGCACGATGATGCCGACCAGCCAGCGGATGGTGGTGCGGTGCTTGGCCCGGTCGGCCTCGATGGCGCGGCGCTGGCGGACCTCCTCGCGCACCGAGTCGGCCATGTCGGACAGGGCGCGGGCGAGACCCGGGCCGCTGTCGCCGGAGCGCAGGACGAGCGCGGCCAGCACCTTGTCGGCGGTGGCGTCGGCCAGGCTGTCGGCGAAGGCCTGCAGCGCCTCCTCGGGCCGCCAGCGGGCCTGCAGCCGCGCGGCGAGCTCGCCGATCTCCTCCTCCAGGGCGGCGGGGGCGGTGCGCCGGCTGGTGACGATGGCCTGGTTGAGGCCGACGCCGAGCAGCAGCACGTCGGCGATGCGCTGGGTCCACTCGGACAGCGCCTCCAGCCGTTCGATCCGGCGGGTGTCCGGGCGGGTGGTGTCGAACAGCCAGGGCAGGCCGAAGACGGCCAGCGGCACCAGGAGCGCGGTCAGCGGGATGCCGGTGAACAGCCAGCCGAGCGGCGCGCCGGCCAGGGCGACCGGCAGCTGGATCCGGCGCAGCCGCACCATCCGGGAGGAGGCGGTGCCGGGGGCGCCGTACCAGAGGACGTGGGCGCGCCCGGCCAGCGGGTTGTCCGGCCGGAGCGCCTCGTCCTCGTCCGCCGGCTCGCTGCCGCGGGCCCAGGCCACCAGGGCGACCAGGCCGCCCGCGACCGCCAGCCCACACAGGGCGAAGAGCAGCATCACCGCGCGCCACCGCCGATCCGCAGCTGCAGCGGGGAGGCCCAGCTCCCGTACCGGGAGCCGAGCAGGCCGGCGTCGAAGCCGGCCCGGCGCAGGTCGTCCAGGCACTGCGGCGGGGTGTGCGGGACGGCCCGCGGCTCGCCGATGTCCAGCCGGGGGCCGAACACCGTGTTCAGCGCGGGCCGGCCGCTCTCGCCGAGGCCGGCGACCTCGAGGACGTGGGAGACGAAGCGGTGCCGGCGGCCGCCGACGGCGGTCTCGTCGACCATGGTGACGTGCACGATGAGGTCCAGGGCGTTGGCGGTGAGCCGGTAGGCGAGCGAGTCGGTCATGTGCGAGCCGTACTCGAGGCAGAGTTCGGCGATGCGGTCGACGACCATCTGCGGGCCGCGCGCGTGCAGGGTGCACATCGAGCCGCCCTCGCCGTTGGTCATCACCCGCAGCATCGGGACGACCTCGCCGGAGCGGACCTCGCCGACGATGATCCGCGACAGGGTCATCCGCAGCGCGGCCGGGATGAGGTCGCCGATCGTCAACTCGCCGGCCAGCCGGCCCTCGACGCGCTCCCCGTTGCCCTCCCGGGCCTCCATCGGGACGACCTGGCGCAGGTGCCCGAGGGTGTGCAGCCACAGCTCGAACTCGGACTCCAGGGTGCCGATCCGCTCGTCCGGCGGGATCTCGGCGGCCATCGCGCGCAGCAGGCTGGTCTTGCCGACGCCCTGGGTGCCGGTGATCATCACGTTCTTGCGGGCCCGGATGGCGGCGGCCAGGAAGGCCGCCAGGGTGCTGTCCAGGGTGCCGAGTTCGACCATCTCGGGCAGCGTCGCCGAGGCCACCCGGTGGCGCCGGATCGCCACGTACGGGCGGGGCGTGACCTCGGTCAGCGCCTGCAGGCGCATGCCGCCCTCCAGGCGCAGCGCCAGGGTCGGGCTGGCGGTGGAGAGGCTGCGCTCACCGCCGCCGTGCTGGCGGGCCAGGTCCTGGAGGAGCTCGACGAGTTCGGCGTCGCTGTCGGCCACCGGCGGGACCTGGCGCAGGGGTTGGTGCACCCGGGAGATCCACACGTCGTCGCAGCCGTTGATCAGGATGTTCTCGATCTCCGGGTCGTCCAGGTAGGGCTGCAGCCGCCCGGCCCGGAAGAGCAGGTCGAAGACCGCCTCGGCGAGCGCCCGGTCCTGCTCGCGGGTGGGCGGGATGCCGTGGGTCTGCGCGTAGGCGTCGGACCAGCGGGCGACGGCCTCCTCGATCAGCGCCCGGCCGCGCTGGCGGCGGGTGGCGCGGTCCGGTTCGGACCCGGAGGCGCTGGTCAACCGGGTGATCTGCTGGTGCAGTTCGGCCGCGACCTGGCGCTTGAGCTCGCGCGCCACCTGCGGGTCGACGGCCGGCCGGGTGGCGGCGCCGCGCAGGTCCAGCGAGGGCAGCCCCGGCGGGACGGCGGTCGGTGCCGCGGCGCCGCCCTGGTGGGCGTACGGCGGGGCGGGCTGCGGAACGGGCTGCGGGGCGACGGGGCCGGGCCGGTAGGCCTGCGCCGTCGCGGACGCCTGCGCCGCGGCGGGGCCGGGCACGGGTGCCGGAGCGGGTGCCGAGGCCGGGGTCGCCCAGGGCAGGGAGGCCGGGTCGGCGGTGGGGTGCTGGTGCAGGGGGCTACCGCGCACGGAGCACCTCCCCGGGGGTCTGCGGCCGCCGGCCGTCGGCGGACTGCTGGTCGGGTGTCCCGGCCGGCTGCTGGAGCCGGTACTGCTGCTCGTCCCGGGCGGCCGCCGGGTGGCCGTGGGGGTCCTGCGGGTCGGACCGGCCGGCCCGGCCGGACGCGTTCACCGGATCGGGCGGGTCCTTCGGGTGCTGCAGCTCCTGCGGCTCCTGCAGGTCCTGCGGGTGCTGAGGCTCCTGCGGGCCGTACGAGCCGTGCCGGCCGTACGGCTGGTGGGCCTGCTGCGCCGGGTACGGGGCCTGGACGTGCGCCGGGAACGGCGCGGGCGCGGCGGGCTGGGGCGCCAGCCCGGCCAGCGGCGCCACCGGTCCGGTGGTGATCACCGGCGGGACGGGCTGCGGGGGCTGGTACGAGGGCTGCTCCCCCGCCACGGGGCCGTACGCCACCGGCCCGGGCCCCACCGGGCCGTACGCCGTCGGGCCCTGCGTCACCGGCCCGTACGCGACCTCGCCGTACGTCGCCTCGCCGTACGGCACCTGGCCGTAAGGCACCTGGCCGTAAGGCACCTGGCCGTAGGTCGGCGGCGCGGAGGACGCGTCCCCGGAGCCGGTCCCGCCGTACGCCGCGGGCGCCTGGGGCGTCCCACCGTGGGCGGCCGACTCGTACGCCTGTGCCGGGACCGCCTCCGCCGGGACCGCCGGTGACCCGACCGTCGTCGGGCGGTAGGCCGCCGGTGCGGGGGCCGCCACCGGCCCGGGCACGGACGGCCCCGGGCCCTGCGGCTGGGCCCGGTCCGGGGCGGTGGGCAGGGCGGGCACGGGCACCGGCGCCGGCGCCGGGTTCGGAGCGAGCCGCTGGCGCCGCCGCCGGACCAGCAGCTGCACCTCGTCCGCCGCCGAACGGGCGGTGCGCATCAGCTCGGAGCGGATGAAGCGCCGGTCGGTGGTGTCCCCTCCGTCGGAGAGCACCCGGGCGGTGCGGACGGCGTGCGGCAGCAGCCCCAGCACCGGGAGCCCGAACTCGCGCGACACCTCCGCGCCCGAGTAGGGCCCCTCGCCGACCAGCAGCAGCCCGAGCGCGTCCGAGCCGGTGCCCGCCGTGGCGAGGTCCTCGGTGAGCGCGGACAGCCGGGGGCGGGCGGAGCTCAGGCCGCGCAGCGTGGTGCGGACCGTCACCGCCACCACGTCCGCCCGGCGGGCCAGCACCGCGCTCGTACCGGTGGCGCCGGAGCGGCCGAGGTCCAGGATGACGTCGTAGCCCTGCGGTTCGAGCCCGTGCAGCAGCTCGATCAGCGGCTCCCAGGTGTAGGCGAGACCGGGTGCCTGGGTGGGGTCGGTGAGGCCGGGCAGCAGCAGCCGTTCGGCGGTGCCGTCGGGCGACAGGTCGATCAGCTGCTCCCAGATGGTCTGGGCGAGCAGGCCGCGCCGGTCGGCGACGGCCAGGTTGCGCAGCCCGTACACCGCCTCGACCCGGCCCTCCAGGGCGCCGGCGAGCACGGCGCCGCCGTCCGGGTCGGCCTCCACCAGCAGGACCCGGCGGCCGGGCTCGAGCGGCCAGGCCAGCAGCAGGGCGAGGGCCGTCGTGGTCGCGCCGGGCGCGCCCGGGCCGCCGGCCACCGCGATCACCGCCATCAGGCGCCACCCGCCCCGGCGGGGGGCACGGGCGCCGTGGCCGCGCCGGAGGGTGCCCCGGTGGCGGCCCCGCTCGGCGCGCCGGTCGGCGGGGCGGTCGGCGCGGCCGTGCCGCCGGTGCCCGTGGTACCACCGGTGCCCGCGGTCGCGCCGCCCGCCGAGGCGGCGCGCGGCGCCAGCAGCACCTGGATCCGCCCGCCCGCCACCCACTGCGCCAGCCGGGGCCCGTCCGCGGCACCGACGGCCACGTCGATGACCTGGCTCCCGTCGGTGTCCACCCGGCCGACGGTGATGACGGTGGCGGGCATCGAGTCCGCCTTACTGTTGTCCGGGGTGAAGACGACGACGATCTGCAGCCCCGGCTGGAGCCGACTGGCCGGCAGCTGGGTGCGCTTGGCGGAGACGCCGACGACGATCTGGCCGGGCTGGACGACCAGGTTCTGCGCCAGGTCGGTCGGGGTGAGCATGGCACCGCGCTTGAGGTCGGTCGCGGCCCGCATGCCGACCGCGGTCCGCCGGTCCACGGCGGAGACCGGCCGCAGCGCCGGATCGCCCGCGATCCGGGCCACCACCAGGTCGTCGTCGGTGATCACCTGCCCCCACGGGACGTCCCGGGCGAGCGCCAGCACCGCGACCCGCTGGCCGGTGCTGTTGTAGAGCACCGCGCCGCCCAGGCCGCCGGCCGCGATCAGTGCGACCGCCATCGCCAGCACGGCCGGGCGGCGGCGCCGGGCCCGCAGGGTACGACCGGGGGTGTGCGGCGCGGCGCGCTGGTCCTCGCCGCCCGCGCCGCCGCCCGCGCCGGCGCCCTTGCCCCGGCCGCCGGCCTTGCCCGCGCCGCGGCCACGGGCCCGACCCGCGGCCGCTCCCTGGTCCGGGACCGCCACGGACACCGCGGCGCCCGCGGGTGTGCCGGATCCCGGCGTCGCGAATGTACGGTTCTCCACCGGGTTCCGCCCTTCCTCGTGCTCGTTCCGGGTCGTTGGTGCTGGGGGTCGAAGTCGTGGGGGTCGAAGTCGTGCTCGGCCCGCGTCCGTGCCGGCGCCGGTCCACGCCCGCGCCGGAGGCGGACCGCTCCGGGGTGGACCGGCCCGGGGTGGACCGGCCCGGGGTGGACCGGCCCGGGGTCAGTTGAGGACCTGCACCTCGGCGACCTTGAGCCTGATGTCCGTGGACTGCGGGATCTTGACGTCGAAGGTCTTCGCGTTCGGCCCGGTGACCACGACGTGCCCCACCCAGTTCGCCGTGACGGTGCCCGCGTAGACGCCGTCCTTGCGGTTGGCCGAGCCGACGGCGAACTCGTAGCCGCAGTCGGGCGACTTGGCCGCGCCGTACTTCGGGTCGTACGGCGTGCCGGCGGTGTCGCAGTTCACCGTGACGTCCTTGCCGAAGTCCCAGGTCACGCCCTTCAGCAGGGGCGTGACCGTCACCGAGGCGCCGGGGACGGAGAGCGTCTTGGGCGCCGGTGCGACGACGTTGTCGACCCAGAGCCAGACCGGCGCCTTCACCACGGCGGTGCCCTTGGGGGCGACGCCCGCGGCCGGCTTCGGGAAGCGCATCTCGTGGGCGTAGCTGACCCCGATGTCCGCCAGGTTCAGCACCGGCGGACCGGCCGGCGTGGTGGCCTCGAACACGATCTCGGCGCCGCCCATCCCGCCGCCCGTCTGCGGGCAGACCTTGGAGTAGAGCGCGCCCTCGGACGGCTTGTGCCCCTGCCACTCCGGGGCGCCCTCGGCGGGCGGGTTGTCCAGCGGGCGGTAGTAGCAGCCGGAGCCGCTGTTGAACCAGCCGAGCTCCGGATCGTGGCAGGCCCACTGCTGGTCGTGGTAGCTGCACACCTGCGGGCCGTCCTCGGCCCCGCCGCCGGTGCCGCCGGGCTGGCTCGGGCCGGGGACGGGCTTCTTCCCGCCGGAGTTGACCCCCGAACAGATCACGTCCGGATAGCACTGTTCGGCGCCGCCGCCCGGTGGTTCGTCCGCCGCCGCCGTGATCGCCGAGGCCAGCAGCAACCCGGCGGACAACGGCGCGAGGATCGCCAACCGCCCGGCCGGTTTCCTGGGGCTCGGCTTCCTCCGGTTCGTCGTGTTCAGCGCGTTCAGCATGTCCGGTCCACCTCCCGCTTGAAGTCGTAGATCAGCCAACGTGCTTGGAACCAGCGCAGGGACGCGGTCGCGACGTAGCGGTTCAGCCGCTGGCCCGGATCCTTGGCGGCGCGGGTGACGGCGTCGACGCGGCGCCAGTCCGACACGTCGACGCAGTCCTCGATCACCGCGGTCTGCGGATCGGATGTGAGATCAATGGTCTTCACCGCGGCGGAATTCCGCGGAGTTCCGGTCATCACCAGTTTGGCGTCGCGGAGTTGGCGGAGACCGACCAGGGCATCGGCCAGCGCCCGGCCGGAGGAGTACGTCTCCAGAGCGAATCCGTCCGAATCCGTTCGCCCGAATGCGTCCGCCTGGGCCTGCCACCAGTCCTGATACGTCTTCAGGGCAAGCCGCCCCATCGCCCCTTCCGGCCCGTCGGTCGGCGCGATCGAGCCGTTTACCGAACCACCCGAAGGAGTTACCGGATCCACTCCCGCAACACTGGGCGCAGCCGTCCCGAGACGATCGACGGAACCACCGGCACCACTGCTCGCACACGCCCCGAGGAGCAACGCCAGAACCACCCCGCCGATCCCAACCGCCCCAGGGCGCAACACATTTCCGCGCTGCCGCATCGCCCCACCTCATCGCGACCGACCCGGTCAGTGATCCGTGGCCGCCAGAAGAATTCCGCTGTCCCGCCGGTGTTTCCGCTGGGGATCGATTCTTCGCCAACCCACCCCATCACGGCAACACCTCAGGCCCCCTGACCTTACGCGGAAGGCGGTTCCGTCGGGGCACTTTCCCGCCACAGAACGGCCAACAGTTCTTCGGAAAGCGACAATCCGGCCAATGCGCCCCTGACCGCGGCCCGATTGCGCATCAGGAGGCGCCCGCCCTGCGGCGGAACGAGCAGGCGCGCGCCCGGCGCACCCGAACTACCGGCCGGTTCGGCACCGTCGATCAGCGCCGCCACCGAGGGCTGGAGATCCAGCGGGGCGACGGCGGCCGGAGCACCCGGGACACCCTGGCGCAGGACGGTGGTCAGGGCCCGGCTGAACGACCCCTCACCGCCCGGCAGCACGGCGTCCCGGCCGCGTCTGCCGGGGGCGTAGCGGCCGACCCGGCCCCACAGCGGGACGCGCGGGTAGCTCAGCAGCTCACCGGCCCCGTCCTCGCCGCCACCGCGCTCCAGCGCCGCCCAGGTGTCCCGGTCGGCCACCGCGTCGACCAGCAGCAACGCCTCCTCCTGGTCCCCGTGCACCATCGCGCTGACCACCCAGTCCCAGGCCAGGCCGCGCCGGTAGGCGTTGTCGGCGGTGCTGCCGCCGGTGACCAGGGCGAGCCTGCGGCCACGCGGGTCGGCCACCAACTGGCCGACCAGGCACACCACCAGCCAGCGGCCCGGGTGCTGGGCGGCGTCCCGGACGGCGGTCAGCATCGCGTTGGCGTCCGCGTCCGGCGCCACCCCGGTGACCCGGCAGCCGGCCGCACCCGCGTCGAAGCACATCCCCGGCAGCACCTCGGCGAGCAGCCGGGCGCCGTCCGGCGCCAGTGCCGAACCGCCGAAGCCCCGGTCCGGTCCGCCGTCCGCCCCGATCACCACCAGGTCGACCCCGCCCGCCATACGCCCGCCCCTCCCTCGCCGGCCCCGGCGCACCCGGGGTCGCCCGCCGCGCCCGCCGCCGCTGCGCGCGGGGGCGGGTGCCGTTCCACCGCCGGGCAGGCTACCGCTCCCGGCGTCCGCCGACGGGGCTCCCGGCCCGCCCGCTCCGGGACCATGGGCCCTATCGGCGCGCACGCCGACCGGAGGACGATCGGTCGCATGGAGCGCGAGGACCGTGTGGAGACCCTGAGCGAGGCCGAGTGCCTGCGGCTGCTCAGCACCGTGCCCGTCGGGCGCGTGGTGTACACCGAGCACGCACTTCCGGCCGTCCTGCCGGTCTCCTTCGAGGTCCTGGACGGGCGGCTGGTGCTCGCCGTGCGCCGGGGAAGTGCGACCGCGCGCGGGCTGGACGGCACGGTGGTGGCCTTCCAGGCGGACCTGCTGGACCCGGTCACCCGGACCGGCTGGAGCGTCCTGGTGCACGGACGGGCCGACGTGGTGCGCGAGCCCGACCAGGTGCGGCGGGTGCTGCGCTCCGGCCTGCGGCCGTGGGTGGGCGATCCGGAACCGCTGTTCGTCGCGCTGGTGCCGGAGCTGGTCAGCGGCCGTCGGCTGTTCCCGACCGGGCAGGGCGCCGCGGGACGCGGGGCGCTGCGGTCCTGAGGCCGGCGGCGGGGCCGACCGGGCCGGCGGGGCCGACCGGGCCGGTGGGGCCCGGCGGGCCGACGAGTGCCGAGCGGACGGGTGGCGGGGAGACGGGTGCCGCGCCGTCACCCCCTGACAGATACCGGTGGGTAGGCATACGCTTCCGGCGTCCTGCACCTCTCCCCCGGGCACGCCCCCTCCAGGAGCACACCGTGACGAGCTTCGCCTCCCTCGCCGACCTGACCGCCGCCGTCGGCACCGAGCTGGGCACCAGCGAGTGGCACACCATCCAGCAGCGGCAGATCGACCTGTTCGCCGAGGCCACCGGTGACCACCAGTGGATCCACGTGGACCCGGAGCGCGCCAAGGAGAGCCGGTTCGGCTCCACCATCGCGCACGGCTACCTGACCCAGTCGATGATCCCGGTGCTGGCGAAGGAGTGCTACAGCGTCGAGGGCGTGCGGATGGCGCTCAACTACGGCTCGGAGAAGGTCCGCTTCCCGGCACCGGTGCCGGTGGGCACGGCGATCCGGGCCACCGCCGAGCTGGTCTCGGCCACCGAGGTGGCGGGCGGGGTCCAGGCCGTGGTGCGGTTCACCATCACCAGCGCGGAGAGCACCAAGCCGCACTGCGTCGCGGAGACGATCACGCGGTTCTACGCGTAGCGGGCGCGGGTCCGGGGCGGCGCGTTCCGGCCCGGACCGACGGCCGGGGCGCCGGGCCGGCTCCACGGGTCGCCCCCGGCCGGCGCCGCGGGGTGGTCCGGGGCGCCGCCGCGGGGTGGTCCGGGGCGGTGGAGGGCGGTCGGGTACGCCGATTGGCCCGCCTCGAGCCGTCCACCAGGTCCGGCCGACCTGCGGCGAGTAACCTCCGACGAGATGGTTGTCGTACCGCAGTGGCCTCACCAGCCACCGAGGTGCGCGCCCCGGCACGCCCGGTAGCCGTGACCGTCCTTGGAGGAGCCGTGCCCCGCCCAGCCCCCTGGTTCGCCCGCCTCGCCGGTCTTTCCTCGCAGCTCGCCCCGCCGTCCTCCGACCCTGCCGCCGGTCCCGCCGCACCTGGACTGGCCGCACTGCCCCGCGCGGCCTGGCACCGGGTCCGGGCCGAGGCCTTCGGCGCCGACCCGAAGGGCGAGCGGCTGGCCCGCATCCACCGCTCCCCGCAGTTCGCCGACGGCGCCTTCCGCAACCCGGTACCAACCCGCCGGCTCGTCTACGAGCGCAGCCCGCTGGAGGTCACCCGGGCCCAGCTGACCGGGGACAAGACCCGCCGGGCGCCGGCCGCCGCCGTCCCGGTGCACCGGCTGCTGCCGGTCGACCTCGCCACGCCCCCGGAGTCCGGACTGCGGCTGACCTGGCTCGGCCATGCCACCGTGCTCGCCGAGATCGGCGGGCGGCGGGTGCTGCTCGACCCGGTGTGGGGCGAGCGCTGCTCCCCGTTCGCCTGGACCGGCCCCAAGCGGCTGCACCCGATGCCGCTGCCGCTGTCCGAACTCGGGCCGGTGGACGTGGTGGTGGTCTCCCACGACCACTACGACCACCTCGACATGGCCACCGTCCGCGCGCTGATCGACACCGACGCGGTGTTCGCGGTGCCGCTCGGCGTCGGGGCGCACCTGGAGCACTGGGGGGTGCCGGCCCGGCGCATCGTCGAACTGGACTGGTGGGAGTCCGCCGAGGTCGCCGGGCTCACCCTGACCGCCACACCGGCGCGCCACTACTGCAGCCGCGGACCGCGCACCAGCGCGCTGTTCCTCTGGGCGTCCTGGGTGGTGGCCGGCCCGGACCACCGGATCTTCCACAGCGGGGACACCGGGTACTTCCCCGGGTTCGCCGAGATCGGCCGCCGACTCGGGCCCTTCGACGCGACGATGATGCAGGTCGGCGCGTACAGCGACTTCTGGCCCGAGGTGCACATGACGCCGGAGGAGGGCGTGCAGGCCCACCTCGACCTGGGCGGCGAGCTGATGCTGCCGATCCACTGGTGCACCTTCAGCCTGGCGCCGCACCCCTGGGAGGAGCCCGCCGAACGGGTGGTCACGGCCGCCCAGACGCTCGGCGCCCGGCTGGCGGTGCCCCGGCCCGGCAAGCCCTTCGAGCCAGCCGACCCTCCGGCACTGCGGCTCTGGTGGCGTGCGGTCGCGGTCGCCGCCGCGACGCGCGCCGTCGAGCCACTGGTCCGGGACGGGCGGGCGGCGGCGGCCCCGGTGCGCGAGCGGGCGGCGGCAACGGATTTCAGCGAACAGATTTCAAAGTCTGTTCGCTGAAATCTGTTCGCTGAAAGTTGTCATCTGTTATCTGTCAGTTGTCAGCTGTCAGCCGCTACCCGTCAGCCACCAGCCGTCAGTGCCTCACGCCGCGAGGACGTCCCGCAGGATCCGGGCCTCCTTGACCACCCGGCTCGACCCGGCGCGCTCCGCCGTGGCCGTCACCTCGGCCACCGGGCCGCGGGCGCGGGTGCGCCGGGCGCAGTCGGCCGCGAGGGCGAGCAGGTCGCCGAGGCCCCGCGCGGACTGTTCGGCGCCGCCGAGCAGCCCCGGCAGGGCCGCCCCGAGCACCGACCACACCGTCCCGTAGGCGCCGGTGCCCGCCGCCAGGGCGAGCGCCGAGGCGAGCCGGGTGGCCTTGACCGTACCGGGGCCGACGAGCACGCCCAGTTCGCGGCCGAGCAGCGCGCCGTCCAGCTCACCGCGCGCGGCGAGCACCAGCAGGGCGTCGACGGCCGCCGTCCGGTCCTCCGCGTCCCGGGCGCCCAGCCCGTACGCCACGGCCAGGTGCAGGGCCAGCCCGGCCGGGCCGCCCGCCTCGGCGAGGGCCGGCAGCAGCCGCGCGGTGTCCCGGGCGTCCCGGTCGGCGCCGCCGGCGAAGTGGTCGAGCCAGCGGGCGGCCAGCTCCTCCCGGTGCCACGGGAGCATCGCGGCCCAGTGCGCGGTGGGCCACCAGGGCCATTCGGCGATCTTGCGGACCCGGGCCGCGCTGGGTTCGGTGCCCTCCAGCAGGGCCCGGAACTCGGGGGCGAGCCGCTCGCCGTCCGGCCCCTTCGGCCCGGCGCCGGCGCCCGGCTGGGCGACGGCCACCCGCTGGAGGTCCTCCCACCAGCGCTCCCCGTAGATCCGGCCGTGCCGGGAGCCCCGCCCGGGGGCGAAGTACACCCGCTCGGACGGCTGGTCGGGCAGGCCCCCGGTGCGCAGCCAGTGCGCGACCCACCGCCCGGCGGGCGAGCCGAGCTCCCCGGCGGCCCGCAGCACCTCCGCGTCCGCGGTGGGCGCGGCCCGCAGCAGCGCGGCGCACAGGTCGGCCGGGCCCGGGGTGACGCCGGCCGCCTCGTACCCGGCGAGCCGTTCGACCAGCACCCCGGCGGCGACCGCTCCGGTGGTGTCGGTCGGGGTGGCCAGCAGGAACGGCGGCCGGTCCGCGGCGACCTGCCGGGCGGCCTCCTCCATCCGGGCGGCGAGGACGGTGCCGTACACGGTGTTGTTCTGGCTGCGCAGCGGCGAACGGCCCTTGCCGCCGGGGAGGTCCCGGACCCCCCGGTGCGGCGGGGTTTCGCCGGCGACCGCGGCCGCCACGTGGAGGACGTCGCGGGGCGTGCAGTCGTACCAGCGCCCCACGCCGCTCCACGGGTGGACCCGGCGGACCGGTTCCAGGGCCTCGGCGAGCGCGGCGCGGTCCAGGTGGGCCTGGCGGACCAGGCCGTCCAGCACCCGTTCGAAGACCGCGACGTCCGGGCTCTCGGCGGCCAGCAGGGCGGACAGCTCCTCCGCCACCTCGGCGGCGGAGGCGATCGGCGCGCCGAGCGGGCGCGGCTGCGGGGCGGGCGGGAGGAGTTCGTCCCACCCGGTGTCCGGGTCCTCGCCGCCGACCGGGGCGCCGAGCAGTTCGCCGGCCCGCGGGTGGTGGGCGGGGTTCAGCGCCTCGGCGGCGAGGCGGAGCTCGGGCAGCACGGCCTCGCCCGCCGCGCGCAGGTGCTTGGCGACCACCCGCAGCGCCCGCTCCTGGACGCCCTGGTCCGGGTGCCCGAACGCGGCGGACGCCGCGAGCACCACCGGCCCGGACCGCGCGGGCTCGCGCCTGGCCGCGCGTTCCAGCCAGCCGAGCTGGGCGCGCACCAGCTTCTTCTCCGTCCGGAACAGCACCACCGCCGAGGCCTCGGCCAGCACCTCGGGCTCGGTCAGCCCGGCCTCGTCCAGCCCGACCAGCACCTCCTGGGCGTGTCCGGCGATCACGGACGGCGCGTCGAGCAGCGCCAGCACGTCCCGGACGCGGGCCGCGTACTCCTCGGGGGTCGGGGCGAGGGCGCGCAGCACGTCGAGGAAGGCCCGCTGGTCGGGGGACTTCCCGCCGCGCAGCAGCCGGGCCAGGCAGGCGTCGAGCAGCTCGGCGCGGTCCAGCTCGCCGGTGGCGGCGAGCTCGGCGAACGCCTCCGGCCAGGAGTCCCCGGGGCGGGGGCTGCGCTGCCAGGACAGCATCCACCCGATGTCGTCGAGTTCGAACACCCGGGGCGCCAGCACCGGGGTGAAGGCGTCCGCCCGCAGCAGCGCCGCGACGGTCGGCTGCGGGCCGCCGCCCTGGCGCACGGAGCTCGCCCACTCGCGGACGAAGGGCTCGTCCTGCGGCACCGCACAGCCGGTGCGCCGCACCACGGCCTCCGCGAGCGGGTACATCGACCGGCCCCAGCCCGAGGCCGACCGGGCGGCGAGCCTGGTCGCCACCTCGATCTGCCACTCCACCGGCTGCGCCTCGACGAGGCGGCCGAGGGCCGGGTGCCGCGCCCAGTCGCGCCCGGTGAAGTCGCGCCCGGCGAGCCAGGTGGCGGCGCCGGCCGGGCCGGTGTGGCAGCCCGCCCCGGCGAGCAGCAGGGCGCCCCGGGCGCCGATCCCGTCGTTCGACCAGTCGTCGCGCAGCTCCTTGCGCAGGGCCTTGAGCGCGGGCAGGCACTGCCGCCGCTGGGCCGCGTCCAGGTCGTCGACCAGGGCGGGTATCAGCGACATCCGCCCGCCCCGGACAGCCCTGAGCAGGCGCGCCACGCCGTCCGGCCGGCCCTCCGCCTCCGCCGTCGCCGCCCCCGTGGCACCCGTCACGCCCGCCCCTCCTGCCGCCACGCCCGTCTCCACGTCCGCCGTCACCGTCACGCCTCCCGCCCCGCTCATGCCCGGACCCCCCGGGCCCCCTGCGCCTCGCCGGCGGCCCGCCCCTGCTGTGCGCCCCGGCCGGCCGCCTCGCGCACCATGCCGACGGCCAGCGCGTGCTTGCACGGCCCGCGCCCGCCCCGGTACTTGGCCCACCACAGGCATGTGCAGGAGGCGCGCCCCGTGTCGTCCGTGCGCACCCGCTGGATGTGGTCGTCCACCGTGACGACGGCCGTCGCGCCGCCCGGCTCCAGCCGCACCGCACCCGCGGCGACCAGGGCCCGCGCGGCCCGCAGCCGCGGGTTGGCCGCCTCGGCCCGCCCCGCGTCGTACGGGAGCTGCCGGTGGAAGAACGCGGCCTCGGCGGTGTCGTAGCCGATCTGCCCGGCGGTGCCGAGCCTGGTGAGAGCGGCGCGCACCCGCGCGGGGGTGAGCCCGGACTGCTCGGCGAGGTCGGCGACCTCGATCCGCGGCTCCCAGGCGAGCAGCACCGCGACCAGCTCGGCGTCCTGGTCGACGGTGCCGGTGGCGAGCGCGCCGAGCACCCCGCCCTCGCCGGAGAAGCCCCGGGAGGCGTCGGGCGAGAGGGTGAGCGTGAGCCGCATGCCGGGCAGCACCACCTCCCAGGCCGAGGCCGCCGGGGCGTCGCCGGCGGCGGGCCCGTAGACCCGCAGGGCCGTCGCGTGCCGCAGGACGCGCTGCAGCGCGGCGAGCCGCTCGGGCCCGGGCAGGCAGACCGCGCCGGGCACCGGCCGGGTGGTGGGCCGCAGCGTCCGCCCGGCGGGGACGACCCGCAGCACGCTGCTGCGGCCGCCGCGCGGGAGCGAGCGCAGGAAGCGCACCGCCTCGGCGGCGGGCAGCTCGGCGCGCAGGTCGAAGCCGGCGGCGACGACCTGCGTCTCGGCGAATCCGCGCAGCCAGCGCTCCGGCAGCGGGACCTTCTTCTCGACCAGCGGCCCGTCGAAGGTGGTGACCTCCAGGGCGTCCGGCCCGACCGCGAGGTGCAGCGGGTCGGCGGGGCCGATCCTGGTCAGGGCCTCGCGCAGCGGGTTGTTGACGTCGACGTTGGTGGTGCCGTGCCCGATGTCGTCGCCGTCCAGGCCGGCGCCGAGCACGTCGAGCCGGGCGTAGACGCCGCAGCAGCCGGAGAAGGACTCGAAGCGCAGCCGGTCCCCGTTGGCCGTCACGACCGGGTCGAGCGAGGCGCGCAGCTGCGGCTGGTAGTAGCGGGCGGCGGCGACGTCGGCCACGGCCAGCAGCGCGGCGGCGGCCGGTGCCGGGTCCGTCAGGAAGCCCGCGAAGAAGCGCGGGTTGGCCGCCGCGCCGAGCGGGGTGGCGCCGCCGGAGGTGGCCAGGTCGAGGTGCCGCCCGCCGGCGCCGTCGAGGACGGCGGACGGACGCAGATAGGCGTACGCGTGTGCGGATTGCGTCATGCCGAGCACGCTAGGTGAGGGCACTGACAATCCGTCGGCCCGCGACCGCACTGAAACAGGTTCTACCCGACGGAAGGACCCCTGGACGTTACCCAGGTCACACCGCGGCACGGTTGGCTTCTGCCACTATGGGCCCGTGACCGACCTGACCGAACAGGAAATCCGCGCCACCCGGCCCACCGGCTCGTTCGCCGGACTGCTGGAGATCGAGCGCCTGGACGAGAACACGTTCCGGGGCCACTGCCACGCCGGGGCCCCGATGCGCGCCTTCGGCGGACACGTCGCCGCGCAGTCCCTCGTCGCCGCCGGGCGCACCTGCGACGGCGGGCGCGCGGTGCACTCGCTGCACGGCTACTTCCTGCTGCCCGGCGACCCGACCCAGCCGATCCGCTACGAGGTCGAGCGGGTCCGCGAGGGCGTCTCCTACACCACCCGCCGGGTGACGGCGCTGCAGAACCAGAACGCGATCTTCAGCCTCTCCGCCTCCTTCAAGCGCGCCGAGCCGGCCGGCGACCGGCACCGGGCGATCCCCCCGGTGCCCGGCCCCGAGTCGCTGCCGGACGCCTTCTCGGCCTGGGACCCGGCGCTGCGCGCGGCGATCCTGCGCACCGGCGGCTTCCGCGACCTCGAACTGCGCTTCGTGCCGTCCGACGCGCCCGGGGTGCCGCCGGCCGTGCCCGGGATGCCGCAGCAGTTCGTCTGGATGCGGATCGCCTCCCCGCTGCCGGAGGGCGACCCGCTGCTGCACGTCTGCGCGCTCACCTACCTGTCCGACCTGACCCTGGCCTCCACCTCCGGGCTGCACGAGCAGCCGAACTTCTTCCAGCGCAGCGAGCCGCCCCGGCTGCTGATCGCCTCGCTCGACCACGCGATGTGGTTCCACCGCCCGTTCCGCGCCGACGAGTGGCTGCTGTTCGCCCAGCGCAGCCCGTCCTCCTCGGACGGCCGGGGGCTGTCGCTCGGCGAGTTCTACGACCGGGACGGGAACCTCGTCGCCTCCGCCGTCCAGGAGGCGCTGCTGCGCCGGCTGCGCTGACCCGCGCCGCCCGGGGCGCGGGCCCGGCGGGCCCGCGGAACCGGCCCGCCCCCGGGCACGACCGGGCCCCCCGGGCACGCCGGTGACCACCCGGCGAACGGAAGGGGGCCGGTCGGCGTCATACTCCTGAGCGGCCCCGGCCCGTATCATGGTGCGGGTGACCAAGGTTGACCTGTCACCACGGCCGGTGGAGGCGATGTCTCCGCGTCAGCTCGAACGCCGCGAAAGCCTGATCGCGGCCGCGCTCGCCCTGGTGAACGAGATCGGCGTCGAGCGGCTGCAGATGAAGCAGGTCTGTGAGCGGTCCGGAGTCGCCCTGGGGACGGCGTACCGCTACTTCTCCTCCAAGGACCACCTCCTGGCGGCCGCGATCGCCGAGTGGCACCGCAGACTGCTGGCCGACCTGGTGGCGGAGCTGCGCGGCCCGCGCGCCGGGCTCGGCGCCACCGACCGGGCGGTGCGCTTCGTCCGCGGCGGCATGCGGGCCTACCAGCGCCAGCCCGAACTGGCCCGGCTGCGGGTGGCCGTCGCCGCCTCCACCGACCCGTTCGCCAGCGAGGCGCTGCAGGGCATGGCCCGGGCCGACAGCACCGCCCTCCAGGCCGTGACGACGGAGGTGCCGGCGGCGGCCAGCGAACTGGTGCGGCACATCGTCGCGCACGCCTGGCAGGGCGAGCTGACCGCCTGGGTGACCGGCCGCACGACCCTCGGAGACGCCAGGCGGCGGCTGGAGGACGTGGTGCGGCTGGTGCTGAACCCGTACGAGCCGTCGTACCCGGTGCCGTACGAGGTCCAGCCCACCGGCCACCGCACCTGACGGCTCCGCCGGGCCCCGCCCGCGCCGCGGCCCGGCGACCGGCACCGGGCCGCCGCGGGGCGGCGGGCGGGAACCGGCACGCCCCGGCCGGAACCGGCGCGGGCGGCAGGGCGCGGCACGACACCGGTCCCGGCCCCGGCCCCGGTCCGACCCCGACCCCGACCCCGGTCAGGGCGCCCGCGGCGGCTACGCCACCGTCACCGGGTGGGCCACCACCGCGCCGAACAGGTAGCCCTCCCGGTTGAACACCGCCCGCTCCGGCTGGCCGTTGCCCCGGCGGTCGGTCGCCCGGGCCCGCAGCTCGTACGCGCCGGGGCCCTCGGGGCGCCAGTCGACGCTCCAGCGCGTCCAGTCGTGGGCGCGCGGCTCGTCCCGCAGGTCGGCGCGCCGCCAGTTGCGGCCGCCGTCCGTGCTCACCTCGACCGTGCGCACCGGGGCCGCGCCGGACCACGAGCGCCCGTGCAGCCGGTGGCCGCGGCCGGCCTCCAGCACCGCGCCCCGGGCCAGCTCGAAGGCGCTCTTGACCACCTGGGTGGTGATCGGCGCGGTGCCGGCGGCCGGGTAGTCGGGGCCCCAGAGCCGGTAGAAGTCGGTGTTCCAGGGCGAGTACAGGGGGTGGTCGGCCACCTCGATCGTGCCCACCCACTTGATCGAGGCGATCCCCACCCAGCCGGGCACCACCAGGCGCACCGGCGCACCGTGGTCGGGGGTCAGCGGCTCGTCGTTCATCTCGTAGGCGAGCAGCACGTCGTCCAGTGCCTTGGCGACGGGCAGCGGCCGGCGCACCGGCCCGAGGTCGGTGCCGCCGGTGACGTAGTGCGGGTCGAGACCGGCCGGCAGCACGTCCACGGCCGCCCGGGTCAGCCCGGCCGCCCGAAGCACGTCGGCCAGCCGGACGCCCCGCCAGCTCGCCGAGCCGATGCCCCCGAGGGTCCACGGCGTGCCCGGGACGGCCTGCCCCTGCTGGCTCGCGTAGAAGCTGCGGCCGTTGCCGGCGCACTCGATCAGCGCGCTGATCCGGGTGGACGGCAGGTCCTGCAGGTCCTCCAGGCCGAACTCCACCGGCTGCCCGGCCGCCGGGGCACCGCGCAGGCCGGTCCCGAACAGTTTCAGCCGCCAGGTGTCCGGGTCGATCAGCGGAGTCCCGGTGTGGTTGCGGACGAAGAACCGCTCCACCGGGACGTGCCGCCCGACGGCGGCGTCGCCGTCGGCGTCGCGCAGCGCGTCCCAGCGCATCTCGGCGTTGGTGCCGCGCGGGACGAACCACTCGGCGGGCAGCGGCTTGACGATCCCGGGCACGGGCCTGGGCACCTCCTCGGCGGCTGCCCGGGCCGGGGCCAGCACCGGGGCGGCCAGGGCGGGCGCGGCGAGCGCCCCGGCGGCGGCGAGCATCCGCAGCAGCGTCCGGCGGTCCACGCCGTCGGCCCGGGCCTCACCGGCCAGCCACTGGCGCCGGCGCAGGCGGTCGTAGGCGGCCTCGTCGAGCGCGGGGGCCCGGTCGGACGGCGTGGCGGGGGTCTGGACCTCGGCTGCCATCGGCGGCACTCCTTCGTTTCTCAGGGTAGGCGGTTCGGCGGTGGACGCGCGGCGGGCCGGGGCGGGGCCGGCCGGGCCCGCCCCGGCCCGGGGTGCGGCGGGGTGCGTCAGGGCCCTCGGGGGGTCGTTCGGCAGGGTCATTCGGCAGCGGGCCGCTCGAGGGGGCCTCGAGGGGGCCCGGAGCGGGTCAGCGGCCGGATCGACAGGCCTGGCGGCGGGCGCGGCGGCCCGGACAACAGCCGAGCGGACGGCGCGGCGGCATCCCGCCGGCCCGGGCGGCGGTCCGCCCGGTCGGCACCACGGCGCGGCGTCCCCCGGTCACGGTCCCGGATCCTACGGCGTGGCCGACCGCCCGTCAGGCGGATCCGCGATCCGGGGCTTGACCTTCCCACCGGTGTGAACACCTACCGTTCCGTCGTCGGCGCAGGTCCGCCGCCGCCCCGAACAGTGCCCCCGAGGAGCCGTCATGCCGTCCGTCCCCGCCCCGCTCGCCCGGATCGTCCAGGGCTCCGGCCCCGGCCTGCTGCTCGCGCACGGCGCCGGCGGCAGCGCCCGGGACAACTGGGGCCCGCTGATCGCCGACCTCGCCGCCCACCGCACCGTCGTCGCCCCCGACTTCCCCGGCTCCGGCGACACCCCCGGCGAACCGGACGAGCCGACCCTGGACGGGCTCGCCGACCGGCTGGTCGCCACCGCCGTCGAGGAGGGCCTGGACACCTTCGACCTGGCCGGCTACTCGCTGGGCGCCGCCGTCGCCGTCCGGGCCGCGACCCGCCACCCCGGCCGGGTCCGCTCGCTGTTCCTGCTCTCGGGCGTGGCCGGCGGCTCGGCGCGGCTGCGGCTGCTCGCCGACCTCGTCGCCGAACTGGCCGACCGGCCCGCCGACCTGGCCCGTCTGGTGCTGACGGTCGTCCTCGGCGAGACCTGGGTGGAGGCGCTGCCCGCCGACGGGCTCGCCGCCCTCCAGGAGGCGCTCGGCGGCCCCGTCCCGGCCGGCCTGAAGCAGCAGTTCCGGCTGGCCGGCCGGGCCGACGTGCGCGACGAGCTGGCCGCCGTCACCGTCCCGGCGCTGGTGGTCGGCACCGCCGAGGACGGCCTCGTCCCGCCGTCCCAGCACCGCGCCCTGGCCGAGGGCATCCCCGGCGCGCGCTTCGTCGAACTCCCCTGCGGGCACCTGCCGATGGTCGAGCAACTGCCCCGACTGCGGGAACTGGTCCTGGAGTTCGTCGAGGACTGAGCCCGCGGCGGTGCACGGCGGCGGCCGGGACGGACCGCGACCGGCGGGAATGCCCTACGTCCGGCGGGTGTTCGCCCGGTCATGCGCATCGGAGAACTCGCCCGGCTGACCGGGGTTTCCACCCGTCTGCTCCGCTACTACGAGGAGCAGGGCCTGCTGCGGCCCGCCCGCACCGCGGCCGGCTACCGCGAGTACGGCGAGGAGGACACCGTCCGGGTCCGGCAGATCCGCAGTCTGCTCGGGGCGGGCCTGACCACCCGGGTGATCGCCGAGCTCCTCCCCTGCGCCAGCGGCCCCGTCCCGGTCCTGGAGGCCTGCCCCGACCTGCTGGCCACCCTGCGCGGCGAGCTCTCCGACCTGGACACCCGGATCGAGGAGCTCAGCCGCAGCCGCCGCGCGCTCTCCCGCTACCTGGCCACCGCGCACGCCCCGGTCGCCGACCACGCGGCCGGCCGGGCGGCCTGACGGACCGCAGGGCCCGCCCACCCGGCGCGCCCTCCCGCCCCTCGCGGCGCGAACTGGACATAGTGCGACATACGGCTCGGCTCCGACCGTGCCGGCACCCCAGCTCCGCCCCCGAGGTACGAGAGGTCCGCCCGATGAGCAGCCAGTCGCCGCCGTCCGCGCCGCGCGTGAAGGAGCCCGACGAGCCCGCCGCGACCCTGCCCGCCGACCGGGCGGTCTTCGGGATCAGCGCCGTCCTGGTGCTGGGCGTGGTCGCCTGGGGCGTGTTCGCCCAGGACTCCCTCGGCCGGACCTCCTCCACCGCGCTCGGCTGGGTCCTGCACAACTTCGGCTGGCTGTTCGTGGTGGCCGCGGACGTCTTCCTCGCGGTCACCGTGCTGCTCGCGTTCAGCCGCTTCGGCCGCATCCGGCTCGGCCGCGACGACGACGTGCCCGAGTTCTCCACCCTCGCCTGGGTCGCCATGATGTTCAGCGCCGGCATGGGCATCGGCCTGATGTTCTACGGCGTCGGCGAGCCGCTCCAGCTGTTCGCCGCCCCGCAGCCCGGCTCCGGCGTGGAGCCGCAGAGCGCGGCCGCCGCCCAGCAGGCCCTGGAGTTCTCGCTCTTCCACTGGACCCTGCACCCCTGGGCGATCTACGCGGTCGGCGGGCTCGCCCTCGCCTACACCACCTTCCGCAAGGGCCGCGGCAACCGCGTCTCCGCCGCCTTCGTCCCGCTGATCGGGCAGCGCGGCGCCGACGGCTGGGCCGGCCGGGCGATCGACCTGCTCGCCGTCCTCGCCACCGTCTTCGGCTCCGCGACCAGCCTGGGCCTCGGCGCGCTGCAGGTCGCCGACGGCCTCGGCTACATCTCCTCGGTGCGCAACACCCAGAACGCCCAGCTGGTCATCATCGGCTCGCTCACCGCCGCCTTCGTGCTCTCGGCGTTCTCCGGCGTCCACAAGGGCGTCAAGTGGCTCTCCACCTCGAACGTCGTGCTGGCCTCGCTGATCATGCTGTTCGTCTTCGTGTTCGGCCCGACGGTCTTCGTGCTCGACGCGATCCCGTCCTCCGTCGGCGGCTACCTCTCGGACCTGCTGGTCATGTCCACCCAGACCGGCGCCTTCACCGACGAGACCTGGCTGGGGTCCTGGACCGTCTTCTACTGGGCCTGGTGGCTGTCCTGGGCTCCCTTCGTCGGCACCTTCATCGCGCGCATCTCGCGCGGCCGCACCATCCGGCAGTTCCTGCTCGGCGTGCTGCTGGTGCCGAGCGGGGCCACCGTCGTCTGGTTCTGCGTGATGGGCGGCACCGCGATCCGGCAGGTCACCACCGGCGCGGCCGACCTCGTCGCGACCATCCCGCAGGGCGCCGAGGCCTCGCTCTTCGAGATGCTGCGCTCGCTGCCGCTCGGCTCGGTCACCAGCGTGGTCGCCGTGCTCCTGGTGATGACCTTCTTCATCACCAGCGCCGACTCCGCGTCCCTGGTGCTCGGCTCGCTCTCCAGCCGCGGCTCGCTGCACCCGCGCACCTGGCTGGTGGTCGTCTGGGGCGTGCTGATGGGCGGGGTCGCCGCCGCCCTGCTGCTGGCCGGCGGGCTCACCGCGCTGCAGAACGCCACCATCCTGGTCGCGCTGCCGTTCGTGGTGGTGATGCTGCTGCTCTGCGTCTGCCTGATCAAGGAGCTCCGCGAGGACCCGGCCGCCGGGCCGTCCCGGCTGCACCCCGCGCACGGCCTGCGGGACGCCGTCAAGGTCGCCGTCGGGGAGGCCCTCGCCGAACGGACGCCACCCCGCTGACCAGCCCGTACGCCCCGCCCGGGCCGCGGTGGGGCGTACGCGGCCAACCGACGCCCAACCCCCGTCCGGACTTCACCCGCGCGTACCGACCGTTCACACCGCCCTGGAACCCTCCCTGTCATGAACGCCAGCCCTCAGGCGCCCGACCAGGAACCGCGCTTCCCGCTCCCCCAGCGCCACCGCCGCCTGCTCGCCTGCACCGCCGTCCTCGCCTCCATCACCCTCGGCGCCCTCGGAGTCGGCGCCACCGTGGAAACCGTCGCGCACGGGACCGTGGCCACCGCCACCGCGAGCAGATAGCGGCCCCGCCCCCCCCTGGCCGTCCCCTCGGCCGTCCCCTCCGCTGTCCGGCCCGGACCGGGCTCCGCACCGGGCACGCGCCGCAGTCCTGCGCAGCCCCCGCACGCCGCCACCCGACCGGGAGAGGCCCGCGGGGGCTGCGGCCGTCTCAGACCGGGTCGGCCTCGCCGCAGCCCGCGTCGGCTCCGGCCGGGCGGGAGTGGCGGCCGGTGCCGGGGGCGGGGCGCAGGTCCGGAGCGGGCGCGTAGCGGGCCGCGGGCGGGCGCAGCAGCCAGCCCGGGGGCCACGTGCCGCGCGGGGTGGGAGCGATCAGGCCGAGCCCGTGGAGCAGGTCGAGGGCGTCGCGGCGCAGCGCGGTGCGGTCGGCGAGGTAGTCGCGGCGCCAGCCGGCCGGGAGCGCGTACTCGTCGGCGATGTCGCCGAGGAGCCCGTCTATCAGCGCGTCGGGGATGGGGACTCCGTCGCCGCAGGTGGGCTCGCCGGGCAGCGGGCGGACCTCCTCGACGAGGCGTTCGAGCAGCAGCAGGGCGGCCTGGGCGTGGGTGTCGGCGCCGGGGAGGGCGAGGTCGGTGAGTTCGCCGGCCGGGTCGAGCAGGGCGACGCCCTCGGCCCGCAGCTCGGTCTCCAGGCCGAGGAACTCGGCGAGCGCGGCCGGGCCGCTGAGCCGGTGCTCGTGCAGCCAGGCCCGCCGGTCCTCGGGCAGGTCGGCGGCGAGGACGGCGGGGGTCTCGGCGAGCAGGCGGCGCACGGCGGTGGCGGGTTCGGCCTCGGCGGCCCGGCGGACGAGGTCGGCGGCGTCGGCGGCGAGGGCGGGCGGGCCGACCGGGACGGCGCGGGCGAGTTCGCGGTCGACGGTGAGCAGCACGGCCCCGCGCGCAGCAGTGGGGGCGGCCCCGTCCGGCGGCCCGGCCGGATCCGGCCCGTCGGCCTCGTCCCGGCCGTCTCCCCGGTCCTGCGGGTCCGCCGGCAGGCCGTCGAGGACCTGCCAGTCGGCCAGCACCGCGAGGGCCGCGGCGCGCTCGGCCGCGGTGGCGGCGAGCCCGGGCGCGGCGGTGCGCAGGGCGTCCAGCAGCCGCCCGTGCGGCAGTTGCCCCGGGGCGTCGACGAGCAGGGCCAGGGCGAGGGCGAGTTGGGCGTAGCCGGCGGGCGTGAAGGGCACGCCGGTGGCGGGGTGCACGAGGCGGCGGGCGGTGCCCGGGCCGAGGCCGGCCTTGTAGAGCCGGGCGTGCCGGGGGCCGACGGCGAGGCGGTAGCCGAGCAGGGTGTCGAAGCGTTCGGTGAGCCAGTCGCGGTGACGGTGGATCAGCGGGAAGCCGTCGGCGTGCGGGCCGGCCGCGGTGACCAGCGGGTGGGCGAGCAACAGGCGTGCGGCGATCCGGCGTTCGGCGGCGAGCGGGTCCGCTGCGGGCGGGCCGGCCGGGCCGGGCGCGGGGGCGTCCTGGCCGGCGCCGTCCCGGCCGCCCGGCACCGGGCGGGGCCGTTCGGGCCTGCGGTGCCGGCCGGGCCCGCCCGGCTTGGCGCCTGACCGGACGACGGGCAGCGCGGAGGCGTCCCGGCGGGCGCGGCGCAGCGCGCCGGCGGTGCGGGCCTCCCGGGCGCGCAGAGCCGCGGCGGCGTGCGCGGTGGGGCCGTGCCACCAGCTGACGCCGGGGTCGGCGGCCGCTTCGGCGGCGGCGCCGAGGTGGCGGGCCGGGTAGAGGCCGAAGGCGGCGGTGCAGAGGTCGTCGGCGGCGCCGGGGGCGGCGGCGGCGAACCAGTGGGCGAGCCGGAGCAGTCCGGGGTCGGGGGACAGCCGTGGGGTGCGGCCTGCGGCGGCCGGCGCCTGCGGGGCGTCAGCGCGGGGGCCGGGCACGGCATCGGACGGGCCCTCGCCGGTGCGGGCCGGCGGGCCGGCGGCGGCCGCTGCGGCCGCGGGTTCCACGGGGCTCGCGGCAGCGGGTCCGCGTACGGCGAGCAGGGCGTCGGCGCTCCCCCGCCCCGTTCCGCCCGCACGCCCGTCCGGCCGGTCGGCGGCCACCCGGGTGGCGCCGACCGCGTAGTCCTGCTGCTCCATGTCGGAGACCAGACTAGACGGTGGCCGCGCAGCCGGTGGCGGCTACCGGTCGTGCGCCGGGGGCGGCCGCGAAAGTGGCCGCCCGCCCTCCGCCACCTCCCGTGCCCGGGCGGGCCGCGCCGCCGCGCCGTCATCCGCCCTTCCCCGCCGGGGTTACGCACCGGTAACCCCGGTCTTCCGCCACACCTGCCGGTCGCTTAGGGTCGGTCCCGCCCGCACGTCCCACCCCGCGACGTCCCACCCCGCGACGTCCCGTCCCTCTACGTCCCACCCCCGTGCCGTCCCACCCCACCCCGGAGGTCCGCAGCCGCATGAGCATCCGTACGACCACCCGTGCCGTCCTCGGCGGGCGCCTGCGCCCGGCCGCCGGCCTGCTCGGCGGCTTCGCGGCCACCTCGGCGGCGCACCTGGGCGCGATCCTGTCCGGCTCGCCGGTGCTGCGCAACGCCACCAAGCCGGCCCTGATGCCGCTGCTGGCCGCCCACAGCGTGACGGCCGCCACCGCCGCCGGGCGCCGGGCGCCGCGGCAGTTGGCGCCCGCGCTGCTGCTGAGCGCGGGCGGGGACGTGCTGCTCCAGCTGAAGACCGACCCGGCGTTCCTGGCCGGCATGGGCTCGTTCGCGGCGGCGCACGTGTGTTACGTGACGATGTTCGTCCAGCGCGGGGCGCTGAACGAGCGCCGCCGGGCACTGGTGGTGGCGGCCGCGTACGCGACGGCCTGGGCGGCCGTGATCGGGCGGCTCTGGCCGGACCTGGGGGACCTCCAGGTGCCGGTGGCCGGCTACAGCCTGCTGCTCGCCTCGACGGCCGTCACCTCGGCCGGCCTGGGCTGGCGGACCGGGCTGGGCGGTGCGCTGTTCCTGCTCTCCGACACGCTGATCGCCACCCAGCTGGCGAAGTGGAAGGAGCTGCCGGGGCATCAGTTCTGGATCATGGCGACGTACGTCCTGGCGCAGTACCTGCTGGCGAGCGGCACGCTCCGGCACGAGCAGGAGCACGGCGGCCCCGACCGGTCCGACGCGGGCGACGGCACGGCCGCCGGTCACCGGTTCTCCCCGCAGACCGTCTGAGACCCGTCCGCGCGCCGCCGCACCCGTCGGGGCCGGGGGCGCGCGGACGGGTCCGGGGGCGCGCGGACGGGGCGGCGGGGCCGTCAGGCGCCTCGCCGGCGCAGCAGCCAGAAGCCGCCGATGCCGCCCGCGACGAGCGCCAGGCCGCCGGCGAGCTCCGCCGGATCGGCCGCGACCGAACCGCCGAGGCCGGTCTTCACCGCGCCGTGCGGGGCGACCTGCTGGCTGCCGGCGCCGGACTGGCCGAGCGAGCCCGCCCACTCGCCGGCGGCCTGGCCCCACTCGCCGAGGGTCTTGTCCGGGGTGGCGGCCGCGACGGTGGCGACGGTGACACTGGTGGAGAAGGTGCCGCCGTCCGGGCAGGTGCCGTCGACCTTGCTGTCCCCGGCGTGCTGGCCGGCCAGCCGGGCGGAACCGGTGTGCTTCCCGTCGGCGCCCAGGGTGAGGGTGGCCGGGCCGCCCTCGAAGGCCGCCGAGTGGGCGGTGATGGTCTTGGCGTCGGGCTTGTCCGACTTCTCGCAGGAGACCGTGACCGTCACGGTCTGGCCCGGTGCGGCCTGGGACGGACTGACCGAGGCCGCGCCGTCCCTGGCGGAAGCGAGGGGGGCCGTCAGGCCGGTCAGCACCGTCGCGCCGATCAGGGCGGCGGCGGCCGTACGCGTGGGGCGCATGCCGGAACCTCCGGGATTCTCGGGCGCAGCCGGGGGAACTCCGATGTCCACGTGGTCGAACGACTGCACCCGGTTACTCACCGACGGTAGGGAGGCCACCGGGGCCCGGCCACCCGGTCTGGACCGTCCGGGTGAGCACCCCTCACCGTGCGTGAGCCGCCGCCGACGGCCCTGCGGCGCGTCGACGGCGGCTCACCCTCGGCGGCCCACCTGCTGCGGCCCACCTGCTGCGGCCCGCGCGCGGCGACTCACCGTCGGCGACTCACAGGTCGAGGTCCACCACGACCGGCGCGTGGTCCGAGGTGCCCTTGCCCTTGCGGGCCTCGCGGTCCACGTAGCTGTCGGTGACGGCGTCGACGAACGGCTTGTTGGCGTAGGTGAGGTCGATCCGCATGCCGCGGTTCTTCGGGAAGGCCAGCTGGCGGTAGTCCCAGTAGGTGTAGGGGCGGTCGTACTTGAGCGGACGGGGCATCACGTCGTGCAGGCCGATCTCGCCGAGGGCGGCCAGCGCGGCCCGCTCGGGCGGGGTGACGTGGGTGAGCCCCTCGAAGGCGGCGACGTCGTAGACGTCCTCGTCGGTGGGGGCGATGTTGAAGTCCCCGAGGACGGCGAAGGGGCGCTCGCCGGCGGCGTCCCCGGCGGCGGCCAGGCGCAGCGCCTCCAGCCACTCCAGCTTGTAGCGGTAGTGCGCGTGGTCGACCTCGCGGCCGTTGGGCACGTAGACCGACCAGACCCGGACCGGGCCGCAGGTGGCGGCGACGGCGCGCGGCTCGACGTCGGGCAGCAGGGCGCCGTCGGCGAGGTAACCGGGCTGGCCGGGCAGGTCGCGCACGACGTCCTCGAGGCCGAGCCGGGAGACGACGGCGACGCCGTTCCAGCGGCCGGTGCCGTGGGCCGCCGTCTCGTAGCCGAGGGCGCGGACCTCGTCGTGCGGGAAGGCGTCGGCCGCGCACTTGAGCTCCTGGAGGCAGAGCACGTCGGGCTTGGCGCTCTCCAGCCACTCCAGGAGCTTGGGCAGCCGGGCGGTGACGGAGTTGATGTTCCAGGTGGCGATGCGGACGGTCACGGCGGGCGGCCTTCCCGGTGGTTCGGTACGGACAGGGGTGGGCCCCGCGGGAGGCCCACCCCGAACATACCGCCCGGCACCGACGGCCCCGGCCGGTCAGCCCGCGGGCCGCACCACCGCGGCCGAGCCGCCGCCGCGCCGCACCGGCTCGGCGGCCGCCACCCAGCGCCCGTCCGGCAGCCGCTCCACGCCGGTGGCGGCGCCGATCTCGGCGACGGGCGCGAAGACGTGCCCGAGCGCCTCCAGCGCGGGCCGCTCGGGCAGCGCGAGGAAGCCGGGCTCGGCCTGGGTGGCGGCGGTGTTGCGCTGGCTGGCGCGCGGCGCCGCGATGGCCTGCTCCAGGCTCAGGCCCCGGTCGAGCCGCCCCAGCAGCACCTGCAGGGTGGTCGTGATGATGGTGGCGCCGCCGGGGCTGCCGGTGGCGAGCAGCGGTTCGCCGTCGCGCAGCACGATGGTCGGGGAGATCGAGGAGCGCGGGCGCTTGCCGGGGCCGGGCAGGTTGGGGTCGGGGACGCCGGGGGTGAGCGGGGCGAAGTCGAAGTCGGTGAGCTCGTTGTTGAGCAGGAACCCGCGGCCGGGGACGGTGATGCCGCTGCCGCCGGTCTGCTCGATGGTGAGCGTGTACGAGACGACGTCGCCCCAACGGTCGGCGACGGTCAGGTGGGTGGTGTTGGGGCCCTCGTAGGGCTCGGCGACGGCGGGGCCGGCCGAGGCGCAGTCGGCGGGGTGGCGCGGGTCGCCGGGGGCGAGCGGGCTGGTGAGGGCGCGGCCGGGGTCGATCAGGCAGGCCCGGGAGGCGGCGTAGCGCGGGGAGAGCAGCTGCGCGGTCGGGACGTCCTCGGAGGCCGGGTCGCCGACCCAGCGGTTGCGGTCGGCGAAGGCGATCCGGGAGGCGTCCAGGAAGTGGTGGTAGTACTGCGTGCCGTCGTACGCGGAGAGCTCGCCGTCCTCCAGGATGCCGAGGGCCTCGCCGACGGTGGTGCCGCCGGAGCTGGAGGGGGCGATGGAGTAGACGTCGTAGTCGCGGTAGGCGACGTGGGTGGGGGCCTGGCGGCGGACCTGGTAGGCGGCGAGGTCGGCGGTGTCCACCCTGCCCGGGCGGGCGTTGCGGCCGGAGGCCGGGTCGACCGGCGGGTGCTGCACGGTGTCGGCGATCTCCTTGGCCAACTCGCCCTGGTAGAAGGCCTTGACGCCGTCCTTGGCGAGCAGCCGGTACGTCGCGGCGAGGTCGGGGTTGCGCAGCACGGAACCGACCGCGGGGAGGTTCCCGCCCGGCAGGAAGGTCTTCGCGGTGGCCGGGAAGTCCTTGAACCGGCTGTAGTTGTCGGAGGTCTGGCCCCGGAAGGTGTCGTCGACGACGAAGCCGTTCTCGGCGATCCGCTCGGCGGGCTCCAGGACGTCGGCGAGCGGGCGGCTGCCCCACTGGCGCAGCGCGGCGTCCCAGGTGGCGGGGGTGCCGGGGACGCCGACGGACAGGCCGCTGGTGACGGCGTCGGCGAAGGGCAGCGGTTTGCCGTCCTCCAGGAACAGCCCGGTGCCGGCGGTGCGGCCGGCCACCTCGCGGCCGTCGACGGTGTGCACCCGGCCGGTGGCGTGGTCGTAGTAGACGAAGTACCCGCCGCCGCCGATGCCGGAGGAGTAGGGCTCCGTCACCCCGAGCGCGGCGGCGACGGCCACCGCCGCGTCGACCGCGTTCCCGCCCTTGCGCAGCACCTCGATCCCCGCGGCGGTGGCGTCGGCGTCGACGCTCGCGACGGCGCCTCCCCAGCCGACCGCCTCCGGCACCTTCGGCGGCGGCGCGGCGGCCCCGGCCGGCCCGGTGGTGGACCAGACGAGCGCGGTGGCGAGCAGCAGTGACGGTGCGAGACGGGCCAGCGCCCTCATCCGAGTCCTCCTGAGTCGACGTCAACTCAGTTGTTCCACAGGCGACATGGATCCGACAACCACACCGCGACACTACCGGCGGGTAGCCTGCGCGTCGGGCGAGGCGAGGCAGAGAGGGGCGGAGAGGGGCGGAGAGGGGCGGAGAGGGAACAGATGACAGAGTTCAGATGACAGATTTCAGCGAACAGATAACGTCATCTGTTCGCTGAAATCTGTCTGCTGAAATCTGTTCGCCGAAACCCGTCCGCCGGACCGGTCAGCCCGACGCGCTGCGCTCGACCCGGCGCCGCTTGATCGTGCGGAAGCGGCGGGCGACCTGGCGGGCGAGGTCGGCGGCGCCGACCAGACCCGCCTCGTTGCCGAGGGCGGCGTGCACGATGGCGGCCTCCGGGCGGAAGCCGCGCCCGGTGAGGGTGCGGCGGAAGGTGTCCCGGGCCGGGCCCAGCAGCAGGTCGCCGGCCTCGGAGACGCCACCGCCGATGACGAAGCGGCCCGGGTCGAGCGCGGCGGCCAGGTTGGCGATGCCGACGCCCAGCCAGGTGCCGACCTCGTAGAGCAGTTCGGTGGCGGTCGGGTCCCCGGCCCGGGCGGCCTCGGTGACCAGCGGGCCGGTGATGCCCTCGACCGCGCCGCCGGCCCGGGCGAGCAGCGGCTGCACCACCGGGGACTCCTCGGCGACCAGCTCGCGGGCGTCGCGCACCAGCGCGTTGCCGGAGGAGTACTGCTCCCAGCAGCCGCGGTTGCCGCACGGGCAGCGGTGGCCGCCGGGCAGCACCTGCATGTGCCCGAACTCCCCCGCCAGGCCGTACTTTCCGCGGTCGACGTAGCCGTCGCGCACCACGGCGCCGCCGATGCCGGTGCCGAGGGTGAGCATCACCATGTGGTCCTCGCCGCGGCCGGCGCCGAAGCGCCACTCGGCCCAGGCGGCGGCGTTGGCGTCGTTCTCGACGATCACCGGGAAGCGCAGCCGCTCGCTGAGGGCCTGCTGGAGCGGTTCGCCGCGCCAGTTGAGGTGCGGGGCGAAGAGCACCGTGGAGCGCTCGGCGTCGACCCAGCCGGCCGCGCCGATGCCGACGGCGTGGACGTCGTGCCGGTCGGCGAGCTCCAGCACCAGGTCGACGATGACGTCCTCGACGACCTTGGGGCTCTTGCTCTTGTCCGGGGTGTCGGTGCGCAGCTTCTCCAGCACGTTGCCCTCGCCGTCCACCACTCCGGCGACCACCTTGGTGCCGCCGATGTCGACGCCGATGGTGGGCAGCCGCAGTATCCCGGCGGGCAGGGCACGGCGGCGGCGCTCGGCCCGCGGGCCGAGGCCGAGCAGGGTGGGCAGGACGGCCGGCCGGGTGCCGCCTTGGGGGCTGTTCACGGCTGCGGACGCTCCTCACGAGGGGTGGTGGGGTCGGGGCGGGCCAGCTCGTGCGAGAGTTCGGCGAGGTCGGAGCCGCCGGCCATCTCGGTGGTGAGCTGTTCGAGGCCGATCGCGGCACGCGGGTGGCTGCCGGCCATCCGGCCCCGCTTGAGCAGGGTGAAGTGGTCGCCGACCAGGTACGCGTGGTGCGGGTTGTGGGTGATCAGGACGACTCCGAGCCCGGCGTCGCGGGCTGCGGTGACGTACTTGAGGACCACCCCGGACTGCTTGACGCCGAGCGCGGCGGTCGGCTCGTCCAGGATGAGCACCCTGGCGCCGAAGTGCACGGCGCGGGCGATCGCCACGCACTGGCGCTGCCCGCCGGAGAGGGTGCCGATCGGGCGGTCGACGTCGTGCAGGTCGACGCCCATCCGGGCGAGCGCCTCGCGGGTGGTGGCGCGCATGCCCTCGGCGTCCAGGCGCAGCCCGCCCCAGCGGCGGTGGCCCTGCTCGGAGCCGAGGAAGAAGTTGCGCCAGACGGGCATCAGCGGGACGACGGCGAGGTCCTGGTAGACGGTGGCGATGCCGAGGTCCAGGGCCTGCCGCGGGGAGGTGAGCCGGACCTCCTCGCCGCCGACGGTGTAGGTGCCCTCGTCGTGCTGGTGCAGTCCGGCGATGATCTTGATCAGGGTGGACTTGCCGGCCCCGTTGTCGCCGAGCACGCAGCTGATCTCGCCGGCGTGCAGGGTGAGCGAGACGTCCTGGAGGGCGCGGACGGTGCCGTAGGTCTTGCCGACGCCCTCCAGCGCGAGGAGTTCTTCGCTGCTCATCGCGGCCCCCGTTCGGCCTGGCGCTTGACGTAGGCGTTCAGCAGGGCGGCGAGCAGCAGCATCGCGCCGAGGAAGAACTTGAACCAGTCCGGGTTCCACTGGGCGTAGATGATCCCCTTGCTGACCATGCCGAAGATCAGCGCGCCGAGCGCCGAGCCGACCACCGAGCCGTAGCCGCCGGTGATCAGGCAGCCGCCGATGACGGCCGCGACGATGTAGATCAGCTCGTTGCCGACGCCCTCACCGGACTGCACGGTGTCGAAGGAGAACAGCAGGTGCTGGCCGAGCACCCAGGCGCCGAAGCCGACGCCGAGGTAGAGCAGCGTCTTGGTCCGGGCGACCGGCACGCCCACCGCACGGGCGGCGGCCGCGTCACCGCCGACGGCGAAGATCCAGTTCCCGAAGCGGGTGCGCAGCAGGATCCAGGTGCCGACCGCGAGCAGGCCCAGCCACCACCAGACGGTGGCCTTGACGGTCAGTCCGCCGACGGTGACCTCGGAGGCGAACAGCCAGCGGCAGGAGGCGAAGCCCTGCATGTCGGAGATCGGCTTGGTGGAGACGGTGCCGGAGACCAGCTTGGTGACGCCCAGGTTGGCACCGGTCAGCATCAGGAAGGTGCCGAGGGTGACGATGAAGCTGGGCAGCCGGGTGCGGCCGAGCATCCAGCCGTTGAAGCCGCCGACCGCCAGCGTGACGGCGAGCGAGACGGCCACCCCGACCCAGGTCACCGCGGTGAACTGGTAGGAGACCATCGAGGAGGTCAGCGCGGCGGTGGTGACCAGCACGCCGGCCGACAGGTCGAACTCGCCGCCGATCATCAGCAGCGAGACCGGGACGGCCATGATCCCGATGGTGGACGCCGCGTAGAGCACGGTGCCCAGCGAGGAGACCTGGAGGAAGGGCCCGGCCGCGGCGGCGAAGACCAGGAACACCGCGACGGCGGCGATCAGCGAGCCGAGTTCGGGGCGGGCGAGCAGGCGGCGCAGCGCGGCCGGGCGGTCCTGGGCGAGGACGTCGGTGGCGGTCACCGCGTCCCCCTCGCGACGTACTCGGCGAGCGCGTCGGCGTCGTCCCTGGTCAGGATCTGCGGTCCGGTCGCGACGGGCTTGCCGCCGCCGAGCATGTCGAGGTTGCTCCGGTAGAGCCAGAGCAGGTCGACGCCCTCGTAGCCCTGCAGGTAGGGCTGCTGGTCGACGGCGAAGCCGACGCTGCCGGACTTGAGGCCGGCGACGACCTGCTGCCCGAGGTCGAAGGTGTCCAGCTCGACGGGGCGACGGGCGTCCTGGATCGCCTGCAGCCCGGTGGCGGCCATCGGGCCGGAGAGGGTCAGGACGGTGTCGACGGACGGGTCGGCCTGGAGCTTGGCGGAGATCGCGGCGCGGGCGTCGGGCATGTTGACGCCGTCGACGTAGAGCACCTGGAAGGTGCCGCCGGCCTTGGCCTGGGCGCCGGCGCAGCGCTGCTCCTGGCCGACGTTGCCCTGCTCGTGGATGACGCAGAGCACGTTCTTGCGGCCGCGGCCGGCCAGCTCGGTGCCGGCGGCCTGGCCGGCGGTGGACTCGTCCTGGCCGATGTGGGTGAGAGCGCCGAACTTCGCGGAGAACTCCTGGCCGGAGTTGATGGTGATCACGGGGATGCCGGCGGCCCTGGCCTTGCCGAGGACGTCGGCCATCGCGTCGCCCTTGGCGAGGGTGACCAGCAGGCCGTCGACCTTCTGGTCGATGGCCGCCTGGACGAGCTGGACCTGGTTCTGGGTCTGCGCGTCGTTGGAGTACAGGAAGGTGATGTTGTCCTTGGCGGCGGCCTGCTCGGCGCCCTTGCGCACGCTGTCCCAGAAGGCGTCGCCGGCTCCGGCGTGGGTCACCATGGCGACCTTCCAGCGCGGGGTGGTGACGGCGCTGCCGGCGGCGGCCGCCGCCTTGGCGCGGGCCTCCTCGGCGCGTCTGCCTCCGGTACTGCTGCAACCGGCCGCGGTGACCGCGAGTGCCAGGACGGCGCACACGGGCCAGATGCGGCGGGACGGGCGAAAGCGGGTTGTGCTCATCCCCCTATCCTCTCTGGCCGCCCGCCGCGTGATCGCACCGCCTCGCCCGGCGGGGTGCACGGCACGGGAGGTAAGGTGCCTCGGGGGACCTTCCTGGAAGTTCGCTGGACATCTCGTCCGGACGACCGCCGTCCGGGTGGCGCCGACAACGCCGACCCACCGCAGGTTCAGCACGGAGACGTGATGTTCCTCTCAGGTTCCGCACAGATTCGGACGGCAACCGATCATCGGTTCACTGCCGTCCAATGCCATTGGAGTGCGTCCGGGCGAGTGGGGTCCGGACGGCCAGCGACCCGGATACGAGAACTCGATGCAACTGACAGGTACGCCATTCTTCGTCCTCACCGTCATCCTGGTGCCGGTGTCCATCGCGGTGGCGTTGCTCTTCTGGGGAAAGGTCCCCGGACCGAACCCGGTGCGGATCCTGTCCAGGCTCGTCATGATCATGTTCTGCCAGGTCACGGCCGTGCTGATGGTCTTCGTCATGGTCAACAACGCCAACCTCATCTACGGCAGCTGGGACGACCTCCTCGGCACCGGTGACCACGTCCGGGCCGTGCCCTCCGTCCCGCCGGCCGAGCCGGGCGCCCCCGCCGGCCAGAGCGGCGGCCAGAACAGCGGCGACGCCGCCAAGCAGCCGCCGAAGGTCGCCCAGAAGTTCGGCGGCGTCAACGACCCGGCGGTGCCCGGCGACGTCCAGAAGACCGAGCTCAAGGGCCAGGTGTCCGGCGTCGACGGCGAGGTGCTGGTCTGGCTGCCGCCGCAGTACAACGACCCGGCGTTCAAGGACAAGAAGTTCCCGGTCGTCGAGCTGATCCCCGGCTACCCCGGCTCCTCCTCCACCTGGTACGGCACCCTCAAGGTCTCCGAGCAGCTCAAGCCGCTGATGCAGCAGGGCAAGGTCGCCCCGTTCATCCTGGTCTCACCGCGCACCCTGCTGCTCGGCAACCACCAGGACGCCGGCTGCACCGACATCCCCGGCAAGGTCAACGCCGACGCCTGGCTCACCCGCGACGTGCCGCAGATGGTCCTGGACAACTTCCGCGCCGACCCGTCCGCCGACCGCTGGGCGATCGCCGGCTACTCGGCCGGCGCCCACTGCGCGGCCAAGCTGTCCCTGGCCCACCCCAACCGCTACCGCGCCGCCGTCTCGATGTCCGGCTACAACGACCCGGCCTCCGAGGGCGACTCGCTGGTGGGCAAGGACCCGAAGCTGCGCGAGGCGAACAACCCGGTCAACATCCTGAAGGCCGCCCAGACCCCGCCGAAGGTCTCCCTCTTCATCAGCGGCAAGAAGGGCGACGGCCTGGAGGACGCCCAGGCGATCCAGGCCGCGGCCAAGGAGCCGACCAAGGTCCAGATCCAGGAGACCCCGGGCCCGCACTCCACCGAGCTGTGGAAGGGCATGGTGCCCAGCGCCTTCGAGTGGCTGACCGGGGTCATCCCGGTGCAGTGACCGCCCCCTGAGCACCCGGCAGGGCCCGCCGCGAACATCGCGGCGGGCCCTGCGGCGTTCCCGGACCCGCCGGAGGCCACGGACCCGCCGGAGGCCGGACGGCGATCCGGATCCCAGGCACGCGGACCCGCCGGGCGTCACGGACCCGCCGGAGGGCACGGATGTCGTGGACGCCGCGCGGGCCCGGGGAGCCGTCAGGCCAGTTCGAGCGCCAGGTAGAAGTCCACCCGGTCCTCCAGCCGGGACAGGTCACGCCCGGTCAGCTCCTCGATCCGGCCGATCCGGTAGCGCAGGGTGTTCACGTGGACGTGCAGCTGCGCGGCGCAGCGCGTCCAGGAGCCGTCCGAACGCAGGAACGCCTCCAGGGTGCGGACCAGGTCCGCCTGGTGCTCGATGTCGTACGCGATGACCTTGTCCAGCAGCCGGCTGCGGAAGGCCCGGCGGACCTCGTCCGGAACGGCCGCCAGCAGCAGCACGTGCGAGGCCAGCTCCTCCGGGCCCGCCACGCAGACCCGGCCGACCCGGGCGGCGGCGATCCGGCGGGCGTGCCGGGCCTCCTCCAGGGCGCCGCGCAGGCCGCCGGCCTCGGCCGCGGGGGCCGAGACGCCGAGGGTGATCCGGCCCTCCGAACCGAGTCCGGCCTCCAGCGGGGCCAGCAGCTCGCGCAGGGTGTCGGCGGGCACCGCGGCGTCCAGGGCGGGCAGGACCACCACGGCGCCGGTGCCGGCCCCGGCGATCAGCGCGCGGTCGCTGGTGCCGCCGAGGGCCTCCTCCAGCACCGCGCGCACCATGCCCTCCGGCAGACCGGTGCCCTCGGCGCTGACCACCAGCCAGGAGCCGTCCTGGACCTGGGCCCTGGGCTCGGGGCTCTCGTAGCGGGCGGCCATCGCCGAGGAGGCGTACAGGGCGCGGCTGATCTCCGCCGGATCCGCGTCGCGCTGCAGCCGGTCCAGCAGTTCGTCGGCGAGCCGGCGGCGCAGCCGGCGGCCCTCGTCGCGGCGCTGGCGCTCGGCGGCGACCAGCCGGGCCAGGTTCTCGGCCAGCTGCTGGCGCTTGGTGGTCCACTCGGTGACGTCGCCGGCGACGGCGAGCATCCAGTCGGCCAGCGGCGCGTCCTGCTCGGCCGAGGCCGCGGCGGGCAGCAGCGAGTAGGAGCCGCCGGCCAGCCGGGCCCGGTGCGGGGGGCGGCGGCGCTGGCGCTGCGCGCCCAGGTGGGCGCGCACCAGCTGGTCGCGGTCCTCGGCGGACAGCCGGTCGGCGGGGCCGGCGATCACCGCGCCGGTGGGGGTGAGCACCCAGCAGTCGAGGTCGAGGTCGCCGCCGAGCAGGTCCAGCACGGCGTCCAGGCCGCCGCCGCCGGCCGCCGAGACCAGCAGGCGGTGCCGGTCGACGAGGGCCGCGAGGTCGGCGGCCCGGTCGGCCGACACCTGGCGGCCGATGAACTCGGTGACGGTGCCGAAGGCGATGTCGTCCGGTACCGCCAACAGGGGCATCCGGTGCCGTCGACAGGCCTCGACCAGGTCCTCGGGCACCGGGCCGACCTCGGCCTCGCCGGCCGCCAGGGCGACGGCGCCGCCGGCCACGATGGTGCGCACGAACCGCTCGGAGTCGGCCGGGCCGGTGCGCCAGAGCATGCCGGTGAGCACCAGCTCGCCGCCGTGCAGGTAGCGCCCGGGGTCGTGCAGGTCCGTGGTCATCACGCCGCTGACCTGCCGGTCCAGCTCGTCCTCCGCCGCGAGCAGGCGCAGTCGCGGGGCGCCGGGGGCGAGCAGGTCACGGACACGCATCCGCGGACTCCTAACGGGCTGGGGGGGTGAGGGTGGGGGCCCGGGCACGCTGCCGGGGGTCACAGTGTGCCCGAACATCCGTGCTCGGCGTTACGTACCACCGGGCCGCCGGATCACGGGCCCGTAGCTTGCGAATCACGACCGGATTACGGTCGTAGGTAGCACCCGGTGAACACCTGGGCTGCGGAATTGCGCTCCTTAGAGGAACGTACAGGATGCCGGGCTGGAGCACAGCCGGGGCTTCATGCCATCGGTGACTGCCAGTGGGCCCCGTCACAGCGGTTCACTGGGCGACACGCCGCCGGACACAACCCGGTGACCGGGGCCCGACGCGGAGGCGACGAAGCGGTTAGCGAGGTCCGAACACCGAGTTCCGGGCACTGTGCCCACCCGTTCGGCAGGCGACGACTTGAGGAGACACCCGCATGGAGTTCCTTCGGCCCGCTACCTGGGACGAGGCACTCGCGGCGAAGGCTGAGTACCCGACCGCGCTGCCCATCTCGGGCGGTACGGACGTCATGGTCGAGATGAACTTCGACGTGCACCGGCCATCCGCGATTCTCGACCTGAACCGCGTCACCGAGCTGACCGAATGGTCGAACGACGGCAGCGTCGTCAAGCTCGGCGCCTCGGTCCCCTACGCCCGGATCATCGACGAGCTGTCCGGGCCGCTGCCCGGGCTGGCGCTGGCGGCCCACACCGTCGGTTCGCCGCAGATCCGCAACCGCGGCGGCGTCGGCGGCAACCTCGGCGGCGCCTCCCCCGCCGGTGACGCGCACCCCGCGCTGCTGGCGGCCGGCCGCGACGTGTTCGTCGAGGCGGCCTCGGTGCGCGGGACCCGGATGATCCCGATCGACGAGTTCTACGTCGGGGTGAAGCGCAACAGCCTGGAGGCGGACGAGCTGATCCGGGCCGTGCACATCCCGGTCGCGGACGGCCCGCAGCAGTTCTCGAAGATCGGCACCCGCAACGCCATGGTGATCGCGGTCTGCGCCTTCGGCTTCGCCCTCCACCCCAAGAACGGCACGGTCGGCACCGGCATCGGTTCGGCCGCCCCCACGCCGCGCCGCGCCGTCGAGGCCGAGGAGTACCTGCAGGGCGTGCTCGCCGAGCGCGGCCTCTGGGAGTCCGGCGGCCTGCTGGGCACCGAGGTGATCCAGCGCTTCGGCGAGCTGGTGAAGGCCGCGGCCTCGCCGATCGACGACGTCCGCGGCACCGCCGAGTACCGGCGCCACTCCCTGGCCGTGATGGCCCGCCGCACCCTCACCTGGTGTTGGAACGACTACAGCAAGCAGATCAGGAGCGCGGCATGAGGGTCACTTTCACCGCCAACGGCAAGCCGGTCGAGGCGGACGACGTCTGGGAGGGCGAGAGCCTCCTGTACGTGCTGCGCGAGCGGGTCGGCCTGCCCGGCTCGAAGAACGCCTGCGAGCAGGGCGAGTGCGGCTCCTGCACCGTCTACCTGGACGGCGTGCCGGTCTGCTCCTGCCTGGTCGCGGCCGGCCAGGTGCAGGACCGCGAGGTGCGCACCGTCGAGGGCCTGGCCGAGGAGGACGGCGAGCTGGGCCTCGTCCAGCAGGCGTTCATCGACGCCGGCGCCGTGCAGTGCGGCTTCTGCACCCCCGGCCTGCTGGTGCAGACCGACGCACTGCTGGAGCGGGACGCCCAGCCGAGCGACAACGACATCCGCGAGGCGCTGTCGGGCAACCTCTGCCGCTGCACGGGCTACGAGAAGATCATGGACGCGGTGCGGCTGGCGTCCGCCCGCAAGTGCGCCGGGGAGGCGGAGTCCGCATGAGCACGCGCACCATCCAGGGACAGAAGAACCTCCAGAACATCGACCAGGCGTCCAAGGACGGCATCGGCGGCTCGCCGCTGCGCCCGGACGGCAACCTGAAGGTCAAGGGCGAGTTCGCGTACTCGTCCGACATGTGGCACGAGGACATGCTCTGGGGTATGGCGCTGCGCTCGCCGCACCCCCGCGCCAACATCCTCTCCGTCGACATCTCCGAGGCGCTCAAGGTGCCCGGCGTCTACGCGGTGCTCACCCACCGGGACATCCCCGGCTCGAAGTACTACGGCCTGGAGATCCAGGACCAGCCGGCGCTGGCCATCGACAAGGTCCGCTACCACGGCGAGGCGATCGCACTGGTCGCGGCCGACCACCCGGAGACGGCCCGCCGCGCGGTGAAGAAGATCAAGGTCGAGTACGAGGTGCTCACCCCGATCGTCACCGAGGAGCAGTGCCTCGACCCCGAGACCCACGGCTACGTGCACGAGCCGCACGAGTACAAGTCGCACGGGTACGGCAACATCTGCCACGAGCAGAAGCTGGTCTCCGGCCTCGGCGTCACCGACGAGGTGCGCGCGCTCGCGGACGTCGTCGTCAGCGGCGACTACGAGGTCGGCATGCAGGACCAGGCCTTCCTCGGCCCCGAGTCCGGCCTCGCGGTGCCCGCCGAGGACGGCGGCATCGACCTGTACATCGCCACCCAGTGGCTGCACGTCGACCGCCAGCAGATGGCCCCGGTGCTCGACCTGCCCGAGGAGAAGGTCCGGCTCACCCTGGCCGGCGTCGGCGGCGCCTTCGGCGGCCGCGAGGACCTGTCGATGCAGATCCACGCCTGCCTGCTGGCCCAGCACACCGGCAAGCCGGTGAAGATCGTCTACGCCCGCGACGAGTCCTTCTTCGGCCACGTGCACCGCCACCCGGCGAAGATGCACTACGAGCACGGCGCCACCCGCGACGGCAAGCTGGTCTACGCCGACTGCCGGATCGTGCTGGACGGCGGCGCGTACGCCTCCGCCTCGCCCGCCGTCGTCGGCAACGCGGCCTCGCTCGGACACGGCCCGTACGTGATCCCGAACGTCAAGATGCACGCCATCGCGCTGTACAGCAACAACCCCTCCTGCGGCGCCATGCGCGGCTTCGGCGCCGTCCAGGCCGCCTTCGGCTACGAGACGCAGATGGACAAGCTGGCCGCCGCGCTCGGCATGGACCCGGTCGAGCTCCGGCAGCTCAACGCGATGTCGGAGGGCGACCACATGCCCACCGGCCAGCAGATCGACTCGCCGGCCCCGGTCGCCGAACTGCTGCGCCGCGTCAAGGACATGCCGCTGCCGCCGCCGCTGGACACCGAGCACCTGGACGTGCGCCAGCTGCCCGGCGCGCTGTCCAACACCTCGCACGGCGAGGGCATCGTGCGCGGCGTCGGCTACTCGGTCGGCATCAAGAACGTCGGCTTCTCCGAGGGCTTCGACGACTACTCCACCGCCCGGGTGCGCCTGGAGGTCATCGGCGGCGAGCCGGTCGCCATGGTGCACACCGCGATGGCCGAGGTCGGCCAGGGCGGCGTCACCGTGCACGCGCAGATCGCCCGCACCGAGCTGGGCGTCGAGCTGGTCACCATCCACCCGGCCAACACCGAGGTGGGATCGGCCGGTTCGACCTCCGCCTCCCGCCAGACGTACATGACCGGCGGCGCGGTGAAGCTGGCCGCCGAGGCCGTCAAGCGGGCGCTGATCGAGAAGGGCCGCCGCCGCTACGGCTGGACCCACGACGACATCACGCTCAACGGCGGCAAGGTCGTCTCGGCGGGCTCCGGCGCGCTGGTCTCCATGGTCGACCTGCTCGGCGACGAGGCCATCGACCTCACCCGCGAGCACCACCACCGCCCCACCGTCCCCTTCGACAAGGAGACCGGCCAGGGCTTCGGCCACGTCCAGTACACCTTCTGCGCCAACCGCGCGGTGGTGGACGTGGACGTCGACCTCGGCCTGGTCAAGGTGGTCGAGCTCACCGCCGTCCAGGACGTCGGCAAGGCGCTCAACCCGCTCTCCGTCGTCGGCCAGATCCAGGGCGGCTGCACCCAGGCGCTCGGCCTCGCCGTGATGGAGGAGATCATCGTGCGGGACGGGAAGGTGCGCAACGCCTCCTTCACCGACTACCTGATCCCCACCATCCTCGACACCCCGCCGATCCCGGTGGAGATCCTCGAACTGCCCGACCCGCACGCCCCGTACGGGCTGCGCGGCGTCGGCGAGGCCCCGACCGTGTCGGCGACGCCGTCGATCGTGGCCGCCATCCGCAACGCCACCGGCCTCGCGCTCACCCGGATCCCCGTCCGGCCCGAGCACCTGACCACCGAACAGCCCGGCTGACCGCGGGACCACGACCTCCCCGGGGCGGCGACCGTCTTCCCCGCCGCCCCGGGGCAGCACAACCCCACACGGCACCACCCACCACGCAGTACAGGCACCCCCATGCACCACCAGCCGACACGCGAAAGCCCCATCCCGCTGCCTCTCCCACGCCGGGGTTCTGCAGCGGTGCGCACCACCTACGCACCGCAGGCACCGCCACAGTGTGCGCCCAGTGAGTCGAACAGTCCCCCTGCGCCAACCTCGTTGACTGGCGATCAGGTCGGCTCGCCCACCCCAACCCCCTTTGACACTTGGGAGTGGACATGACCCGGATCCCCACGGAAGCCGGCACCACCGAAGAAAGACCCGCCGAGGACGACACCACAGCGCCGTCCCCGGAAGCACGCCCGAAGAACGCGCTGGACTCGTACTTCAAGATCTCGGCCCGGGGATCGACGCTCGCCAACGAGCTGCGGGGTGGCCTCACCACCTTCATGGCGATGGCGTACATCATCCTGCTCAACCCGATCCTGCTCGGCGGCGCCGACAAGACCGGCTTCAAGCTCGACCACGCGCAGCTGACCACCGCCACCGCGCTGGCCGCCGCCGTCACCACCATCCTGATGGGCGTGATCGGCAACGTGCCGCTCGCGCTCGCGGCCGGCCTCTCCGTCTCCGGCGCCGTCTCCGCGATCGTGGTCCCCAACACCACCTGGCCCCAGGCCATGGGCCTGTGCGTGGTCTACGGCCTCCTGATCGTCCTGCTGGTCGTCTCCGGCCTCCGGCAGAAGATCATGGACGCGATACCCCTGCCGCTCAAGCACGCCATCACCATCGGCATCGGCCTGTTCGTCGCCCTGATCGGCCTCGTGAAGTCCGGCTTCATCCACCACGGCCCGGACCCGTTCGGCCCGCCCGTCTCGCTCGGCCCCAAGGGCGAACTCGTCGGCTGGCCCGTCCTGGTCTTCGCGATCACCCTGCTGACCATCTTCGTGCTGCTCGCCCGCAAGGTGCGCGGCGCCATCCTGATCGGCATCGCCGGCGGCACCGTGGTGGCCTTCGTCGTCAACGCCACCGTCACGCTGCCCGAGCACACCTGGGCCAGCTCCGTCCCCGAGTGGCCCGGCAGCCCGATCGCGGCCCCCGACTTCGGACTCTTCGGCAAGGTCGACCTCTTCGGTGCCTTCGGCAGCCAGGGCATGGGCGCCATCAGCGCCTCGGTCGCGGTCTTCGCCCTCGTCCTGGCCGGCTTCTTCGACGCGATGGCGACCATCATCGGCGTCGGCACCGAGGCGGGCCTCGCGGACAAGCAGGGCCGGATGCCCGGCCTGTCCAAGGCGCTGTTCATCGACGGCGCCGGCGGCGCGGTCGGCGGTGTGGTCGGCGCGTCCGGACAGACCGTGTTCGTCGAGTCCGCCACCGGCGTCGGCGACGGCGCCCGCACCGGCCTCGCCTCCACCGTCACCGGCGCCATGTTCGCCCTGATGCTGTTCTTCTCCCCGCTCGCCGGCATCGTCCCGGTCGAGGTCGCCTCCGCCGCCCTCGTCGTGATCGGCTCGATGATGATGAGCCAGGCCCGGCACATCGACTGGTCGGACCGCGAGGTCGCCATCCCGGCCTTCCTCACCTGCGTCCTGATGCCGTTCACGTACAACATCACCGCGGGCGTCGCCGCCGGCGTCATCTCGTACGTGACCATCAAGGCCGGCACCGGCAAGTGGCGCGAGCCCAGTGCGCTGATGTGGATCCTCACCGTCGTGTTCCTGGTCTACTTCGCCCTCACCCCGGTCAAGTCCCTGCTGGGGGCCCACTAAGCGGCACCGCCGCCGTACGGGATCGTTTCCCGTACGGCGGCGTTCCGGCACCGGCCCCCGCCGCCCGTCCACGCCCTCCACGCCGTCCACGCCGTCCGCCCCCACGAACCACGGCCACCGACCCCGACCCCGCGGCCCGCCGGCCCGCCGGCCCCCGACCGACAAGGAGCCCCCGACATGCAGGACATCGCCGAGCAGCTGCAGGCCTGGCACGCGTCCGGGCGCTCCTTCGCCGTCGCCACCGTCGTCGGCGTCTCGGGCAGCGCGCCGCGCGACCCGGGCGCCGCACTGGCCGTGGACGCCGCCGGCGAGGCGGTCGGCAGCGTCTCCGGCGGCTGCGTCGAGGGTGCCGTCTACGAGCTGTGCCAGGCCGCCATCGAGTCCGGCGAGCCGGTGCTCGAACGCTTCGGCTACAGCGACGAGGACGCCTTCGCCGTCGGCCTGACCTGCGGCGGAATCCTCGACGTCTTCGTCCAGCCGGTCGTCCCCGGGGCCGACGCCGGACTCGACGCCGGCATCGCCTACATCGCCTCCGGCACCCCGGTGGCGCTCGCCCGGGTGATCGCCGGGCCCGGCGCACTGGCCGGCGCCACCGTCGCCGTCACCGCCGACACCCACCACGGCGCCCTCTCCCCCGCCCCCACCGTCGTCGGCGCGCTCGAGCGGGCGATCGTCACCGAGGCCCGCGCCATGCTCGACGCCGGACGCACCGGGCGCATCGTGCTCGGCCTGGACGGCCGCCCCTGCGACGAGCACGAGCAGGGCACCGTCACCTGCTTCGTCGAGTCCTACGTGCCCGCGCCGCGGATGCTCGTCTTCGGCGCCATCGACTTCGCCGCCGCCGTCGTGCGGATCGGCAAGTTCCTCGGCTACCACGTGACCGTCTGCGACGCCCGCCCCGTCTTCGCCACCCGGCGGCGCTTCCCCGACGCCGACGAGGTCGTCGTCGACTGGCCGCACCGCTACCTCGACTCCCAGCTCGACCGGATCGACGGGCGCACCGTGCTCTGCGTGCTCACCCACGACGCCAAGTTCGACATCCCGCTGCTGGAACGCGCCCTGCGGCTGCAGGTCGGCTACGTCGGCGCGATGGGCTCGCGCCGCACCCACCGGGACCGCGAGACGCGGCTGCGCGAGGTCGGCCTCACCGAGGCCGAGATCGGCCGGCTGCGCTCACCCATCGGGCTCGACCTCGGGGCCCGCACACCCGAGGAGACGGCCGTCTCCGTCGCCGCCGAGATCGTCGCCCACCGGCGCGGCGGCAGCTGCCTGCCGCTGAGCGCCGGGGACGGGCCGATCCACCACGAGGCCGCCGCGCAGGCCCCCGCCACCGACGCGCCCTCACCCGCCGCCCTCACCCGGGCCTCGTCGCACGCGGCCTGAGCGGACCGCGGTCGGGGCGGGTCGGAGTCGGGGTCGGTGTCACGGTCGGGGCCGCAGCCGGTGTCACGGTCGGGGCCGCGGTCGGGATCGGGAGGCCGGCCCGGGGGCGGGTGCGGCGGTCGGCTGCGGACCCGGCGGCGGCGGTCGCCGGCCGGCTCAGCCCTCCGGGACGGGGGCGGTGACCACCGCGTGCGCCTCCAGGATCCGCGGCGGCACGGTCGGGATGCCCACCTCCTCGAGGATCGGCATCAGCACCTCGCTGAACCGGATGAACGCCCCGCGGGCCTCCCACACGTCCGTGACGTGCCAGCCGTCCTCCGTCGGCCCGGCCGCGTGCGAGAGGAGGCCCGGGACCGGCAGGTCCGAGGGCTGGTGGAGGCCCTTTCCGCCGGTCAGCCGGTAGATCGCGGCGTCGTACTGGGCCTGGGTGACACCGGGGATGTCGAAGAGCACGATGATCGCCATGGGTCGCTCCTGCGCGCTCGGGAATGGCGATTCCCATGCAGCCCCGGCGCCGTCACCGCGGCCAGTCCTGGGCGGCCGGCCGAGTGACGTTGCGTGCCCACCGCCGCGGCGGGACGCTGGAGTTGCGGACTCGCCCGAGCCCCGGGAAGGAGCGGCGTCATGCGCGCGCTGCTGGAGATCGAGATCGACACCGAGACGTCCAACAGGCTCATCGCCGACGGCTCGATCGGCGAGAAGTTCGAACGGCTCCTCGGGAACCTCAAGCCGGAGGCGGCCTACTTCTTCGCCCGCAACGGACGCCGCTGCCAGATCATCGTCGTGGACGTCCCCGACGAGGCGGCGCTGCCGTCCATCTGCGAACCGTTCTGGCTCGAGATGAACGCCGACATCGACGTGCACCTCTGCATGAACGCCCGGGAACTGCGCGAGGGGCTCTCCCGGCTCGGCCGCTGAGCGGGGCGTCCGGCGGGGTACGACGGGCGGGCGGCGACTGGCGGCGGGGGCGGGCAGCGAGGGACGGGCGGCGGCGGACGGGCAGCGGCGGGCGGCTCAGTCCGAGAGGGCCAGCTTCAGGCCGAAGCCCACCACCACGATCCCGGTGACCCGGTCCATCAGTCGGCGCGCGGCCGGGCGGCGCAGCCAGCCGCGCACCGCCTGCGCGAAGCCCACCAGGACCGTCGACCAGAGCAGGCCCTCCACGACGTGCACGCAGGTCAGCGCCACGCCGGCGGCGAAGTGCGGCGCCCCGGCCGGGATGAACTGCGGCAGCACCGCCACGTAGAAGACCCCCACCTTGGGGTTGAGCAGGTTGGTCAGCGCACCGCGCCGCCAGCCCTGGACGAACCCGCCGTCCGCGGGCCCCTCCTCGGCTTCCGGCTGCCCGCTCCTGCCGCGCAGCATCCCGACGCCCATCCAGACCAGGTACGCGGCCCCGCCCCAGCGCAGCGCCTCGTAGGCCAGCTGCGAGGCCGTCAGCAGCGCCGTCACCCCGGCCGAGGTGAGCGAGCCCCACACCAGGGTGCCGGTCTGGATCCCCAGCACGACCCCCCACGCCTGCCGCCGCCCGCCCAGCGCGGACGTCCGCAGGACCAGTGCCGTGTCGAGCCCGGGCGTGAGCGTGAGCAGGCCCACCACCAGCGCGAATGACCAAAGAGCCGTCGTCATCTCCATGGACCTCGATCCTGTCACACCCTCCGGGGCAGCCCACGGCCCCGCCCCCTCGCCGGGTCGTGCCGATGGTCGGTCCGGCGGTCGTGCCGTGCGGTCGTCCCGACGGTCGGTCCGGCGGTCGTGCCGGTGGGGGCGGGGTGCCGTGGCAGCGGGCCCGGTCAGGTGACGTCGAGGCGGGCGGCGAGGCGCAGCAGGGCCGGGCTGAGGCGGCTCAGGAAGCGGGCGGCCTTGGCCTCGGGAGTGACCGGGACGACCGGCCGGTTGGTGCGGACGGCGTCCAGGATCGCGGTGGCGACCTTCTCCGGGGGGAAGCCGCGGCGGGCGTAGAGCCGGGCGGCGCGGGCCTGCTTGGCGGCCTGCTCGGCGTCGGTGGTGGCCGAGAAGGTGGAGGTGCGGGTGATGTTGGTGTTGACGATGCCGGGGCAGATCGTCGAGACGCCGATGCCGTGCCCGGCGAGCTCGGCGCGCAGGCAGTCCGAGAGCATGAACACCGCGGCCTTGCTGGTCGCGTAGGCGGTGAGGGCCTTGGAGGGCAGGTAGGCGGCGGCCGAGGAGACGTTGACCAGGTGGCCGCCCCGGCCGCGGTCGGCCATCAGCGCGGCGAAGGCGCGGCAGCCGTGGATGACGCCCCAGAGGTTCACGTCCAGGACGCGCTGCCACTCCTTCTCGGTGGTCTGCAGGAACGTGCCGGAGTGGCCGATCCCGGCGTTGTTGACCACCACGTCGGGCACGCCGTGCTCGGCGGCCACCGCCTGCGCGAAGGCGTCCACGGCCGCGCCGTCGGCGACGTCCACCCGGTAGGCGTGCGCCGGCGGGCCGATCAGCGAGGCGAGTTCGGCGGTGCGCTCGGCGGCGTCGAGGTCGAGGTCGCAGACCACCACGCGGGCGCCGTCCTCGGCGAAGGCCAGCGCCGTCGCCCGGCCGATGCCGCTGCCGCCGCCCGTCACCACCACCAGCCGTCCGTCCCCCAGGGACCGTGCGGACCGCTGCGGGGCCTGCGCGCCGCCGCGCTCGATCCGGCCGGTGAACTCCCGGACCAGCCCGGCCACGGTGGCCCCCTGCTCCAGCAGCGCCGACCAGTGCCCGGCGTGCAGCGTCCGCCGGGTCAGGTTCGGCACCCAGCGCTCCAGGCCCTCGGAGAGGTAGGTGCCGACGTAGCGGTCCCGGGTGAGGGTGACCAACTGGACCGGCACCTGCGTCGGGCGCTCCCGCGGACTGCGCAGCGCGGGGCGGAAGTTGGCCCGGTACAGCTCGATGCCGCGCACCGCGTCGCGGCGCAGGCTGGGCTGCGGGTGGTCCGCCCGCGGGGTGACCCGCTCCAGGTCGCGCAGCACCCGCGGCCAGGCCCGGGCCAGGCCCAGGCGCCACACGCCCGGCGCGAGGAAGGGCAGGTGGAAGGCGGTGATGTACCAGGAGTGGACGCCCTGGTGGAGCAGTTGACCGAGATGGCGCGGAGTGGGCCGGCGCATCCGGTGGCGCAGCCAGTAGCCCATGTGGTCCAGGCAGGGGCCGGACATGGTCGTGTAGGAGGCGATCCGGTGCTCGGCGCCCGGCTCGGTGACGGCCTCCCAGGACTGCAGCGAGCCCCAGTCGTGGGCGACCACGTGCACCGGGCGGTCCGGGCTGACGGCGTCGGCGACCGCGAACAGGTCGTCGGCCAGCTGTGCCAGCCGGTAGCCGTCGCGGGTCGTCGGCACACCGGACTCGCCGGCGCCGCGCACGTCGTAGCGGACCACGTGGTGGTCGCGCGCGAGGTCGGCGGCGACGTCGTCCCAGACGGCGTGGGTGTCCGGATAGCCGTGCACCAGCAGGACGGTGGGGGCGTCCGGGTCGCCCTGCTCGAAGACGGCGAGCGCCAGACCGCCGGAGTGGACGGTGCGGCGGCGGACGGTCCCGTCGGGGGCGGGGGTGCTCATCGGGTGGCCTCCAGGGTGGCGGTCGAGGGGGTCGGCTCGTCGGTTCGCCCGGGCGTCGGCCCGGCGGGGGCGGGGGCGGAGGCGGGGGACGCCGCGGGCGCGGGGGCGGCCGCGGTGCCCGCGGCGTCCTGCCAGCGGCGGACGTGCGGCAGGTCGTCGTCGAGCCAGTGGGCGTCGTCCTCCGTCACCACCAGCAGCTCCTCGAACTTGATGCCCACGCCGCGGAAGCCGATGTGCGGCTCGACCGCCCACAGGCCCGGGGTGGGCGCGTGCCGGGACGACCGACCGTCCGCCCACAGCGGCGAGCGGCCGTGCAGCCGCTCGGTGACCAGTTCGCGGCCGAGGGTCTGCAGGGTCCGCACGCCGAAGCCGAGGACGCTGACCCCGGCCGGGCCGCGCGCGGTGGTGCGGGTGACCTGGTGGCCGATCACCCGGCCCGGGTACACCCGGTGGCGGTTGTCGTAGCCGTGCGCGGCGATCTGCGCGTCCACGGCCGCGTACACCTGGTCGAGCGGCTTGCGGGCGCGCACCTCGGCGAGGATCAGCTCCCGGTACACCTGGAGGTCCGCGGCGAGGCGGTCCCAGACCGGGTTCTCGCCGACCTTGCCCCCGTAGCCGATGTCGGCGGTGTAGCCGTCCACGACGGGCGCGCAGTCCAGCACGTACGGCATGCCCTCCTCCAGGCGGCGGTTGCCGGCGAAGAACTGCAGCGGGGTGCGGAAGTGCCGGAACGCCGTGCGGTCGCCGAACCAGGCGAAGGGGACGTGGAAGAAGTCCTGCACCCCGGCCGCGACCAGACGGCGGCGCAGCTCGGCGGTGGTCTGCCGTTCGGTGACGCCCGGTTCGATCCAGGCGGCGACCTGTTCGGCGCAGTGGTAGGCGAGCTGCTGGGTCTCCCGGAAGCGGGCGAGGTCGCGCTCGTCGTAGGGGAAGGTCGGGGGGTTCGCCATCCTTGGCTCCTTCGGCAGGTCGAGCACGAGGTCGGACACGCTGCGGGTGCGGCGCCCCGTACGCCAGGCTGCGCCGGGGCGTTGGGTGCGCCAGGGTGCGCCGGGGCGTTGGGTGCGCCAGGGCAAGCCCTACAGGTCGAGCACCAGGGTCTCGCCCTCGGCGGCCCGGGAGACGCAGGGCAACAGGGCGCCGGCGGCGCGCTGCTCGGGAGTGAGGCGGCGGTCCCGGTGCTCGGGCGTACCGGCCACCAGGCGGACCTCGCAGGTGCCGCAGAAGCCCTGGTGGCAGGAGTACGGGAGGTCCGGCCTGGCCTCGCGCAGCACGTCCAGGGCGGAGCGGTCCGCGGGGACGTCCAGCTCCGGGCCGTCGGCGCCCAGACGCAGCGTGAAGGGCGCGCCGTCGGTGACCGGGGCGGCACCGAAACGCTCGAAGTGCAGGGCCCTGGCCGGGGATCCGTCCAGGGCGCGCTGGACGGCGGTGAGCATCGGGGCCGGGCCGCAGCAGTACACGGCCGCGCCGCGCGGGGCGTGGGCGAGCAGTTCGGCGCCGCCGGGCACGCCGTGGTCGTCGTCGGTGCGCAGCACCACCCGCCGCGGGTCCAGGGCGCGCAGCTCGTCCGTGTAGGGCAGGGTGTCGGCGCTGCGGCCGGTGTGCACCAGGCGCCAGTCGAGGCCGAGCCGCTGCGCCTCCCGGGCCATCGGGAGCAACGGGGTGATGCCGATGCCTCCGGCGAGCAGCAGGACGGCCGGTTCGGCGCAGAAGGCGAAGCCGTTGCGGGGCCGGCGGGCGGTCAGCCGGCTGCCGGGGTGCAGGGCCTCGTGGACCTCGACGGAACCGCCGCCGCCACCGGGGAGGCGGCGCACGGCGATCCGGTAGGCGGCGCGATCGGCCGGGTCGCCGGTCAGCGAGTAGTGGCGCTCACGGCCGGAGGGCAGGGCGAGGCGCAGGTGGGCGCCGGGCTGCCAGGGTGGCAGCGCCCCGCCGGAGGGGTCGGCCAGGGTCAGCTCGACGACGTCGCCGGCGAGCTGTCGGCGGGCCCGGACGACCAGCTGGAGCGGTGGGGTGGGGCGGCTGAGCGGCCGGCGGGGGTTGCGGCGCAGCAGCGGGCTGCCGAGGGCCGGGGAGTAGCGGTCGCCGAAGGCGGTGAGCCGGCGCATGAAGCTGTCGGCGCGGGGGCGGCCGTAGAGGTCGGGGGGCGGGTCGAGCAGGTCCATCCGGCGGTCCTTGGCGTCAGGGCGGGGTGGGAACGGCAGGCGGGCGGGGGTCACGGCGGGCGGCGGGGTGAGCGGGGCGGGGTCGGGCGGACGGACTTCCGCGAACAGATCACAGAGTTCAGATTTCAGCGAACAGATAACAGATAACAGATGACGTTCTCTGTTCGCTGAAATCTGTCAGCTGAAACCCGCCCCTCCCGCCGCTCCTCAGCGACCCGCGGCGGCGCGGGCGGCCGGAGAGGTGGCGAGGTAGCCGAGGGCCTGGCTGGAGGACCCCTCCTGGGTCGGGTGGTAGCCGGGCCGCAGGTAGCGCAGACCGGAGCGGACCGACCGGAGCGGGTCGGGCAGCAGGCCGCGCTTGGCGATCCGCCCCGCCTCCCGCCAGGTGGGCTTGAGCCGGCCGTTCAGCGTCGGGTCGGCGGCGAGCAGGAAGCGGGCCCCGCGCACCCAGAGGTGGACCAGCAGCGGCCCGGAGACGGCCATGCCGCGGACCCTCCGCAGGTAGCCCGGGTCGAGGTGGACCATCAGGTCGAAGGCGACGCTGCGGTGCTCGACCTCCTCGGCGCCGTGCCAGCGCAACAGGTCGAGCATCGTCGGGTCGGCCTCGGCGCGGTCCAGGCCCGGGGAGTTGAGCGCCCAGTTCCCGAGGAAGGCCGTGAAGTGCTCGATCGCCGCGATGAAGGCGACCCGCTCGATGATGTTCTCGCGCCGGCGGGCCGGGGAGAGCCCGGGCTTGTCGCCGAGGACGCGCTGGAACAGCCAGGAGATCTGCCGGACGTAGGGGCGCGGGTCGAGCCCCTGGCCGAGCAGGTGGTCGAGGACCTCCTGGTGGGCCTCGGCGTGGATGGCCTCCTGCCCGATGAACCCCAGGACCTCCTCCCGCAGTTGCTCGTCGCGGATCAGCGGCAGCGCCTCCTTGAACACCTTGACGAACCAGCGCTCGCCCTCGGGCAGCAGCAGGTGCAGCACGTTGATCACGTGGGTGGCCATCGGCTCGTCGGGGATCCAGTGCAGCGGCAGCCGGGACCAGTCGAAGCGGACGTCCCGGGGCTCCAGGACGAGGCTGTCGTGCACGCGGGCGGCGTCTGCGGCGAGGGCGGGAACGGGGGTGGTTCGGGGCATGGCAGGCCCTCCTGACCTGGGGGCGGCGGCTCGGCTCAGGGAAACGTACTCGCGGGTAGTGACCGGGACAAGGGTTTCGGCGACTCTTATCGACATCGAGTCTAATAAGTGATGTGCACCGCCGGACGGCCCGCGAAACACGGCCGGGAAGGGCTCCCGCGGAACACCGCTCCGGCCGAATCCGGCCCCGCGAACGCGTGGGCCCCGCCGGATCACTCGGATCCGGCGGGGCCCACGGGGGCGACCGCGGTGCTCAGACCGCCATCGCCAGCATCAACGGCGCCGCCCTGGCCGCCAGCAGTTCCGCCGCGGCCCTCAGCCGGTGCACGTTGTCCACCGGCATCGAGGTCGCCAGGCAGCCCACCGTGCTGCCCGCCGTCACGGGCACGGCCGCGCAGACCGTGCCGAGCGCGTACTCCTGGATGTCCAGCACCGGCACGGTGGCCGGCTGCCGCTCCAGCCGGTGCATCAACTGGTCGGCGTCGGTGACCGTCCGGGAGGTGAGCCGGGCGACGGGATGCCGGGAGAGGTGGTCGCGACGGCCGTCCACGTCGAGCTGACTGAGCAGGCACTTGCCGATCGCGCTGGCGTGCGCGGTGGCCCGGAAGTCCACCCACTCCTGCACCGCGGGCGCGTAGTCGGCCGCGGCGACGGCCTCGACGGTCAACTCCCCGTCGTGGTAACGGCTGAAGTAGACGGCCGCGCCCAACTCATCGCGCAGCTCAACGAGTTTGCGGTTCAGCCGGGCCTTCACCAGCTGCTCCCGGTTGTGCTGGCCGAGCAGGGCGAAGGTGCCGCCGAGCACCCAACCGCCGTCCTGGCACTGGAGATAACCCTCGATCTCGAGGATCTCCGCCAGCTGCCGGACGGTCGGCAGGCCGAGCGAGGTCTCCCGGGCGAGGGCCACCAGGGTGGCCCCGTCGGGGTGGCGGTCGACGGCTTCCAGCAGTCTGAGGGCGTACTGCAGGGAGGTGAACGGGCTGCTCTGGCCCTGGTCCGGCGCGGCGTGGCGACCCGGGGCTGGTGTCGACATGTCGTCCCCTTCCGATGTCCCCCCACGGAGCGACCGCGGGCACCGTCCAGCCTATCGACCCGGGGGCTCCGGCAGGCGAGGTCCGTGAAACTCCGTGAACATTCCGTGGAGCCGTTCCCAGCGGATCCCCAGGAAACTCCCAGCCGCCGCCCAGCCGGCTCCCAGCTCACCCCCGGCCACCCCCGCCCCGCCGCCGTCCCGCCGCCGTCCGCGCCCGACCGGCCGGGCGTACGCGAACGGGCCCCTCCCCCACTGCCCTGGGGGGAGGAGCCCGTCGTGCGGCCGCCGGGGTGCGGGCCCCGGCGACCGGTGAGGGTGCGTCAGTCAGTCAGTCGGCCGGCCCCGCGCGGGAACCGCCGTCCCACGCGGGTACCGCCGTCCCGCGCGGCCGCCGCCCGGGTGTCAGCCCTCGTCGCCCGCGCGCAGCTTGGCGACGGCCGCCTCCAGGCGGGCGCCGTACTCCTCGTCGGCGGCGTGGAAGTGGGCGAGGTTCTTCTCGACGACGTCGTCGCGGGTCACCTGGGCGAGGAAGCCCGCGATGTTGTTGATGAGGCGGGTCTTCTCGCCCGCGGACATCAGCCGGTACAGCTCGCCCGCCTGGAAGAAGTCGTCGTCCTTGGTGTGGGCGGGCGTGGTGTAGGTGCCGGTGTAGCCGTTCAGCTTGACCGGCGCGGCGAGCGCGTCGTCGGTCTGGGCCGGGCCGTCGTACGAGTTGGGCTCGTAGTTCTTGCCGCGGCCGGACTTGTTGACGGCGTGCAGGCCGTCGCGGCCGTAGTTGTTCGCCTCGGTGGCGCGCGGGGCGTTCACCGGCAGCTGGGTGTGGTTGACGCCGAGGCGGTAGCGCTGGGCGTCCGCGTAGGCGAACAGGCGGCCCTGGAGCATCTTGTCCGGGGAGGGGCCGATGCCGGGCACGAAGTTGTTCGGCGAGAACGCGGACTGCTCGACGTCGGCGAAGACGTTCTCCGGGTTCCGGTTGAGCACCAGGCGGCCGACCTTGACCAGCGGGTAGTCGGCGTGCGGCCACACCTTGGTGAGGTCGAACGGGTTGAAGCGGTAGTCGGCGGCCTCGGCGACCGGCATCAGCTGGACGTAGAGGGTCCAGGACGGGAACACGCCGCGCTCGATGGCCTGGTGCAGGTCGCGCTGGTGCGAGTCGGCGTCGGCGCCGAGCACCTCGGCGGACTGGTCGCCGTCCAGCGAGCGGATGCCCTGGTTGGTCTTGAAGTGGTACTTGACCCAGAAGGCCTCGCCCTGGGCGTTGACCCACTGGTAGGTGTGCGAGCCGTAGCCGTTCATGTGGCGGTAGGAGGCCGGGATGCCGCGGTCGCCGAAGAGCCAGGTGATCTGGTGGGTGGAGGCGGGCGAGTGGGCCCAGAAGTCCCAGACGTTGTCCGCCTCCTGCACGCCGGTGAACGGGTCGCGCTTCTGCGAGTGGATGAAGTCGGGGAACTTGATCGGGTCCTTGATGAAGAACACCGGGGTGTTGTTGCCGACCAGGTCGTAGTTGCCCTGCTCGGTGTAGAACTTCAGCGCGAAGCCGCGCGGGTCGCGCACCGCGTCGCTGGAGCCCAGGTTGCCGGCCACGGTGGAGAAGCGCAGGAAGACCTCGGTGCGCTTGCCGACCTCGGCGAGGAAGTCCGCGCGGGTGTACTGCGACACCTCGTCGGTGACCTCGAAGTAGCCGTAGGCGCCGGAGCCGCGGGCGTGCACGACGCGCTCCGGGATGCGCTCGCGGTTGAAGCGGGCCAGCTTCTCCAGCAGCTGCTGGTCCTGGATCAGCAGCGGGCCGTACTCGCCGGCCGAGGCCGAGTTCTGGTTGTCGGCGACCGGGGCGCCGGACTCCGTGGTCAGGTTCTTGGACATGGAGGGTCCTTCAGGTGTCGATAAAGGCGGTGCGGAGAGTGGTCTGACGGCCGCCGGGCGGGCGCCGGGGCCCGCCCGGGGCGCCGTCAGATGCCGAGCAGGCGCCAGAGCGCCGAGCGGCGGCGGGACGAGTGCTCGCCGTCGGGGCCGTCGGCGGGCTGGAGCGCCGCGACGGCGGCGGTGACCGCGGCCTGGTCGGCCAGCGGGCGGGCGGCGGCCAGCGCGGCGGCCTCCTCGGCGCTCAGGCCGGCCTCGGTGAGGGCCGCGGCGGCCTCGGCGGCCGGGACGGCGTCGAACCAGCGCAGCGCGAGGGCCGCACGGCCGGACTCGGTGAGGCGGCCGGTGAGACGGAGCCGGGCGAGGCCGCCGTCCGGGTAGACGTTGATGCGCACGTGGGTCACCGGGCGGCCGACGTCGAGCCGGAAGCGGTGCCGGGTGTCGGGCTGCAGGCGGGTGCGGGGCAGGATCTCGAACCACTCGCCGTCGGCCGGGTCCGCCCCGGTCGAGGCGTCGAAGCCGACGAGGTCGGCCCAGCCGGGGGCATTGGCGACGAAGTGGGTGGTGTCCACCTCGGCGGCCAGGACCTCACCGCCCCCGGCCAGGGCGATCTGCACCCAGTCGTTGGCCTTGTCGCGCCGACGCCGGGTCTCCCAGCCCTCGCCCATGACGGAGGCGCGACCGGGAGCGTTCAGGTTGTGCGGGGAGGAGAAGTAGCGGTCGGACGCCGCCTCGGCCACGCCGCCGTACTCCTGGGCGGCCAGGTCGAAGGTGAGGCCGTCCAGTTCGCGCGGGTCGGGCAGCACCTCGCCGTGCACCCGCAGCCGGGCCACGCCGCCGTCCGGGAAGATGTTGAGCCGGACGTGGGTGTAGCGGGCGGCGTCCTCGACGGCGAACTCGTGGGCGGTGTCGCCCTGGAGCGGGGTCCGCGGGACGAGGGTGGTCCACTCCGCGCCGGCCAGTTCCCCGGGCGAGGGGTGGCCGGGGACGGAGGCGGCCTCGACCGAGGCGCTCTCCGGGTAGTTGCCGGTGAAGTGCGCGGTGTCCACGACGAGGCCGCGGATCACACCGGCGGCGCCGAGCCGGACGATCGTCCAGTCGTGGTCCTGGTCGGTGGGGTGCGGCTGGTCGGCGCTGACGCCGCGGCGGCGCTTGGACTCCCAGCCGTCCATGATCTGGCCCTTGTGGCCGAAGGTGTGCGGGCGGAACTCGGCGGGCTTGGCGACCAGCAGGTTCTCGGCGTCGGCGAAGGTGTCCTCGTTGGTGGCGACGACGCCCGCACCCAGCAGCCGCGAGGCCAGGTCGACCAGCTCGGTGAAGGGAGCGCTCGGGGTGTCGGCAGGGGTCACGGAGTCTCCTCAGGACGGGCGATCGGTCGGGGTGGTGGCGGCGGCGGGCCGGGTGAGCTGGCGGCCGAAGGGCTCGGCGCCGGTGTCCACCACGCGGCCGCGCAGCCAGGTGGTGCGGACCACGCCGGTCAGCGTCCGGCCCGCGTACGGTGTCACCGGGTTGCGGTGGTGCAGTCCGGCGGCGTGGACGGCGAACTCGCCGTCGGGGTCGAAGGCGACCAGGTCGGCGTCGCGGCCCACCGCGATGGCGCCCTTGGTGGCGGTGAGGCCGGCCAGTTCGGCCGGTCCGCCGGACATCCAGCGGACCACGTCGACCAGGCCGTGGCCGCGGCGGCGGGCCTCGGTCCAGATCGCCGGCAGGCCGAGCTGCAGCGAGGCGATGCCTCCCCAGGCGGCCGCGAAGTCGCCGCTGCCGCCGTACTCGGGCAGCAGCTTGAGGTCGGGGGTGGAGGGCGAGTGGTCGGAGACGACGGCGATGAACTCGCCGTTCGCCAGGGCCTCCCAGAGCCGGTCCCGGTTGCCCTCGTCGCGGATCGGCGGGCAGCACTTGAAGGCGGTGTCGCCGTCCGGCACCTGTTCGGCGGCCAGGGTCAGGTAGTGCGGGCAGGTCTCGGCGGTGACGCGCACGCCGTCCTCGCGGGCCTGGCGCAGCAGCGGCAGCACGGCCGCGGAGGAGACGTGCAGGATGTGGACACGGGCGCCGGTGCGCCGGGCGGTGTCCAGCAGGTTGGCGACGGCGGCGGTCTCCGCGTCGGCCGGGCGGGAGGCGAGGAAGTCCCGGTAGTGGACGCCGGGTTGCTGCGGGGCGGCGGCCAGGACGGCCGGGTCCTCGGCGTGGATGATCGCCAGCGCCCCGATCCGGGCCTGCTCGGCCAGCGCGGCCTCCAGGTCGGCGGCCTCGACGTGCGGGAACTCGTCGACGCCGGAGGGGGCGAGGAAGCTCTTGAAGCCGAACACGCCCTCGCGGTGGAGGGGTTCGAGGTCCGGCACGTTGCCGGGCACGGCGCCGCCCCAGAAGCCGAGGTCGACCCAGGCCTGGCCCTCGGCGGTCTTCCGCTTGGCCACCAGTCCGTCCACCGTGGTGGTGGGCGGGATGGAGTTGAGCGGCATGTCGATGATCGTGGTGACGCCGCCGGCCGCGGCGGCCCGGGTGGCGGTGGCGAAGCCCTCCCACTCGGTGCGGCCGGGCTCGTTGACGTGCACGTGGGTGTCGACCAGGCCGGGCAGCAGGGCGGTGTCGCCGAGGTCGGTGAGGCCGCCCGCGACGTCGGGGCGGTCGCCCGCGAGGAGCGAGCCGTGGGTGGCGATCTGCTCGATCTTCCCGTCCCGGATCAGCACGTCGGCGGGGCGCTCGCCGTCGGGCAGGACCACCCGTCGGGAGCGGATCACCGCTGGCTGGCTGAAAGGCATGGGGGACCTCCGAAACCTGGGAGTTGGGGGTGGGTGCCTGAGGGGGTCCGGGCCGGGGAACCGAGGGATTGCCGGGAGCCTAGGCCCGTCTTCAACAAAACGTCAATGGAGGAACGTACGAGTGGTCAGCCGGTCAGCAGGCGGCCGGCCAGCCGCTCCCCCGCCACCTCGGCGAGCTCGCCGGCCCTGGTCATGCTGTCCCCCGGCTGCTCGGCCAGGTCGGTGAGGGCGACGGCGTCGGCGAAGCCGGCGGCCCGCCACTCGGGCTCGGACAGTTCCAGCCGCCCTGCCACAGCGGCCACCCGAACCCCCGCCCGGGTGGCCGCCGCGGCGACGCCGGCGGGGGCCTTGCCGTGGAGCGTCTGCGCGTCCAGGCAGCCCTCGCCGGTCACGACGAGGCGTGCCCCACGCACGGCCTCGTCGAAACCCAGCAGTTCGAGCAGCAGCTCGATACCGGGTCGCATGGTGGCGCCGAGCAGGGCGAGGGCGGCGAAGCCCACCCCGCCCGCGGCCCCGGCGCCGGGGGCCTCGCGGACGTCGCGCCCGGTGGCCAGGGCGACCTCGTCGGCGAAGCGGGTCAGCCCCTCCTCGAGGACCACCAGGTCCTCGCCGTCGGCGCCCTTCTGCGGCCCGTAGACGGCGGTGGCGCCGCGCGGGCCGAGCAACGGGTTGTCCACGTCGCAGGCGACCACGATCTCGACGCCGGTCAGCGCGTCGGCCAGCGGCCCGAGGTCGATGTGCGCCAGCTTGCGCAGCGCGGCCCCGCCCGGCGGCAGTTCGGCGCCGTCCGCGTCCCGCAGGCCCACGCCGAGCGCCTGGACCATGCCCGCGCCGCCGTCGGTGCAGGCGCTGCCGCCGAGGCCGAGCACGATCCGCTTGGCGCCGAGCGCCACGGCCCGGCCGATCAGCTGGCCGACCCCGTAGGAGCCGGCCGCCAGCGGGGCGGTGCGGCCGCCGGGGAGCCTGGCGAGTCCGGAGGACTGGGCCAGCTCGACCACGGCGGTGTCGCCGCGGACGGCGAGCGCGGCGTCCACGGGCAGGCCGGTCGGACCGGCCACCTTGGCCGGGACGCGGGTGAAGCCGGCCGCGAGCGCGGCGGCCAGGGTGCCCTCGCCGCCGTCGGCGACGGGCAGTTCGCGCACCTCGACGCCGGGCGCGGCGCGCCGGATGCCGGCCGCGATCCGGGCGGCGACCTCGGCGCCCTCCAGGGTGCCCTTGAACTTGTCGGGAGCTACGACCACGTGGCCCTGGTGGGGGGTGACGGGCATGGTGTGGTCCTCACTTCCGTACGGGTGCGGCGAGGTTTCGCCGGCGTGTGCCAAGCATGTGCCCGGGTGCTGCGGGGGTGCGAGCCTCCGGGCGGAGAACGTGCGCCCGCGGTCAAGGGCGCTGCGCCCGCGGAGCCGCGGCACGCCGCCCGGCCGTCCGGACGCGGGGTGCGACCCCCTCCCCGCCGTTCCCCTCGTCCCGCTTCCGACGTACGAGGGGCTCCCCTCGGCGGGGAGGGGGCCAGGCGAAGCGCAACAGGCACGACCGAAGTGCCCCCGACAGGGAGTGTGCGCATCACCGGTTGGTTCGACCGGCGGGCGGGCGGATGAGCCCCGGTCCCGCACGCCGGTCGGGCATGGCCTCCTGGTGGCGCGGGCACGACCGGATGAGGTACACGCCACCAGGAGGAGTCGGTGGGGGGCTCGCGGGGAGCCCCCGGGGGTGTTACTTGACCTCGCGGCCCGAGAGGCGCTCGACGCCGCGCAGCAGCGCCGAGTGGTCGAGCGAGCCGTCGCCGTTGGCGCGGGCGGAGGCGACCAGCTGGGCCACCACGGCGCCGACCGGCAGCGCGGCGCCCACGGTGCGGGCGGCGTCGGTGACGATGCCCATGTCCTTGTGGTGCAGGTCGATGCGGAAGCCGGGGGCGAACTCGCGGTTGAGCATGTTCGCCTTCTTGCGGTTCAGCACGGTCGAGCCGGCCAGGCCGCCGCCGAGCACGTCCAGCGCGGCGGCGAGGTCGACGCCGGCGTTCTCGAGGAACACCACGGCCTCGGCGAGCACCTGGATGTTCACGGCGACGATCAGCTGGTTGGCGGCCTTGACGGTCTGGCCGGCGCCGGCCGGGCCGACGTGGACGACCGTGGTGCCCAGGGCGTCGAACAGGGGCTTCGCCTCGGCGAAGTCGGCGGCCTCGCCGCCGACCATGATCGACAGGACGGCCTCGACGGCACCGGCCTCGCCGCCGGAGACCGGGGCGTCCAGGGTCCGGACGCCCTTCTCCTTGGCGGCCGCCTCGACCTTGATCGAGGTCTGCGGGGTGATCGAGGACATGTCGATCACCAGGGTGCCGGGCCTGGCGTTCTCCAGGACACCGCCCTCGCCCAGGATGACCTGCTCGACGTGCGGGTCGGCCGGGACCATGGTGATGACGACCTCGGCGCCCTTCACCGCGTCCGCGATGGAGGAGGCGCCGTGACCGCCGGCCGCGACCAGCGCGTCGATCTGGGGCTGGGTGAGGTTGTAGCCGGTGACGTGGTGGCCGGCCTTGACCAGGTTGGCGGCCATCGGGCTGCCCATGATGCCGAGGCCGATGAAGGCGATCTTGCGGCTCATCGCGTCGTTCCTTACGTCGTTCGTGGAGTGGGGAGGCGGGGGGCTTGCGGGGCGGCGGGCCCGGCGGCGCTACTCGGCGGCGCGGTGCTCGCGCGGCAGCCACCCGAAGCTGTCGGCGCTGACGCCGGTGGAGGGGCGGTACTCCAGGCCGATCCGGCCGGTGTACCCGGCGGCGGTGAGCCGCGTGAAGAGGTCCTCGAAGTCCAGGTCGCCGGTGCCGGGCTCGTTGCGGCCCGGGGTGTCGGCGATCTGCACGTGACCGAAGCGGTCGGCGTAGGCGTCGATGACGGCCGGCAGGTCCTCGCCGTTCCTGGCCAGGTGGTACAGGTCGCAGAGGAACTTCGCGTTGCCCAGGCCGGTGGCGGCGTTGACCTTGTCGACCACCTCGACCGCCGCGGCGGCGGAGACCAGCGGGTAGTCGGGGGACTCGGCCTCGTTGAGCGCCTCGACGAGCAGGATCGCGCCGACCTCGTGGGCGGCCCTGGCGGCGATCACCAGGTTCTCCAGCGCGAGGGCGTCCTGCTCGGCGGGCTCGACGCCCTCGACGCGGTTGCCGTAGAGCGCGTTGAGCGCCTTGGTGCCGAGCGAGGCGGCGAGCGCCGCGGCCACCGGGACGTTGGCCCGGAATCGGTCCTTCTCGGCCGGGACCGAGACGGTCCCGCGCACGCCGAGGGTCAGGTCGTCCAGGAAGTTGAGCCCGGTGAGCTGCACGCCCGCGTCGCCGAAGGCCTTGCGGAGCGCGTCCAGGTCGGCCTCGGCCGGGGTGGCGTCGGCCCCGAAGGGCCACCAGAGCTCGGCGGCGGTGAAGCCGGCCGCGGCGGCCGCGGCGGGGCGCTCCAGCAGCGGCAGTTCGCTGAACAGGATCGACAGGTTGACCGTGAAGCTGTGCCGGGAAGCGGCCGTCACGTCACTCACCTCTCACTCTCTTCCGAGATCCTCAACTTCCACGATCCGGAAGAGGGATTCTGCTTGGTGGAAGCATGTCCGGCCCGTCGAGCAGGTGTCAAGACCGCCGCAACATTTTGTTGAAGAAGCCCCGGGGCGGCTCCCCCACCAGCACCGCGGCTGTTCGATCGACCAGCCCCTGCCCGCCCGCACCGCCGATCGCTACAGTGAGCACGTGCGATTGATGGTGGAGTTCACGACAGAACCGTTCGAACTGGACACGTTCCCCGAGCACGCCGCGGCGGCTCGCAAGGTCGTCGACGAGGCCGGCCTGGCCGTGTCGGTCGGCCCCTTCGGGACCGGCGCCGAGGGCGAGGCCCAGCAGGTCCTCGACGCGGTGACCAAGCTGCTCCGGGAGACCCTGGACGCCGGCGCGACCCGGATCTCCGTCCAGGTCAGCGTGTTGGGCCAGGAGGGCGGTGCGCCGTGACCGAGCACCTGGAACACCCGCTCGCGGCGGCGATAAAGCCACTGCTGGACGCGGTCGGTGCGACGCCCGTCCCGCTGGACGAGGCGAAGTCCGAGGACGTCGTCCTGGAGTGGGAGGGCGCCCCGGCCCTCGCCGTCCGGCTGCCGCACCTGAGCAGTGCGCTGGACCGGCTGCTGGCCGAGATGGGCCGCCAGTTCGACGGGCGCCCGCTGGCCGAGCTGGACCGCCTGGAGAAGCAGCGGGTCGTCGCCCTCCTGGAGGAGCGCGGAGCCTTCACCGTCCGGCACGGGGTCGAGACGGTCGCCTCGGCGCTCGGCGTCAGCCGCTTCACCGTGTACAACTACCTCAACCGCCAGGACGGCTCGAAGTCCTCCTGACCGCCGCCGGTCCGACGCTGTCGAATCGCCCGACCGGAGGCCCTCCGGACGGGTGAACCCCGCCGGTACGGCCAGTCTGGATCAGCCCCCGGCGGGGCACACTTGGCGAATCGCACACGAAACGGCCCGGCGACGGAAGCCGGTTCAAAACGTAACCACCAACCGTTCAACAAAGTGTTGACGGCCGGGTGGGGTGGATCTAGCTTGTGCGGGTGGCACCACTCTTCAGGAGGTCCACCTGTGACCAACCACCCCCACGCCCTTGACGCCCTGGCCGCGGCCGACGCCGCGGACCTGAAGGCGATCCTGCTGGAGATCTGCTCCAGCCCCGGCTGGGCCGACGCCGTCGCGCAGGCCGAGCCCTGGTCCGACCGCGAGAGCCTGCTCGCCGCCAACGCGGCGGCGATGGCCTCGCTCACGGTCTCCGACCTGCACGACGCGATGGCCGGCCACGCCCGGATCGGCAAGCCCAAGGCGGGCGACGCCACCTCCGAGCGGGAACAGGCCGGCATCCAGGGCGTGGACCGAGCGCTCCTCGACGAACTGCACGAGGCCAACGCGGCCTACGAGGCCAAGTTCGGCCACGTGTTCCTGATCTGCGCGACCGGCCGCACCGCGGCCACGATGCTCGCCGCCCTGCGCGAGCGCCACCCCAACGACCCCGCCGTCGAGGCGGAGATCGTCCGGGGCGAGCTGCGCAAGATCAACGACATCCGGCTCAACCGGCTGCTCGACGAGTCCTGACGGCACCGGGCGGGCCCGGCGGGCGCGGATCCGGCGATCCCGGTCCCACCTCCGGCCGCACCCGACCGGACCCGCGCCCGGACCGACAGCCGGGCCCGCACCCGGGCCCGCACCCGGACCCGCGCCCCGCGGAACACGCCCGACGGGGGCACGCCTGACGTACCGTCAGGATTCACCGACGCAGCATCACCTCTGCCATCAGTAAGGTCACTTCACCCATGACTGGCATCTCCACCCACGTGCTCGACACCAGCCTCGGCCGCCCGGCCGAGGGTGTCCCCGTCGAGCTCGCACTGCACACCGAGGGTGGCTGGCAGGTGCTCGGCACCTCCGCCACGGACTCCGACGGCCGGGCCAAGGACCTGCCGGCCGTGGAGGCGGGCTCGGTCGTCCGGCTGCTCTTCGACACCGCCGCGTACTACGCGCGCAAGTCCGAGGAGACGCCGTTCTTCCCCGAGGTCTCGATCGTCTTCACGGTCGCGCCCGCGCAGCACCACTACCACGTGCCGCTGCTGCTCAACCCGTTCGGATACTCGGTCTACCGCGGAAGCTAGTAGACCGACCTGGAAGCATTTAGGAGCCACGTCATGGCCCACGTGCTCGGTCAGAACCAGTACGGCAAGGCGGAGAACCGCATCGTGCGGATCTACCGCGACTCCACCCGGCACGAGATCAAGGACCTGAACGTCTCGGTCTCCCTCCAGGGTGAGTTCGAGGACGTCCACCTCACCGGCTCGAACGCCAACTGCCTCCCCACCGACACCACCAAGAACACCGTGTACGCCTTCGCCAAGGAGTACGGGATCGAGTCGGCCGAGGCCTTCGGCATCCTCCTGGCGCGCCACTTCGTCGACGACACCGAGCGCGGCGTCGTGCACAGCGCCCGGATCCGGATCGAGGAGTACGCCTGGGACCGGATCAAGACGCCGGACAACTCGGCCCGCTTCATCGGCTCGGAGGAGGTCGGCCACTCCTTCGTCCGCAACGGCCAGGAGACCCGCACCACCGAGGTCGTCTACGACGGCGAGTCCGTCCAGGTCATCTCCGGCCTGAAGGACCTCATCGTCATGAACTCCACCAACTCGGAGTTCTGGGGCTACATCAAGGACAAGTACACCACCCTGCAGGAGGCGTACGACCGCATCCTCGCCACCCAGGTCACCGCCCGCTGGAAGTACGGGTACAGCGGCCGTGACGGCGAGGCCCAGCCCAACTGGAACCGCTCCTACACCCACGTGCGGCGCCACATGCTGGAGGCGTTCGCCGAGACCTACTCCTACTCGCTGCAGCAGACCCTGCACTCGATGGGCACCCGGGTCCTGAACAACCGCGCCGAGGTGGACGAGGTCCGCCTCGAACTGCCGAACAAGCACCACTTCCTCGTCGACCTGGAGCCGTTCGGCCTCAAGAACGACAACGAGGTCTACTACGCCGCGGACCGCATGTACGGCCTCATCGAGGGCACCGTGCACCGCGAGGGCGTCGTACCGGTCATCCCGGTCGTCTGACCTCCCCCACCCCATGGACACCGCCCGGAATCGCCGCACCCTCCGGCCCCCTACGGCCGGTCGAGTCCGGGCGGACGGCAGTACCCGCACCACCGGCACCACCAGTTTCTCCACCCCCACCCACCGGAGTTCGTGTTCGCCTCGCGGCGGCCGGCCCGGGGCACCGGAGAGGCCGGCCGAGGGACCCTTGCACCGCCGTCCCGCCCTCGGCCACCGCAGTACCGGCCAGTCTCCAGCGCCACGGGCGCGCCGGGAGTCACGAGCACAAGAGGGGCTCGACATGGCACCCAGCACCAGCAGCAAAGACGGCGGTTCCACCCCAGCGAGAACGCCCGGCCCGGGCGACGCGTCGGCCCACGCCGGCACGTCACCCGGGTCCGGCACCCACCCCGTGGACGAGGTGCTGCCCCCGGTGAAGCTCGTCTCCACCGGACTGCAGCACGTCGCCGCGATGTACGCGGGAGTCGTCGCACCCCCGCTCATCGTCGGCGCCGGCGTCGGGCTCTCCCCCGGCGAACTCGCCCTGCTCATATCGGCCAGCCTGTTCACCGCCGGACTGGCCACCCTGCTCCAGACCCTCGGCGTCTGGAAGATCGGGGCGCGACTGCCGTTCGTGAACGGCGTCTCCTTCGCGGGGGTCGCACCCATGATCGCCATCGCCCAGGAACACGGACCGAAGGACGCCCTCCCGGTGATCTTCGGAGCGGTGATCGTCGCGGGGCTCCTGTGCTTCCTCGCGGCGCCGTACTTCTGCAAGCTCATCCGGTTCTTCCCACCGGTCGTCCAGGGCACCGTGATCACCCTCATCGGGGTGTCCCTGCTCCCGGTGGCGGTCAACTGGGCGCGCGGCGGATCGCCGAGCGCCCCCGGGTACGGCTCCATGCGGGCCATCGGCCTCGCCGCGATCACCCTCGTCGCGGTGGTGCTCTTCAACCGGCTGCTGCGCGGGTTCTGGCAGCAGCTGTCCCTCCTGCTCGGCCTGGCGCTCGGCACCCTGATCGCCCTCCCGCTGGGCCTGGCGGACTTCGGCGCGGTCCGGGACGCGAAGGTCTTCGCGCTCCCCTCCCCGTTCCACTTCGGCGCACCCCAGTTCGACGCCGCCGCGATCGCCTCGCTCTGCATCGTCATGGTGGTCTCCATGACCGAGTCCACCGCCGACATGCTCGCCCTCGGCAAGATCGTCGACCGCGAGGCCGACGAACCCACCCTCGCCGCCGGCCTGCGCGCCGACGGGCTGGCCACCGCGCTCAGCCCGGTCTTCAACGGCTTCGCCGCCAGCGCCTTCGCCCAGAACATCGGGCTGGTGGCGCTGACGAAGATCCGCAGCCGCTTCGTGGTCGCGGCCGGCGGAGGCATCCTGATCCTGCTCGGGCTCTTCCCCGTGCTCGGATCGGTCGTCTCGCTGGTACCGCAGCCCGTCCTGGGCGGCGCCGGGATCGTGCTCTTCGGCACCGTCGCGGCGAGCGGTATCCGCACCCTCGCGGAGGCGGGAATGGAGTCCAGCTCGAACACCATCCTGGTGTCGGTCTCGCTCGGCGTCGGCATCATCCCGATCGCGGTGCCGACGTTCTACGACTCCTTCCCCGAGGCCGTCCGGACCCTGATGCACTCCGGGATCTCGGCCGGCTGCGTGATGGCCGTCCTGCTCAACCTGCTCTTCCACCACGTCGGGGCCGCCCGCCGGACCGGGTCCGGCCAGGCCCCCGGCGCGACGGTGCCGACGGCGACACCGTCCTGACCGGCCCGGGAGGGGCGCACGCCGCTCGACCTGCGCCCCTCCCGGCCCTCCCCCATAGGAGTAACACCATGGCAGTCCAGCCCCCGCCCGCCGACCAGCGGATCGTCATCGAGAACGTCGCGATCGCGACCGTCGACGCCAACGACACCGAGTACGCCCGCGGCCACGTGGTCATCCTCGGCAACCGGATCGAGTCGGTCGGCGACGGCCCCGCCCCCCAGTGGCTGGACAACGTGGTGCGCCGGATCAACGGCGAGGGCCACCTGATCACCCCCGGCCTGGTCAACACCCACCACCACTTCTACCAGTGGATCACCCGCGGCCTCGCCCAGGACGACATCCTCTTCGACTGGCTCGTCGCCCTCTACCCGACCTGGGCCCGGATCGACGAGAAGCTCGTCCACGCCGCCAGCCAGGGCTCCGCCGCCGCGCTCCTGAAGTCCGGCTGCACCACCGCCTCCGACCACCACTACGTGTTCCCCAAGGACGGCGGCGACGTCCTCGGCGCCTCCATCGAGGCCGTCCAGGAGCTCGGCCTGCGCTTCACCGCGCTGCGCGGCTCGATGGACCGCAGCAAGAAGGACGGCGGCCTGCCGCCGGACCACGCGGTCGAGAAGCTCGACGACATCCTGGCCGCCTCCGAGGCCGCCGTGGACCGCTACCACGACTCCTCGTTCGGCTCGATGCTGCACGTCGCCATCGCGCCCTGCTCGCCCTTCTCCGTCTCCACCGACCTGCTGCGGATGTCCGCCGAACTCGCCCGCCGCAAGGGCGTCCGGCTGCACACCCACGGCTCGGAGACCGCCGAGGAGGAGCAGTTCTGCAAGGAGCTGTTCGGCATGGGCCCGACCGACTACTTCGAGTCCGTCGGCTGGCTCGGCGAGGACGTCTGGATGGCGCACTGCGTCCACATGAACGACTCCGACATCGCCAAGTTCGCCGAGACCGGCACCGGCGTCGCCCACTGCCCGTCCTCCAACGCCCGCCTCGCCGCCGGCATCGCCCGCGTCCCCGACATGCTCAAGGCCGGTGTCCCGGTCGGCCTCGGCGTGGACGGCACCGCCTCCAACGAGTCCGGCGAGCTCGGCACCGAACTGCGCAACGCCCTGCTGATCAACCGCCTGCACGGCTACCCGACCGCCCTCACCGGCCGCCAGGCGCTGCGCCTGGGCACCATGGGCGGCGCCCGGGTGCTCGGCCGCCAGAACGAGATCGGCTCGATCGAGGCCGGCAAGCTCGCCGACCTCGCGCTGTGGAAGGTCGACGGGGTCATGCACTCCTCCATCGCCGACCCGGTCGCCGCGCTCACCCTCGGCGCCCTGCCGCCGCTGGCCGTCCTCTTCGTCAACGGCAACGCCGTCGTCGAGAAGGGCGAGCTCACCACCGTCAACGAGGACCGGATCGCCCGCGCCTGCGCCCGCGCCGCCAAGGAGCTCGCCGCCCGACCCGTGTGACACCCCACGAACTCCGGGCCGCCCAGGGACGGTGCGTGACCCGGACTCCGCGGACCGGCCCCTCGGGCCGGCGAGCGGACCGCGGCCCCGGATCCACGGCGAGGGTTCGGGGCCGCGGCGTGTCTCCGACCCGCTCCCACCCCCGTGAGGAGCGGGTCGGACGATCTGTGGGGGCCCGGGGGCGCTCTCGCGTGCGGGGGCCGGTTCCCCTCCGGGTGCCCACTCCCCGGGGGCCGCTTCCCCGAGGTCGCTTTCCCGAGGTCGCTTTCCCGGTCAGTGGACGGCGGCCGGCCGCGCCGCGCGCCGGGTGACCACCGGGAGCGCGGTGCCCGCGAGGACGAACAGCCCCGCCAGGACCACCCAGCCCGCCACGCCGTGGTCGACCACGGTCAGGGCCACCACCAGCGGGCCGATCACGTGGGCCGCCGCCTGGCCGCTCATGAACACGCCCTGGTACTCGCCGTGGGCGCGCGGATCGGCCAGGTCCAGGCTCAGGGTCCAGCCGCCCGCGGAGGTGAGGAGCTCACCGAGGCTGTGCACCAGCGCCCCGGCCAGGACCACCCCCGCCGCCAGAGCGGCCGAACCGTGCCGGGCCGCCGCGTAGCACAGGCAGCCGACCGCCAGCAGCAGGGCGCCCCGGGCGCAGGCCCGGGCCGCCGAGCGGACGTCGCCCACACCACGGCTCGCCCGGACCTGGAACACCACCACCAGCAGGCAGTTGACCACGTCGACCGCCGCGACCACCGCCGCCGGCGCCTCCGTCGCGAGCACGATCCACAACGGGATCGCCACGGTGAGCACCGGCAGTTGGAGCTCCAGCACAGCGTGCAGCGCGGTGACGAGCAGGTAGCGGCGGTCGCGCAGCGCCGTCCGCCGTCGCGCCACCGGAGCCTTCGCGTAACCATCCTGACGATTCGTCAGCTTTTCGTCGGGCAGACCCGCCAGCAACGCCGTCGCCCCCAGGAAGGTCACGGCGTCCAGGGCCATCACGGTGACGTACCCGGCGTAGCTGTCGGCCTGCAGCGCCAGCGCCGCACCACTGGAACCGATCACCAGCCCCGCGTTCATCACCGAGCGCAGCAGCGCCCGCGAGCGCACCTGGCTCTCGGCGGGCAGCGTCCGGGCGATCAGCGCGCTGCGCACCGCCGCCGCACCGCGCTCCAGCACCGTCGCCACGCAGGCCAGCGCCACGAAGGCGGCGAAGGAGTGCACGAAGGCGTAGCCGAGGACGGCGAGCGCCTCCAGCGGCCCGACCACCAGCAACAGCCGACGGCTGCCGACCCGGTCGGCCAGCCGGCCCATCGGCACCCCGGCGCACACCCCGCAGACGCCGGCCACGCTCAGCCCCAGCGCCACCCGACCGGGGGTCAGGCCCACCGAACGGGTCAGGAACAGCACGGCGACCGTGACGAACAGGCCGTTGCCGATGGTGTTCACCAGGCTCATCAGGGCGAGCCTGCGCAGCAGTGGATCGGCCGGCAGCAGCCAGCGGACGGCGGAGCGGCGCACCGCGGTGGAGGTCATGGCAGTAGGACAGCGGGCTTCCCAGCGCGGCGGAACTCTTTTACCGTTACGGTCAATGTTCGAGTTCCACTTGGGCGTCGACGACCTCGCCGCCACCTGGTTCGGCTACTCCGCCCTGCAGGAGGCGGTGTTGAGCCTGCGCGCCCGCCGCTCGCCCGGCCGCTACCCCGAGCAGCAGCCGTGGATCGCCGGCTGGCAGGACCGCTACGAGACGCTGGACACCGCGCTGTTGGAGGCGATGATCGCTCCGGTCGGCTTCGTACCGGACTTCCTCACACCGCGTCCGCTCGGCCCCCGCCCCGACTTCGCCGCCGAGTTGGCGCGTCTGGCGGCCACCCCCGCGGAGGTGGTGCGGGCCGACGTGCTGGAGGCGTACCGCGGCGGCGGGAACCCCAGCCCGCTGCCGCCGGCGCTGGCCGCACTGATCGACGACCCGGTGGAGCTGGCCGGACGGACGGCCGAGGCCCTGGACGCCTACTGGACGCAGTGCCTCGCCCCGGCCTGGTGGCCGCGCGCCCGGTCGGTCCTCGAGGCGGACATCGCCTACCGGGGGCGAATGCTCTCGGAGCGCGGGGCGGAGGGCCTGTTCGCCGACCTGGACACCAGGCTGACCTGGCACGCCGGGGTACTGCGGCTCGTCGACCCGCACCCGGCGGTGAAGGCGGTGGGCACCACGGTCGACGTCGCCGGCCGGGGGCTGGTGCTGATACCGACGCTGTTCGGGCTGGGCGCGCAGACCGACGTCACCCAGGCGGGGCCGCCGCTGGTCTGCTACCCGGCGCGCGGCAAGGCGACCATGGCGGAGGGGCTGGGCACCCGGCGGCCGGCCCGGGCGGACGCGGCGCTGGCGGGGCTGATCGGGGCGCCGCGGGCCCGGCTGCTGGCGATGCTGGCGACCCCGGCGAGCACCACGGAGCTGGCGCAGCGGCTCGGGGTCACCCCGGGCGCGGTCAGCCGCCACCTCGGCGCGCTCGCCTCGGCGGGTCTGCTGGACCGCACCCGGCACGGCCACCGCGTCCTGTACCGGCGCAACGGGCTGGGCGACGCGTTGGTGGAGGGCGGGGGCGGCGGGTGACGGGGGCGGCCGCGGTCGCTGCGGGGCGGGGCGGCGGCTGCGGGGCGGGTGACAGCGTTCGGCGAACAGATTTCAGCTGACAACTTTCATCATCTGTTATCTGTCGGCTGTCATCTGTCTGCTGTTATCCGTCGACTGTCACCTGTTCGCCGCCGGCTGCCCACCCCGCGCCCGGCACGCCCCGGACACCCGGACACCTCGGACGCCTCGCCTCAGGCCGTGCGGCCCAGCGTGGCGAGGTAGGCCCGCCAGCCGCCGTGGTGGGTGATCTCGCGGTGGACGCCCCGCTCCAGCTCACCGCGGGCGAGCAGCATGGACAGGCACGCGGAGCCGTCCTCCAACTTGATCACGCCGAGCTCCAGCTCGCGCGGCTCGCCGGGGAGGATGACGTCGCGCAGGTGGTCCAGGGAGATGTCGTACAGCTCGCCCACGATCGCGCTGTCGACGCCGGAGTCGGCCAGCAGGCCGGGGCAGACGTCCTTCTCCCCGTCGACGTCGATGGCGAAGAACCGGTAGCCGGGGGCCGTACGGGCCGGGCCGACCAGCGCGTCGGCGACCTTGGCGTGGAAGGGGCCGCCGACCATGGCCTGGCCGTTGAAGAAGATGCGTGCCACGGGTGAACTCCTCACCGGGAAGGGCCGTCCCGTACGACGACGAGAGGACAGGTGGATTCGTCGCCGTACGGAACGGAGCAATGGGCCGGCGGGACTGCTACAGCCTGGCAGGCGGCAGCGGTGGCGTCGGCGGATAGATTGAGGCTCAGCCCAGCAGGGGGAGCGCGGGGAGGGTCAGGAAGTCCGCGAACTCCTCGGCCAGGGCGACCTGTTCGAAGAGCTGGGCGGCCTCGCGCCAGCGGCCGCCGGCGTAGGCGTCCTCGCCCAGTTCGGCCCGGAGCTCGGCCAGCTCGGTGGCGACCAGGGTGCGGACCAGCTCTGCGGTGGCCTTCTCGCCGGTGTCGGTCAGGACGACGCCGTTGTGGATCCACTGCCAGATCTGCGAGCGGGAGATCTCGGCGGTGGCCGCGTCCTCCATCATGTTGAAGATGCCGACCGCGCCGAGGCCGCGCAGCCAGGCCTCGATGTAGCGGACGCCGACCTGGACGGCGTTGTGCAGGCCGGCACGGGTGCAGGTGCCGCCGGCGCCGGCAATGTCGAGCAGCTGGGCGGCGGTGACGGGCTCGGCCGGGCCGGGGTCGTCCTTCTGGTTGGGACGCTCGCCGAGCACCGCGTCGAAGCAGGCGCGGGCGACCGGCACCAGGTCGGGGTGGGCGACCCAGGAGCCGTCGAACCCGTTGCCGGCCTCACGGTCCTTGTCCGCCTTGACCTTCTCCAGGGCGGCGGCGTTGACCTCGGGGTCCTTGCGGCTGGGGATGAACGCGGCCATGCCGCCGATCGCGTGGGCGCCGCGGCGGTGGCAGGTCTGCACCAGCAGCCGGGTGTAGGCGGCCATGAACGGCGAGGCCATGGTGACGGTGTTGCGGTCCGGCAGGATGTAGTGCTCGCCGGCGTCGCGGAAGTTCTTGACGATCGAGAACAGGTAGTCCCAGCGTCCGGCGTTGAGGCCGGCGGCGTGGTCGCGCAGTTCGTGGAGGATCTCGTCCATCTCGAACGCGGCGGTGATGGTCTCGATCAGGACGGTGGCCCGGATGGTGCCGTGCGGGATGCCGAGCCGCTCCTGGGCGTGGGTGAAGACGTCGTTCCAGAGCCGGGCCTCGAGGTGGCTCTCGGTCTTCGGCAGGTAGAAGTACGGGCCGGAGTTCGGGTCCTCGGCGCCCTTGGCGATCAGCCGCGCGGCGTTGTGGAAGAAGTACAGGCCGAAGTCGAGGAAGGCGCCGGCCACCGGGGTGCCGTCGACGAGGAGGTGCGTCTCGTCGAGGTGCCAGCCGCGCGGGCGGACCACGACGGTGGCGAGTTCCGCGGCGGGCTTGAGCGCGTAGGACTTGCCGGCCGGGGTGGTGAAGTCGATGCGGCCCTCGAAGGCGTCGATCAGGTTGATCTGGCCGCTGACCACGTTCTCCCAGGTCGGGGAGGTGGCGTCCTCGAAGTCGGCGAGCCAGATCCGCGCCCCGGAGTTGAGGGCGTTGATGACCATCTTGCGGTCGGTGGGGCCGGTGATCTCGACCCGGCGGTCCTGGAGGGCGCGGGGCGCCTCGGCGACCTTCCAGTCGCCGGCCCGGACGTCGGCGGTCTCGGGGAGGAAGTCCAGCGTGCCGGCCTGCGCGATCTCCGCCCGGCGCGTCTTCCGTCGGGCCAGGAGTTCCTGTCGGCGCGCCTCGAACGTGCGGTGGAGGCCCACGACGAAGGCGACGGCCTCCGGGGTGAGCACCTCCTCCGCCCGGTGGACGCGCGGACCGGCGACAGTGACGACCGGAGCGGCGGGAGAGGCGCCGACGGGTCCCTGATCTGTAGCCATGGGCAGGACACTCCTAAGCGGTTGAGCCTGGCGAAGGGAGCTCCGGTGGGAACTTCCTTGATCGGAACCCACCTGTCGGCGGGTTCGATTCTGTAAGGTGGAGACTAGTTTCCGCGATACAGAATTTCAACGGTTTGTTGATGTGATCGCCGGGACTCTACTCCTCCCCGACAGCGAAGGGAACGCCGGTGGTTGCGACCCCCGACACAGCATCGACGACGGGCACCGACCGCGCGAGCGGCGGCGTGCAGTCCGTCGAGCGCGCCTTCCAGCTCCTGGAGGCGCTGGCCGACTCCGGCGGTGTCGCCACGCTCAGCGAGCTCTCCACCAGCTCCGGCCTGCCGATGCCGACCATCCACCGCCTGGTTCGTACCCTCGTCCAGCAGGGCTATGTGCGCCAGGACACCACGCGCCGCTACACCCTCGGCCCCCGGCTGATCCGCCTCGGCGAGACGGCCGGCCGCCTGCTCGGCAGCTGGGCCCGCCCCTACCTGGCCGAACTCATGGAGGCCACCGGCGAGACCGCCAACCTGGCGGTGCTGGAGGGCGGCGAGGTGGTCTACGTCGGGCAGGTGCAGTCGCGGCGATCGATGCGGATGTTCACCGAGGTCGGCCGGCGGGTGCAGCCGCACTGCACCGGCGTCGGCAAGGCGTTGCTCGCCCAGCTGCCCGAGGAGGAGGCGCGCGCGGTGCTCGGCCCCAACCCGCTGCCCGCGCACACCGAGTACACCGTCACCGACCCGCAGGAGCTGCTGGAGCAGCTCGCCGAGGCGCGCGAGCGCGGCTACGTGGTCGACGACCAGGAGCAGGAGATCGGCGTGCGCTGCATCGCGCTCGCCGTACCGGGCGCGCCCACGCCCACCGCGCTCTCCGTCTCCGGCCCCGAGGCCCGGATCCGCGCGCTGGAGGAGCAGGCCGGCGCCTCCGCGCTCGTCCCGGTGATGCACCACATCGCGGCCCGGCTGGGGCAGGTCCTGGCTCCCTGACCGGACCATGTGCCCCGCCCGGCGCGCCGGAGGCCGGGCGGACGGACCCCTGGTGCGCCGCAGGCCGGACGGCACCCCGGTGCGCCGGAGGTCCGACGGGCCGACTTCCGGTGCACCGGTGCGCCCGTCCAGGCGAACGGCTGGCGGGTTGTCCGGGCCCCCGGCGGCCGCCCCGCCACCCTGGGTGCGGGCGCGGCGCGCGACGGCGCGGGCCGCCGGAGCGCAAGGGCACGGGTGAGTCGCGATGGAACGCAGGAGCACGGGGCGTCGGGGATCCGGCGGGGTCGGTGGGGCCGGGCTGGTCGCCGTGGTGGCGGCGGGTTGCGCGGTGGCGGTGCTGGCCGCCGGGCCGTCCTGGGCGCTGCGCCGCCCCGAGCCGCGGCCGGTGGTGGACGTCGGCGCGGCCCTGGTCAAGCCCTCGAACTCCGACCTGGAGGTGGTCCGGATCGACCCGGACCCCGCTCCGCCCGGTGGCAGCACGACGATCCACGCATTCGTCGGGAACGGCGGCCCCGACACCACCGCCTCGCCGTTCACCGTCGTGGTCACCCTGCCGGAGGGGGTCACCCCCGAGGAGCCGTTCTTCCCCGAGGACTGCGAGGTGTTCCAGAACGGCCACCGGGTGCGCTGCGTCTTCCCCGCGGGGCTGAAGTCGGGGCGCAGCGCGACCGCGCTCGTCCCGGTCCGTCTCTCCCCCGACCTCCCGCTCGGCACCCTCCAGGGCGGCTGGGTCGCGGTGCGCGGCGCGGACGACAAGGACGAGACCAACAACCGGAAGCCGTTCGAGATCAGGGTGGTCGAGACGACCAACGACTGAGCCGGTACGCCCGAGCGCCCGGGGCCGAGTGGTCGGCCCCGGGCGCTCGGGCGTCAGCAGCCGGGAACGGGCTGCCGGCGGTGATCACGTGAGCCGTCGGGCCCGAGCGGCTGGGCCCGACGGCTCACGCGTCAGCGGTAGACCCGGACGTAGTCCGCGGCCATGCTGAGCGGCGTGGTCCCCTGCGGCGCCGGGTGGTACTGCCCCGCGCACACCGAGAGGTTGAGGATCAGGTACGCCGACCAGTTGGCGCCGACGCCCTTGCCGTCCGAGAAGACCTTGACGCCGTTGACGTACCAGTCGACCGAGTTGGCGCCGTAGTAGGTGCCGATCGTCACCCACTGGTCCTTCGCGACGGCACCGGCGTCGGTGTAGTACTTGGCGTTGCCGGGGTTGACGTGGTTGGTCAGCTCCAGCAGGTTCGGGTTGTCGGGGTGGTACTCGAAGGAGTCGATCTCCCCGTTGCCGTTCTTCCAGGTCCACAGGGCCGGCCAGGCACCGGAACCGGACGGCAGCTTGACCCGGGTCTCGGCGTAGTCGCCGGTCTTGACCTGGAAGCCCTCGCTGGAGCCCTCGGTGGTCAGGAAGCCCGCGTTCCAGGCCTGCTTGCCGTTCTCCAGGGTGGTGCCGCTCGGCGCGGCCGTGAAGGTGGCGACCCCGTTGGCGACGCTGACGTTGTTCTTGTTCAGCAGGTCGAGCTTGTTGTCGTCCGGGTTGTGGTTCCCGTACCTGTAGGCGGTGCTCTTGTCACCGACCCAGCGCGAGCCCCAGGTGATCGAGCTGTTGAACTCGTCGGACCAGGTCAGCGCCTTGCCCGCGACCGGGGAGGCCGGGGTGCCCGCCGAGGGGCTCGCCGTGGCACCGGGGGTGCTGGTGGGGGACGGCGTCGGGGTGGCGGTGGGGGTCGCGGTGGGAGCCGGGGTCGGGGTCGCCGTGCCGGAGACCACCAGCTGCTGCGAGGGCAGGTTGTGCCAGGCGCCGCCGAGGTCCTGCCAGAAGCCGAACTGGCTGTACGTCCCGGCCGGCAGCGCGCGGGCACCGCTGGTGAAGGACAGCCCGCTCGGGCAGATCTGCACGTTGGAGAGGTTGCCGGGGAAGTCCAGGTTGGTGCCGCGCGCGTCGCGCACGCCCACACCCACCGTCTTCGCGGTGACGCAGGCCGAGGAGTGGACGGTCAGCGAGGCGGTGGCGGCCTTGTTGGCGACCATCGTCGCGGGGGCCAGCCGGTCCTGGGTGACGGTCGGGGTGGTGGCGGCGTGGGCGGCGACGGTCGCCGGGAGGCCCAGCAGACCGGCACCGCTGACGGCGACCGCCCCGGTGGCGGCGAGGGCGGCGAAGCGGCCCCGGTGGGCCGGGCGGGCGTGGCGCGGCGTGCGGCGCCGGAGGGCAGGCTGGTGCATGGGGTGTCCTCTGCGACGCCTGCGAGGTGAGCTGTCGGGTTCGGGCTGCAGTTGCCCGGCCGCCGGTGGGAGCGGCTTCACCCCTAGCCGCGACCCGCACGCGGGAGAGCGTGCGGGCCGGGCGCTGACCTTGGTTCCCCCGCTCCCGTCCACTGTGGTCCTCGGTTGCCCGCCGGCGGGTGGACGGGACTCGGCGTCCCGGCGGCGGGGTCCGCGTGGCGGACGGCCGTTGCAGGCTAGGCAGACCGTCCGTGAACGGACAACTCTGCCGGGCGGGTTGTCGCGCAGCTCACAGTGGTGTCGATCAACGACGCTGCGTGGCGGTCGAGTTGATCATCCCCTCGGCCGAGCCGGGCGTCCATTCGACTCCCGGCCTGCGCCGCCGGCGCCCGGCGACCGGAGGACGGCTCGCCGGTGCCGCCGAGGGACGTCCGGCGGGCGCCCGCCCGGTGCGCCCTCCGGCGCGGCCGACTCCCCCGGCCGCGCCCGGCACAACTGCACCCGCCGGGCTCGCCCGGTCGGATAAATTGGAGGTCCGACATCTTCCGCAGTGCACAAGACCCCACGGACCACCCGTGCGCACCCCACCGGGAACGAGGTACCGCCCCACCATGACCGCGCCCCTGCCCGCCTTCGCCGGCCGCACCTACCTCTTCCGGGCCGACAACGGCGCGGCCTTCCGCAACGCCTACTCGGCCGACGGCACGCGGCTGCGCTGGGAGGGCCTCGGCGAGTCCGCGGGCCAGTGGGAGGACGTGCGGCTGCACGTCGCCGAGGTGGCGCCGGAGATCTACTTCGTCAGCTGGACGGAGCAGAGCGGGATCACCGTCAGCCACGTGATGGACCTCGGCAGGCTGACGGTCCGCGCCTTCTGGACATTCGAGGGCGAGGGCGGCCGGGTGGGCGAGCTGCACACCGGGACCCTGGAGCGGGTGGCCTGACCGATCGGTCCGGGCGGTCCGGCCGGGGGCCGCTGCGGTCCGGGGCCGTTGCGGTCCGGAGCCGTTGCGGTCAGGGGTCGGTCGGGCCTGGGCCGGGCTCGGGCCTGGGCCGGTCGGACCGGGGCTCAGACGGTCTGGTTGGGCACCTTGAGGTGCTGGGACAGCCACTCGAGCGAGGAGGGCAGCAGCGCGCTCCACGTCTCGAAGTTGTGGCCGCCGTTCTCCAGCATGCTGTAGGACACCTTCATCGGGTCCTTCACCGCGTCGACGAAGGCCTCGGTCTCGCGCCGGTAGTCGCCGTCGCCCTTCTTGGTGCCGGCGAGGAGCACGGACACCTTCGGCTGCGGCAGGTTCTTCAGCCGCCACAACAGGTTCGCCTCGTTGCGGCGCTGGCTGCTGCCGCCGAACAGGTCCCCCGTGGTCGGGTCGTCCGCCGCGTCGTAGTAGGCGGAGAGCGCGACGGCCGTCGGGAAGACGTCGGGGTGGCGCATGGCCAGCTTGAGCGCGCAGTAGCCACCGGTGGAGTTGCCCATGAAGGCCCAGGCCTGTGGGTCCGCGGAGACCCGGTAGCTCGCCTGGATCGCCGAGGGGACGTCCTTGGTGAAGTACGTGTCGGACTGCGCGCCGCCCGGGATGTCCTCGCACTCGGTGTCCTGCGGCAGGGCGGGCGAGGGGCGCACCAGGACCATGACGGTCGGCTGCATCCGGCCCTCCTGGAGCAGCTTGAGCGCCGCGCCGGGGTAGTTGAAGCGCGTGATCAGGTTCTCGGCGATCCCCGGGAACCCGGTGCTCACGATCACCGCCGGGAACTGCTTCTGCGCGTACTCCGGCTGGAAGTACTGCGGCGGCAGGTAGACGTAGCCCTCGGTGGAGAGGCGGCTGACCGCGCCGTCGATCCGCACCTTGCGGATCTCCCCCGACTGGGCGGGCTCGCGGCCCATCGCGCCGCCGCCCTTGACGGAGGCGTGGCCGATCGTCTCCACGAGCAGGCGCCCGGAGGCGTCCGCCTTGTTGTGAATGACCACCGGTCCGGTGTCGCCGGTGCCCAGCAGGTCGTCCCAACTGCTGTAGAAAGCGAAGTAGTTGTTGGCCACCAGGCCGAGCGCGGCGAGCACCGCGAGCTGGGTCGCGAGCAGTGCGCCGATCCTCCCCAGGACCGCCTGCCAGGTCGCTCTCGCGAGTCTGGGCCAGAGCCAGACCGTGCCGGCCATCATCACGACGGCGATCAATACGGTCAGCGCCAACACCTTGTGGCTCGTCAGACCCATGTCCTGCTTGCTCCCACGCCTCGAACTCCAGTCCCCTCCGCTGGGGACATCCGAGGAGGTCACCCCGGTTCCCCCCGCCGGGGCGCGAGGATCAACCCTAGCGTCCGGCTGGGAGAAGGCTGACGACGGCTGGGAGGTCACGGGGAGTCTGCTGGTCGTTTCCGGGTGACAGATGACAGGTGACAGAGTTTGAAATCTGTTATCTGTTATCTGTCGTCTGAAATCTGTCAGCTGTCAGCTGTTGACACCACGTGGGCGGACCGGGCCGGCGGGATGGCGGACGACGGCCACGGCCCGGCGCCGACCGTCGCCGCCCTACCGACACGCCGGCCACGCACCCCCTACCCTGAGCGTGCATCAGGTCGAGACGGACCGACACGGAAGGCGACCCATGGGCGGCTGGACGGACGACATCCGGGCACGGGTGCGGGAGCCCCGGATCTGGTACGTGGCGACCACCGGGGCGGACGGAGCCCCGCACGTCACGCCGATGTGGGTGGACCTGGCGGGCGACCGGGTGTTCTTCAACACCACCGTCGGGCGGGTCAAGGAGCGCAACCTCCGCCACGACCCCCGGCTCTGCCTCTCCCACGCCGATCCGGACGACCCGTACGACCGCGTCCAGATCCACGGCCGGGCCGTGGAGTTCGTGACCGGCGAGGCGGCGGACCGCCAGCTGGACCGCCTGGCCCGGAAGTACCTCGGCTCGGAGCGCTACGAGTGGGGCGTGCCGGGCGAACGGCGCGTCACCGTGTTCGTCGAGCCCACCCGGATCCGCCGGGTCGTGGGGGTCGAACCACTGCCGGCCGCCGCCCGCCGGAGCGACTGACACGCCGGAGCGGGCCGGCGGGGGGTTCGGGGGTGTAGCGGCGCCGGGGCGGAGCCACGCCCCCGGGGGCTTCAGGACACCCGTTCCCAGAGCCGCAAACCGGCCGTGAGCTCCCGCATGCAGCGCGCGCCGAGGTGCTGCGGGGAGTCCGGGCCGGTGGCGGGCGCGTCGGAGGAGGCCCACTGCTCCAGGGCCACCCGGATCGCCGCGGTCGCGGCGGCGGCGGCCAGCCGGATCTCCAGCGGATCGGTGCCCGCCGGGCAGCGCTCGGCGAGGACGGCGCGCAGCCGCGCCTCGGAGTCGGCGTGGACGCGCTGCCAGGTGCCGTCCAGCCGCGGGTCGCGCAGCAGGCTGCGGGTCCACCGCATCATCTCGGCGCCCGCCTCGTCGACCGGCGTCAGCGACACCGCCGCCGCACTCTCCAGCGCCTCGCGCAGCGGCAGTCCGGCCGGGCTCTCGGCGAGCCGGTCGACCCACTGCCGTCCGCCCGCCGCGAGCAGCGGGGCCACGGCGTCCTCCTTGACCGAGAAGTACCGGTAGAAGGTGCGCAGCGAGATCCCCGCGGCGAGGGCGATCTCCTCGGCGGTGGTGGCCTCCGCCCCCTTGTCGGCGAAGAGCGCGGCGGCGGTGCGGGCGATGTCGAGCCGGGTGGCGTCACGGCGGCGCTGGGTGAGGGTCGGGCGTCCGGTCACGAGGGTCAGCCTACGCGGGACTGCGCCAGGTCGGCACGCCCTGGCCACATGGCTCGACAAGCCTTATTGGCACGTTATGCCACCTAGGCGTACCGTGTCCCTTGAGGTCGAGAGACCACGAACGAACGGAGTACCACCATGGAGCGCTTCAGCGGACGGAACGTCCTGATCACCGGCGGCGGCTCAGGCATCGGCCAGGCGACCGTGCACCGGATCCTCGCCGAGGGCGGACGGGTCGTCGCCGTCGACGTCGACGAGGACGGCCTGAAGAGGACCCTGGACCGCGCCACCACCGACGGGGTCGCGGACCGGCTGACCATCCAGGTCCTGGACATCTCGGACGAGCCGGCCGTCGTCACCGGCGTGGCCGCGGCGGTCGCCGGCCTCGGCGGGCTGGACGTCCTGGTGAACGCGGCGGGCATCCTCCGCTCCTCGCACACCCACGAGACCACCCTGGACTTCTGGAACCGGCTCCTCGCGGTCAACCTCACCGGCACCTTCCTGATGACCCGCGAGGCGCTCCCCGCCCTGCTCGCGGGCGGCAAGGGCGTGGTGGTCAACTTCAGCTCCACCTCGGCGAGCTTCGCCCACCCCTACATGGCCGCGTACGCCGCCACCAAGGGCGGCATCCAGTCCTTCACGCACGCCATCGCCGCCGAGTACGCCAAGCAGGGGCTGCGGGCGGTCTGCGTCGCTCCGGGCAGCATCGACAGCGGCATGACCAACGACCCCGGCCTGCCCTCCGACGCCGACTTCAGCCTGCTGGCCAAGCTCTCCCCCGCCCTCGGTCAGGGCTTCGCCGGCCCGGAGACGGTGGCCGGGGTGATCGCGATGCTGGCCTCCGAGGACGGCGCCTTCGTCACCGGCACCGAGCTCCGCATCGACGGCGGCACGCACATGTGACACGCCGGGCCGCCGGTTCCCCGCCGCGCGGAACGGACGCGCCAGGCCCGCGTCGCTCCCCCGAGGGGGCGGCGCGGGCCCGGCGGCGCGTGCTGGCGGGGGTGGCTGGCGAGGGTGGCTGGCAGGGGGCGCGTGAGGTCGCCGGGGTGGCTCGGCGGTCAGGTCAGGGGCTTGGCCATGACGATCTCGCGCACGCCCGTGACCGCGTCGGCACCGGTGTCCGGGGCCGTGTGGGCGTCGGTGCCCGCGGCCGGGGCCGTGCCGGCGTCCGCGGCAGCGTCCGTACCGGGGCACACGGTGAAGCCGTGCCGGCGGTACAGGGCGAGCGCGGGCTCGTTCCCGGCCAGCACGGCGAGACGCAGCACGGTGCCCCCGGACGCCCGGGCCCAGCGCTCGACCTCCGCGATGAGCAGGTCTGCGACGCCCCGTCCGCGCGCCTGCGGCCCGACCCACACCGAGCGCAGCTCCCGCACGCCGTCCGGCCCCGGGACACCGTCCGCCAGGCCGATCGGGGTGCCGTTCGGGCCGCCCGGGCGCTCCGGACCGTCAGCGCCACCACCGGTCAGCAGGGCCGCCACGTGGTGCGCTCCCGGCAGGTGCAGTCGGGCCCGCCACCGCTCCTCGCCGCCGTGCCGCCAGTCCGCCAGGCGGGGCCGGAAGGCGTGCGGCGCGTCGGTGAGGGAGGCGAGGCGGAGGTCCCGCCACAGCGGCCAGTCGTCGGTCGTGAGGATCCGCAAGGTCACCATGGCGGTCACGGTAGTTCGCCGGGCGACGGGTGGACGGCCGCACCGCTTGGTGCCCGTCCGCGCCGGGGCGCGTGGTCAGGCATGCGGTCAGGGCGTGCGGTCAGGGCGTGCGCCAGTCGGCGGCGAAGGCTGCGGCCGGGTTGGTGACGAGGAGGAGCTCGGGCAGCTCGGGGCCGAACTCCCGGGCCAGCCTCGGTGCGAGGGCGGTCAGCAGGTGGGTGGGACCGGGAGCGTGCCGGGCGGACCTGGTGGTGGTGTCCCCGCCGAGCAGGAGCTGTCCGGCGTAGCCCGCCTCGGCGAGGGCGGCGATGGTGTCGAAGAGGTGGTGGTCGGTCGCGTGGTTGGCCCGTGAGGGGCCGTCCAGCGCGATGTAGGCGCCGGTGGCGGCGAGTTCGCGGTGCAGCCGCAGGTCGGGGAAGCGGTTGAGGTGGCCGAGCAGGACGTGTCGCGGCGCCACGCCGTGCCGGTCGCAGAGCAGGTCCACCACGTCCGGTGCGGCGGTGCCCAGTTCGTGGTGGACGGCGATCGGCGCGCCGGTCGCGTGGTGGGCCTGCGCCGCCGCCGCCAGGACCCGCCGGGTGTGTTCGGCCAGGCCGTGGTACTCGCCCGCAACCTTGATCAGCCCCGCCCGGACCCCCACGGGTGCTCCCGGCAAGCCGGTGGTGAGCTCTCTGGTGAAGCGCTCGGCGAGCCCGTCGTAGCGGGCGCCCAGGGTGTCCAGGTCGTAGTGGGCCGCCTGGTGCATGCCGGTGGCGGCGACCACGTGGACGCCGGTCGTCCGGGAGAGCCCGGCGAGGGAGTCCGCCCCGCGGCCCATGCCGTGCGGGGTCCACTGGACGAGGGAGCGGCCGCCGGCCGCGGCGAAGGCTCGCAGGACCTCCTCGGCGGCTGCCGGGTCGTCCAGTTCCTGCCCGGGCAGCAGCGGACTGCGCAGGAAGAGGTGGTCGTGGGAGTCGGTGACGCCGAGTTCGGCGGGGTCGAGGTCGCCGAGAACGGTGCGGACGGTTCGGGCGGTGCGGGCCGTCCGGTCGGTACCGACGGACGGGCTCATGCGGGCGCCCCTTCCGGCGTCGCGGCCTCGGCGAAGGTCGCGGTGGCGACGCGCAGTCCGGCCAGGGCCTTGGGGACGCCGACGTACGGGGCCAGGTGGACGATGACCTCGACGACCTCCTCCCTGGTCATGCCGATCCGCAGGCTGTTGCGGACGTGGTCGGCGAGCTGGGGCTCCACGCCGCCGAGGGCGGTGAGGGCGGCGAGGTTGGCCACCTGGCGGTCGCGCAGGGCGAGGCCGGGGCGCTGGTAGGTGCCACCGAACAGGCTGGTGACGATCCAGTCGGGGAAGCCGGGGGCGAGGCCGTCCAGACCGCCCAGGGTGGCTGCGGCGACCGGGCCCGCGAGTTCGGCGAGGAGGGCGTAACCGGCCTCGCGGTCCAACGGGGCCGGGGTGAGGTCGGCGGGCGTCATCGTCGCGGGGGTGGTCGGGGGGCCGGCCGTGGGACCGGTCCCGGGGGTGGTCGGGGGTGTGGTCGGGGGCGTGGCGGCGGGACCGGTCGGGGCGGTGCTAGGGGAGGTGGTCACGGGTTGAGGAAACCTTTCACCAGTGGCGGCCGCTGGGCAGCCGGTCGAGTTCGGGGCGGGACAGGTGCAGCACCCGGTAGCGGATGCCGGGGGCGTCGTCCGGGGCCGGGCCGTGCCGGAGGGTGAACCGCACCAGCTCCCAGCGGCTCGGGTCCACGGCGACGGCGGCGGTGTGCAGGGCCGACCAGCCGGCGGAACCGCCGTATCGGGCGGGGTCCGCGACGTCGGCCAGGGCCTGCCGGACCGCCTCGGCCGGGTCGGCGGACTCCGGCAGCCGGACGGTGTGGAGGGTCGCGCTGGTCGGAGGCGTGGCGTTCGTGACCGGCACGGTCGCGCCGCCCGGCGTCGGGGCCGCGCCGGTGGTGGCCGCCGGGCCGTGCACCAGACCGGCGCCGAGCCAGTGCCGCACGACGGGGCGGCCGAAGTCCGCGCTCAGACCGCGGAAGCCCGGGCCCCAGAGGAAGCCGTTCATCCCCTCGGCGGTGCGCCAGAGGTAGAACGGCGCGTAGGCGTTGACCGGCGAACCGTCCTGTCCGCGCTCGCGGACCAGGTACGCCTTGAGGCCGAGGCCGGGGTGGTCGTCGAGCAGGTGGCCCTTGTCGGCGACGCGCTTGTGGATGATCCCCATGTCGTAGTCGGCGGGGAGGGTGATCTCGTACTGCATGGCGTGCACGGCGAGCTCCTCGGGTCGGTGGGCTGGCGGCGACCGGGTCTCCGGGCCGGGTCCGCACGCCGGGTCTCCGCGCCGTACGAAGGTGGCGGGACGACGCGGCGGACGGACGCGCGGGAGGGGCGTGCTGGAGGGGCCGGACGGGCGGTGCCACCGGCCCGCCCACAGGGTCCGTCCGGACGCCCGCGGATCAGGCCGTGCGCCGTGCGGCGAGCAGGCCGAGCGCCCCGCGGACGGCCTGCTCGAAGGGCTCGGCACTGCCGGCCGCGCGCGCCAGCACGTAGCCGCCCTGGACGACGGCGACCACGGCGGCGGCGGTGTCGGCCGGGTCGAGGCCGGGTGTGAGCTCGCCGGCGGCCTGCCCCTCGGCGACCAGGCCGGCGATCCGCCCGCGCAGCCAGTCGAAGGTCTCCTCGACGGGTCCGCGCAGCTCGGGATCCGCGATGACGTCCGGGTCCTGGGCCATCCGACCGATCCGGCAGCCGCGCAGCACGTCGCGGTCGCGCCGCAGGTAGGCGGCGATGCGGTCGTACGCGCTGCCCGGCGAGGCGAGGTCCGCCTCGGCGACGCCGCGCATCTGCTCGGCACTGCGGCGCAGGGCGGCGGCGGCGAGGTCGGGTTTGCCGGTGAAGTGGTGGTACATGCTGCCCTGGCCGACGCCGGCGCGCTGCTGGATCGCCTTGGGGCTGGTGCCGACGTAGCCGCGCTCCCAGAGGAGCGACTGGGTGCTCTCGATGAGACGGTCCTGGGTGCTCATGCGGATCACTGTACATACCAGTAGGTACAGAATCCAGGGTTTGCCCGATCTCCACCGTCGACCGCGCCGGGGACGAGCCTCACGGCCGGGCCACCCGGACCGCCCGGACCGAGCCGGACCGAGCCGGGGAGCGCCCGGGAAGCGCCCGAGGACCGTGCGCCGCCCCCCGGCGGCCACGGCCCCTCGACGGTCCGTCTCCCCCTCCCCTCCGAGCGGCATTCCGTCGCGACCGGTGGCGCGCGTCACGCCACCTCCCCCGAGGCGACCCTGACGCCCCGCCAGGGCCGCTCGCCCGGGCCGCCGCGAGCACGGGCGCCGGCCGAACACGAGGCAAGGGGCTTGATCCACCGCGGGCGACTGGCAGGATGTCCGGCATGAGCTACCTCGCGGCGGATGACCGCTATGCCTCGATGACGTACCGCAAGGCCGGCCGCAGCGGGGTCCGGCTGCCGGCCGTCTCGCTCGGCCTCTGGCACAACTTCGGCGACGCCCAGCCGCTGGAGGTCCAGCGGGCGGTGCTGCGCCGGGCCTTCGACCGGGGCGTCACCCACTTCGACCTCGCGAACAACTACGGCCCGCCGTACGGCAGCGCGGAGCGCAACTTCGGCTACCTGTTCGCCCAGGACTTCCGCCCGTACCGGGACGAGCTCTTCATCGCGAGCAAGGCCGGCTGGGACATGTGGCCCGGCCCGTACGGCGACGGCGGCAGCCGCAAGTACCTGCTGGCCAGCCTGGACCAGTCGCTGGACCGGATGGGGCTCGACTACGTCGACGTCTTCTACTCGCACCGCTACGACCCGGACACCCCGCTCGAGGAGACGATGGGCGCGCTCGACAGCGCGGTGCGCTCGGGCAAGGCGCTGTACGCCGCGATCTCCAACTACCCGGCCGAGAAGCACCGGGAGGCCGTGGCGATCCTGCGCGAGCTGGGCACGCCGGCCCTGCTGAACCAGTCGGCCTACTCGATCCTCAACCGCTCCGTGGAGGAGGGCGTGCTGGACGCGGTGGGCGACACCCAGACCAGCCTGATCGCCTACTCGCCGCTGGCCCAGGGGCTGCTGACCGACCGCTACCTGTCGGGAGAGGTGCCGACGGGATCGCGGATGTCGGTCGGGAAGTTCCTGACCGAAGAGGCGCTCAGCGGGCCGAAGCTGGAGCGGCTGCGGGCGCTCGCCAAGGTCGCCGAGCGGCGCGGGCAGACGCTGGCCCAGCTGGCCCTGTCCTGGGTGCTGCGCGATCCGCGGGTGGCCTCGGTCATCATCGGCGCGAGCAGCGTGGCCCAACTGGACCAGAACATCGACGCGCTGGCCGGCGGTCCGCTGACGACGGAGGAGCTGGCGGAGATCGACCGGCTGAGTCTCTGAGTGCGGGAACGACTGACAACTGACAGCTGACAGATTTCATCATCTGTCAGCTGTCAGTTGTCATCTGTTCGCCGTCATCTGTTCGCTGCCACCTGCCACCTGTCGGCTGTCGACTTCCAGGCGTCAAGCGGCCGTCCGTCAGCACTCAGCGGCGGATCCCCAGGGCAGGCAGAACCGTTTCTGCAACTCGGTGGGCCTCCTCCAGCAACGGGTTGCCGGAGAGGATGAAGGTGTCGACGCCCAGCGACTCGAACTCCTGCAGCCGCTCGACCACCTGGGCCGTCGAGCCGACCACCGCGGTGCCGGGGCCCGGGCGGAACAGGCTCATTCCCGGCCACAGGTTCGGATGGGTCTCCAGCTCCCGGGCCCGCGCGGGAACCCTGCCGCCGTGCTGGCGGAACTGCCGCTGCCAGCCCACGCCGTCCTCCCCCTTGGCGCCGCCCAGCTGGCGGGCGTAGGTCGCCTCGCTGGTGACGTCGAGCAACCGGTCGGCCGCCGCCCAGGCCTCGTCCTCGGTGTCGCGGACGATCAGGTGCAGCCGCAGTCCGATCCGCAGCGTCCGGCCGTGTGCCGCGGCCCGCTCGCGGACGAGGTCCAGCTTCTCCTTCAGCAGGTGCGGCGGTTCGCCCCAGGTCAGGTAGACGTCCACGTGCTCGGCCGCCATCTCGATGCCGGCCGCCGAACTGCCGCCGAACCACAGCGGGATGCCGCCCGGCTGGACGGGCGTGAGCTCCCGCAGGCTCGCACCCGCGTTCTTCAGGTCGTAGAACTCCCCCTTGTGGTCGAACACTTCGCCCGCGGTCAAGCGCTTGACGATCGACCAGTACTCGCCGCTCAGCCGGTAGCGGTCGTCGTGCTCGACGTCCAGCCCGTACTCGCGCAGCTGCGCCGTCGACCCGTTGACCACGTTGAACCTCAGCCGGCCGCCGTGCAGGTGGTCGAAGCTGAGCGCCATCTTCGCCAGCAGGGTCGGCGAGACCAGCCCCGGGTGGACGGCCAGCAGGGGCTTGAAGGCCGGGGTGGTCGCCGCCGCGACCGCACTGCCGAGCGTCCACACGTCATGGAGATCGGTCGCGAACAGGGCTCCCGTGTAGCCCAAGCGCTCGACGCTGCCGGCCAGTTGCTGGAGGTAGCGCAGGTCGACGGGGCGACGGCCGGCCGGCTCCCAGGGGTAGTGCCCCTCGCGCGGGATGACGTACCAGAGGACTTCGGAGGCCACGGTTCAGACCGCCTTGGCGAGCGCGGCGGCCACCGGTGCCTCCAGTGCGGGCAGATGGGCGTCGGCGACGGTCAGCTCGCGGTCGACGAAGCCCACCGCGTGGAAGATGTCCGCGGCCTCCTGCTGCTCCGCGACGAACGCGGCGGAGGCGGGCTCCAGCCGCCAGGGCAGCGAGGACAGGGCCACCTCCCAGTCGGCCGGCGAACCGCCCAGGTCCTCCGCGGCGATCCGGGCCGCCTCGGCCGGGTGGGCGGCCACCCAGGCGTCCGCACGGGCCAGCGCGGCGGCGATCGCCGCGACCACCTCGGGGCGGTCGGCCGCGAACTCGCGGCGGGTGAAGAAGACGGAGCGGTCGGTGATGACGTCGCCGGTGCGCACCAGCTCGCGGAAGTCCCCGCTGCGGCGGGCCGCGGCGAGTTCCGCGCCCTGGGCGATCCAGCCGGCGATCTCGCCGGCGCGCAGCCGCGCGGCCTGGTCCTCGCCGGGCGCCGGACGCACCGGGGTGACGTCCTGACCGTACGAGAGACCGTGGGCGCGCAGGGCCTTGGCGAGCAGGTGGGTCTGCCAGGAGCCGACGCCGAGCACGACAGTGCCGCCCGCGAGGTCCGCCACCGTCCGGACCGGGCCGGCGTCCAGCACCAGCAGGGGCCCGTGGTCGGGGCGGGGAGCGGACACCGCAGCGTAGGCGATGTCGTGGCCGGCCGCCTGGGCCGTGACCGGCGGCGTGGAGCCGGTTCCGCCGAAGTCGATGGTGCCCTCGGCGAGCAGGGCGCCGGTTCGGGTGCCGTCGGTGTAGCGGTGGAAGGCGCCGGCCTCCCCGAGCGGGGCCAGTTCCTCGTCCAGGTAGGGAAGTCGGGCGAGGTAGTAGAGCGAGGGGTTGCTGGCGTGGACACCGAGGGTGACGGTCATCTGGTCAACTCCGTTGATGCGGTGTGGTGTTGTTCGATCCTGGTGGCGGTCGACCGCGGAGGTGGCGGCGGACCGGTGGGCGGGGCGGGTCAGTGGACCCCGAGGTCGGCGAGCAGTCGACGGCGCAGGTCGGCGAAGGCCGGGTCGGCCGGGTCCCGCGGGTGCTCGACGGCGACCTGCTCGTCCCGGACGAGTCGGCCCTCGCGCAGGACGGCCACCCGGTCGGCGAGCCGGACGGCCTCGTCGACGTCATGGGTGACCAGCAGCACCGCCGGGCGGTGGCGCCGGACCAGGTCACCGACCAGGTCCTGCATGCGCAGCCGGGTCAGCGCGTCCAGAGCGGCGAACGGCTCGTCCAGGAGCAGCAGTTGGGGTTCGCGTACGAGCGCCCTGGCCAGGGCGACGCGTTGCGCCTCCCCACCGGACAGGGTGGCCGGCCAGGCCTCGGCGTGCTTGTCCAGGCCGACCTCGGCGAGCGCCTTCAAGCCTGTCCCGCGCGTCGTGGCGCCACCCGGCAGGCCGATCGTGACGTTGGCCAGCACCCGCCTGGAGGGGATGAGTCGGGGCTCCTGGAAGACCACCGTACGGACCGGCGGGACGAGCACCGTGCCCTCGTCGGCCTGGTCCAGTGCCCCGAGGATGCGCAGCAGGGTGGTCTTGCCCGTGCCGCTGGCGCCCAGCAGGGCGACGAACTCGCCGCGGGCGATCGAGAGGTCGACGCCGTCGAGGACGGCCCTGGTGCCGAACACCCGGCGCAGGCCGCGCAGATGAACGGCGGGGGCGGCAGGACGGGCAGAAGCGGCAGCGGCCGGGGGAAGGGCCTGGGTCGTGCTCATCGGGCGGCTCCCTGGACGGCCTGGCGCCAGGGCATCAGCACCCGCTCCAGGATGCGCACGACACCGTCGGCGGTGAGTCCGAGCAGTCCGTAGATCAGGATGCAGACCGCGAGGACGTCGGTCCTCGAGTAGTTCTGTGCCTGGGCCATCAAGTAGCCGATTCCTTCAGTGGAGTTGATCTCCTCGGCGGCGATCAGCGCGATCACGCTGAGCGTCATGGACAACCGCAGCCCGGAGAGCAGTGCGGGCAGCGCTCCGGGCAGGACGACGGTGCGCACGATCGCCCAGCGGCCGAGTCCGAAGCTGCGCATCGCCTCGACCAGCTTGCGATCCGTGGTGCGCACACCCCCGGAGGCGGAGACGTACATCGGGAAGCTGGTGGCCACCCCGATCAGGGCGACCTTCGCCGTCTCGGTGATGCCGAACCACACCATGAACAACGGCACCAGCGCCAGGAAGGGGACGGTTCGCAGGACCTGGATCGCGGAGTCGAGCAGCTCCTCACCGAGGCGGGTGAACCCGGTGAGCACGCCGAGCACCAGCCCCGCACCGGCGCCGAGCAGCAGGCCGAGGCCGGCCCGGGTGAGGGAGACCGTGAGGGCGTCGACGAGCTGGCCGTTGCCCCACAACTCGCCGACGGCCTCGGCCACCTGGGCCGGCGACGCGAGGACGTCCGGAGTGAGCGCACCGGTGGCGGAGGCGACGGCCCAGCCGCCGAGCAGGGCGAGCGGCCCCAGGGTGCGTAGAGTCACGGCGAGGGCTCGCGGGCGGGGCCGCTGCCGGACGGCCCGCGGGGTGACCAGTCCGACGGGCTGGGCGGGGTCGACGGGCTGAGCGGGGCCGGCCGGGTCGGCGGCTCCGGCGGGGTCGGCGGCTCCGGCGGGGTCGGCGGCTCCGCCGGGCGGGAGTGGTGCGCCGGGTGTGCGGCCGGGTGCGGCGGTGGTCACTTGGCACCCCCGCCGAGCTTGTCGATGTCGATCAGGTACGGCTTGACGTCCACGAGTTGCTTGGTGACCTTCTGGTCGGCGAAGAAGCGGGCGACGGTGGCGAAGCGCGCGGTGTCGGCCTCGGTGATGGCGCCGGCCGGGGCGCTCTGGGCGCTGACCTTCACCGCGACGTCCTTCTCGGCGGGGGTGACGGCGGTGGGGCCGGAGTCGGTGAAGACGTTGAGGTAGGCCGCCGGGTCAGCCTTCTCCTTGAGACCGTTCTCCCGGAGGTAGTCGTAGAAGGTCCTGACCACGTCCGGGTGCTTGTCGGCGAAACCGGTGCGCACGGCCCAGACCGCGTAGTTGTCGGATCCGACCTCCTTCCCGTCGACCAGGAAGTGCGCCGCGGAGTTGGCGATGGCGGGGGTGGAGAAGGTGTTCCAGGTCGCCCAGGCGTCCACCTGGCCGGAGTTGAAGACGCCTGCCGTCTGGTCGGCGCGCAGGTAGACCCGTTCGACCTTGTCGGCCGGGACTCCGCTCTTCTCCAGCGCCTTGAGCAGCAGGTACTCGCTGGTGCCGCCCTGGGAGACCGCGACCTTGCGGCCGACCAGGTCCTGCACGGTCCTGATGGGCGAGTCGTTCTTCACCAGGATGCCCTCGCCGACGCCGTCGGGGTCGGTGCGGGCGAACAGCTTGAAGCCGGGCTTCTGGGCCAGTGCGGCGACGGCCGAGGTGATCGAGCCCTGGGCCACGTCTAGCTGGTCGGCGGACAGCGCCTGCGCGGCGGGGGCGAACGGGCCGGCGCTGCCGGTCCAGGCGACCTTGGCGTGGACGGCGGCCAGGGCCCGGTCCAGGGAGCCGTCCTTCTTCCCGCGGGCGAGGAACCCGTTGTTGCCCGGGTCGGGCAGGCGCAGCACGATGTCGACCCTGTCGCCGGCCCCGCCGCCGGCGGAGGCCTTGGCGCCGTCTGCGGACGAGCCGCAGGCGGCCAGGGCGGTGGTGGCGAGCAGCGCTGCGGCGGCCAGGGCGAGGCGGGAGGTGTTCACGGGGGTCTCCAAGCGAGGGGCGGGCAATGGGCTGGCGAGGGGTGGGCAATGGGCTGGTGAGCGACGGGGGACGGATGACCGGCGACGGATGACAGATTTCAGATGACAGATTTCAACATCTGTCATCTGAAATCTGTCACCTGAAATCTGTCAGCTGAAAGCGGTCGGCCGAGAGCCGTCAGGGCGGCTCAGCCGGCGGCCGGAGTGGAGCGGCGGGTCCGCAGCAGCTCGCGGGCGGCGCGCAGTGGTTCCGGGTCAGCCCAGGAGTGGACGTCGACCGGCGCGGCGAGGAATCCCGCCTCCCCGAGGAATCGTTCCTGCTGCGCCAGCAGGTCGAGGCGTTCGTCCGAGAGGTCCAGGTGCAGGGTGCGGTGGCTGCCCGGCGCGTACGCCCCGGCGACGCCCTCCGCACCTGCGCCGGTCTCGGCCCGCAGGATCCGGACCACCTCCGCCGGGTGCTCGGCCGCCCAGTCGGCGGCCTCCAGCAGGACCGCGAGGAAGCGGACGACCAGCTCCGGCCGCTCGTCCAGCAGCCGCTGGTGGACGGTCACCGGCCGGGGCGTCCCGTTGTTGACCCGGGCCCGGCGGTCCGGCGCGGCGTCCAGCTCCACGGCCACCTCCGCCCCGACCCGGCGGGCCGCCTCGACGGCGAGCGCCCCCTTCACGTACACGGCGTCCACCACCCCGTCCCGTAGCGCAGCCAGTTCCGCGGCCCACTGGCCGCCACCCGGAGGGCTCGGGACGTCGACCGGCTTCGCGTCGGCCAGGGTGAGCCCGGCGAGGCCGAGGGCCCCGCGGAAGCCGGCCAGCGCCATGGCCTGCCAGAAGTCGATGCCGATGTCATGATGTGGGATCGCCAGTCGCAGTCCACGCAGGTCGCCCGGCCCGGAGAGGCCACTGCCCGCCCGAACCAGGACGACCTGGCGCTCCTCGATCCAGGTCAGGCCGATCAGTCGGGTGGCCTCACCGCGCGAACGGGCCCACAGGGCGGGCACGTTGCCGCCCTCCCGGAAGAGGCCGGTCAGCGCGTGGGTGTAGTGGTGGTCGGCGGCCACCTCCGGCGGGGCGTCCTGCAGCGAACGGACGGCGATGCCGTCGGCGGCGAACTCCCGCGCGAGCCGGCCCTGGTCGGCGGCGATCCCGGTGGCGGTGGGCACCGGGCACCGCGTGAACCAGAGGGTGTCGAGAGGGCCCGACGGGCTGAAAGCGCTGGATGCGCCGGAAGTGCCCGGCGTGCCGGACCTGCCCGACGTGCCGGGAATGCGGGGAGTGCTGGGGGTGCGGCTTGGCACGGGATGCGTCCTCTGTGGAGGGCTTCGCCGGATGGCGGACGGCAGTTGGCGGATGGCGACGGGCTGGAAGGGGGCCCGGAGGGCCGCAGCGCCCGGGGCGGCGGGGAGTCACCGCGCCGGTGGAGAACCGGGCCGTGCGCTGCGACCGGGGAGGGGGAAAGGCGTCAGCGACGACACGCGCGGGAGGCGGGGCACCGGTGGTTCGTCACGGTGTCGCTCCTTCCTGCGCGTCGGGTGTCGCGGTGGTGCGTCGGGCTGGGCGTCCGGCGCGATGCGAGGAGCGTTCCACGCCGATCGAGCCGCGGGCAAGGGTTTGCCACATCATGGGAGCACTTGTTCATCAACGGCATGCCATTGCAACGTCGTCGACATATTCCCGAAGCAATGGCTGCCCTACGCTGAGACTCCCTCCGGCGGTCCGACCGGAAATCCCCACCGAAACGCGAGGTGCCATGGCCGAGGCCGCCACCGCCGTCCAGAGTCCGCCGGCCGGTGCGCAGGCCGTCCAGCGTGCGCTGGGGCTGCTGCACTGCTTCCACGACAACGGCCCCGACCTGAGCGCCTCCGACCTGGCCCGCCGGATGGACCTCTCGGTCTCCACGGCGCACCGCCTGGCCCGGACCCTGGTCAGCGCCGGCTTCCTGGAGCAGGACGAGCAGACCGCCCGCTACCGGCTCGGCCCGGCCGTCGCCGAGCTCGGCCAGCTCTCCTTCCACCGGCGCGGACTGCACCTGGCCGCCCCCGAACTGGACCTGCTCTCCCGGCGCACCGGCGCGACCGCCGACCTGGCGATCCGCAGCGGTCCGCACGCGGTGATCCTGGTCGGCGCCTCCGTCCGCCCGGACAGCGGCCTCGGACTGCGCCGCCCGCTGCACTCCACGGCCCTGGGCAAGGTGCTGCTGGCCTGGCCGCGCCCGGGCGAGGCGGCGGTCTCCGCACTCGGCCCGCTGGCACCGTTCACCGAGCGGACGATCACCGAACCGGCACTGCTCGACGAGGAGTTGGCGAAGGTACGGACCGCCGGGTTCGCCCTCAACGACGGCGAGTCCGCCGCCGGGGTGCGCACGGTGGCCGTTCCGGTGCTGGACGGCTCCGGACTGGCCCGGTTCGCCCTCGCCGTCCGCTCGACCCCGGCGCACCTGACCGACGACCGGCTGGAGTGGTTCCTGGGCCACGCCCGCACCTGTGCCGACGCGCTCGCCGTCCTCCTGCTGCCGCCCGACCAGCGGGCCTGACCAGCCGGGCCGACCAGCTGGGCCCGACCAGCGGGCCGACCCGCCGACGCGACCAGCGGACCTGACCCGCAGGTCTGACCCGCAGGCGCAACCGGAAGCCGCAACCGGCGTGCCCGACACCACACTTGCACGAACCGTCACAACAGCACGGCGGACCGCCCGTTCCGCGGAGGAACAGGCGGTCCGCTAACTGGCAGTTCGCCGATCAGGCACCCGGGGTGTACTTGTAGCCGACCCGACGCACCGTCACGATGGTCTCCCGGTAGGCCGGTCCGAGCTTGCGGCGCAGCCGGGCGACGTGGACGTCGACCGTGCGGCCGTCCCCGACGTGACCGTAGCCCCACACCGCCGAGACCAGGTGGTCGCGGGTGTGCACCCGCTGCGGGTGCTCGGTGAGGTGGGCGAGCAGTTCGAACTCGAGGTACGTGAGGTCGAGCAGCCGCCCGTCCACGTAGGCGTTGCGCCGCTCGGTGTCGACGGTGATGCCGCGCCCGGCGGGCCGGACCGGACGGGCTCCGGCGGGAGCGGGCGCCGGCCCGGGCACGGTGGCGGAGGGACCGGCGGCCGGACCTGCGGACAGCCCCGCCGGAGCGCCCACCGCGGTGTCGGCCGGCACCAGCACCAGGTACCCGACCATCGGGTTCCCGGCGGCGCCGAACTGCGAGCCGTACTGGGCGAGCAGTCCCTGCGGCAGCGCACCCTGCGGGAGGGCGGCGACGACGGTCGCCCCCTCGGGGAGCGCGGCGAGCAGGGCCTGCGGCGCCTGCGGGAGCGCCGCGCCCGGAGCCGGGATCACGGCGGCCGGCGGGAGCACCGCACCCGGCTGGGGCGCGGTGGCCGCGCCGACCTGACGGGGCGGGGCGGCGTGGGAGGTGCGCACGGGTGCGCCGGGCCATCGGTCGGCGACCGGGGCGGCGTGCGGGACGGAGGAGCCGGGGGCGCCGGACGTGCCGGGCCCGACCGGGGCGACGCCCGGGAGGGAGCGGACCGCGCGCAGGTGCGGGGTCGCGGTGGGCGGGTTCAGGGTGGCCGTGGAGGAGGAAGACATGGTGTACCGCTCATTTCGCGCGTGACGGACGGGGTGGAGTCGTCTGCGCGTCGACCGGGCGTCGTGCGGGGCTGATCCGGGATCAGCCGGCGGAGGGCCGGGACGCGCTGGGCGAGCCCGGACACGTCTGATCGAACAGGTGCGGCTGCCGGGACGGCCAGAACGGCTCGAGGTCGAGGCGACCCCTCCGGCTGTCCTCGGCGCGGTCGGCGCGCCCGTTCCACCGCCCGGCCGGGCCGCCGTCGCACACCGCGGAGACCGCCCCGGTCCTGCGGGGGCGGCCGGCGGTGCCGGGGGCGGGGCTGGTGCAGGCGATGTTCACTGGTGGTCTCTCCGCGAGGCGGGGCCGGACGGCCCGCTGCGGGCACGCCGGGTGGGCGGGCCCGCGATCGGCCTGGTCAACGGGGGTGATGGTGCGCCGGAGGGCTGCCGGACGGGCCGGGGCGCCTGCGGCGGACCGGGAAACGGTCAGCCGGTCAGCGACAACAGGCGCTGCAGATCAGGGCCTGGTCGATGTAGCGGCGGGCGGTGAGTGCCGGCGTGACGGGGGCCGGGACGGTGGCGGCGCGTCGCTGGTCGACGGTCATCCTGAAGCCCTCCCCCTGGCTCTGCACTGCTGCGCGATCGCTCGGAGCGCGGTCGCGTGAACGGAACGTTTCCGGCCCTCCCGACGGCACGGCCGGGCGGCCTTCGTGTCCAGAGCCTTCCACGCCGCGCCGGTCTAGGCAACCTTCAGCACATGAAACGTCCGGGATGCGGACACCGGAATGAGACGGCGGGCGATGCATGGGCGCCTCGGCGGGCCCCGCGACTACGCGGAGCGCCACGACCGAGGCAGCCCCGGACACCCGCCGGGCCGGGGCCGGGCGGGCGCCGCATACGGGATGACGCTCCATTGGAGCTGAATTGACGCTTCGTCAGGTCCGGGCCGGGGTCGGGGCACGGTGACGGCGGGCGGCCGCGTGCTCGACCAGCGCGACCAGGAGGTCCTTGCCGTCCTCGCGCAGCCGGGCGTCGCACAGCAGCACGGGGATCCCCGGGTCGAGGTCCAGCGCGTCCCGGACCTCGTCGGGCGAGAAGCGCTCGGTGCCGTCGAAGCAGTTCACCGCGACCACGAAGGGGATGCCGCGCTGCTCGAAGAAGTCCACCGAGGGGAAGCAGTCGGCCAGTCGCCGGGTGTCCGCGATCACGACCGCACCGAGCGCGCCGCGCGCCAGCTCGTTCCAGACGAACCAGAAGCGGTCCTGCCCCGGCGTGCCGAAGAGGTAGAGCGCGAGCCCGGGCCGCAGGTCGATCCGGCCGAAGTCCATCGCCACGGTGGTGGTGCGCTTGTCCTCCACGCCCGCGGTGTCGTCCACCGGGCGGCCCAGCTCGCTGAGCTCCTCCTCGGTGCGCAGCGGCCGGATCTCGCTGACGGCGCCGACCAGCGTGGTCTTGCCCGCGCCGAAGCCGCCCGCGACCAGGATCTTCACCGCGACGGCCGGGCCGCCGCGCCAGCTCGGGTCGTTGGCGCGGTCGGCGGGGGCGGTGGCGCCGTCGTGGTCAGAGCGCACGGAGTCCATTGATCACGTCTCGCAGCAGGCGCTCGTCCGGGAGCTCGGCGAGCGGAACGGGTCGGGTGACGCTGATCAGGTCGGCGTCGTAGAGGTCGCCGAGCAGCACCCGGACGACGCTGACCGGCAGGTCCGTGTAGGAGCCGAGCTCGGCGACGGACAGCGGCTCGCGGCGGCACCAGGCCAGGATGGTCTGGTGCTCCGGGTCGAGGACGTGCGCGGGCACGGCCCCCGCGTCCGGCCCGGGATCGGCGGCGGTGATCAGCGAGATGAGGTCGAACAGGCCGTCCTCGACGGGCCGGGCGCGCCCGCGGGTCATCGAGAAGAGGCGCACCACAGGCCCGGCCTCGTCGTCGAACCAGCGGTCGTCGACCGGGGTGCGGGGACGGAACAGGTCGACCTCGAGCGCCTCCGGACCGTCCTCGTCGGGGCCGCCGTCGTCCGCGCCCTCGTCCGTGCCGCTCGCGCCGCTCACAGCGTCGACCGGATGCGGGGCGACCAGGCGCGGGGCGGCCACGCCGTCGGCCCCGGCCGGTCCGTCCGGGCCGGCCGTCACCCCGGGCACGCGCGGCCCGGACGGCTCGGACGCCCCGTCCGGGCCGGTCCGCCCCGCCGTCTCCCCCTTCGGATCCGCCATCGGACCGCTCATCTCACCGGCGGGGCGGTTTCGGTGCGCGGCTCGGCGGCCATGTGCTCGCCGACCCGCTTGACCAGCAGCGCCATCTCGTAGGCGATCTGGCCGATGTCCGCCTCGGCCTCGCTCAGCACGGCCAGGCAGCTGCCGTCGCCGGCGGCCGTGATGAACAGGAAGGCCTCGTCCAGCTCCACCATGGTCTGACGGACCCCGCCGACCTTGAAGTGCCCGCCGGCGCCCTTGGCCAGGCTGTGGAAGCCGGCCGCGACGGCGGCCAGGTGCTCGGCGTCCTCGCGGTCGAGACCGCGGGAGGCGCCGGTGGCCAGACCGTCGCTGGAGAGGATCACCGCGTGCCGCAGGGCCGCGACGCGCCCCACCAGGTCGTCCAGGAGCCAGTTGAGGTCCCCGGACGGCTGCGTCGAAGTGGTCATGAATCAGTTCCTTCCGCTGGAGCAGGTGGTGCGGGTGAAGCGGTCGTGCGGGTGAAGCGGTCACGCGGGTGAAGCGGTCACGCGGGTGGAGCGGGTGAATCGGGTCGTACGGTCATTCAGACGTTCCAGGACGTTCGGATGTTTCCGGCCCGTCGGGTCGTCCGGGCCCGGGCCCGTCGGTCCGCGCCCGCGCATCGGGTCGTACCGATGACGGTACGGGCCCCTCCGGCGCCGGGTTCACCGGGTTCAGGCGCACCGGTTGACCGGGCGGCACCCGGCGGGCCAGCGGCGCGCGGGTCGCCTCGGACGGCGCGGGCAGCGCCATCGGCGCGGGGGCCGGGCTGATCGCCCGGCGGGACGGGTCCGGGGGCTGCCAGGCGGGGACGGCTGCGGGCCGGGGGCTCGCCGGTGCCACGGGGGCGGTGAGGCCGCGACCGCGGGTGAAGCCGCGCTGGAACGAGGCGAAGGCGGCCCGCGCCTCCTCGGGCGAGCGCTCGCGCGCCGGTTCGCCGTCCCCGCTCCCCGCGCCGTCGCCGGCGGCGCCGCCCTCGGGGCCGGCCGCGGCACGGTCGCGGAGCCGGTTGGCCAGCTGGTCCTTGAGCTGCGGCGCGAGGTTGGCCTGCCGGACGCGCCGGGGCAGCCCGCCCGGAGTGCGCTGCACGGGCTGCGGCTGCGGGTCCGTCGGAGCGGCGGTACCCACGGCAGTACCCACGGCGGCACCCGCGGCAGTCCCGGCGACGCCCACAGGGCCGGCAGGGTCGGCGCCACCGACGGCGTCCACGGCGTCCACGGCTGCGTCCGCGAAGGCCGGCGCCTCCCCGCGGCGGTGCCGCCCCGTCCCGGGCGGGCCCTCGCCGTCGGCCACCGGGCCGCCGGACGGTGACGGTGCCGGCACCAGGACCGGCCCGCCCTTGGTGCGCGAGGCCCGGCGAGGCAGTCCGCCCGGTGTACGGCCGGGCTCGGGCAGGGACGGGCGGGGCCCGCCGCTGCCGCCCCGGTGCCGACCACCGGTGCCGGTACCGCCACCGACGGCCGTCGGCCGCGCCGCGGGCACACCGCTGAGGCCGTTCGCACCACTCGCACCACCCGCGCCGTTCACACCGCTCGCCCGGCCGGTGCCGGTGGCACCGCCCGTGCCGCGCGCGCCGCCCGGCGCGTCCGCTCCGGTCCCGGCGAGCGGGGGCACGGCGACCAGGTCGCGCTGCCCGCGCCGGGCCGGGCCCGACCGCTGTCCGGCCTGCGGCGGCTCTGGCCGCCCGTCCGGCGCCTCGGCGAGCAGCTCGCGCGGGATCAGCACGACGGCGGTCGTCCCGCCGTACGGGGAGGGGCGCAGGTGGACCCGGATGCCGTGGCGCCGGGCCAGCCGGCTGACCACGAACAGGCCCAGCCGGTCCGTGTCGGCCAGGTCGAACTCCTGCTCCACGGCCAGGCGCTCGTTGATCTCGGCGAGCAGCTGCTCGCTCAGCCCGAGCCCGCGGTCGTCGATCTCCAGGGCGAATCCGTGCGCGACGACCTCGCCCTGCACGGTGACCTGGGTGGTCGGCGGGGAGAACACCGCCGCGTTCTCGACGAGTTCGGCGATCAGGTGGGTGACATCGGCGACGGCGCTACCGAGCAGGCCGGTCCCCGGGAAGGGCCGGACGATGACGCGGGCGTAGTCCTCGACCTCGCCGACCGCCGCGCGGACCACGTCCACCATCCGGACCGGCTTGCGCCAGGCGCGCCCCGGGGATCCGCCGGCCAGGATGATCAGGCCCTCGGCGTGCCGGCGCATACGGGTGGTGAGGTGGTCGACCTTGAAAAGGTCCTCCAGCTCCGCCGGGTCCTCGGTGCGGCGTTCCATGGTGTCCAGCAGCGTGAGCTGGCGGTGCAGCAGGACCTGGCTGCGCCGGGCCAGGTTGACGAAGACGGCCGAGACGCCGCGGCGCAGCTCGGCCTGTTCGACGGCGGCCTCGACGGCGGCCCGCTGGACGGCGTTGAAGGCCTGCCCGACCTGCCCGATCTCGGCCGAGCCGAACCGCAGCTCGGGGGCCTCGGCGGCGACGTCCACCGCCTCGCCGCGGCGCAGCCGCAGCATCACGGAGGGCAGTCGGGTGCCCGCGAGTTCGTTGGCGGAGTTGCGCAGGCCGATGAGTTCGCGGGCCAGGCCGCGCCCGATCCGGTAGGAGATCAGCACCGACAGCACGACCGCGACCAGGCCGATCGCCCCGGCGATGCCGCCGCGCCAGAGCAGTCCGATCGCCGCGGACCGCTCGCGGTCGCCGATCCCGCCGGCGATGCGGGAGTTGATGGCGGCGAGGTCGCCGAGCGCCCGGTCGGCGGTCTCCCGCCAGGAGTCGCCGTTGATGGCCTGGGCGACCCGTTCGGGGCCTCCGGCGCCGACGAAGTCCGCCTCGGCGCGGGCGAGCGCGGCCCAGGCCTCGCCCCCGCGCAGCGCGATGTAGTCGGCCTGGTCGGCGGGTTCGAGCTCGGCGATGTAGACGGTGAACAGGGCCTGCTGGTTGTGCAGGGCGTCCAGCGCGACCTGGTACTGCTCGCCGGTGGGCCTGGCGACGCCGGCGCGCAGGCCCTCCATGGCCGCGTCCTCCTGGGAGAGGTACTCGCGGGCGCGCACCAGCTCGATCAGGATCGTCCCCTGGCGGGGGAGTTGGCCGGTCTGCCGGGCGACGTAGGCGGAGCGGAAGCCGAACACCGGCTTGACCAGGTCGCTGTACTGGTCGAGCGCGAACTCCCAGTTGAGCGCCGAGCGGCCGACCTGGGCGCGCAGCGGGCCCATCTGGTCGGCCGCGGCGACGATCTGCAGGAAGCGGCCGCGCTGGGCGCTGGAGAGCTTGCCCCCGGAGCCGTCCATCTTCTGCCGCAGGACGTCGAGGCTGTGGTCGGTGGCGGTCTTGGCGCGCTCGTAGGCGTCCTTGGCGGCCCGCGAGTTCGGGTCGGCCAGGCGCTGGACGGCGGCCCGCCGCTCGTTCTGCAGGTCGGTGGCGTACTGGTCGACCGGAGTCCCGAACTCCTTGTACGTACGGGTGATCTCCAGCTGGCCCCAGACGTCTCCGGTGGTGGCGAGGGTCGCGTACACCCACAGGGCGGTGAGGGCGACGATGGGCACCAGGAGCAGCGCGATGATCTTCGCGCGGATCGAGCTGCTGCGCAGACGCATGGAGTCCTCGGTCGGGAAGTGCCAGGCGCGGACGGGGAGCGGTTCGGAACGGTGGGGCGGTCCGGGCGGCGGGAGCCGGCCACGGGCGGTGCCGGTGTTGCGGACGGGGCTCGGAGCCGTGGGGGCGGTCCGGGCCGGTCGGGCGGCGTCGGGGCGTGGGTGCGCAGGTCCTGGGGGGGGTCCTGCACGGGTGTCGGGTGCGGTGCGGAAGGGGCCGCGGGGCTGGTCGGCGTGGATGGTGCGTCGTCGGATCGGGCCTGGCCGGGAGGCCCCCGGCCGCAGGTCTGCGAGAGCCTACTACGCCCTGACCACTCGTTCGAGGGTCGAACCCACCCACTTCTCCGGCTCGACCGGGACACGTCAGGAAGCGGTCCCGATCACCGCCGCCAGCCGTCCGGATCCTCCCCGGACGCCCCGTTTGCCCCGGTGGTCGGCCGCACACGACTCCTCCCCGCGCCCGACACTTTCCGTGCGGCCCGGTGCCGATCTCGTCGCGTCACGGTCACAACCCTGGGCAGCGAAACGACGATCCGATAGTTTCGCTGCACCTGCGCTGCCCGGCAGCACCGCCATGCCCTCCGGGCGCCACGGGCACGGAACGGCCCGCGAACGGCCCGGTCGGCGACAGCCGCCGGCGGTGGCACGGGCCCTGCGGGGCACGGCCGACGGCAACGGCACGGCACCGGCGGTGGCGCACGGGTCCGGCCCCGGTGCGGGTACGGGCCCCGGCCCGGTGCGGGTACGGCAGGACCACGGGCACGGCAGGAGCACGGCGCGGGCGGTACGGCCGCGAGACGCGAACGGGGGGATTGTGCGCGAGTTCACCACCCCCGCCCTGGCCGGGCCCGGGGCCACCGGAGGACTCGCCGACTCGCTCTACGACACCGCCGAACGCACGCCCGACCTCGTCCAGCTCGCCCGCCGCACGCCACCCCCCGCCGGCGCCGGCCACGGCGGACCCGGCAGCCAGGGCGGTCCCGGCGCCGCCGGAAGCCCGGACCCGTCGGAGCAGTGGGAGCCCGTCACCGCGCGGGAGTTCCGGGACGAGGTGCTCGCCCTCGCCAAGGGCCTGCTCACCCGCGGCGTGCGCTACGGCGACCGGGTCGCCCTGATGTCCCGCACCCGCTACGAGTGGACGCTGTTCGACTACGCGCTCTGGTCGATCGGGGCGATCACCGTCCCGGTCTACCCGACGGCGGCCGCCGAGCAGGTGCGCTGGATCCTCGCCGAGACCCAGGCCGTCGCGTGCCTGGTCGAGGACGAGGACGCCGCGATGACGGTCGGGGCGGTCTGCGACGCGCTGCCCGACCTCACCGGCATCTGGCAGCTGGACCGCGACTGCGTGGCCGCGATCGTCGAGGACGGCCGCGACGTGCCCGACTCGCTGGTGCACCGCCAGCGCCTCGGCGTCGCCGCCGGGAACATCGCCACCGTCGTCTACACCTCGGGCACCACCGGGCGCCCCAAGGGCTGCCTGATCACCCACGCCAACCTGGCCGCCGAGGCCGACGCCCTGCTCGGCGGCTGGGGCGAGGCCTTCCGGGACACCGGCGGCGGCCAGCCGTCGACCCTGCTGTTCCTGCCGCTGGCGCACGTCTACGGCCGGGCCGTCCAGATCGCGGCGATCCGCGGCGGGCTCCGGATCGGCCACGTCCCCGAGGTCTCCACCGACGCGCTGCTGCCCGCCCTGGCCTCCTTCCGGCCGACCTTCCTGAACGCCGTCCCCTACGTCTTCGAGAAGATCTTCCAACAGGCCCGGCAGGCCGCCGAGGACGCCGGGCGCGGGGAGCTCTTCGAGCAGGCCCGGCAGGTGGCCGTCGACTGGGCGGCCGCCCGGGAGCAGAAGGTGTTCGGCCGCGGGCCGGGCCCCGGGCCGAAGCTGAGGTTGCGCCACCTCGCCTACGAGCGGACCGTCTACCAGCGGCTGCGGGCCGTGCTCGGCGGCCGGGTGCGCAGCGTGATGTGCGGCGGATCCTCGCTCCGCCGGGACCTCGGCCTCTTCTTCACCGGCGCCGGACTGCAGCTCTACGAGGGGTACGGGCTGACCGAGACGTCCGCCGCGATCACGGCCAACCCGATCGGCCGGCAGAAGCCGGGCACCGTCGGACACCCGTTGCCGGGCTGCTCGGTCGCGCTCGCCGACGACGGCGAGGTGTGGGTGCACGGCGACTCGGTCTTCGGCGGCTACCTCAACCACCCGCAGTGCACGGCCGAGTCCCTGGTCGACGGCTGGTTCGCGACCGGCGACCTGGGGCGGCTGGACGAGGACGGCTACCTGACCATCACCGGCCGCAAGAAGGACCTGATCGTCACCAGCAGCGGCAAGAACCTCGCCCCGTCGGCGCTGGAGGAGCGGGTGGCCGCGCATCCGCTGGTCTCCCAGTGCCTGGTGGTCGGCGACGACCGGCCCTACGTGGCCGCGCTGATCACCCTCGACCCCGGCGCACTGGCGCACTGGCTGAAGACGCACGGGCGCGAACAGCTGGACCCGTGGGCGGTGCTCGCCGACGAACAGCTGCACACCGAGATCCAGCGCGCGGTGGCGGCGGCGAACACCGCGGTGTCGCGGGCCGAGTCGATCCGCGCGTTCCGGCTGCTGCCGCGGGAGTTCAGCCAGGAGCAGGGCCTGCTGACGCCCTCGCTGAAACTGCGCCGGGCGGCCATCGCCGAGTACTACGCCGAGGACGTCGCGGAGCTGTACGTCTCCTGAGCCGGCGCGAGCGCCGCCCCGATCCGGCCCGCCGCCCCGCCCCCACCGGCACGTCCGATAGGTCGGTGAGCCGCCGGTTCCACCGCCCTTGTGCGGTACGTCTCCTGACGGGTCGTCTCGTCCTCTTTGCGGCCGGGCGGGCGGCACTCGGTTCACCCGCCGTTCCCTTGACGGGCCGATTGGTCCAGTCCATTGTTTCTCCTCGGTCCGCGTGCGGCGCACCACCCGCTCCCGCCCCTCGGGGAGCGCCCCGGTTCCACGGTCCCGATTCCGCCACGCCCTCCCCACGGGCGCGGCTCCCCCACCCCGCAGGAGTCCTCACGTGTCGATGTCCACGCGCCTGTCCGCGCTGGCCGCCTCCGTCGCGCTGCTCACCGCGCTCACCGCCCCGGTGGCCACCGCGACCCCCGGAGCCGCCGGGGGCACCGGCGGCCCGACCGTCAACCTGGCCACCAACCCCGGCTTCGAACTTCCCTCCCCCGACCTCGCCGACTGGGGCAGCGTCCCCGGCTGGAGCTGCACCGGCGGCCCGGCCGAGGCCGCCCTCACCACCGCCGCCCCGCACTCCGGGAGCTCCGCGCTCACCGTCACCCCGGCCGGCGACGACTCCACCGGCGAGTGCGCGCAGACCGTCTCCGTCCAGCCCGACACCACCTACACCGCCTCGGCCTGGGTCCGCGGCTCCTTCGTCTACCTGGGCGCCACCGGCACCGGCCGCGACGTCGCCCCCGCCTGGACCGCGAGCACCGCAGGCGGCTGGCAGCAGCTCACCACCCGCTTCACCACCGGCCCCAAGGCCCGCAGCGTCCGCCTCTACGTCCACGGCTGGTACCAGCAGGGGCCGTTCTCCGTCGACGACGTCCGGGTGGACGGCCCGGCGCCCACCCCGGCCGTCGCCGCCGGATCCGTCCCGACCGACGACAAGGTCGTCTTCTTCACCGTCGACGACGGCTGGCAGCGCACCCCCGAGGCCGAGCGGTTCATCGCCGACCACCGCCTGCCGATCACCGCCTTCCCGCTGCCCATGCCCGCCGGCACCGACCCGGGCTTCTTCCGGCGGGTCACCGCTGTGCCCGGCTCCTCTGTCCAGGACCACAGCGTCTCCCACTCCGACCTCAGCACGCTCCCGCTCGAACGGCAGCAGGTCGAGATCTGCGACGCCCGCGACGCCCTGACCCGCCTGTTCGGCACCGCCCCGGTGGTGTTCCGGCCGCCCTACTTCGCCTGGAACGCCGACACCCTGCAGGCCGCCGCGAACTGCGGCATCCGCACCGTCCTCACCGCCGACGCCGACTTCAGCTGGGGCGCCTCCAACATCTGGCACCCCGGCACGCTGCAGCCGGGCGACGTCGTGCTGATGCACTGGACCGACACCCTCGCCACCGACCTCCAGCGCGCTCTGGCCGCCGCCGACGCGGCCGGCCTCAAGCCCGCCGGCCTGGCCGACTACCTGCACTGAGCTACCGCCCCACTCCACCGGGCCTCCGCTCCCACCCCGGAGCGGCGGCCCGGCCGCGCACGGGCCGTCGACGTCCGTCCGTCGGCCCCTTCCCACCGCCGTACACCGATGCGCCGCTGCGCCCCGCACCCCTGAACCCCTGAACCGCGTGTGGTCGTGACTCCCCCGTCCCGCGGGAGAGCCCACCCAGACCCGTGGCCGCGTCGGCGGCCCCTTCGAGGGCCGCGGCCCGCTGCTGTTCACCACCGCCGGGGCCGTTCGGGCGCCCGCACACCGTGCCGCTCGGGTACGTCGAGGCGGAGGGACTGCTCCCGGTCGCCGCCGCGGCGACCGGAGCGAACCCGCCCCCCGTGGTACCGCAGCCTGCTCGCCCCTCCCGCGGCCCGGGGCGAACTCGGCGCCGACTCCTTCGATGCCGTCGCCGTGCCGGCCGAGCGCGCCCGGCGGGACCGGAGGTTCGCAGCCGCCGTCCGGAAGCGACCCGGCTACGGCGACTACCGGGCCGTCACGCGGGCGGGAGCCGGCCGGGGTGCTGGAACGCCTCGGCGAGGAACACCGGGCCGTCCGGCGGGTCAGGGAGGAGCCGGTGGCCCTGCTCGCCGGGATCGAGGTCACCGATCCGGAGCGGATGCGCTCCGAACCGGACCGGATGGCGGAGCTGCTGGAGGCGCACCTCGACCACGAGGAGCACCAGGAGCACCAGGAGGCGGAACTCCCGTTCCCGGGCCCGGGAACGGCGACAAGGCCGGCCGGCGCCTGAGCAACGGCCGGTGCCGCCGGCTGCTCCCCTCCTCGGGGAGCAGCCGGCGGCACCGGTGCGGGCGCGGGACCGGCCTCGCGGTCCCGCGTCAGCGACGCGCAGCGGGGCTGTGTGTCAGGACCGGGTGAAGACCGGGAGGTAGCCACCGGACTGGCCGGAGGCCTTCGGGTGGTAGCTCTCGTCGACCGGCAGGGTGGTGCTGTTGAGCCAGGTGGTCAGCGAGCCGCAGATCTCGTGCTCGGTGAACGCGCTGCGCACGTCACCGAAGGTGAAACCGGCGTTGGCGACCCGCTTGGCGATGACCTCGTCCAGCGTGTCGGCGGCGCCGTTGATCGCGGCGCGCTTGGTGTCGCCGATGCCGAAGATGCAGCTGCCGCCGACCTTGTAGAGGTGCGGGTAGCCCAGCACGACCACGTGGGCGTTGGGCGCCTTGGCGTGGATCGCCGAGTACACCTTGTCCAGCTGGGCCGGCAGGGTGTTGCGGGCGTAGTTCTGGGCCGCGTTGACGGCGTTGAGGCAGGAGCTGTCCGACTCCAGCACGCAGGTCTTCATCGTGTCGGCGAACCCGGCGTCGTTGCCGCCGACCGAGATGCTGACCAGCGTGGTGCCGGAGCTCAGGGCGGAGATCTGGTTGTTGAGGATGTCGCCGGTTCTGGCACCCGAACAGGCGACGAACGAGAAGGATGACGGCGCGTGCGCGTTCTTCCACAGGTACGCGTACGAGTTGGTGCTCCGCTTGCAGTTACCGCTGTCGCTCAGGTAGCTGCCGGCGCCGACGCCGGCGGAGTAGGAGTCCCCGAGCGCGACGTAGTTGACCCCCGCCGCGTTGGCGGACGACGCGGTGAAGAGCGTGGTCAGAGTGAGGAGAGCCGCTATCGCGGCAACGGACAGTGCACGAGCTGGACGGAGCATGACACCTCCTGGTGTGGCATTGGTCACAGAAGGAATACCAGGAGGTAGGTGAACCGGGAAGCGCTCATGCCAAGGATATTGACGGACCGTCTGACAACGCAGAAGTGAACCCCGGCCCACAGTGCGTGAGTTGACGCTGGTCAAGGCGGCCAATGCCGACGGGCGTCGGTCATCGCGCGTAGAGAGTGGTCGGCCGAACGGTCAGCGAGTGGTCAGTCGGCGGTCAGCCGAAAGGGCGGTCGGGAGGCGGGCGGGGGTGCCCGATCGGGCGCGCCCGACGGTGGAACGGCAGCCGGTGGAACGGCAGCCGGTGGAGCGGTCGCCGGTGGAGCGGCGGCAGGTGGAGTGGTCGCCGGTGGAGCGGCGGCCGGCCGGTGATCAGACGGCCGCCACCCGGCTCGACGCGGCGGCGGGCGGACCGGGCACCAGCCGTCAGCCGGGGACCGGCCCTCGGCCCGGGATCAGCCTTCCCCGAGCGCCACCCGTAGGCCGAAGGCCAGCCTGCGACCGCGGACCAGCCGTCGGCCGGAGGCCGTCCGTCGGCCCACGATCAGCTGTCGGCCGGGTGACGGTCCTCGGGGCGAGGGGCGCCCGGCTCGGCGAGGCCCTGGTCGACGCCCGGGTAGGCGGGACCGGGGAAGACGGTGCAGCCCCCCACCGGAAGCTCCTCGATCGTCTCGTTCGCGGCGACGGGCACGCCGAGGCGGTGCGCCGCGGTGGCCACGGCCGCCCGGGCCTGCCGCAGCCCCGGCGCACCCCAGCCGAGCAGCTCGACGGCGAGCCCGGGCGCGACCAGCAGCCGGCGGTAGTGCCGCCCGGAGGCCGGGTCGGCCACACTCGGGCCGACCGCCCGCAGCGGCGCCGCCATCCGGACCCGCGCGCACTCGTGCCCGCCGTTCGCCGAGCCCACCCGGTCGTAGAGGTAGCCCAGGTAGTACGGTCTGCCGATCACCGCCTGGGCCTCCTCGGCCGCCTCCCGCGCCAGGGCGCGGGCCGGATCGCCGGCGTCCTCCGGCTCCAGCGAGCCGCCGGGCAGCGAGCAGATCCCGTCCCGGGGGTTGACCAAGGTCAGCACCCGGCCGTCCGGGGCGAACAGCCAGCCCCAGGACTGCTTCACCGGCAGGTCACCGGGCACCTGCTCGCCCGGGCGCCAGGGCCACCCCGCGGTGGGACGCCGGCGCACCCTGCCGAGCAGCTCGGCGATCTCCGCGCTGTACTCGATCCGGCTCATGCGTCCCCCTCTCGGTGTCGGGCTCGCCGGACCGGCGGTGCGCGGGGCGGACCTGCGGAGCACGGTACGGAGCGGAGCGGAGCGGCCGGAGCGTCGGCGTGGGGGCACCACACGCTCCTGCTGTTGATCTTCTCCGAATCTTCCCCGAACAGGCGGTCGATGAACAGTCCCCAGCGCCGCATGGAGGATGCGGCGCCCGGAAGCCCCCTGATCACCCCGGCGACGTCACCCCCGCGGCCCACCCCCCTCCCCCTCGCCCGGGAACCCGGGCACCGGGAACCCCGGTCGGGGGACCACCCCCGGCGGGAACGGCAGACCGCACGCCGCGTCGTCGGCCAGCTCGTCGAACACCTCGTGGACCGTCATCGGCCGCAATCGCCCGCCGGCCAGCGCCCAACCGCGCACCAGCGCACCGCCGGACGCGGCCGGATCGCCGTGCAGCAGCAGCGCCCCCGTGCCGCCGCCGGCCACGCCCGCCGCCAGCGTGACGCAGAACGCCTCGGTGTCCCGCCCCTCGGGGTGGAGGCTCCCCGCCCGGACGCGGAGGTCCACCGCCGAGGTGAGCTGCTCGCCGTCCTCCGGGCCGTGGCAGCGCAGGGTCAGCAGGTGGCCGCCTTCCCCCGCACCCGCGGCCAGCGCGAGGTAGACCGCCGTCACGTAGCCCATGACCGCCGCCAGCCTGCGCCGCCCGTCCTCGTCGTCACCGACGGCCTGGAGCAGCGCGACCCCGGCGACGGACATCCGCACCCGGGCCCGGTGGTCGTCCAGCAGCACCGGGAGCAGCCCGGCCAGCCGCTGCCCGGCGTAGACGAAGGGCTCGCCGGCCAGCTCCGGATCGGCCGCGTAGGCGACCCGGGTGGCGGGCGCCCGGGGATCGAGGCCGAGCGCCGCACAGTAGTCCTCGTAGTCCCCCGCCTCCAGGACCCTGAGGTGCACCTCCAGGCCCCGACGGTGCAGCGCGCGCAGGTGCGACTCCACCCGCCGCAGGTACTCCGGGTGCGCGAGCCGCCCGAACAGCCCGTGGCGCGCCAGGGCCGCGAAGTCGGCGGCCGCCGCCGCCAGCGCGACCGCCACCGGCTCCGGCGGCGGGGCTCCGCCCCGGACCCGCCCGCCCCGCCGACCGGACGCGGCGCCGCCTCCCGCCCGACCGCCTCCCGCACCGCCGCCGGGCGGCCCGTCCCCCCGGGGCGGCCGCGCCCCGCCGGGCCCTCCCCCGCCGCCGCCCTCGCCGGGCGCCGGCCCGCGCCCAGCGCGCACCAGCGCCCTCCGGCGCACCCGGGACCGCCCGAACCCGCCGGCCGCCCCGGACCCCCGGGCGGTCGCGACCGCTCCGGAGCCACCGGAGCCCACACCTTCCGACGACCACACCCGCATGGTTCCTCCCACCCCGCACACCCGACGACGGACACCGCCGGCCGCCCCGACCCGGAGCCGCCGACACCGGGGACCATACACAGAGCCACTGACAATCCACCCCGAGTGATCGGAGGGGCGGGGCCGGGGCGCCCCACCGCAGGGTCCGGCGCCGTCCCGGACCCGCCCGCCGGGACGGACGGGGCGGCTGGTCCGGACGGGATTGTCGGTGCCGGACGTTAGGGTCGGGGACCATGCGACTGCTGCATACCTCCGACTGGCACCTCGGCCGCTCCTTCCACCGGGAGAGCCTGCACGACGCCCAGCGCGCCTTCCTGGACCACCTGGTGGACGTGGTCCGGGAGCAGCACGTGGACGCCGTGCTGGTCGCCGGGGACGTGTACGACCGGGCGCTGCCCGCGCTGGACGCGGTCGCGCTGTTCGACGACGTGCTGCACCGGCTGGCCGGGCTGGGCGTGCCGACGGTGTTCATCAGCGGCAACCACGACTCGGCCCGCCGGCTGGGCGTCGGCGCCGGGCTGATCGGCCGGGCCGGCGTGCACCTGCGCACCGACCCGGGAGAGTGCGCCGTCCCGGTGCTGCTGGCGGACGAGCACGGCCCGGTGGCGGTCTACGGCCTGCCGTACCTGGAGCCGACGCTGGTGCGCGAGCGGTTCGGGCTGGAGCGCGGCGGGCACGCGGCGGTGCTCGGCGCGGCGATGGACGAGGTCCGGGCCGATCTGGCGGCCCGCCCGGCGGGCACCCGTGCGGTGGTGCTCGCGCACGCCTTCGTGACCGGCGGCACGGCGAGCGACAGCGAGCGGGACATCGCGGTCGGCGGGGTCGCCTCGGTGCCGGCCGCGGTCTTCGACGGCGTGCACTACGCGGCGCTCGGCCACCTGCACGGCTGTCAGACCCTCGCCCCGCACCTGCGGTACAGCGGCTCCCCGCTCGCCTACTCCTTCTCCGAGGCGAACCAGCGCAAGACCATGTGGCTGGTCGACCTCGCCGCCGACGGGTCGGTCGCCGCGGAGCGGGTCGACTGCCCGCAGCCGCGCCCACTGGTCACCCTGCGCGACGGTCTCGACGCGCTGCTCACCGACGAGGCGTACGCGCCCCACGAGCAGTCCTGGGTGCAGGCCACCCTCACCGACGCGGCCCGCCCGAGCGAGCCGATGGAGAAGCTGCGCCGCCGCTTCCCGCACACCCTGCAGCTGCTCTTCGACCCGGAGGACGCCGACGCGGAGCCGACGCGCTCCTACGCGGCCCGGGTCAGCGGCCGCGCCGACCTGGAGGTCGCGGAGGGCTTCCTGCGGCACGTGCGCCCCGGCGCGGAGCCGGACGGCGACGAGCTGGACTGGCTGCGCACCGGGTTCGAGAGCGTCCGGGAGAACACCGACCGGAAGGCGGACCTGCCCCGATGAGACTGCACCGGCTCACCGTGACCGCCTTCGGCCCGTTCGCGGGCAGCGAGACGGTCGACTTCGACGCGCTCGCCGCCGGTGGCCTGTTCCTGCTGCGCGGGGCGACGGGCGCGGGCAAGAGCAGCGTGCTGGACGCCGTCTGCTTCGCCCTGTACGGGGACGTGCCCGGCACCCGCCGCGCCAACCGGCTGCGCAGCGACCACGCCGACCCGCGCCGGCTGACCGAGGTCCGGCTGGAGCTGACGCTCGGCGGGCGGCGGCTGCAGATCACCCGGCTGCCCGAGCAGCGCCGCCCGAAGAAGGTCGGCACCGGCACCACGGTCGAGCGCCCGCAGACCCTGCTGCGGGAGTGGGCCGCGGACGCGGGCGACGGCACGCCCGGCTGGCGGGCGGTCAGCAAGTCCCACCAGGAGGCCGGCGAGGAGATCCACCGGCTGATCGGCATGAACCGGGAGCAGTTCTGCCAGGTGGTGCTGCTGCCGCAGGGCGACTTCGCCCGCTTCCTCAAGGCCGATTCGGAGGAGCGCGGCAAGCTGCTCCGGCGGCTCTTCGACACCGAGCGCTTCCAACACGTCGAGGCGTGGCTCGCGGAGCAGCGCCGGGCCCAGGAGGCCGCCGTCCAGGCCGGTCGGCGCCGGCTGCGGGACCTCGCCAGCAAGGCCGAGCAGGCGGCCGGCCCGGACGCCGAGCCCGCCGCGGACTGGGTTCCCGCCGAGGAGGACGCCGCGGACCTGACCGCCGGGGTGCTCGGCTGGGCGGCCGTGCTGCGCGGCGGAGCGGCCGAGCAGCTCGCGGTCGCCGAGGCGGCGCTCGAGGGTGCCGAGGCCGCGCAGCGGGCGGCCCAGGCCGATCGCGGGGAGGCCGAGGAGTTGGCCGGCCGCCAGGGCCGCCACCGGGAGGCGCTGCGGCGGGCCGACCGGCTGGCCGCAGCGGAGGCCGAGGCGGCCGCGGACGGCCGGCGGCTGGCGGCGGCGCAGGCGGCCGTCGGGGTGGAGTCCGCGCTGCGGCTGCGCGAGGGCGCGGCCGACGCCCTCGGGCGGGCCCGGGAGGACGAGCGCCGGCACCGCGCGGCGCTGGCCCGGCCGGACGCGGGCGCCCGCGTCCCGGCCGGCGGGGGCCGCGGTGCCGGTGAGGTCGGCGCGGAGGAGGCCGGTGAGGTCGGCGCGGAGGAGGGCCCGGCCCTGGCCGAGGCTCCCGCGGCGGCCCTGGCCGAGGCCGAACGGCGCCTGCGCGCGGAGCTGGTCCGGCTGGAGACGGCCCGGACGCAGGAGCGGCGCTGCGCCGAACTCGCCCGCGAGCAGCGGCTCCTGGACGAGGAACGCCGGCGGGCCGAGGAGCTCGCCGAGGAGGCCGAGGACTGGCTGGCGGAGTACGACGAGCGGCTCGACGGCCTCCGGGCTCAGCAGTCCGAGGCCCGGGCCGCGGGCCTGCGGGTGGAGCAGCTGGACGGCCGGCGCGCCGAGTCGGCAGCCCGGCTGGACGCCGCCCGGGAGCGCGACGGGCTGCGGGCCCGGATCGCCGCCGAGGAACCGCGGGTGAGCGCGCTGCGCACGGCCGCGCTGGACGCCCGCGAGCACTGCCTGAGCCTGCGCGAACGCCGTCTGACCGGAATGGCGGCCGAGCTGGCCGAGCAGCTGCGGGCGGGCGAGGCCTGCCGGGTCTGCGGATCGCCCGAGCACCCGGCACCGGCCGAGGCCGCCGGGGCCCTGGTCGCCGCGGGCGACGAGGAACGGGCACAACGGGCCCAGGCCGTCGCCGAGCAGGCCTGGACGGCGGCCGACCAGGCGCTCACCGCACTGCGGGTCCGCGAGGCCACCGCGGCCGGGGCGGCCGGGCCGGAGGCCGTCGACGCGCTGGCGCGGGCCCTCGACGAGCTGGCCCGCGAGCACCACGAGGCGCTGCACGCGGCGGAGGCGCTCGGCCGGGTCGAGCAGGAGGTCGCCCGGCTGTCGGCGGACCAGACCCGCCGGCTCGCCGAGCTGCGCGAGGCCCGCGAGCGCGGCGCCGTGCGCACCGACCGCCTCCAGGCGCTCGACCTGGAGCGGCGGGAGCTCACCGCGCTGGTGTCCGCCGCCCGCGGCGAGGCCGCCTCGGTCGCCGACCGGGCGGCGGAACTGGAGCGGCTGGTCGAGCTGGTCGCCGCGGTGGCCGGGGCCGCCGCCGCCCGTGACCGGGCCCTGGCCCGGCTGCACGACGCGGAGGAGGAGCTGACCAGGGCCGCCGCCGCGGCCGGCTTCCCGAACGCCGGGGAGGCCCTGGCGGTGCTGCTGCCCCGCCCGGAGCGCGAGCGGTTGGAGGCGCGGGTCGAGCGGCACCGCGCGGAGTCGGCCGCCGTGCGGCGCGAGCTGGCGCTGCCGGAACTGGCCGAGGCCGCGGCCCGCCCGCCGGTGGACCTGCCGGCCGCGGCGGCCGCGCTCGCTGCCGCCACCGACCGGCTGGGCCGGGCGCACGCCGCCCGGGCGGCGGCCGGTGAGCGCTGCGCGGCACTGGCCGCGATCGGCCGGCAGCTGGGCGAGCTGGCCGCCGGGTTGGCGCCGGCGCTGGAGCGGTACGGGCGGATCAACCGGCTGGCCGCCCTGGCCGCCGGCACCTCCACCGAGAACCGGCTGCGGATGCGCCTGGAGTCGTACGTGCTGGCGGCCCGGCTGGAGCAGGTCGCGGCGGCGGCGAGCGACCGCCTGGTGCGGATGTCCGGCGGCCGGTACACCCTGGTGCACAGCGACGACCGGGGCAGTGGCAACAAGCGCTCGGGCCTGGCCCTGCGGGTGGTGGACGCCTGGACGGGCACCGAGCGCGACACCGCGACGCTCTCCGGGGGCGAGGGCTTCTTCGCCTCCCTCGCGCTCGCCCTCGGCCTGGCCGACGTGGTCACCGACGAGGCCGGCGGCATGCCGCTGGACACCCTGTTCATCGACGAGGGCTTCGGCACGCTCGACGAGCAGTCCCTGGAGGAGGTGATGGACGTCCTCGACGGCCTGCGCGAGCGGGACCGCGCGGTCGGCATCGTCAGCCACGTCGCCGACCTGCGCAGCCGGATCCCGGCGCAGCTGCTGGTGCGCAAGGGGCGGCACGGCTCCACCCTGGCCCTGGCCGGGAGGGAGGACGCCTGAGCCCGCCGGGCGTCAGCCCGAGCAGGCGATGCGCTGCGCCTGCTGCCAGGCGCAGACCGGGCAGAGGGTGCTGCCCGGGTGGTCGGCGGGCAGTTCGGTCGGCTCCCCGCACAGGACGCAGTCGGCCCGCGGCCCGGCCTGCGCCGGGGCGGGCGCCAGCGCGGCCCCGGCCCCGGTCTCCGGGGCGAGCCCGCAGACCGTCGTGTCCTCGTCCCTCGTGCCGTCGCTCATGCCGCCTTCCTACTGCGCGGGCGGTGCCCGCCGCAAGGCGGGAGCCGCGCAGGCCCCGGGGCCCCGGCCCCTTCCCCAGCCCTTCCTCGCCCCTTCCCCGGCCCGCCGAGGGGGCCCGCGCCGCCCCCGGCTACGGTGGGCCGCATGCCCGCCGACCTCCACGACCGCCTGCTCGCGGCCCGCGCCGCCGCCCCCTCCTACCCCGAGGTGGGCGCCACCCGGGGCGGCCCCCTGCCGGCCGGCTACGCGCACCTGCGGCGCCGGGTGCACCTCGGCCACGGGCCGCAGGTGCTGGCCCGGGCCGGGCGGTACGTGCTCGGCTGGGGCAGCCAGCTGGGCACCGGGTTCGCCGTGTACCCGCACGCGCCGGCCGAGGAGGGGGCGACGGTCCTGTTGCGGCTGAGCCTGCCGGGCGGGCGGTGGCCGCGGCTGGTCATCCCCTGCCGGGTGGTGTGGACGGTGGACCGGCCGGACCGGATCGGCTTCGCCTACGGCACGCTGCCCGGGCACCCGGAGTGCGGCGAGGAGGCGTTCCTGGTGTCGATGGACGCCGACGGAGCGGTGTGGTTCGAGGTGGCCGCGTTCTCCCGGCTGAGCGCCTGGTACGCGCGGCTGGGGCGACCGGTGGCGCAGCTCTGCCAGTACCTGGCGATCGAGCGCTACCTCGCCGCGGTGGCCGCCGCGGTCGCGGACCCCGCCGTGCACCGCTGACCGCACGCGGAGCGGCGAGCCCCGGCCGACGGGCCCGAGCCGGGGGACGTGGGCCGCGGACGTGGGCCGGCAAGACGCGCTCGCGCCGACCGGAGCGTTCGCCCACCGCCCCGCCCAGGCACGGCGCGGCACGGCCCGGCCCGGTGCCGCGCCGTGCCGTGCCGGACCTGGCCAGGTCCGGCCAGGTCCGGTCCGGTCGGCCGCTCAGCCGAGGAAGGAGAGCCGGACGGTTCGGCGCGGGTTGTCCCCGTTGGTGTCGATCAGCACCACGGACTGCCAGATGCCGAGCGCCAGTTGGCCCCCGATCACCGGCAGCGTGGCGTGCGGGGCGACCAGGCCGGGGACGACGTGGTCCCGTCCGTGTCCGGGGCTGCCGTGGCGGTGGCGCCAGCGGTCGTCGGCGGGGAGCAGCTCGCGCAGGACGGCGAGGAAGTCCTCGTCGCTGCCGGAGCCCGTCTCGAGGACGGCGATCCCCGCGGTGGCGTGCGGGACGAAGACGTTGAGCAGGCCGTCGCGGCCGGCGGCCCGCTCGGTGAGGAACCCGGTGCAGCGGTCGGTGATGTCGAGCGCGACCTCGCGGCTGCCGGTGGTGATCTCGAAGGTGGTGGTCTGGAAGGGGCTGGTGGGGGTGGAGTGGGTGTTGTCCGCCATGGCGCCATCCTCACCCACCGGGCCCGTGCCCGCGCAGTACCTCGCCGACTCCGCTCGCCGGGCCGGCACGCGGGCGTAGGGTGAGAGGTTCAGACCAGACGGGGCGCTCGGGGGGCGGTGCCCGGGCCGTGGCCCGCGCCGGTCCGCGGCCGGCCCCGCGCACTCCCCGGGTACGCCGAAGACCCGACGGTCCTGGTGGTCCGTCGGGTCGGGATCCCGGTGTGCGCGGCGGGCCGAGGCCCCCCGGCCGGGATTCCCGGGCCAGGGCCCGGAGGCCCTAGCCGCGTCCGCCGAAGAGGCTGCGGCGCAGCCGCCGCAGCGGCGACAGCAGCGAGACCCGCACGTGGCGGCGCCGGGTCGCCGGAGCGTCCGCGCCGCGCGGGGTCAGCTCCCTTATCAGCCCGAGCGCCTCGGCGGTGTCCACCGCCGGGAGCGCGGGCGCGCCGAGCACGGCCAGGTGTCGCTCGATCCGGCGGCCGGTCGTGCCGACACCGCACTGGATCGCCGGCACACGGGGCCGAGTCCGCACTTGCATGTGTTCCATCAGTTCTTCCCACCCCTACGAGGCGCCAGGGCCAGAGGCGAAGACTATCCGCGATGGACGGCCTTCGCGCAACCGTCCCTGGTGTTGTGCCACCGTACCGTGCGGCGTCAACTGACGATGCACCAGGGGCTACCCGGCCGGTCACGACTAGGCATCAATGATGGTGCACGACCAGCCGTTCGTCACCGGTGTCCGGAGGCACTGGCCCGGCGCCCGGTCCGGCCGAGTGCGCCGAGTGCGCCGGGCGCACCCGGTCGTCGCCGACGAGGGAACGACCGAGGGAACGACCGAGGGGGAGGACGGCGGGGCGGCGAGAGGGAGGACGGCGGGGGCGATGGCGGGGAACGACGCGCGGCACATATAAAGGGGACAACCCCCCGGAGGTCGACATGGAGACCGGTCGACAGATCCCCCTGACTTCATGAAGTGAACACATTCGAGGGATTGACTCCCGGGATTCCTCCAAGCAATATCTCTGAGAACACGCAGGTGCCCGCACCGCACCGATCGCGTGTTCGAGTGATGAAGAACTCCGGCTCCTGCGAGCCACTGCCCGGCCGCCTCGACGCTGCGGCGGCCAGGCTCGCCAGGTGCCCGGACCGGCGGCCGGCCGTAGAGGGTCGGCCGGGCCGCCACCAGGCTGCCGGTGCCGCCCCGCCAGGGGCCCGGCACCGGCGGCTCCGGGGCCAGGGGCCCGTCCACCCGCCCCGATCCGGCCGACCGGACGTCCCCGCAGGTCGCGCCGCGCCGGTCGGTAGACTCGGCCAGCGTGTCCCTCCTCCTCAGCATCGTGCTCCCGGTCCACGGCGTGGAGCGGTTCCTCCCGCACTGCCTCGACTCGATCCTCGGCGACACCCCCGCCGCGGAGTCCCGCTTCGAGGTGATCGCGGTCGACGACCGCTCCCCCGACGGCTGCGGCGCGATCCTGGACGAGTACGCCGCCCGCGACCCCCGGCTGCGGGTCCTGCACCTCACCGAGAACCAGGGCCTCGGCGGCGCCCGCACCGCCGCGCTGCCGCACGTGCGCGGCGAGTACGTCTGGTTCGTGGACAGCGACGACCGGCTGCCCGAGCGCACCGTCAGCGTCGTCCTGGACGAGCTGCGCCAGGAGCAGCGCCGCGAGACCCCCGCCGACGTCCTGATCACCGACTTCACCCACGTGTACCCCGACGGCGGGACCGAGCCCAACCCGTGGCGCCACGTGCTGCTGGGCTCCCCACTGGTCGACGGCTGCACCCTGGCCGAGCACCCGGCGCTGTTCAACACCGTGATGTCGGTCTGGAACAAGGTGTTCCGCCGCGCCTACCTGGAGGGCCTCGGCGTCTCCTTCGGCCGCGGCTACTACGAGGACATCTCGGTCACCTACCCCGCACTGCTGGCGGCCGGGCGGCTGCGCTACCTGGACCGGCCCTGCTACGTCTACCGGCGCGGCCGGGAGGGCGCGATCACCGCGACCGCCTCCCCCCGGCACGCCGACGTCTTCGCCCAGTACGAGGCGATCTTCGCCTTCCTGGACCGCCCGGACCGCCCCGGGGAGCCCGTCCCGGCCTCGCTGCGCACCCTGGTCTTCGACCGGACCGTCCGGCAGGCCCTGAACGTCTACGACACCCCCGGGCTCGTCCCCCTCGACCGGCGCAAGGAGTTCTTCCGCCGGATCACCCAGCACTTCGCCCGCCACCGCCCCGACGGCTACCAGTTCCCGGGCGGCGTGCGCGGCGTGCAGTACCGGCTGGCCGCCCGCGGTGCCCGGATCGCGTACGCCGAGCTGCGCCGCACCGGCCGCCTGCCGCGCGAACTCAAGCGCGGGGCGCGCGCGGTGGCCCCGGCGGTGAAGAAGGGCGTGCGCAGCAGCGCCCGGTTCACCGCGTACAACGCCTTCCGCCGGCTGCCGCTGGACGAGAACCTGGCCGTCTACGCGGCCTACTGGCACCGCGGCTACGCGTGCAGCCCGGCGGCGATCTACGAGAAGGCCAGGGAGCTGGCGCCGCAGGTCCGGGGCGTGTGGGTGGTGGAGAACCGCAAGCAGGCCGCCACCATGCCGCCCGGGGTGCCGTACGTGATCGTCAACACACCCGCCTACCTCAAGGTGATGGCGACCGCCAAGTACTTCGTGAACAACGTCAACTTCCCGCGCACGATGGCGAAGCGGCCGGGCACGGTGCACGTCCAGACCCAGCACGGCACCCCGCTCAAGGCCATGGGCATGGACCTGCGGGACCGCCCCGAGGCGGCCGGCGGGATGGACTTCGACCGGCTCCGGGAGGCGATCGACCGCTGGGACTTCCTGGTCTCCTCCAACCCGCACACCAGCGAGCACTTCGCCCGCGCCTTCCCCGGCCGGTACGAGATGCTGGACACCGGGTACCCGCGCAACGACCGGCTGGCCAACGCCACCCGGGACGAGGTGCGCGCCATGCGCGAGCGGTTCGGGCTGCGGCCCGGCGGCACCGCCGTGCTGTACGCCCCGACCCACCGCGGCGACCAGGGCGGGTACGTCCCGCTGTTGGACGTGCGGGAACTGGCCCGGCGGCTGGGCCCGCACTACACGCTGCTGGTGCGCACCCACTACTTCCACACCGGCGGGCCGGGGGACCTCGCGGCGGACGAGGGCTCGGCCGAGATCGTGGACGTCTCGGCGCACCCCACGGTGGAGGACCTCTACCTCGCGGCGGACGTGCTGGTGACGGACTACTCGTCGATGATGTTCGACTACGCGGTGCTGGACCGTCCGGTCGTGGTCTTCGCGCCCGACTGGGAGGAGTACCAGCGGGTGCGCGGCGTCTACTTCGACCTGTTCGCCGAACCGCCGGGGGCCGTCACGGTGGATCCGGAGGGGCTGGTGGAGGCGCTGCTGGCCGGCGATCCGGAGCCGGCCGCGCGGGCGCGGTTCCGGGCCCGGTTCTGCCCGTGGGACGACGGCGGGGCCTCGGAGCGGGTGGTGCGCCGGGTCTTCCCGGTGCCGTCCTGACGCGGGAACCGGGGCCCTGACGCGGGAACCGGCTCCTGACCCGGGAGCCGGGTCCTGACGCACGGGCGACGTCCCGGCCCGGCGGCGAACGTCCCGGCCCGGCGGATCCCAGCGGTGCGGGTGCGGATAGGGAGCGGCTGCGGACGGGGCCGGTGCCGCCGTACGGCGACCGGCCCCGTCGGCGCGGGCTCAGCGCCGGCGGGCGGCCAGGAACTCGTCGAAGGTCAGCACACCGTCGTGGTCGGTGTCCATCGTGTTGATCAGCGCCTCGGCCATCGAGATGGTGACGTCGTGGTCGCCCATCTCGTTGGCGGCCAGCGCGTACTCGGCCGGGGTGATCCTGCCGTCGCCGTCCTTGTCGAAACGGTCGAACATGGCCTTGATCGCCTCAGTGGTCTCCATCGTGCCCTCCTGGTACTGCGGGTTGTGCTCGGTGCGGACGGCGGTACCCTACCCGGCCGTGGTGTGCGCCACGGTCGGCGGGAGTGGACGGGCGCGGGGGTGGGTGTCGTAGTCTGCGGATCTGATTGCAGGCCCGGGCACCTCCCGGGCGTTCGTTCGTCCAGGGAGGGACCATGCTCGACCTCGTCACCAGGCTGCTGCTGAAACCCGTCTCGCGCGGCATCTGGCGCCCGTCCATCGAGGGCATCGAGAACGTGCCGCGCAAGGGCGGGGTCATCCTGGCCAGCAACCACCTGTCCTTCATCGACAGCGTGGTGATCCCGCTGACCGCCCCGCGCCGGGTCCACTTCCTCGCCAAGGCCGAGTACTTCACCGGGACGGGGCTCAAGGGCCGGCTCTCCAAGGGCTTCTTCGAGTCGATCGGCGCGGTGCCGGTGGAGCGCGGCACCTACCGCTCCGCCCAGGCCTCGCTGGAGTCCGCGCTGGAGATCCTCGAGGACGGCAAGGCCTTCGGCATCTACCCGGAGGGCACCCGCTCGCTCGACGGGCGGCTCTACCGGGGCAAGACGGGCGTCGCCTGGCTGGCCCTCACCGCCGGTGTCCCCGTGGTGCCGGTGGCGCTGGAGGGGCCGGAGCACATCCTGCCGGTCGGCAAGCGGCTGCCGCGGCTCAGGAAGGTGACGGTCCGTTTCGGCGAGCCGCTGCACTTCGACGAGCTGCACGGGCAGGCCCGCTCGCTGAAGGCCCGTCGACAGGTGACCGACGAGGTGATGGCGGCGATCCAGCGGCTCTCCGGCCAGGAGGTCGCGGAGAACTACAACGAGGTGCCGAAGGCCGCGTAGGCCCGTCCGGCGGCCCGGGCCGGCCGGTCGCTCCCGCGCGACCCGCCGCCCGGGTGCCCGGGTGCCCGGGTGCCCGGGTGCCCGGGTGCCCGGGTGCCCGGGTGCCCGGCTCACCGGACCAGGACGGCCGGCTCCTGGTCCAGGAGGGCCGGCCCCGCGTCCGCGAGACCCGGCTCCCGGACGGGCGCGACCGGCTCCGGCGCCTCCCTGCGCAGCAGTGCCGCGTAGCGCCCGTCCAGCTCGACCAGCTCGTCGTGGGTGCCGAGTTCGACGACCTCGCCGTGGTCCAGGACGGCGATCTGGTCGGCGGTGCGCACGGTGGAGAGCCGGTGCGCGATGGTGATCGTGGTGCGGCCCGCGGCCAGGGTGTCCACGGCCTGCTGGACGGCGCGCTCGGTGCGGTTGTCCAGGGCGCTGGTGGCCTCGTCGAGGATGAGCACCGGCGGGTTGCGCAGGATCGTCCGGGCCAGCGCGAGGCGTTGCTTCTCGCCACCGGAGAAGCGGTAGCCGCGCTCGCCGACCAGGGTGTCGTAGCCGTCCGGCAGGGCGGCGACGGTCTCGTGGACCTGCGCGGCCCGGGCGGCCTCGACGAGTTCGGCGTCGGTGGCGTCCGGCTTGGCGAAGCGCAGGTTCTCGGCGACCGAGGCGTGGAAGAGGTAGGTCTCCTGGGAGACCACGCCGACCGCGCGGGCCAGGGTGTCGAAGGACAGCTCGCGCACGTCCACGCCGTCGATGGCGACCCGGCCGCCCGTGACGTCGTACAGCCTCGGCACCAGGTAGCTGAGCGTGGTCTTGCCGGAGCCCGTCTCGCCGACCACGGCCAGCGAGCTCCCGGCCGGGACGACCAGGTCGACGCCGGACAGCGTGGGCCGCTCCTGGTCCGGGTCGTAGCGGAAGTCCACGCCCTCGAAGCGGACCTCGCCGCGGACCTCGGCCAGGCCGACCGCCCCGGCCGGCTCGGCGATCTCCACCGGCAGGTCCAGGTACTCGAAGATGCGCTGGAAGAGCGCGAGCGAGGTCTGCACCTGCACGCCCGTGGAGAGCAGGCTGACGGTCGGGCGGAACAGGCCCTGCTGGAGGGTCACGAAGGCGACCAGGGTGCCGACCGAGACGATCGGGGCGCCGTCGGCGGCGGACAGCCCGGCAGCCCAGTAGATCAGCGCGGGCATCGCGGCCATCACGATCTGGATGGTGTTCATCCGCCAGCGGCCGGCCATGCTGGCCCGCACCTCCAGGTCGGCGAGCTGGTCGGACTGGCCGGTGAACTCGCGGGCGAGCGAGTCGGAGCGGCCCATCGTGCGGCCGAGCAGGATGCCGCTGACGGAGAGCGACTCCTGGACGGCCGAACTCATCGCGGCCAGCTGCTTCTGCCGTTCGGTGGTGATCCGCTTGCGCTCGTTGCCGACCCGGCGGCTGATCCAGACGAACAGCGGCAGCAGCACCAGCGAGACGACGGTCAGGCGCCAGTCGAGCGCGACCATGGCGACCACCGAGGCGATCACCGCGGTGAAGTTGGAGACCAGGCTGGTCGCGGTGGACGTCACCGTGGACTGCATGCCGCCGATGTCGTTGGCGATCCGGGACTGCACCTCACCGGTGCGGGTGCGGGTGAAGAAGGCGAGCGACTGCCGCTGCAGGTGGCCGTAGACGGCGGTGCGCAGGTCGTGCATGACGCGCTGGCCGACGGTGGTGGAGATCAGCGTCTGCAGCACGCTGAAGACGCTGTTCACCACGGCCGCGGCGATCATGCCGAGCACCAGCAGGCTGAGCAGTCCGGTGCGGCCCTGCGGGATGGCGGTGTCCAGCACGGCCCTCAGCAGGAACGGCGAGACGACCGAGACGACGGCGGAGGCGGCGACCAGCAGCCCGACGACGGCCAGTCGCCCCGCGTACGGGCGGAACAGCGCGAGGATGCGCCGCCACTGGGCCGGCGGGCGGGGGGCACCCTCGGCGCGTTCGGGGGCGGTCCAGTCGGTGGCGTCGGGCCTCAAGGGCGGGCCTCCCAGGGTGTGCCGGGGTCGGCGGTCGGGCGGCCGCCAGCATAGCGAGAATAGCTCATAGTTAGACAAGCTAATAGTGAGAGTTACTCTATTCCCGCGCGGCCGCGGCGCCCGGCTGCCGACCGCCGACCCCGACCGGGCCGCCGACCGACCCGACCGGGCGGTCGGCCGACCGACCGCCCGGCGTCACGATCCGCCCGCCCGGTCGGCCGGCGCCTCAGTCCGTCCGGTAGGTGCGCGCCGCCTTCGAGGACACGCCGCCGAGCTTGCCCGGGGGCAGCATCCGCGCGACGGCGACCGCCACCTTGTAACGACGGCCCGGCACCGACAACGACCTGCCGCGCGCCAGGTCGCGCATCGCCTCGTCGACCACCCGCTCCGCCGAGAGCCAGGACCAGGCCGGGATGTTGCCGGTGCCCATGCCCGCCCGCTCGTGGAACTCGGTCCGGGTGAAGCCCGGGCACAGCGCCATCATCCGCACGCCCGTGCCGCCGAGGTCGCGCAGCACGCCCTGGGTGAAGCTCACCACCCACGCCTTGCTCGCCCCGTAGGTGCCCCGCGGCAGGAAGGCCGCCACCGAGGCGACGTTGACGACCGCACCCCGACCGCGCTCGCGCATCCCCGGCAGGGCTGCCGTGGTCAGCCGCAGCACCGCCTCGACGTGGACCTTCACCATGTCCAGCTCCGCCTGCAGCGGAACGGCCCCGAAGGCGCCCTTGTTGCCGAACCCGGCGTTGTTGATCAGCAGGTCCACCGGGCGCCCGGCGTCGCCCAGCCGGGCCTCGACGGCGGCGATGCCCTCGTCCGTCGCGAGGTCGGCGGTCAGCACCTCCACCTCGACGCCGTACTCGGCGTGCAGGTCGGAGCTCGCCCGCTCCAGACGCCCGGTGTCCCGGGCCACCAGGACGAGGCGGTAGCCGCCGCGGGCGAGTCGGCGGGCGAAAGCGGCTCCGATGCCGGCGGTCGCGCCGGTGATCAAGGCAGTGGTCATGCCCCTGACCGTACCGACTCCCCGCAGCCGAGCCCACACCCAGGGCAACGTCCCTGCTCAGCGGACTGCGGATGCAGGCGATCGGTCGTGCTCGTAGTGTCGGACAGGGGCATCGCCCGAACGGGTGATGAAATCCAGGCGAGGAGGCACATCTGATGCTTACTCAGTTCCGCACGGAAACCGCTTCGGCGTCACCCAGCGCGACGCTCGCCGAGGCCGAGACACTCGCGAGCCTGATGGTGGAGGACGAGGCCGTCGTGTCCGACGCGCCCACGTACCTGCCGGAGGCCGCGGGTGCCGCCCTGCTGCTCGGCCTGCTCCTGGCATCGCCGAAGCCGCCGAAGGAGAAGCCGACCCGGTGACGCGGGCCGGCCACACCACCTGAAGGCCGGGCCGGCCCCGCGAACGGGCCGGCCCGCCCCACCAAGGAGGAACACCACCGATGCCATTCGCCGAGACCTCGCTCCGCGACGACTACGCCGCGGCGGTCGAGCGGGTGGCGGGCCGGACCCTCGACGCCCTCCGGGGCGGCGGGGGTGCGGCCGCGCTCGTCGACCCCGACACCGCCGTACCCCGCCCGCTGCTGGCCGCCGTGCGACTGCTCGGCGCCGACCTCCTCTCCCCCCAGCTGCTCACCGGAGCCGGACCCGACGGCCCCGCCGCCGCCCTGCTGGCCGAGGCCCGCCGGGCGCTCCCGGCACCGGCACCCCCCTCCCGAGAGGCCGCGCTGGTGATCGGATGGCAGGACTGGGCCGCCGGACAGGTGCTCGCCCGCACCCCCTACGGCGAGGCCGTACCACCGCCCGCCCCGCTGCCTGGCCCCGACGAGCTGGGCTGGCAGGCCTGGTCGGTGCGGATGGCGCAGCTGTCCGTCCTCGCCCTGCCCGGACTCGACGGCCCGGTGCACGACACCGCCCGGGCCCGGGTCCTGGCCCTCGCCCGCGGCACCGTCCGCTCGATGATGCGCCGCGACCTCACCACCGCCGCCCGGCTCGCCCGCTGGCTCGGCTGGGCCGCCGCCGAAGGCCGACCGCTGCCGCTCGACGTCGACCCCGTCCTGGACCGGATCCGCCTGGCCGGCGACGGGAGCGCCCGCACCGGGCTCGAACTCGCCGTCGCCCGCCTGCTGCTCGACCGCTCCCGCCCGTCGACCGCCGAACGGAACCAGGCCCCATGACCGACACCCACGTCCTCTCCGTCGCCCAGCAGGTCGGCTCCCGCGCGATGACCTGGCTGCACGCCGCCCACCGCGACGGCCTCGGCCGGATCCCCGACAACACCGTCGTCGACCTCGCCACCCCCAACGACGCCTACAAGCCGCTCGGCGAGATCGCCCTGGTCGCCTCCGTCGTCCTGCGCGACGGCGTCGCCGGGCCCGCCGGCACCCGGGCCGCCCGGGAACTGCTCGACTACGCGTGGGAGGAGGTCCGCGAGGGCGACCTGCTGTACGAACGCCAGCTGCGCCACGTCACGATGAGCGACCCGCTGGAGCTCTACGGCCACTTCGCCCGGGCCGGCTACCGCCACCCCGCCCTCGAGGAGCTCCTCGAATCGATCAGCCGCCTGCGCGCCGCCCACGCCACCGAGATCCAGGCCAACCGGCGGCTCGCCGTCGCCAACGCCCGCCGGCTGGTGGGGCTCAGCCACCAGCCGGACTGGGACGCGCTCGCCGCCCGCACCTGGCTCGGCGCCACGCCCGAGCCCTGGGCCGTCGAATGGGAGATCGCCTACCAGATCACGCACACCGTCTTCCACCTCACCGACTGGGGCGCCCACCCGGACGGCCTGCCCGAGCCGATGCGCGACCACGTCCGCGACTGGCTCCCGGTCTGGCTCGACGTCTGGCTGGAGATCGGGCAGTGGGACCTCGCCCTCGAACTCCTCATCGTCGACGCCTGCATCGGCGAACCGGCCACCGGCCGACAGGGCTGGGACGCGCTGGCCGCCGTCCAGCACGACGACGGACTGGTGCCGCGCGAGGCCAACGAGGCGGTGAGCTCGGACCGCGACGAGTCCTTCCGGGAGCACCAGCACACCGCCGTGGTCGCGGTCCTGGCCGGCGACGTCACCCTGGCCCGGGCGCTGGGCACCGGCGCGGCGGCCGCGTGAACGCACTGGACACCGCGGTGGCGGCGGTGGTGCGGGCGGCCGAACCCCACGCCACCGCCGTCACGGTGGCCGTGGCGCGGGGGGAACGGCAGGAGGTGCGCTGCCACGGGCGGACCGGGCGCGGCCGGGCAGCTGCCTGCACGCCGGACACCGTCTTCGAACTCGGCTCGGTGAGCAAGACGTTCACCGCCCTCCTGCTGGCCGAGATGGCGGCCCGCGGCGAACTCGCCCTGGACGACCCGCTGGAGCACCGGCTCCCGCCGAACTGGCCACCGGTACCCAGCCGTTGCGCCGAACCCGTCCGGCTGCTGCACCTGGCCACCCACACCTCGGGCCTGCCCCGGCTGCCTCCCGGGCTCCTGGCGGCCGCCCTCCCCCGCTGGCGCAGCAACCCCTACGCGGGGTTCGGGGACGACGACCTGCGGAAGGCGCTGGCCCGAACCACCCCTCGACGCAGGCCCGGTGAGCACTACCGGTACTCCAACTACGGAGTCGGGCTGCTCGGGCGGGCACTCGCCGAGACGGGCCGCTCCCCGTACGGGGCGCTGCTCGCGGAACGGATCTGCGGCCCGCTCGGACTGCGCGCCACCGGGTGCGCACCGGACGCGCCGGGGCGGGCGACCGGGCACCTGCGCGGCCGGGAACTGCCGCCGTGGCACGCCCCCGGACTGCCGGGAGCGGCCGCGGTGCGGGCCAGCGGGGCCGATGTGCTGCGCTACCTGCGGGCCCACCTCGACGGCCTGGACGGCCTGGACGGCATGAACGGCCTGGACGGCCTGGACGCCGCGGCGGGGACCTCCCTGGGGGCCGCCCTGCGGGAGGTGCGGCGGCCGCGGCTGCGGCTGCCGCGGTCGGGCGACGAGGTCTGCCTGGTGTGGAACCGCCGCCGCTCGGGCGGACACGACCTGTACTTCCACGCGGGGGCGACCAGGGGCTTCACGGTGCTCGTCGGGTTCTCGCCGCAGACTGCGGCCGCGGTGGCGGCGCTGGCCAACACCGGGCCGACGCTCGGCTCGCACGTCGTCCAGGCCGGGTACGAGGTGCTGCGGGTGGCAGCCCGGACGGCGTAGGTGCGCCGGGCGGATCCCGGCGGATCCCGACGGCTCCCGCGGGCCTGTGGCTCCCGGCCGGGGAGCCTAGGCCGCGACGGCCTTGGCGCGGTCGGCGGCGATGTGCACCGCCAGGCCGGCGAGGACGGTCCCCATCGCGTAGCGCTGGACGCGCAGCCAGGCCGGGCGGCGGTTGAGGAAGGCCGCGATGCCGCCCGCGCTCATCGCGATCAGGCCGTTCACGGTCACCGCGATCGCGATCTGCGTCAGGCCCAGCACCAGGCTCTGCAGGGCGACGCGGCCGCGTTCGGGGGCCACGAACTGGGGCAGCAGCGAGATGTACATGATGGCGATCTTGGGGTTGAGCAGGCAGGTCAGGAAGCCCATCGCGAACAGGCGCCGCGGCGGGTCCGGGGTCAGCTGCTGCGGGGCGAAGACCGCCGTACCGCCCGGCTTCACCGCCTTCCACGCCAGCCAGAGCAGGTAGCCGGCACCCGCCAGCTTGATCCCGGTGTAGAGGGCGGGCACCACCGAGAAGACCGCGGCCACGCCTGCCGTCACCGCGACGAGGTAGACCAGGAATCCGACCGCGACCCCGAGCAGCGAGATCAGCCCGGCGCGGCGGCCCTGCGCGATCGAGCGCGAGACCAGGTAGATCATGTTCGGCCCCGGCGACAGCACCATGCCCAGTGCCACGGCGGCGATCCCGAGTACCGCGTGGCCGTCCACGGCCGATGTCAACGCGTCCATGCAGGGAGGCTAGGACGGATCACCGGCTCGGTGCAATGATGACTTTGCGCTCGGTGCAATGGCGCCGGCGGAGCCGGCCCACGGCACCGGGACGAGCCGGGACGGCACCGGGACGGCACCGGGCGACAGCACGGAGGGACGACACCGATGGACGACTACCGCCTGATCGCCGACCGGGTCGCCGCCGACATCACCGACGGACGCCTGCGGCCCGGGCAGCAGCTGCCCACCCAACGCGCCTTCGCCCGCAGCCGGGGCATCGCCGCCTCGACGGCGGGACGCGTCTACCGGGAACTCGCCCGCCGCGGACTGACCGTCGGCGAGGTCGGGCGCGGCACCTTCGTCCGCGCCGGGCGGAGCACGGAGGACGGCCGCATCGCACTCGCCGAACCGACCAGCGCACCCGTCGACCTGGAACTCAACTACCCCGTCACCCCCGGGCAGGCCGAACTGCTCGCCGGCGGACTCGCACCGCTGCTGCGGCCGGACGCGCTCGGCGACGCGCTGCGCCCGGTCGGCGCGGCCGGCACGGACGCGGCCCGGCTGGCCTTCGCCGGCCTGCTCTCCGCCGGCTCCTGGCAGGCCGAGCCCGCGGACCTGCTGTTCGCGGGCAACGGGCGGCAGGCCGCCGCGGGGGCGCTGTCCGCACTCGTGCCGCCCGGGCAGCGGCTGGGCGTGGAGGCGCTCACCTATCCGGTGGTCAAGGCCGTGGCGCAGCGACTGGGCGTCCGCCTGGTGCCGCTGGCCGTGGACGAGGACGGGCTGCTGCCCGAGGCCGTCGCGGCCGCCCACCGCGCGGCTCCGCTGCGCGCCGTGTACGTGCAGCCCCGGCTGCAGAACCCGCTCGGTGCGAGCATGCCGCCCGCGCGGCTGGCGGCGCTCGCGGAGGAACTGCGACGGCTCGACCTGCCGGTGGTCGAGGACGCCGTCTGGTCGTTCCTGCGGCCCGACCTGACGCCGCTGGCCGCGTTGGCCCCGGAGCGCACCGTTCTCGTGGACAGCCTGTCCAAGCGGCTCGTGCCGGGACTGACCAGCGGGTTCGCACTCACCCCCGGCGCGCTGCGCGAGCAGGTGGCGGGCGCGCTGCGGTCGGGCGGGTGGACGCCGAACGGGTTCGCGCTGGAGGCGGCGGTGCGCTGGATCGGGGACGGCACCCTGGCCGCGACCGAGGCCGCCAAGCGGGCCGACGCGGCGGACCGGCAGGCGCTGGCGCGCGAGGTGCTGGCGGGGCAGCGGGTGCGGGCCGACCCGTGCTCGTACTACCTGTGGTGGGAGCTGCCGGGGGCCTGGCGGGCGGAGGCCTTCGTGGCGGCGGCCGCGCGGGCCGGGATCTCGATCACACCCGCGGCGGCGTTCGCCGTGGACCCGCGCCGGTCACCGGCCGCGGTCCGGGTCGGGCTCGCCTCCCCGACCCTGCCGGTGCTGGCACGGGCCCTGGGGACGCTGGCGCGGATCGCGACGGCGGGGGCCGGAGGGGCGGGGGGCCGAGCGACCAGAGCGGCTGACAGCTGACGACTGACAGCTGACGGCGAACAGATAACAGCTGACAGATTTCAACATCTGTCAGCTGTTATCTGTTATCTGTTACTTGTCATCCGTCACCGGGCGTCGGCGCCGCCCCCCGGGCCGCTGTGGCTTCGCCGGACCGCCGTGTCCGCCGCGCCCCCGGCGCCGACGGCGCGCAGCCGGGAGGCCGCGGTGGCCGCGAGCTGCGGGGCGAGCTTGGCGACGTCACGGGAGCCGACCGCCGCGATCAGGCTCGGCAGCACCCAGCGGACGGGCTGCATCCCGCGCAGCCAGGCCTGGGCGTAGACGTGGGCGGACCGGCGGGCGATGCCCGCGGCGATCCGCTCCACCGCCGGCTCCAGCGGGTACGTCTTGTTCGCCGGCCACGGCAGCCGGGTGCGCATCTGCCGCAGCACGGTGTCCTCGTCGGCCCCGCGCACCATGTCCGTGTCGGTCCAACTCAGGTACCCCACACCGACCTTGACCCCCTGGTGGGCGACCTCGGCGCGGAGCGAGTGGGCGAAGGCCTCCACCCCGGACTTGCTGGCGCAGTACGCGCTCATCAGCGGCGCGGGCGTCAGCGCGGCCAGCGAGGCGATCTGCAGCAGGTAGCCCCGGCTCTCGGTCAGTGCGGGCAGGAAGGCCCGGGCGGTGGCGACGCTGCCGAGCAGGTTCACCTCGATCACCCGGGTGAAGGCGCGGTGGTCGCTGTCCGCGAGCGGCCCGCCGATGGCGATGCCGGCGTTGGCGACCACGGTGTCGATCCGGCCGTGGTGCTCCTTGATCCGGCGGGCGGCGTCGGTCAGCGCGTCGAGGTCGGTGACGTCGACCTCCCAGCTGGTCGCGCCGGGCCCGCACTGCGCCGCGACGGCCTTGAGCTCCTCGGGTTCCAGGCCGAGGAGGGCGACGGTGGCTCCGCGCCGCGCGAGCGTGCGGGCCAGCGAGGCGCCGACCCCGCGGGCGGCTCCGGTGATGACGACGACCTGTGCGGACAGCGGCGGAACGGCGTTCATGCGACGGCGGTCCTCTCGGTGGCGGGGCCGGCAGGGGTTTCGACGGACACGGTGGGCTCGACGGTGGGCTCGACGGTGGGCTCGGCGACCGGCTCGGCGGCCGGCTCGGTAGCCGGCTTACCGGACAGGTGCGCGGCGGCCAGCCGGTGGATCTCGGCGGCGACCTCCACCGGCCGCTCCAACGGGGCCATGTGGCCGACCCCCGGCAGCAGCAACAGCCCCTGCGGGTCGGCGAGTTCGGCGACCATCCGGTGCGCGTGCACGGGCGGGGTCAGCCGGTCGGCGGTGCCGACCACGACCGCCGTCGGCACGGTGAGCCGGGCGAGCCCGGCGTGGACGTCCAGCCGGTCGAGGACGCCGGCCCAGTGGACGCGCACGCCCGTCGGGCAGGCGTGCACGATCCGCGCCGTCGCCTCGACCTGCCCGGCGGCCGAACCCGGCCCCATGGTGGCGTACTTGAGCGCGGCGCGGCTGACGGACGTGACCGGCCCGAGCGGCAGCCGGGAGCGCAGCAGCTGCCGGTGCAGGAAGCGGCGCAGCCACGGCGGGCGCACCGCGCCCGGCAGGACGGTGAGCCGGTCCACCAGCTCGGACGGCCCGGTGGAGATCAGGACGGCGGCGGCGGTGCGCTCGGCGACCCCGGGGCGTCCGCCGGCGGCCATGATGGTCATCCCGCCCATGCTGTGCCCGGCGAGCACGGCCCGCTCCCCCGCCGGAACGGTCCGGGCGAGCACGGCGGCGAGGTCCTCGGCGAGCGCGCGGGTGGAGTAGCGGGCCCGGCTCGGCGGGATCTCGCTCCGCCCGTGGCCGCGCTGGTCGTACGCCACCACCCGGTACCGGTCGGCGAGTCGGCGGATCACCGGGGCCCAGAAGGCGGTCGAGCAGGTCCAGCCGTGGGCGAGCACCACGGTCGGCGCCCCGGGCTGGCCGTGCACCTCGACGTGCAGCCTGACGCCGTCGGCCGAGCGCACGCTCAACTCCTCGACGGGCGTGGGCGGGACGTACTCGGCGGGCAGACGGTCGGCGCTCATGCGGACACCTCCTGGACGGCGGGGGCGGCGGAAGGTGCGGTGCGCATGATCAACTCGTACTCGCCGAGGTCGACTCTTCGGGTGGCACGGCGGAACGCGGTGGTGGAGCCGGGCCAGAGCACGGTGTTCCGGCCGTTCGGGTCGAGGTACCAGCTGCGGCAGCCACCGGTCGTCCAGACGGTGCGGTCCATCCGGTGCTGGAGTTCGAGGTTCCACTGGCGCTGGGCGCGGACGGTGGGCTGCATCGCGGTGGCGCCGACGGTGTCGAGGGTGGTGAGCGCGTCGATCAGGTAGTTCAGCTGGGACTCGATCATCAGGATCATCGAGCTGTTCCCGAGGCCGGTGTTGGGGCCGATCACGAAGAAGAGGTTCGGGAAGCCGTGCACGGTCGAGCCGCGCAGGGCCTCCATGCCGTCCTTCCACTGCTCGGCCAGGCTGGTGCCGTCGGCGCCGAACACCCGGGCACCGATGGGCATGTCGGTGACGTGGAACCCGGTGCCGAAGACGATGGCGTCCACCTCGTGCTCGGTGCCGTCGGCGGCGACCAGGGTGGAGCCGCGCAGTTCGCGCAGGCCGGAGGCGACCACCTCGGTGTTGGCGGCGGCGAGCGCGGGGTAGTAGGTGTTGCTGAGCAGGATGCGCTTGCAGCCGATGCGGTAGTCGGGGGTGAGCTTGGCGCGCAGGGCCGGGTCGGCGACGCCCTGGGCGAGGTGGCGTTCGGCGAACTGCTGGACCACCTTCAGCATGCCCGGGCGTCGGACGAAGGCGTCGACCTGGAGCTCGCGGAGCGCGAACAGGGTGCCGCGGCGGATCCTGCCGGTGACGGGCAGGCGGTCGTGCAACCACTTCTCGAGCCGGCTGATCTCGCGGTCCCGGCGCGGCAGGACCCAGGCGGGGGTGCGCTGGAAGACCGTCAGCTTCCCGACCTCCGGCTGGATCGACGGGATGATCTGGGCGGCGGAGGCGCCGGTGCCGACGATGGCGACCCGCTTGCCGGCCAGGTCGTAGTCGTGGTCCCAGCGGGAGGAGTGGAACACCTTGCCGGGGAAGGAGGCGAGCCCGGGCAGGTCGGGGATCTGCGGGTCGGCGAGCGGTCCGGCCGCGGACACCACGGCGTCGGCGGTCCACTGGCCGGCCGAGGTGGTGATCCGCCAGCGGGTCCGGTCCGCCTCCCAGCGCGCCTCCAGCACCTCGGCCCCGAAGCGCAGGTGGGGGCGGAGGCCGAAGACGGTGGCGACCTTCTCCAGGTAGGCGCGGATGTCGGGCTGGCCGGAGAAGCTGCGCGGCCATTCGGGGTTGGGCGCGAAGGAGAAGGAGTAGAGGTGCGAGGGCACGTCGCAGGCGCAGCCCGGGTAGCTGTTGTCGCGCCAGGTGCCGCCGACCGAGTCCGCGCGTTCCAGGACGACGAAGTCGGTGATGCCGGCACGGCGCAGCCGCACCGCCGCGCCGAGGCCGCCGAACCCGGAGCCGATCACCGCCACCCGCACGTGCGGGGCGGCCTCTCCCGCCGGGACGGCCTCGCCCACCGGGGCGGCCTCCTCCGCCGGGGCGCCGGACGCGCCGGAGCGGGGGCGCTTGCTGCTGGATGCCATGCGGCCTCCTCCTGAGGGTGGGCGGTGATCTTCGGGCTGCCTGACGGGTGCCGCTCATCATGTGCGGGCGGCACCACCGGTGCCACTCATCACGTGCGGGCGGCGCCGTCGGGGCCGCGGTGGTGCTGCCTCCCGGGGGCCGGCCCCCGGGACCCTACCAATCGCGCCAGTAATCACTGGCACGATTGGCAGGGTAGCCCTTGCTGACACCGGATGGAAGAAGCGCGACCATCCTGATTCGGGAACCGCCCGAGGCGACGGACCTATGCTGATCGCCGTGGACAAGGTCAGAGCTGCTGCCGACGACAAAAAGCGCGAGTACCGCGTGGAGGAACTGGCCGAGGCGGCCGGCATCACCACCCGGACCCTGCGCTTCTACCGCGAGCGCAAACTCCTCCAGCCTCCCCGCAAGGAGGGTCGGATCGCCTGGTACGGCGAGGAGCACCTCGCCCGGCTGCGGATGATCGGCGAACTGCTGGAGCGCGGCCACACCCTGGGCGGCATCGCCGAGCTGATCGGCGCCGGCGAGAGCGGGCGGGACGTCGCCGAGCTGATCGGACTGGAGGCCGCGATCGTCGCACCCTGGTCGGACGAGACGCCGGTGCGCCTGGACTGGGACGAACTGCGCGCCGTCTTCGGGGAGCAGCTCACCGAGGAGAACACCGCCGAGTCGATCTCCCAGGGCTTCATCTCGGTCGACGACGACGGGATCACCCACGTCAGCCGGCGGCTGATGGACGCCACCACCGCGCTGGTCGCCGAGGGCGTGCCGCTCTCGGCCGTCCTGGACGCCAGCAGGCGCACCCAGGAGCACGTGGACGCCATCGCGGAGGTCTTCGTCGACCTGGTCGGCGAGCACCTGCTCGGCGCCCTGGCCGGCGACGCCCCGCTGCCGCCCGGCGAGGCCGCGCGGCTCACCGAACGCATAGTGCGGGTCCGGCCGCTGGCCCGTACGGTCGTCGACGCCCAGTTCGCCCTGGCGATGGACCGCCGGGTGCAGGCCGACTACGACGACCTGCTGCGCCAGCGGCGCGAGACCGACCCCGACGCATGACCACCCCGACGGACGGGCAGGAATTCCCGCGCCCCGCCCGCCCGTTGGAGGATCCGCCGATGCCCCGACCGCTCAGCCGCCGCACCGCACTCGGCCTCGCCGCCCGGCTCGCCCCGGGCCTCGTGCTCGGTCCCGCGCTCACCGGCTGCGGGGCGGACCAGCCCTCCCCGGGCACCGGCGCGTCCGCCCCGGGGGGCGGCCCTTCCGGCGGCGCCGGCCCCCGCACCGTCCGGCACGCCCGCGGCGAGACCCGGGTACCCGCCAGGGCGGCCCGGGTGGTGGTGCTGGACACCGACGCACTGGACTCGGCGGTCACCCTCGGCCTCACCCCCGTCGGCGCGACCACCGTCTCCGCGGGCGCGTCCTTCCCCGGCTACCTGCCCGCCGACCGGCTGGCGGGGACGAAGGCCGTCGGAGCCATCGGCCAGCCCAGCCTGGAGGCGATCGCCGCGCTGCGGCCGGACCTCATCCTGAGCAACCAGGTCCGCGACGACCAGCGGTACGACGAACTGTCGAAGATCGCGCCGACGGTGCTCTCGAAGACCACCGGGCCGACCTGGAAGGAGAACGTCCGGCTGCACGCCGAGGCGCTGGGGCGGCAGGGCGAGGCCGAGGCGGCCGACGCGGCGTACCGGACCAAGGCCCGGGACCTCGTCACCGCGCTCGGCGGCCCGGCCCGGGCCGCCGCCACCAGGGTCGCGATGGCCCGCTTCCTGGCCGGTGCACCCACCAGGCTCTACCTCAACGACACCTTCGTCGGCTCGCTGTTCAAGGACCTCGGGCTCGGCCGCCCCGCCAACCAGGACAAGCCCGGGTTCTCCGTCGAGATCAGCCCCGAACAGGTCGACCAGGCGGCGGCCGACGCCATCTTCTACTCGGTCTACGGGGACGCGGCCAAGTCCGACCAGGGCAGGATCACCGAGGGGGCGCTCTGGAAGAACCTGGACGCCGTCCGCAACGGCCGGGTGTTCCGCGTGGACGACAACCTGTGGATGCTCGGCATCGGCTACACCGGCGCCGGCCTGATCCTGGACCAGATCCGGGCGGACCTCACCGGCTGACGCCTGACCACTGACGGGCTGACGACTTACGGCCGACGGCGTGCAGAAGAGAATTGACGATCAGTCAGGGCGGTCGACCGACCCGCCGCCGAGCCGCCGGACTGTCGGAAGCCACCGGCGCGGGGCGACCGCGTTGTCCACTCCTCCAACCCCTCCCCCGCCCGCACCCCGACTGCACTGGGTGATCGGACGGTTACCCGGCCGCACCGGCCGCCCCTACCGTCGAGGCTCACCCGCAGGTCGCAGTCGCCTGACCGGGCCGACGACGGGAGGCGGGCGCCCGCGTCGGCTCCGTTTGGGGTCGTGCGCCGATGTCCGCGTCCATGGTCGTCAAGTTCCGAACAGCCGCGCAACTGACCGGAGGCCGGGTGCTGCTGTGGTCGCTGCTCGGCCGGCTGCCGAACGCGATGAGCCCGATCGGCACCTTGCTGCTGGTCAGCCGGAACACCGGCAGCGTGTGGTGCGGCTCCCTGGTGGCCGGGGCGCTGGCGGGCGGGCAGGCCGTCGGCGGACCGCTGGTGGGCCGTCTCGCCGACCGGCGCGGGCAGCGGACGGTCGGGCTGGTCGCCGCACTGGTGAACGCCACCGCGCTGGTCGCCCTGGTGGCGGCCTCGGAGGACGGGCTGGCCCTCGGCTGGCAGGTCGCGGCGGCAGCGCTGATCGGCCTGTCCGTCCCGCTGGTGGGCCCGCTGTCCCGCAGCCGGTGGGTCCGACTGGCCGCCGGGGAGCCGGAGTTGACTTCCACCATGCTGTCGCTGGACGGAATCGTGGACGAGATCGGCTTCACCGCCGGGCCCGCGCTGGTCGGCGTGCTCGCCACCGTCGTCTCCCCCTCGGTCGGGCTGCTCACGGCCGCCGCCCTGTCCGGCGTCTGCGCCACCCTGTTCGCACTGCACCCGACCGCCTCCCCGGGCGTCCCCAAGTCCCCGGCGGGGAACGGCGAGCGGCTGCTGAGCACCCCGTACGTCCTGCTGCTGGCCGGGATGGCGCTGCTCGGCGCGTGCTTCGGCTCCGTGCAGGTCGGGGTGACGGCCACGACCGAGGCCCTCGGCCGGCCGGGCGCCGCCGGGCTGCTCTACGGCTTCATCGGCTGCACCAGCTCCGTGGCCGGGATCGCCACCGCCGCCCTCCCCGCCCGGTGGGGGCTGCCGTCCCGGCTGCGGGCCGGTACGGTGCTGCTGTTCACCGCCTCCTGCGTCCTGCTGGTCTCCGGCGGCGGACTGTGGACGCTGACCGCGGCCGTCGGCCTGCTCGGGGTGGCGGTGGCCCCGCAGATGATCACGATGTTCGGCCTGGTGGAGCGGACGGTCCCGGCCGCCCGGCTGGGCGAGGCGATGGCCGTGCTGGTCAGCGCGCTGATCCTGGCCCAGTCGGCCGGCACCTTCCTGGGCGGCTGGGCCACCACCCATTTCTCGCCCGCCGCGCCGTTCGCCGTGACCGCCGCCGCGGCCGCCACCGCCCTGCTGCTGGCCGCCTGCACCGCGACGGAGCGCCGCTACCGCCGCCGCGAACCGAGCGCCCCGGCCACACCGGACCCGGTCGGTGAACCGGTGGGCCGGTGAACCGGTGGGCCGGTGAACCGGTGAACCGGTGGGTCGATGAGCACCGGAGGGCGACGGTGAGCGCACGACGGCGGGGGCGACGGTGAGCGCACGACGGCGGGGGTGACGGTGGTCCGCACACCGTCACCCCCGCCGTTCCGTCCTGCCGGCCGGCACCCACGGCCGGCAGGACCGTCGGTCAGGCCGCCACCGGCCTCAGTTGACGTTCACCGCCGTCCAGGCGGCGGCGACGGCGTTGTACTCGGCACTGTCGGCGCCGTACAGGTCCGAGGCCGCGCTGAGGGTGCCCGCCCGGGCGCCCGCGTAGTCGGTGGTGGAGGTGAAGTAGACGGTCAGGGCGCGGTACCAGATCTGCGCGGCCTTGTCCCGGCCGATGCCGCTGAGCGTCGAGCCGTCGGAGGTCGGGCTGTTGTAGTCGAACCCGTTGATGCTCTTCGCGCCGCTGCCCTCGGACAGCAGGTAGAAGAAGTGGTTCGCCACGCCGGACGAGAAGTGCACGTCCAGGTTGCCGACGTCGGCGGACCAGGAGTCCGCGGACTGGCCGTCCTTGCTGGGCTGGTCCATGTAGCGCAGCGGGCTGCCGTCGCCGCGCAGGTTGACCAGCTCGCCGATCTGGTAGTTCGGCGGGTTGGAGGGCAGGTTGGCGTACCACTCGACCATCGTGCCCATGATGTCGGAGGTGGCCTCGTTCAGGCCTCCGGACTCCCCGGAGTAGTTGAGGTTCGCGGTGGCGGCGGTGACGCCGTGGCTCATCTCGTGCCCGGCGACGTCGATCTCGGTGAGCGGGTGGGTGTCGCCGCTGCCGTCCCCGTACGTCATGCAGAAGCAGTCGTCGCTCCAGAACGCGTTGACGTAGTTGGAGCCGTAGTGCACGCGGCTGGCGGCGCCGACGCCGTCGTTGCGGATGCCGTTGCGGCCGAAGGCGCTCTTGTAGAAGTCCCAGGTCGTGGCGGCGCCGAACTGGGCGTCCACGGCGGCGGACTCGCGGTTTCCGGCGGTGCCGTCGCCGAAGGAGTTGGACGTGTTGGCGAACGGGGAGCCGCTGCCCGTGGTCCCGTTGTTCATGTCGCTGGTGGACTGGCCGCCGCGGGAGTCGTCCTTCAGCGAGTAGCTCGCCCCGTCCTGCGCGGTGGTGAGCGGCACCTGGCCGACGAAGACGCCGGTACCGGTGCCGGCGGCGGTCTGCACCTTCTCGTGGGTGGACAGGACCTTGCCGCTGGCGGCGTCGGTGACGAGGACCTGGCTGCTCGGGGTGCCGTCGGCGCGCACGCCCTCGACGGTGGTGCGGTAGGCCAGGCGCGGGTTGCCGTCGCTCGCCCAGACCACCAGCTCGGCCTTGCCGGTCTGGTGCACGGCCGTCAGCGGCGACTCGTCGGCGTCGAGGGTGGCGCCGACGGTGGCCTGGACCGCGCCGGTGGCCTGCGCGGCCGCCTGGTCGGCCGGGATGCGCGGGGTGAGGCTCGGCAGGCTCAGCTGCGCGGTGACGGCCTTGTTCACCGCCTTCACCGAGCCGTCGGCCTTCTGGTGGACGACCAGGTCGCCGCCGAGCACCGGCAGGCCGGCGTAGGTGCGCTCGAAGCGCAGGTGGCGGGTGCCGTCCTGGTCCACGACGGCGTCCTTGGCGACGAGCCGCTCCTGCCCGCCCAGGGCGAGGGCGCCGGCGAGCGGGCCGGACTGGTCGCCGGCCAGCGCCAACACGGCCGCGTGCTGCCGGGCGGCCTGGGCGGCGCGGGCTTCCCCGGTCTGGCCGGCGGGGGCGGGGCTGGCCTGGGCGGCGGTGCTCACCTGGATCACACCGGTCAGGAGGGCCGTGGCCGAGAGAACGGCGACGGCCGCGAGCTTACGCTTCACGTACGAGTCCTTCCGGGAAACCGCGGCTGGCCGCGGTCACGCCGCGTCCCGGGGGCCGGGGTCGGCACCTGTGGGGGCGGAACGGGCGCTGACGTGCTGAAACCCCGGGCGTTCGAGCGGCGGGCCACCGAGGGGTGGGGGTGGGGGCCGGCGCCGGGGTTGAGAAGAAGCATGACGATGCACCAGATGAATTGACAGGTCTGCTTCAGGAATTGGCCAGGTCCCGCCAGCCCGGACCGCCTTCTACGGGGTAGGCAAAACAGGGCAATTCGACCCACCTCGGCGACAGTTCCCGTCCGAACCATCACCGCCGACCTGCTCCGATGCGCGACCGGCCGCCGAACGCCCTCCGGGTCGACCGCCCCGAGTGGCCGCAAATCGACTTTTACACCGCTGTAGAACTTCCCATACGGAATCTTGACATCCGGTTGGCGAGGTCCCGCCACCGGCCACCCTTGCCCTCGGCCGCCGCGGCTGCTAGCTCCGACCACTTGCGTGTTCGCCCGACTCCGGTGCGCAGTCGACGAGTTGAACGCGAAGGCCGCCCGACGGGCGGCCCGACGGACCGCTGTCGACGCACCGTCAGCTCCGCGTGGCGCTGCGTGAAGTGCCCCAGACGAAAAGGTGGTTGGCGGAAACGGCGGCGCCGTTACTGGAAGCGCCACTCCTGGGCGGCGTTGCCCGGCGTGCAGGCGACCATGGTGACCGGGCTGCCCGGGCCGTTGTTGGTCATGCAGACCTGGTTCTGGAAGTCGGCCAGGGTGTAGGAGCCCTGGGCCGTGCCGTTGCGCACCGTCCAGTTGGTCAGGAAGCTGAAGCCGCCGTTCAGCACCACCTTGCCGTCCGTGGTCTGGACGAGCTGCGGGCCGCCGCTGTTGCAGGCGTTGAACAGGATCCAGGCCCCGGGGTTGGTCGCCCGCACCCAGCCGTACTGGGAGGCGCCGCCGACCACGACCGGGTTGTCGCCGCCGCTGAGCGAGTCGCGGGACAACCCGATGGGGCGGCCGTCCTGCACGCTGACGATGGTCGTCCAGCTGGTGCCGCCGCAGGACGCGGGGCGGGCCGGGGTCTGCGGCGCGGGCGGGTTGCCGCCACCCGACGGGGAGCCCCCGCCGGCCGGTGAACCGCCCCCGGCCGGGGACCCGCCACCGGCGGCGGCGCCACCGGCCGCGTTCTGGGCGGGCGGCTGCGGGTTGGGGTTGGCCGGCTGGTTGGGCGTGCCACCACCCGCGCCACCGTTCTGGCCGCCCGAGGCTCCGCCCCCGGACTGCGCACCGCCCGAGGCGGCTCCTCCGGAGGCGGACCCGCCGGCTGCCGCGCCGCCGCCCGCACCGGCTCCGCTGCCACGGCCCGCCGAGGTGCCGCTGCCGGCCTGCCCGGGCGCGGGGGCGGGCACCGGCGCGCCCTGCTGGTTCGGGGCGCCCGCCGACGGGTCGGCCGCGGGGGTCGCCGCCGGGGTGTCGGACGGGGTCGGGGTGGCGGGCGTCGTGGTGGCGGCGGCCGTGGGGGTCTCGGTACCCGCCGCGGGCGCCGCCGGCGCCGTCACGACCACGGTGGCCTGGGCGGCGGGCGGCACGGCCGCGTCCGAGCGGCCGGGCCCGCGGTCGACCAGCAGGACGGTGGCGGTGCCCAGCGAGATCACCACGGGGATGACGACCGGCACCAGCAGTGCCCGCCGCGAGCGGCGCCGGACCGGCTCGGTGACCGCCTGCGGCTCCACCTTCGCGACCTCGTCCGGTGCGGGGCGGTCGGCGGCTCCGCCGGCGGGCGCCGCGCCGTCCGCGGCCTTCTCCTCCGGTGCGCCTGCGGCGGCACCAGGGGCACCGGCGGCACCTCCGGGAGCAGCTCCCCTGAGGTCGATCGTCCCGCTGTCCGCCCGGGCGCCGGCGCCGTTCGCGCCCTCGGCACCCGCCCCGCCGGCACCTACCCCGCCGGCACCCGCCCCGCCGACCGCGGCCCGCGCCGCTGCCGCCATCTCGGCGGCGTCGGCGTAACGGTCCTCGGGCTTCTTCGCCAGCGCCCTCGCGACCAGCTCCCGGACCGCCGCCGGGAAGGTCTCCGGCAGGTCCGGGGCCGGCTGCCGGACGTGCTTGAGGGCGACCTCCAGCACCCCCTCGCCCGTGAACGGCGGCCGCCCGGTGAGCAGTTCGTAGCAGACCACGCCGATCGAGTAGAGGTCGGCGGCCGGGCCGGTCCCCAGGCCCTCGGCCTGCTCGGGGGCCATGTAGAGCGCCGTACCGACGATCGCGTGCGAGGCGGTGATCTTGGTGCTGGCGATCGCCCGGGCGATCCCGAAGTCCGTGATGGTCACCCGGCCGTCGGCGCGCAGCATCAGGTTGGACGGCTTGAGGTCACGGTGCACGATCTCGCGGAGGTGTGCGGCGTGCAGTCCGTCCAGGGCGGCCGCGACCAGGCCGAGCGCGCGGTCGGGCGCCATCGGGCCCTCCTCGGCGAGCACCCGGTCCACCGGCCGCCCGTCGATCAGCTCCATGACGATGTAGGCGCAGCGCTCCTCCCCGCCGCCGCCCTCCCCGCCGCCGACTCCGTCCCCGCCGCCGTCAGCCCCGTCGGCCCCGCCGTCGTCACCGGAGCCGCCCGCGGCGCCCGCCGGGCGCCCGCCGGTCTCGCCGTAGTCGTGCACGTCCACGACCGCCGGATGGTCGATCGCGGCGACGAGCTGGGCCTCCCGCCGGAAGCGCTGGATGAAGGTGTCGTCCTCGAACAGCGCCGAGTGCAGGATCTTGACGGCGACGGGGCGTGCCAGCACCGTGTCGTCGGCCCGCCAGACGGTGCCCATGCCCCCGCCGCCGATCCGCTCGACCAGCGTGTAGCGCCCGCCGAGCACGGCACCCGGACCCCTCATACCGCTTCCCCCATGTGTCATGACCCTCCCCAGCGGGCCGTTCGGCCCCCAGTGTGCCAGAGGGGGCCGAAGGCCCAGCAGGGGCCGTCCGAAGGGCGGTTGGGGTCCGGATCAGGCGTTCCGGGCCTGTCGGGCGTGCTCGACGACCTCCAGGACGGCGGCGACGACGGCCTCCGGCTGGTCGGTGTGGACGGCGTGGCCGGCTCCCCTGACCACGATGTGCGAGCCCCGGACGGCCCCCTCCGCGATCCTCGACTGCAGGATGGTCCAGCGCTCGCGCAGCGCCCTGGGCAGCCCGTCGGTCGCGCTCAGCACCGTCACCGGCACGTCGGGCAGCCGTCCGGCGGAGCGCCTGCTGCGGAGCTCGGGGACGGCGAGGGCGGCCAGCCGGTTCTCGTCGAGCGCGGCGCGCCACTGGTGGCGGCGGGCGACCTTGACCGCCACCGTCCCGGTCGCCGTCCCGGTCCCCACGCCGCCGGCCCCTGGCGCCGCACCCGTGACGCCGGGGGCGGCGGGCGCCAGCGCCTCCCGGATCAGCCCGAGGCTCAGCAGGACGGCGTCGGCGGTGCGGACGGCCGGCGGCTGGAACTCCTCGTGGGCCGGGTCCACCAGGACCAGTCCGGCGACCAGCTCGGGCTGCTGCCAGGCCAGGAGTTGGGCCAGCAGGCCACCCCAACCGTGCCCGACCAGGACGGCCGGTCCGGCGTCCAGGTGCTCCACCAGGGCGGCCAGGTCACCGACCGGGGTCTCCAGGGTCGGGCCGGCGGACCGCTCCGGGTCGCTCGCGCCGAGCCCGGCCCGGTCGTAGGCCACCACCCGGCTGTGCGCGGCGAGTTCGGGCAGCACCGGCGCCCAGGTCTGCGACGGGCTGCCGCAGTCCGCGAGCAGGACCACCGGCGGGCCGCCGAGCCCCGCCTCGGACCATCGCAACGCCCTTCCGGAGCGGTCGAGTTCGCCCCGGCTAACCCCTCCGGGGACGCGTTCGCCGAGCGCCTCCCGGCCCGCGGCTCCCCCCGCCCGCGGGCGCGGCGCCGTCCGTCCGCCGTTCCGGGTGGTCCGTGCGTCGATTCTGTTCAGCGTGTTGCGCATGTGCGTTTCCCCCTGGGTACTGTCCGCGCCCCGGCTCGGGTGCCGGGTGTCGCGGGTTCTCCTGCAAACCGCGGCGGCCGTGGCCGCGGACGCCTCCACCGGCGCCCCGGTCCCGGGCAGCCGGTCGTCCATCGGGCCCGGTCGTTCATCGGGCCCGGTCGTTCATCGAGCCCCGACCGTCCGTCAGGCGCCGGGCCGCGGAGGCCGACAGGCCTCAGACCCTGGCCTCCCGGCGACACGGCAGCCCGAATCCTTCGTGTCCGTCAGTCGACCTCCCGGCGAAGAGCGGGCGCCCTCCGGCGCCGGCGTCCGGCGCTCCCGGTCCTGCACCCGGCCCCTCACCGCCCCGTCCCGCCCCGTCCCGCCCTGCCCCGTCACGCCCTGCCCCCGTACCGCCCTGTCGTGACCCATCCCGCCCCCTGGCCGTCCGGCCCGTGATCCACCCCGTCATAGCCCCGTCATCAGCCCCCGGCAGGCCTCGGGCCCGTGTCACCGCCCACCCGCCCCCGTACGCGCGGGCCGGCTCAGGGCGGCTCAGGCCTGCAGCGTCCGCTTCAGCAGGTCGAGCAGCGCGTCCCAGTGCCGTGCGTCCCCGGCCGCGTCGTAGCGGGTGGTGTCGGCCTGGGTGTAGCCGTGCAGGGCGCCCGGGTAGACCTCCGCCCGGTGCCGGACGCCGGCCGCGGTGAGGGCCTCGGCGAGCCTGGTCATCTGCTCGGCGGGCATCGACCCGTCCTGGTCGGCGTGGCCGAAGTACAGCTCCGCGGTGATCCGGTGGGCCCCGAGGTGCGGGCTGTCCGGTGCCGGGGTGGCGAGGTTGCCGCCGTGGAACCCGGCCGCGGCCGCGACCCGCTCCGGGTGGCTGGCGGCCGTCCGCAGGGCGAGCACGGCGCCGCGGCAGTAGCCGGTGAGGCCGACCGGGCCGTCCTGGACGAGCGGGGAGTCGGCCAGCCACCGCAGGTACGCGTCGGCGTCGCGGGTGGTCGCCTCGGGGGTGAGCGTGGCGAGCAGCGGGATGAGCCGGTCGAAGACCGACGGGTCGCCGTCCGGGTCGATGAGCTCCGGCAGGTCGACGACGGGCGCCCGGCCCTGCCGGTAGTAGCAGTTGGGGACCAGCACGGTGTAGCCGGCGGCGGCGAGGCGGTCGGCCGTCCGGCGCAGGTGGGGCCGCAGTCCGAAGGCGTCCATGTAGAGGATGACGCCGGGGTGGGCCCGGCCGTCGTCGGGGTGGGCGAGGTAGGCGTCGGCGGTGCCGTCCGCCGTCGGGACGTCCACGGTGGTTCCGCGCGTGCTCATGGTGAGGGGCCTCCTTCGGTCCGCGCGGAAGGGTAGCCGTTCGGGCCCGGCCGAGCACGGCATTTTCCCGGCTCAGGCTCCCCAGCCGCGCGAGCAGAGCACCAGGCGGTAGCCGTCCGGGTCGGCCACCGTGACGCCGAACTCCTCCCAGTACGGGTTGTGGGCGGGCACCCGGGTGCCGCCGGCCGCCTCCAGCCGGGCGACCAGGGCGTCGTCCACCGGCGCGCCGAGGTAGACCACGAACAGGTCGTCGACCGTCGGGGTGGGCTCCAGCGGGTGCTCCGGATCGTGGGTGAGCTCGAAGTGCCAGGCGCCCCCGGGCGGTCCGACCATGAGCAGGTCGTGCTCGCCGGACACCCGCTCGGTGGTGCGCCACAGCACGTCGAGGCCGAGACCGCCCACGTAGAAGTGCTCGGCCGCCCGGAGGTCCCGCGAGGGGCGGGCGATCCGGACCCGTGTCGTCGCATCGATCATGCTCGTGACCCTAGGGCTTGTCTTTCGGATCACGCCAGGCGGTCGCCGCCGGGGCACGCACCTCGCCGGCTTCTCGTCAGTCGCCGATGCTCCGCATGGACTCCCTCCTCGGCGCCGCCGATGCACGCACCCCAACGACGCCCGCTGATCCGACGTGATCCGAAAGACACGCCCTAGCCGATGCCACTGACACCGGAGCGGCCCCGCCGGGGCGCCTCCGGCCGGCCGGAGGCGCCCCGGCCGCCCCCGCCCGCTCCCCGGACGCGCCGTCAGAACCTGCGCAGCCGTTCCTCGTCATCGGTGCGCGGGCAGGTCAGGCAGGCGGTGGCGGCGGGCCCGACGGCGTAGTAGAGGCAGCAGCCGAGCCGGGTGCGGGTGTGGTGGCCGCGCCCGTCGGGGGTGTGCAGCCGGCGGAAGTCGGCGGCGCCGGGCAGCGGGAGGGTGCCGCCGGGCAGCAGCGCCCCGGCGGCCGCGACGGCGGCGTCCTCGTCGCCGAGCATCCGGCCGAGGTACCAGACGGCGGAGGCGAGATCGTCCGTCACCATGCCCCACAGGGCGCGGTCCCGGCGGCGGGTGGGGGCGGCGAAGGCCGCGAGCAGCGGTTCGAGGTGGCCGACGACGGCGGCCCGCAGCTCGGCGCGCAGCTCGTCGTCTCCGGGGAGCTCGACGTGGCCCCGCGGACGCAGGGCGAGGTCGCCGGTGGGGGCGTGCAGCCACACGTCGGAAGGGTCGATGACGGGGACCCGCCGGGAGAGGTGCCAGGGGCCGGCGATGAGCAGGCAGACCGACCAGGCGTAGTGGTGCAGCAGCCGGGACGCGGTGACGTGGGGCCGGGGGGCGCGGCCGTGTTCGGCGGCGATGCGCTCCTCCGCGCCGGCCAGCACGGCGGCCAGGGCCCGTTCGTCGTCGGCGATCCGGGTCGCGCCGTACCAGCCGTCGGCGGCCTCGGGCGCCGGTTCCGCGGCGTCGAGCAGACGCAGGCTCAGCACCGGGCAGAGGCCGAGCAGCCGCCGGTAGTCACCGAGCAGCGCGGACGGCGGTGCGACGGGCAGGGGTGGTCCCGGGATCATCTTCGCTCCCTAGATCGACTCCGCATGATCGAATAAGGTGAGGCTCACCTTACAATGTCGCGGATGGCATGCCATCTCGGGCCGCGCCCCCGTGCCGGTCCGCGGTCGAACGGGCGGTGGGCGGGAGTCCGAGATTGACGAACTTAGGCAAACCTAACCTAAGATGTCGACTCGTGTTGAGAACCGACCCGACGGCCGCCACGGCCCCGGCGACGCCCCGGTCCTCGGCGGTCCGGCGGCCCCTGCTGCTGATCGCCGGAGCGGGCGCGCTCGTGCTGTGCGCCGCGCTGAGCCTCGCGCTCGGCTCCCGATCCATCCCGCTGTCCACCGTCGTGGACGCGCTGACCGGAGCCGCCCACGGCGGCGACGCCGACGTCGTGACGGGCCTTCGGCTGCCCCGCACGGTGATCGGGCTGGCCGTCGGAGCCGCGCTCGGCGTCGCCGGGGCCGTCGCCCAGGGCGTCACCCGCAACCCGCTGGCCTCCCCCGTCACCCTCGGGATCAACGCCGGCGCCGGCCTCGCCGTCGTCGCCGCGATCTACGCGCTGGGCCTCGCCCGGCCCGTCCAGTACGTCTGGTTCGCCTTCGCCGGAGCCGCCGTCGCCGCCGTCGCCGCGTACGCGATGTCCCGCCGCGGCGGGGACCTCGACCCCGTCCGGCTCGCCCTCGGCGGCACCGTGCTCACCGTGGTGCTCACCTCCTGGACCTCCGCCCTGATGCTGGCCAGTCACCGCACCCTGGACGAGGCCCGGTTCTGGCTGGCCGGCTCGATCGCCGGGCGGCAGCTGGACACCCTCCTGCCGGTGCTGCCGTTCCTGGCCGTCGGCCTGCTGGGCGCCCTGGCCATCTCCCCCGCGCTCAACGCCCTCGCCCTCGGCGACGAGACCGCCCAGTCGCTGGGCGTGCCGGTCGCCCGGATCCGGCTCGCCGGCGGGCTCGCCGTCGTGCTGCTCGCCGGCAGCGCCGTCGCCGTCGCCGGACCGGTCGCCTTCATCGGCCTGGCCGCGCCGCACCTGGTCCGCCCGCTGCTCGGCAACGACCACCGCTGGCTGCTGCCCGGCTGTCTGATCACCGGTCCGCTGCTGCTGCTCACCGCCGACGTGCTCGGCCGGCTCGTGGTGCGCCCCTCCGAGATCGAGGTCGGCATCGTGACCGCCTTCCTCGGGGCCCCGCTGCTCGCGGTGCTCGCCCGGAAGGTGGCCCGGTGACCGCGCTCGCCCTGCCCGTCCGCACCCTCGCCCGGCGCCGGGCCCGCACCGCCGCCTGGTCGGCCCTGGCCGCCGTCCTGCTGGTCCTGCTCACCGGCGTCGCGCTGGGCACCGGACGGCTGAGCATCTCCGTCTGGGACGCGCTGCGCGCCCTCGTCGGACAGGGCGACCCCGGAAACGTACTGGTGGTGCAGCAGTTCCGCGCACCGCGCGTGGTGTCGGCGCTCATCGCGGGCGCCGCACTGGCGATGGCCGGCTCCATGCTGCAGCGGCTCTTCCGCAACCCGCTCGCCTCCCCCGACACCATCGGCGTCACCGGCGGAGCCTCCTTCGGAGCCGTCCTGATGCTCGCCACGGGCGCCTCCCAGCAGCTGATCCCGCTGGCCGCGCTCGGCGGCGGGCTGCTCGCGGCCCTGCTGCTCGGCGGCTTCGCCTGGAAGTCCCGGATGGCCGTCACCCGCCTGGTGCTGGTCGGCCTGGCGGTCCAGCAGGGCCTGGCCGCCGCCGTGAACCTGATGATCGTCCGGTTCCCGGCCGAACTGGCCTCCTCCGCGATGCAGTGGACCACCGGCTCGCTCTACGGCCGCAACTGGACCGAGGTGTGGATCGGCGGCACGGCCATCGCCCTCACCGCCGGCGCCGTGCTGCTCTGCCAGCGCCGGGTCGCCGTCCTCGACCTCGGCGACGACTCCGCCGGCGGGCTCGGCCTCGACCCCGGGCGCGACCGGCTCCTCCTGCTGCTGCTCGGCATCACCCTCGCCTCGCTGGCCGCCGCCCTCACCGGCCCGGTCGCCTTCGTCGCGCTCGCCGTGCCGCACCTCGTCCGGCTGCTCGCCGGTCCCCCCACCCTCGGCACCCTCGGGCTCACCGCGCTCACCGGCGCCGTCCTGCTGCTCGGCGCCGACCTCCTCGTGCTCCACGTGATCCCCGTCCACGGCCTGCCGGTCGGTGCCGTCACCGCCACCCTCGGCGCGCCCTGGCTCCTGGCGCTGATGATCCGCCAGGGCCGGCTCCCCGTGAGGAACAGCTGATGACCACGGCCCCCACCGTCGACCCCACCGCCAACCGGCTCGCCGCCCACGGCCTCCACCTGCGCTACGGCGACCGCACCGTCGTCGACGGACTCGACCTCGAACTGCCCGGCGGCGCCGTCACCGCGATCGTCGGACCGAACGCCTGCGGCAAGTCCACCCTGCTGCGCGGACTGGTCCGCCTGCTCGGCCCGGCCGCCGGCACCGTCACCCTGGACGGCTCCGACATCCACCGGATGCCCGCCCGGGCGCTCGCCAAGCGGATGGGCCTGCTTCCGCAGCAGCCGGTCACCCCCGAGGCGATCACCGTCGAGGCCCTCGTCCGACTGGGCCGCTACCCGCACCAGCGGATGCTCAGCCCGTGGTCCGCGGCCGACCAGGAGGCCGTCGAGGAGGCGCTGCGGCGCACCGGCACCGCCGAACTGCGCGACCAGCAGGTCGACCGGCTCTCCGGCGGGCAACGCCAGCGCGCCTGGATCGCGCTCGCGCTCGCCCAGGACACCGAGCTGCTGCTGCTCGACGAACCGACCACCTTCCTCGACCTCCGCCACCAGCTCGACGTCCTCGACCTGGTGGCCGACCTGCACGCCGAGGCCGGCCGCACCGTCGTCATGGTGCTGCACGACCTCGGACAGGCCGCCCGGTACGCCGACCACCTGGTGGTGCTCAAGGACGGCCGGCTGGCCGCCGCCGGCGCGCCCTCCGAGGTGCTCACCGCCGAGCTGGTCGAGGCCGTCTTCCAGGTGCCCTGCCGGGTGGTGCCCGACCCGGAGACCGGCACGCCGCTGGTCGTCCCCCGGGCCCGTGCCCGCGCCGGAGCCGCCGCCGGCTGACGGCCGCGCCCGGACACCCCGCCCTTCCCCCCACTCCCTTCCTCCCGTCCCTCCCCCTCCCCGTCCCCCGTTCGACCGGATCCAAGGAACCCCCATGAACCGCCGACTGCCCGTCGCCGTCCTCGCCGCCGCCCTCTCCACCACGCTGCTCGCCGCCTGCGGCAGCGACGGCGGGACCAAGCAGGGCGGGGACGCCGCCCAGGCCGGCGCCTCCGCGAGCGCCGGAGCCACCGCCGGCTTCCCGCGCACCGTCACCCACGCCGCCGGAACGGCCCAGATCAAGGCGCAGCCCCAGCGCGTCGTGGTGCTCGACAGCGGCGAGCTGGACGACGTCACGCTGCTCGGCATCACGCCCGTCGGCGCGGTGTCGCCGCACATGAAGACCGAGGGCGGGTTCCCCTCCTACCTCAAGGACAAGATCAAGGACACCAAGGACGTCGGCCCGATGAACGAGCCGAACCTGGAGCTGATCGCCTCCCTCAAGCCCGACCTGATCCTCTCCTCCAAGGTCCGCCACGCCAAGGTCTACGACCAGCTGAACGCGATCGCCCCCACCGTGCTCGCCGAGACCACCGGCTTCCCGTGGAAGCAGAACCTCGCCCTCTACGCCCAGGCCCTCGGCAAGGAGGACCAGGCGAAGAAGGCGCTCGCCGACTACGAGGCGCGCGCGGCCAAGCTCGGCGAGGCGATCAAGGCGAAGAACGGCGGCACCATGCCGACCGCCTCGGTGGTCCGCTTCGTCGCCGGGCCGACCCGCCTGTACGCCAAGTCCTCCTACAGCGGCGTCGTCCTCAAGGACGTCGGCCTCACCCGCCCGGCCCCCCAGGACGTCGACCAGAACATCCTCGAGGTCAGCGCCGAGCAGATCAACCAGGCCGACGCCGACCTGGTGTTCGTCACCACCGCCGACGACCCGTCCAAGACCAAGGAGAGCGAGGTCCAGCAGACCCCGGTCTGGAAGGGCCTGAACGCGGTCAAGAACGGCAAGGTCTTCAACGTCCCGGACGAGACCTGGATGTCCGGCATCGGCGTCCAGGCCGCCGACGCGATGCTCGTCGACATCGCCAAGGCCGCGGGCGTCGACGCCCCGAAGTAACCGCCGACCGCCGGCGGCGGGCGGGCGCGGGGCGCCCGGTCCGCCCGCCGCCACCGGCTCGCCACCACCCCGAGGACAACCCGAGGACCCCTCCCCATGCGGCTCTACCTGCTCGCCCTCAACCCCACCGACTCGGTCACCGACGGCTTCCTGCCCGCCGCCGACCGGCTCGGGCTCGACGTCACCGTCCTGACCGACCACGCCGGGCCCCACCTGAAGGCCTACGCCGACCTCCCGTTCACCGCACCCGAGGTGCTGGAGTGCGACGTCCGGGACTTCCGTGCGGTGATCAGCCTGCTCTCCCGGCACCACGCGCCCGACGCGGTGTTCAGCAACAGCGACCACCTGCAGACCCAGACCGCCCTGGCCGCCGAGTACTTCGGCCTGCCCGCGAAGGACTGGAAGGCCGCGCTGCGGGCCAAGGACAAGGGCCAGCTGCGCCGCCACCTCGCCCTGACCGGCCAGGACGCCGTCTGGTCCGCCGAGCTGGCCCCCGGACAGGACCCGGCCGAGCTGGACCCGCCGTTCCCGTGCGTGGTCAAACCGCGCGAGGGCGTGGCCAGCGAGGACGTCGTCCTGGTCGCCGACGCCGCCGAACTCGCGGCGCGCTGCCGGGAGATCCAGCACCGCCGGGCCGGCGCCACGCTCGTCGTCGAGGAGTTCCTGGAGGGGCCGCTGTGCACCCTGGAGACGCTCGGCGACGGCCGCCGCCGGCACGTCCTCGGCGGCTTCCGCACCCGTCTGTCGCCGCCGCCGGACTTCATCGAGGAGGTCCTCGAGTTCGTCCCCGCCCACCCCACCGCGGTGGTCGGGCAGGTGCTCGCCCAGCTGGACGCGATCGGCGTCGGACTCGGCGCCTGCCACACCGAGTTCGTCGTCCAGCCGGACGGCCGCGCCCGGATCATCGAGGTCAACTACCGCGCCATCGGCGACCAGTGCGACCTGATGCTCGCCGAGATCCTCGGCGTCCCGCTCTTCGAGCACATCCTCGCCGTCCACCTCGGCCGCGAACTCCCCGCCGACCTCGGCGAGTCGTGCGCCGCCACCCCGCGCCGGGCCCGCAACGAGGCGGTCCTCGCCGACCGCGCCGGCGTGCTCACCTCCGCCCCCGGACCGTACGACGAGGAACGCGACGGCGTCCGGCTCGCCTACCGCCCGCTGCGCCCGCTCGGCGAGCGGCACGAGCACTACCGCACCAACCGGGACTACCTGGGCGTCATCTGGGCCGTCGGCACCGACCAGGGCGCGGTGGACACCGCCGTCGCCCGCTTCCTCGCCGCCAACCGCTGGGAGGTCACCCCGTGACCGCCGACGAGCAGCTCACCCTGCGCGTGCTCTCCGCCCTGCTGCGCGAGGACGTCCTCGGCCTGCGCACCCGCTCCTCCGCGCAGGAGCGCGCCGACGGCCGCTGGCTCGTCCCGGCGGACGCCCCGCTCGCCCTGCCCGTCACCGCCGAGGGGTTCCAGAGCGAGTACGCCGCCCGGCTGCCGCTGCTGGAGCTCGACGGGCGGACGGTCACCGGTCTGGACGCCGTCGTGGCGGCCCTCACCGCCCTGGCCGAGGCCGAGGACCGGCCCGGCTGGGCGGCCTTCGCCGAGGAGTGCCGGCAGACCCTCGCCACCATGGAGCTGCACGAACGGGCCCGCGACGAGGTGCACGCCCGGCTCACCGACCTGTACGGCGCGGACCCGGCCGACTGGACCGGCCCGGCCGCCGCCCTCGGCCACGACACCCTCGCCGCCTACCTCGACCACCCCGTCTACCCGACCGCGCGCGGCCGGGCCGGTCTCGACGAGGCACAACTGCGCTCCTACGCGCCCGAGTTCCACCCTGCCTTCGAACTGCGCTGGCTGGCCGTGCCGACGGACGCGCTCACCACCCACGGCGAACACCCGCTGCCGAGCTGGTGGCCCACCCCGGCCTGGCTCGGCCTGGCGGACGCGTGCCCGGGCGACGGCTGGACCACCCTGCCGGTCCACCCGCTCACCGTCGGGACCGCACTGGAGGAGGCGCTGGCGGCCACCGGCCTGGCCGGCCGCGCGGTGCTCGCCGACCGGCCCTACCTGACCGTCGTGCCGACGCTCTCCATGCGCACCGTCGCCGTCGCCGACGACCCCTCCTGCCACCTCAAGCTCCCGCTCGCGACCGCCACCCTGGGCCGGCTCAACCGCCGCACCATCAAGCCGGGGACGCTGCTCGACGGCGCCGCCGGCCAGCGCCTGGTCGAGGCCGTGCTGGCCCGCGAGCCGCGGTTCGCCGACCGGATCCTGCACGCCGACGAGCAGAGCTGGGCGCACGCCGGGCACGAGCTGCTGGCCGTGCTGCTGCGGCGCTACCCGGCCGGGCTGGAGCGGGCCGTCACCGTCCCGCTGGCCGCCCTGCTGGCCCCCGCGCCCGGCGGGCGCCTGGTGCTCGACCACCTCGCCGACCGCTTCCACGGCGGCGACCCCCTCGCCCTCTACGACGCCCTGCTGGAGCTGCTGCTCGACTGGCAGGCCACCCTGTTCGGCTACGGCGTCGCCCTGGAGTCGCACCAGCAGAACACCTCGCTGGTGCTCGACGGGAACGGCCTGCGCCTGCTCTACAAGGACGACGACGGCCCGCGCGTGCACACCGCCCGGCTCACCGCGACGCTCGGCGAACTCGCCCCGGCCCGCGAGGAGTTCGACGACGCCAGGATCTTCGGCGAGGACGACCGGCCGCTCACCGACCTGTTCACCACCATCACCGGCCACCTGTGCACCGGCGCGCTCGCCTTCGGCCTCGCCGCGCACGGCCGCGCCGGACTCGACGAGCTGCTGGCCCTGCTGCGCAAGCGCCTGGCCGAGGCCGTCGACCGGATCGGACCGGCCGGCGCAGCGCTGCGCACCGACCTGCTGGAGGCCGAACGCCTGCCGGTCAAGGCCATGGTCACCGCCGGAACCCTGCTCAGCAAGCAGCGCTCCGGCGCCGCCGACGTCAACAAGCACTACACGACCGGCCCCAACTACCTGCTGGAGCAGGCGATACCGGGCAGGTCCCCGGCCGGGGACACCCGATGAGCGTGGAAACCCTCCCTCAGCGGACCGGTGGCCGCACCACCGCGGCGGACGGGATCGGCCGACGCCAGGTGCACGCCGTGGCGGCCTGCTACTTCGTCGCCTCCTTCGCCGCACTCGGCCTGCCGCCCTACCTCACCACCATCCTGCCGACCCTCGGCGACCCGCAGGCCCGCTGGGCCGGGGTGCTCTACGTCGTCCCGACGGTGTTCAGCGCGCTCGGCGCACCGCTGTGGGGCCGGCTGGCCGACCGCTTCGGCCGCAAGCGGCTGCTGCTGCGCGCGCAACTCGGGCTCACCGTCTCCTTCCTGCTGGCCGGGGCCGCCGACAGCCTGCCCGCGTTCACCGCCGCGCTGGTACTGCAGGGGTTCCTCGGCGGCACCTTCGCCGCCACCAACGGCTACCTCGCCGCCGCCCTCGACGGCTCCAGGCTGTCCCGCGCGCTCACCCTGATGCAGGGCTCCGCCCGCGCCGCCCTGGTGGCCGCACCCATCCTGGTCGGCGCGCTGTCCCCCTGGATCGACCCGCACCGCCAGTACCTGGTGATGGCCGTCCTGCCGCTCGCCGCGGCCGTGTTCCTCGCCCTGCTGCCCGAGCCGGCCCGCCCGGCGACCGGCGCCGGCCCCGCGGAGCCCGCCGGGCCGGCGGCGAGCACACCGCTCCTGCCGCTCTACGCCTTCGAGTTCGCGTTCGTCTTCGCCACCGTCATCTCCTTCCCCTACCTCATCGCGCTCGCCGAACAGCGGCTGCCGGGCGTCTCCGACACCACCACCGGAGTGCTGTTCGCCGTGCCGCACCTGTGCTACCTGGTGTTCGCCGCGCGCACCCACACCGCCTTCCACACCCGCCCGCACGCCGGCATCGCGCTCGGCTTCGGCCTCGTCGCGCTGGGCCTGGCCGGGCACGCCGTCGCGTACTCGCTGCCCGTCTTCGTCGCGGTGCGGCTGCTGCTCGGGGCCGGACTGACCCTCGGCCTGGTGAGCCTGTCCGTGCTCGCCGCCGGGGCCGCCCGCGGCCGCCAGCCGGGCCGGATGTTCGGCACCCTCGAACTCGTCTCCAAGGGCGGCGCCGTGGCCGCCGGCGCGGTGGCCGCGCTGGCCAACGGCCGGTACGGCGCCGCCGCCCCCGTGGTGGCGGGCACCGCCGCCGCCGTCCTGGCCGCCGTCGCGGCCACCGCACTCACCCTCCCGTCCCTCCGCCAGCGATGGAGTCGCCGATGACCGACGAGCCGATCACCCACGCCCCGGCCAGTCACCACCCGCTCGGCCACGCCCCGGCCGGCCACCACCCGGCCGGCCACCACCCGGCCGGCCACCGCCCGGTCAGTCACCACCCGCTCGACCGTGAACTCCCGTCCGCCGACCACGCGGTGGCCCACACCCTGCTCAACTGCCTGCTGCGCGAGGTCTCCGCGCCGGAGCACCAGACCGCCGCGGCCGACGGCCGCCTGCTGCTGCGCCTGCCCCGGCGCGGCGCCCTCCTCCGGGTCGCCCTGCGCCGCACCTCGCTGCTCGGAGCGCACCGCTTCACCGGCCCGGTCGAGATCGAACGGAACGGCGACTGGGAGGAGTTGGGCTGGCAGGAGCTGGCCGCGCACGTCCAGGGCGAACTGGAGCTGCGCACCGGGACGGTCAACGAGGAGTTCCTCGACCAGGTCGCCTCCAGCCACGAGGGCGTACGCCAGGGGCTGGAGAACCGTCCGGCCCCCGGCGCGGACCGCTACCTGGAGTCCGAGCAGGCCCTGTTGTTCGGCCACCGCTTCCACCCGGCGCCCAAGTCCCGCTCCGCCGCCCGCGGCGACTGGCGCCACTACGCGCCGGAGTCCCGCGCCGCGTTCCGGCTCCGCCACCTCGCCGTCCGTTCCGAACTGCTCGCCGGGCAGTCCCCGGACGAACGGTCGAACGCCCTGCTCGACGGGCTCGGCGACGCCCCGGAGGGCTACCGGCTGCTGCCGGCCCACCCCTGGCAGTACCGACTGGTCGGCGACCACCCGCTGCTGCGCGGGGCGCTGGCCCGGGGCGACGTGCTCGACCTCGGGCCGCGCGGCGAGGAGTTCGCCGCCACCGCCTCCGTCCGCACCCTGTACGGCGCGGACGCCTTCCTCAAGTTCAGCCTCAACGTCCGCATCACCAACTGCCTGCGCAAGAACGCCGCGTACGAGCTCACCGGCGCCGTCGCCCTGACCCGGCTGCTCGCCCCCGCGCTCGCCGACCTCGCCCGGCGCTTCCCCGACGCGGCGATGCTGCGCGAGCCCGCGTTCCGCACACTGGCCCTGCCCGGCGCCGACGGCCGACCCGACCAGGCGCTCTACGAGGGCTTCGGCCTGATCGTCCGCGAGGGCTTCGGCGGCCTGCTGCGCCCCGGGGTCACCCCGCTGCTGGCGGCCGCCGTCGCCGACGAACACCCCACCAGCTCGGCGCACGTCTCCCGGCTGCTGGGGGACGACCCGGACGGCGGGCGGGCCCTGGACTGGTGGCGCGCCTACCTGCGGCTGCTCCTCCCGCCGGTGCTCGCCGCCTACTTCGACCACGGCGTGGTCCTGGAACCGCACCTGCAGAACGTGCTCATCGGCGTCGACGCCGACGGGCACCCCGCCCAGGTCCTCTTCCGCGACCTGGAGGGCACCAAGCTGGTGCCCGAGCGCAACGCCGCCGTCCTCGCCGCCCTCCCGCCCGAGGTCGCCGGGCCGATGACCTACGACGCCGAGCGCGGCTGGGACCGGGTGGTCTACTGCCTGCTGGTCAACCACGTCGCCGAACTGCTCGCCGCCCTCGCGGACCGCCACCCCGGGCTGGAGGGCCCGCTGTGGCAGGCCGTCCGGGACACCCTGGAGGAGTACGCGGCAGCCCACGGCCGCCCGCCCCGGCTGCGGGCGCTGCTGGCCGGCGTCCCGCTGCCGGCCAAGGCCAACCTGCTGACCCGCTGGGAACGCAAGGCCGACCGCGAGGCCGGCTACGTCCGCCTGCCCTCCCCGCTGGCCGGCTCGGTCCTCGCCGAGGCCGCCCGCATGCCCGTCCCGCTGTCCCTCGGGAGCGCCGTCCGATGACCGAGACCGTCCGCCGACACGCCGCCGCCCTCGCACCCGAGGAGCTGCCCGCCTACGTGTACGACCTGGCGGCGCTGCGCGCGCACGCCGCCGTCGTCCGGGCCGCGCTGCCCGACCGGGTCGAGCTGTACTACGCGGCCAAGGCCAACCCGGAGGCGCCCGTCCTGGCCGCGCTGCGCGACGCGGTGGACGGCTACGAGGTCTCCAGCGGCGGTGAACTCGCGCACGTGCGGGCCGCCGTCCCGGGAGCCCCGCTGGCCTTCGGCGGGCCCGGGAAGACGCCCGCCGAGATCGCCGCCGCGGTGGACGCCGGGGTGCACCGCTGGCACGTGGAGAGCGAGCAGGAGCTGCACCGGCTCGACGCCGTGCTCGCCGACCGGCCCGGCACCGTCGTCGACGTGCTGCTGCGCGTCAACCTGCCCGTCACCACGGGCGCGCTGGACGAGGTGGCGCTCGCGATGGGCGGCCGGCCCACGCCCTTCGGGCTGGACCCGGAACAGGCCGAGGAGTGCGTGCGGCTGCTCACCGCCGGCGCCGACGGCGATCGCCACGGTGATCGCCACGGCGACGGCGTCGGACGGCTCGGGCGGCGGCTGCGCCTGCGCGGCGTGCACGCCCACCTGGCCAGCGGGCTCGCCGCCGCCGAGCAACTGGCCGTCGCCGGGCAGATCGTGGCCTGGTCGGCCGCGCTGGCCGAGCGGCACGGATTCCCGCTCACCGAGGTCAACATCGGCGGCGGAATGGCCGTGGACTACGACGACCCGACCGAACACTTCGACTGGAAGGCCTTCGGGGAGGGGCTGGACGAGCTGCTCGGCGACCGTCCCGGGCTGACCCTGCGCATCGAACCCGGCCGCGCCCTGACCGCCCACTGCGGCTGGTACGCGACGGAGGTGCTGGACGTGAAGCAGAGCCACGGCGAGGACTTCGCCGTGGTCCGCGGTGGTACCCACCACCTGCGCACCCCGGCGACCCGGGGGCACTCGCAGCCCTTCGAGGTCCTCCCGGTGGAGGACTGGCCGCACCCGTGGCCGCGCCCCGCCGTCACGACCGGCCGCGCCACTCTGGCCGGACAGCTCTGCACACCGAAGGACGTCCTCGCCCGGGCCGCGGACGGCGCCGACGGCCTGCGGGCGGCCGACCGCGTGCTGTTCGCCATGGCGGGGGCCTACGCCTGGAACATCTCGCACCACGAGTTCCTGATGCACCCTCGCCCGGGCTTCCACTACCTGGGCGGGTGAGGGCCGACGGTTGACGGGTAACAGATGACAGGTGACAGATAACAGATTTCGAAAGTTGTCATCTGTTATCTGTCACCTGTTACCCGTCAACTGTCAGACGTCAGCCGACGGCCGCCGCCTCTCCCCCTCCCGCCCCCTGCCACCCCGGGGCCGCCGCAGGTCACGTCCGCGCACTCGTGGGACAGTGGAGGCAGCGAAGGGAGCGCGAAGGTGCTGATGGACAAGGTGGCGGAGATACTCGCCGAGGCGTCGGCCGAGGCGGTGGAGCCGCGCTTCCGGGCGCTGGCCGCCGGCGAGGTGATGGAGAAGGCACCCGGCGAGGTCGTGACGGTCGCGGACCGCGAGGCCGAAGCGATCATCGCCCGCCGCCTGCGCGAGCTGCTGCCGGTCCCCGTGGTCGGCGAGGAGGCCGTCGCCGCCGACCCGGCACTCGCGCGGGCCCTGCACGACGAGCCCGCCGCCTGGCTGGTCGACCCGGTCGACGGCACCGCCAACTTCGTCGCCGGCCGCCCCGACTACGCCGTCATGTGCTCCCTGGTCCGCTCCGGACGGACCGTCGCCTCCTGGATCTGGCAACCCGCCACCGCCACCGCCTACCGCGCCGAACTGGGCGCCGGGTCCTGGCGCGACGGCACCCGGCTGACCCGGCCGCCGGCGCCGCACGACGCCGCGAAGCTGCGCGGATCGGTCAAGAGCCGCTTCCTGGAACCGGACCGCCAGGAACGGCTGCGGGCCAACGCCGCGGCCTTCGGCGAGGTCTCGCCCGGCCGGCACGCCGCCGGGATCGAGTACCCCGACGTCGTCGAGGGCCGCTGCGACTTCATCCTCTACTGGCGCACCCTGCCCTGGGACCACGCCCCCGGCTCCCTGCTCGTCACCGAGGCCGGCGGCGTGTCCTCCCGGCTGGACGGCAACCCGTACCGCCCGGAGGCCCCCGGCGGCGAGGACGGCCTGCTGGTCGCGGCCGACCCGGAGACCTGGGAGCTCACCCGCGCCGTCCTGCTCCGGGACTGACGACCGGCGCGGGCGCGCGCTCCCGGGGCTGACGGCCGGCGCGGGCGCGCCCGTCACCAGGCCACGGGCCCGTCACCACACGACGGACCCGTCACCACACCACGGGCAGCCGCTCCGGCATCCGCTTGATGAACCCCGGCCGCCAGGCCAGCTGGTCGGCCGGCAGGGCGAGCCGCAGGCCCGGCAGCCGCTCCACCAGCGCGGCGATCGCGATCTCGGCGTGCGTGCGGCCGAGCGCCGAGGCCGGGCAGAAGTGCCGGCCCGCGCCGAAGGCGAGGTGCGGGTTGTCCGTCCGGTCGAAGTCGATCCGCTCCGGGTCCGGGAAGACCGCCGGGTCGTAGTTGGCCCCCTCGACCAGCACCAGCACCAGCTCGCCGGCCCGCACCAGGACGTCGCCCACCTGCACGTCGGCCGTCGCCAGCCGCGGCAGCGCGTCGCCGATCGACAGGTTGACCCGCAGCAGTTCGTCCACCGCGCGCCCGATCAGTGCGGGCTCGCGCCGCAGCCGCTCGGCGAGTTCGGGCTGCTCGCAGAGGTAGACGACGGCGTTGAGCAGGAACGAGGAGGTGGACACGGCGCCCGCCCCGAACAGTGACAGCGCGACGGTGGCGAGCAGTTCGTCGCTCACCCGGTCGGAGACGTCCGGGGAGCGGCGCAGCTCGACGAACCGGCCGAGCAGGCCGTCGACCGGCGCCGGGTCGGCGTTGAGCCGCCCGAGCATGTAGCCGAGGTCCTTGTACCAGTTGGGCGCCGAACCCGCGAAGGGCACCGGGCTGGTGAGGAAGGCGACGTCGATGCCGGCCATCAGCCGCCGCCAGTCGTCCGAGGGGATGCCGAGCAGTCGGCAGTGCAGGGCGGCGGAGTAGGGCTCGGTGAAGCCGTCGCGCAGTTCGCCGGGCGCGCCCTGGGCCAGCAGGTCGTCGATCAGCCGGTGGGCCTCGGCCTGGAGCCAGCCGTCGAGCTCCCGGTCGGCGCGCGGTGAGAGGGTCTTCATGACGGCGTTGCGCAGCCCGGCGCTGTTGATGTTGCCCATGTTGTTGACCACCTCGGGCGGGATGGTCAGCGCGTACTGGCGCGGCACACCGGGGTTGGCGGTGTCCTTGAGGCTGAACCGCTCGTCCTCGAGCACCTGCTTGGCGAGCGCGTAGCTGCTCACCAGCCAGGCCGGGTCGCCGGTGAGGGTGCGGATGCCGGCGATCGGGCGTTCCTCGCGCAGGCGGGTGGCCTCCTCGGGCAGGACGTCCCCCCTCCTGGGGAGCGGGAAGACGGTCGGGTCGGTCGTCAGCAGGTCGGTCACGGTGGTGGCTCCTCGGGCGGATCGGCGGCCGGGCGCGGGCGGCAGGCGGAACGGCCGGCGGCGGTGGGGTGACAGCGGGCGGGCGGCGGCGATCGGGCCGGCGGCGGTCAGACGCCGGCGATCGGGCCGGCGGCGGTCAGGCGGCGCGGGCGGGCAAGGAGGGCAGCGGCGGTACGGACGGCACGGCGGCCGGGCGGACCACCGCGTAGGCCTGGCCGGGCGCCGCCCGCAGACCCTCGTCACGCCCGAACAGCACGTGGGTGAGCGGGAGCTGCAGGTGGTAGCAGCTGACCGAGGTGGTCACCCCGAGCAGCGCCGGGGTGTCCAGGAAGAACGGCAGCTCGGCCGTGATGTACCGGACGCCGGCCGCGAGTTGCGCCTCGCTGGGCGCCAGCCCCTCGTCCAGCCGGGCGGCCAGGAATCCGCGCGCCATGTTCTCGGCGGCGGTCCGGTACGCCGGATCGGTCTGCAGCGCCTCGACGGCCTGCCGGTGCAGGCGGCGGTAGTGGTCGTCGCCGGTGAACTCGGAGAGGGCGTGCACCCGGACGGGGCAGGGGCGGCCGGACTCCTCCACCCCGCGTTCGATCCGGCGGGCGGTGGCCTTGACCTCCTTGCCGGCGCGCCGCCGGGCGTGTTCCGGCGTGTAGCCGAAGGTCTCGAACTGGGTCGCCACGTGGAGGTCCGCGTAGACGATGTCGATGCGCTCGAAGAACCCGCTCCCCCACCCGACGAGTTCGGCGATCCGGCGGTGACTGAAATAGCTGTTCCCCGGGCTGACGCCGATGAGCAGGTGCTCCCCGCGCCGCCAGATCTCCCGGCAGCGGCGGGAGTACGGCAGTGCCTCGTAGCCAGCCGACACGTCGGCCGTCGGGCGTATCGGGATCTCGTCCGGGAGGGTTTCGCGCATGCCTTTGGCTCCGCTTCGCAGCATTGGTCACTGGACGGTGTTCACGTGGATTTACCGGGATTCACAGAAGTGCACGGCGGGTAGGCGGAGTTCACCCGGATGTCAGGTTCCGCTCATCGAGGATCACGGCTCGCACCTGGTCAGGCGGCCTACCCCGGGGTGCCGTGTGCGCAAGGTGGGGCTGCGACCACATGAAGTTACCGCCGCTGTTCGGGATCTCCGCAAGCCCTGCCCGGGGGTTGGCGAAATGTGATCACCGGGCGGCCGGAAACAGCCTGTACGCCCTCGCGAAGGTATGTCCACGGACGCATTCCGGGAGCGGTTGAATATCGCCCCGGCACCCTCTCACACCAGTGTCGCTTCCTCCAACATCGGCGCCGGAGAAGGTATTTGTTTTGGAATCGAAAGGAGAACGACGCCGTACGAACGGACCGGCTAGCCGGACCGGTCCCCCGAGGCCCGCCGGCCGGCCACCACCACCTCGCGCAGCAGTGCGCGCACCTCCCCCGGCGTGGTGTGCGGGTTGAGCAGGGTGAGCTTGAGCCGCACCCGGCCCGGCCCGCCGCCGGGCAGCTCGGTCCGCCCGACCACGGCCCGCCCGGAGCGCAGCAGCAGGCGCCGCAGCCTCCCGTTGACCTCGTCGAGGACCGCCTCGTCCGCCGACCCCGGCGGCCGGTAGCGGAACAGCAGGGCGGTCAGCACGGGTTCGGCGTGGAGTTCGAGCGACGGCTCGGCGCGGACCGCCTCGGCCGCGACCAGGGCCAGCTCGTGGCAGGCGTCCACGAGCCGGCCGAGCCCGTCGCGGCCGAGGGTGCGCAGGGTGACGGCGAGCTTGAAGGCGTCGGCCCGCCGGGTGGTGCGCAGCGAGCGGCCCAGCAGGCTGGGGTAGCCGGCCTGCTCGTCGTCGACGGGGTTGAGGTACTCCGCGCGGCGGGCGAGCGAGACGTAGGTCTCGGTGCGCCGGACCAGGAAGACGCCGGCGGCGGCGGGCTGCCAGCCGAGCTTGTGCCAGTCGAGGGAGACGGAGTCGGCGCGCTCGATGCCGTCGAGGAGCGGGGCGAGGCGGTCGGAGAGCAGGGCGCCGCCGCCGTACGCGGCGTCGACGTGCAGCCAGGCGCCGTAGCGGCCGGCGAGGTCGGCGGCGGCGTGCAGCGGGTCGATGCCGCCGGTGTCGGTGGTGCCGGCCGTCGCCACGACGGCGATCGGGGTGCGCCCGGACCAGCTGACCTCGGCCAGGACGCGCTCCAACTCCGCTGCTCCCATCCGCAGTTGGCGGTCGACCGGGACGGTGGCGACGGCTCGCTCGCCGAGGCCGAGCAGGGCCGCGGCGCGCTGGACGGAGAAGTGTGCGGTCTCGGAGGCCACGATGCACGGCCGGACGCCGTCCGGGATGCCGTCCAACTCGACGATGCCGTCGAGCTTCTGGTCACGCGCCAGCATCAGTCCCATCAGGTTGGACTCGGTGCCGCCGGAGGTGAGGACGCCCGCGGAGCGGGCCGGGTCGTAGCCGACCAGGGCCGCGAGCTCCGCGAGCAGGGCGGTCTCCATCGCGGTGGCGGCGGGGGCCTGGTCCCAGGAGTCCTGGGAGGGGTTGAGGGCGCTGACCGCGAGGTCGGCGGCGGCGGCCACCGCGAGCGGGGGGCAGTGCAGGTGGGCCGCACAGGCCGGGTCGGCGGGATCGGCGGCGCCGTAGGCGAGGAGTTCGGTGAGCCGGGCGAGGGCGTCGGGGCCGGAGGCGCCCGCCAGCGCGTCGGCGACCAGGGCGCCGATCTCGGCGGGGCTGCCCGCGGGCAGTGGACCGCCGCGCCGGGCGATGCCCTCGTCGAGCGCGTCGAGGACGGTGGCCAGCAGCGGCCCGAGCGCGCCGGGCCCGCCGGCGCCGCCGGCGAGGGCGTCCAACGGGGCCGGATCGTCAGGCAGTTCGGGCAGGTCGCCGGGGCTTCCGCCGCCGCCCGGCCCGGAGCCCCCACCCGGCGCCGAACCCGCGGCCCCACCGGAGCCCGCGCCTTCTCCGGGGCCGGGGCCAGGGCCAGAGCCGGGGCCGGAGTCAGCCCCGGAGCCCGAACCGGAGTCAGCCCCGGAACCGGAGCCCGCCCCGGGCCCGGCGGTCACTCGGCGCCCCGGACCTCGGCGGCCGACCCGGCCCCACGCCCCTGCCCGCTCCCGGCCGACCTGGCGGACCCGACTGAGACGGCCGACCCGGCGGACGCGGCCGACGCCGACGCGATGGCGTCGGCGAGCCGGTCGAGGACCGCGGCGGCCTGCTCGTCCGTGATGGTGAGCGGCGGGAGCAGCCGCAGCACCGCGTCGTGCCGGCCGCCGAGTTCCACGATCAGGCCGCGCTCCAGGCAGGCCTCCCGGACCCGGACGGCGAACGCCGGGTCGGCGGGGTGGGCTCCGCAGGCGTCCGGCGCTCCGCTCGGGTCGACGAGCTCGACGCCGATCATCAGGCCGCGCCCGCGCACGTCGCCGATCACCGGCAGTTCGCCGGCGAGGTCGCGCAGTCGGCCGGTCATCCGTTCGCCGACGAGGGCCGCACGCTCGGCCAGCCCGTGCGCGGTGACGTACCGCAGGGTGGCGGCGCCGGCGGCCATGGCGAGGGTGTTGCCGCGGAAGGTGCCGGTGTGCGCGCCGGGCCGCCAGCCGTCGTAGTCCTCGCGGTAGACGACGACGGCGAGCGGCAGGCTGCCGCCGATCGCCTTGGAGAGCACCATGGCGTCCGGGACGACGCCGCTGTGCTCGACGGCCCACATCGCGCCGGTGCGGCCGACGCCGGTCTGCACCTCGTCGACGATCAGCGGGATGCCGCGCTCGGCGGTGATCCGGCGCATCGCGCGCAGCCAGCCGTCGGGCGCCGGGACGACGCCGCCCTCGCCCTGGACGGCCTCCAGAACCATCGCGGCAGGGGGCACGACCCCGCCCGAGGGGTCGTCCAGCAGCCGCTCGACGTAGGTCGCGGCGAGGTCGGCGCCCGCCTCGCCGCCGACGCCGAACGGGCAGCGGTAGCCGTACGGGTAGGGCAGCCGGACCACCTCGCCACCGCTCGGCAGCGGCTCCTTGACGGCGACGTTGCCGGTGAGCGCGAGGGCCCCCGCGGTCATGCCGTGGTAGCCGCCGGTGAAGGCGAGCGCACCGGCGCGGCCGGTGGCGGTCTGCATCAGCTTGAGTGCCGCCTCGACGGCGTCCGTCCCCGCGGGCCCGCAGAAGTGGATCCGGGCGCGGGCGGCGAACTCGGCGGGCAGGCTCTCGAACAGCGCGGTGGTGAAGTCGTCCTTCTCGGCGGTGGCGAGGTCGAGCAGGTGCAGCGGGGCGCCGCTGTCGAGGGTGCGGCGGATCGCCTCCAGGACCACCGGGTGGTTGTGCCCCAGGGCCAGCGTCCCGGCACCGGAGAGGCAGTCCAGGTAGCGTCGCCCGTCGGCGCCCTCGACGGTCATGCCGTTGGCGCGCACCGGGACGATGGGGAAGGACCGGGCGTACGTCCGGGCGGCGGACTCGCGCACGCGCTGACGGCGCAGGACGGCCTCACCCAAGGACGGGGACCGGCCCTGTGTCGCGGTGGTGGCCTGGGCCTGGGCGGGAACGGCGGCGAGCGACAAAGCAGACCCCCAGAGGAAGTTAGGTAAGCCTAACTTTATCGCCCCTGACCTGGAGGGATGCCCCCGGGTGCCCAGAACCACCCGAGTGGGTGAACTTCCCCCGGTCCTGCCAACGAGCGGCGCGCCGAAAGGTCACGCCCGCCCCTTCCAGCGGTAGCAGAGCTCCGGCCGGCCGACGTTGCCGTACTGCGGCTCCCGCACCGCCTGCCCGGTGTCGACCAGGTGCTCGAGGTAGCGGCGCGCGGTGATCCGGGAGACCCCGGCGGCGGCGCCCGCCGCGGCCGCGGACAGCCCTGTCGCCGCCTCGCGCAGCACCGAGGCGACGGCGTCCAGGGTGGGCGCGCTCAGCCCCTTCGGCAGGCTGTTCCGCTCCGGCGTGCGGAGCAGCGCGAACGCCTGGTCGACCTCGTCCTGCCCGGTCGCCTCGCCGGTGCGCCCGAGGCTGTCGCGGTACCGGGCGTAGCGCTCCAGGCGGTCGTGCAGGGCGGCCGCGCCGAACGGCTTCAGCAGGTACTGGACGACGCCCGCGGACACCGCCTGGCGGACCATCGCGAGGTCCCGGGCCGAGGTCACCGCGATGACGTCGGTGGTGTGGCCGGCGGCGCGCAGCGTCCGGCAGAGCTGGAGGCCGTGGCCGTCCGGCAGGTAGAGGTCGAGCAGCGTGAGGTCGACGGGCGTCCCGGCGCTCCGGGCGCGGTCCAGGAAGCGCAGCGCGTCGGCGCAGCTGTGGACGGTGCCGGCGGCGCGGAAGCCCGGTTCGCGCTCCACGTAGAGGGTGTGCGCGGCGGCGGCCACCGGGTCGTCCTCGACGACCAGCACGGAGATCCCCGGCGGGGGTGCGGTCGCGCTCACGGGGACGGCACCGCTTCCCGCTCCCGCCCGACGCCCGGGCGGGCCGGACCGTCCTGCCGTCGCGCGCGGGCCGGCCCGGCGAGCGGCAGCCGGACGGTGAGCACCGCGCCGCGGTCCCGGCCGACCTCGACCGTGCCGCCGTTGCGCCGGGCGGCCTGGGCGACCAGCGCCAGCCCGAGGCCGTGACCGTGGCCGTCCTGCTTGGTGCTCCAGCCGCGGCGGAACACGTCCTCGACGGCGGACGGGTCGATCCCCGCACCGGTGTCGGCGACCCGCAGCAGCAGGTGCCCGTCCGCACCCGGCCCCGGGCCCGCATCCGCACCGTCCACTCCCACGCCGGCACCGTCCGCGCCCAGGCCGGCACCGTCCACTCCCGCGCCCGGGCCCGGTGCGGCACCGTCCGCAGCCGCACCGTCGATCCGTGCGGTGACGGTGACCTCCGGCGGCACCGGGCTCCGGGCCGCGCCGGCGATGGCGGCGTCCACGGCGTTGTCGATCAGGTTGCCGAGGACGGTGATCAGGTCCCGCGGGGAGAGCCCGGGCGGGATCACCCCGTCGTCGATCCGGCTGTCCCCGGTGAGGGTCAACTCGACGCCCCGCTCGGCCGCCTGGGCGGCCTTGCCGAGCAGCAGCGCGGCCAGCACCGGTTCGCCGACGGCCGCGACGACCCGGTCGGTGAGCTGCTGGGCGAGCGCGAGTTCGGCGGTGGCGAACTCCACCGCCTGTTCGTGGCGGCCGAGTTCGACCAGGGAGACGACGGCGTGCAGCCGGTTGGCGGCCTCGTGCGCCTGCGCCCCGAGCGCTTCGGTGAATCCACGGACGGAATCCAACTCGCCACTGAGGGACTGCAGTTCGGTGTGGTCGCGCAGGGTCACCACGCGGCCGAGGCCGGTGCCGATGGTGGAGGTGTTGAGCACCACCACCCGCTCGGCGGTCAGGTGCACCTCGTCCCGCACCGGTTCGTCCCCGAGGACGGCGTCGACGAGCGCCTGCGGCAGCCCCAGGTCCGCCACCGGCCGGCCGTCCACGGCTCCGGCCAGCCCGAGCAGGTCGCGGGCGGCGTCGTTGCAGAGCACCACCCGGTGCGCGCGGTCGAGCAGCACCAGCCCCTCGCGCACCGAGTGCAGGGTGGCCTGGTGGTACTCGTAGAGGTGGCTGAGCTCGGCCGGTCCCATGCCGTGGGTGTGCCTGCGCAGCCGGGAGTTGGCCAGATAGGTGCCGGCGCCGCCCAGCGCCAGCGCGGCGACCGCCACCCCGACCAGGGCGAGCAGCGGGCCGCTCAGCTGCGCGGAGATTGACTCCACCGTGAGGCCCGCGCTGACCAGCGCGATCACCCGGTGCCGGTCGTCCAGCACCGGGGTGACGACCCGGACGGACGGGCCGAGCGTGCCGGTGTAGGTCTCGCTGCGGGTCTGCCCCGCGAGCGCCCAGTCGATGTGGCCGAGGAAGCGCTTGCCGATCTGGTCGGGCAGCGGGTGGGTCCAGCGCACCCCGCCGGTGTCCATCACGGTGATGAAGGAGACCCCGGTGTCCACCCGGACCTGCTCGACGTAGGGCTGGAGCAGCGCGGTCGGGTCGGGCTGGGTGACGGCGGCGCGCACCGACGGCGCGTCGGCCACGGCGTGGGCGACGGCGGTGACCTGGCGGCGGGCCGCGTCCTCGGTGCGCCCGGCGGTGAACAGGTAGGCGAGCACCGCACCACCGGCCACCACGGCGGCGACGATGACCACCTGGACGACGAAGAGCTGACCGGCCAGGCTGCGCACCGGTCCGCGCGGGAGGCGGGGGCCGGGACGGGGCGGGAGGACTCGCCGCCGCGCGGGGGCGGGGGCGGTGCGCACGGACATGCTTGCCAGTGTGCACCACGCCCCGACGGCCGTCAGGGGGCCCGTCGCACCCGTCCGCCGTGAACTCTATGAACGCAAACGTGACCTCCGTCACGGCCGGGCCCGATAGTCGGAGCGGCCCACCACCCGGGGCCGCCAGGACCGCAGGGCGAAGGAGCCGCAGATGTCGATCGATGCAGCCGCACCGGCGGGGGGATCCAGACGCCGGGACAGGACGCACTACCTCTACCTCGCCGTGATCGCCGCCGTGGTCGCGGGCGTGGTGGTCGGGCTCGCGGCCCCCGGTTTCGCCGTGGAGCTGAAGCCGGTCGGCACCGGCTTCGTCAATCTGATCAAGATGATGATCAGCCCGGTGATCTTCTGCACCATCGTGCTGGGCATCGGCTCGGTGACCAAGGCCGCCAAGGTCGGCAAGGTCGGCGGCCTCGCCCTCGGCTACTTCCTCGCCATGTCGACCGTCGCCCTGGCCATCGGCCTGGCCGTCGGCAACCTGCTGGAGCCCGGCGGCGGTCTGCACCTGACCGCCGCGCTCGCCAAGTCCGGCCACGCCCAGGCCGCCGCCGGCGGGGCCCAGTCGACCGCCGACTTCCTGCTCGGCATGATCCCCACCACGATGTTCTCGGCGCTCACCGAGGGCAAGGTGCTGCAGACGCTGCTGGTCGCGCTGCTGGCCGGCTTCGCCCTGCAGGCCATGGGCCCGGTCGGCGCCCCCGTGCTGCGGGGGATCGAGCACCTGCAGCGCCTGGTCTTCCGGGTCATGTCGATGATCATGTGGGTGGCGCCGATCGGCGCCTTCGGGGCGATGGCCGCCGTCGTCGGGGCGACCGGGACCGCCGCCCTGAAGAGCCTCGCCGTCATCATGATCGGCTTCTACGCGACCTGCGTCCTGTTCGTCGTCGTGGTGCTGGGCACGCTGCTGCGCCTGGTCGCCGGGGTCAACGTGTTCGCGCTGCTGCGCTACCTCGGCCGTGAGTTCCTGCTGATCCTCTCCACCTCCTCCTCCGAGAGCGCGCTGCCCCGTCTGATCGCCAAGATGGAGCACCTGGGCGTGAGCCGCCCGGTCGTCGGCATCACCGTCCCGACCGGCTACAGCTTCAACCTCGACGGCACCGCGATCTACCTGACCATGGCGTCGATCTTCATCTCCGAGGCGATGGACAAGCCGATGTCGATCGGCGAGCAGCTCTCGCTGCTGGTCTTCATGGTGATCGCGAGCAAGGGCGCGGCCGGGGTCACCGGCGCCGGACTGGCCACCCTGGCGGGCGGACTGCAGTCCCACAAGCCCGCGCTGGTGGACGGCGTCGGCCTGATCGTCGGCATCGACCGCTTCATGTCCGAGGCCCGAGCCCTCACCAACTTCGCGGGCAACGCCGTCGCCACCGTGCTGATCGGCCAGTGGACCGGTGAACTCGACGCCGGGCGCGCCCGCCGGGTGCTCGCCGGCGAGCTGCCCTTCGACGAGCAGACCCTCGTCGACACGCACGGCGGGCCGGACACCGGGTCGCACGGCGCGCCGCACGGCACGCACGGCGCCCCGGCCGGGACGTCGGCGGCCACCCCGGCGGCGGCGGGAACCGACTCCCCGGAGACCGTCCCCGCCCAGAACGGCGCGGCCACGGCCGCCTGAGCGCTCCGCCGCTCCCCACACTCCCCCGGTCCGGCGCCACCACCTCCCCCGGAAAACGGCGCCGGACCGGGGGTCCCGCGATCACCGCGGGCCACTGGCCCGGACGGCGACCCGCCCGCCGCCCGGGCCAGTGGCCTTCCGGGCCGGACCGTCCACCCTCCCGGGGCCGCCCGTGCTCCCCGAGCCGTCCGCACTTCCGAGCCGCCCCGCCGTCCCGAGCCGTCCGCCCTCCGGGCCGGACCTCCGGTGATCCCGCCCACGGCCTCGGTCAGAGGTCCTCCGAGCCGCTCACCGCCCAGGCCAGACCACAGGCCGGGTCCTCCAGCGCGACGTGCAGATGGCGCAGCCCCGCCGCCGGCTCCAGCCAGACGAAGCAGCGCATCCGGGCCACCAACGCGTCGACCTCCACCCGCTCCGGACCGTCCAGGCCGTCCACCCCCGCCATCGCGGCCAGGGCCCGCCACAGCGCCAGCCGGCCGTGCGCCGAACCGCGCTCCCGGCCCGCCGCGGCGGCCTGCACCAGTGCCGGATAGGCCAGCGCGAAGGGCAGGTAGCCGCCGGTGACCCTCGCCGTACGGGCCAGCTGGGCCGCCGCCTGCGGGGCCGGTCCGCGGACGCAGACCACCTCCGCCCAGTCCGCCAGCGCGGCCAGCGCCCGGGTGGCCCGCTGCCCGCCCAGGCGTACGCCCGGTGGCGGCAGCAGCACCTCGGCCAGCCCCTCCCGGCTGGCCGGCAGGGTCAGCAGGGCGCTGCGCGCGCCCCCGCACGGCAGGTACTCGCGCACCCTCGCACCCTCCTCCCACCCGGCGTTCTCCCACGGCTCCAGCCGCAGCGGCACGCCCTCCGGATCGGGCTCGGCCCCGTAGGAGAGGTCCTCGCCGAGCAGCACCCGGGTCTGGGCGACCAGGCGGCGCACCGGCGCCGGGCTCAGCAGCGGGGCCAGTCGCAGCCAGGAGTGCCGGGTCGCCAGCACCTCCCAGATCGGGCCGGCGTCGTGGTCGACGACCCCGGCGACGGTCCCCGGGCCGCCCTCCCGGTCGAACAGCCGGACGGCCAGCTCCGGCGGCGCCGAGTAGGCGATCAGGTGGCCGAGCGGCGCCGTCAGCGCCGCCGCGGACTCCTCCCCGGCCCGCTCCACGGCGGCCGCCCGGCCTTGCCGGTAGGCGGCCAAAAGTTCGGGCCAGCGGCCGTCGTCGGCCAGGGCGCGCAGGCGGTGGTCCTCGTACGTGATCACGATTTTCAGCGTACGGGCCGGGGTCGCACATCAGCTGACATCCCGTCAGCCCGGTGCGTCGGGGGCCGCCCGCACCCCGGTCGCCGCTACCCGCGGCGCCGCTCCCGGGTGCACCCCCGGCCGCCGTCCCGGCCGCAGCCGCGTTCTCTCCCCGGATCCCGCGCGGGCACCTGGCCGGGCACCCGTCCGGACTCCCGCCCGCGACCGGCCCCCGACTCGCCCCTGCCCTCACCCTCGCCGCCCCGCTCGCGTTCCCGCTCGCGTTCGCGTTCGCGTTCGACGGCGGCGCGCAGCCGCCCGTGCGCACGGCGCCGGGTGACGGCAAGCGTGCTGCGGTGCAGGCCCAGCAGCTCGGCGGCCTCGTCGACGGTGTAGCCGTCGAGGTCCACCAGGGCCACCACCCGGGCCTGCTTGGCGGTCAGGCAGCCCAGCAGCCGGAGCACCTCCCAGCGCGCCTGGAGCTCCGCAACCCCGCCGACCGGCGGACCGGCCGCCGCCCCCTCGCACCGGAGCTCGACGACCTCGACAGGCCCCGGCAGCACCGCCCGCCGACGTTCGCGACGCCACTGGTCGCGCAGGATGTTCGCCATCGTGGTGAACACGTAGGCGTACGGCTGGGGGTGGTCGAGGAACCGCTCCGGCCGCCGCGCGATCCGCAGGTACGCGTCGTGCAGCACGTCCCCCGCCGTCGACGGGCTGCCGGTGAGCGACACGGCCGCCTGCTGGAGCCTGGGGAGCAGAGCGGTGAACACCCGGTCGAAATCGGCCGACCGGCGATCGGCCGGCCCCGGACCGAAATCCTTGCCACACCCACCGCTCCGCCGACCGCTGCAATCCGCCATGCCGCTCTCCCCGGAAATCGGCACCCCGAACGCCCCGGCGGGCCCGGTCGCGACCATCGGGGAATCCCTGTGACCCGCATCACATCATAGGTCGTCGTTTCACCGTCCGCAGTCATTCGTGTGCAATACGTCATCGACCGTCCGGGGCAGCGGAGTTGACGCTCGCCACCGCCCCCGACGGCCGGAGACGCACACCCGATCGGAACCTTCGAGCGAGGAGAACCGCCATGCGAGGCTGCATCGCCAGGAAGACCGCCGTGTTCGGGACGGCCGCCGCGGCGGTCCTCGGGGTCCTCGGCACCACCGCCCCGCCCGCCACCGCCCTGACCGCCGGCACCCTGTCCGCCACCGCCGTGCCCACCGGCACCACGGCAACCACCGCGACCACCGCGGACCGGACCCTCACGAAGGAGGCCCTCGCCACCTCGCCCGGGGTCACCGCCGCCTCCTACCGCTGCGTCATCACCGCGGACTACGGCTGGCGCTGGGAGGGCCGCTGCAACGTCTACTCGGGCCAGTTGCGCACCGTCACCTACTGCGCCGACGGCTCCCACACCACCGGCCTGTGGATCGGTGCGCGACCGCAGGCCTGGGACGTCTGGGGCAACTGCCCGGGCTCCAGCTGGACCAGGATCGTGTTCCAGACCCGGGGCTGAGGCCGCGGAGCCGGCCGGGGCCGGCTCCGCACCGGCCGGGGTCGGCCGTCAGCGCACCGGTGCGGCGTCGGCGAGCAGCCGGGCGGCGTGCACCCGGCCGGCGTGCTCGACCAGGCCGACCAGGACCTCCTTGCCCGAGGCCCGCAGCCGCGCGTCGCACAGGACCACCGGCGTGCCCGGGTCCAGGTCCAGCGCGCGGGCGACCTCGTCGGGGCTGTACTCGCGCGTCCCGGCGAAACGGTTCACCGCGACGACGAAGGGGATGCCGCGGAGCTCGAAGAAGTCCACCGCGGGGAAGCAGTCGGTCAGTCGGCGGGTGTCGGCGAGCACGACGGCACCGAGGGCTCCGCGCGCCAACTCGTCCCAGACGAACCAGAACCGGTCCTGCCCCGGGGTGCCGAACAGGTAGACGGACAGGCCCTGGCGGATGGTGATCCGTCCGAAGTCCATCGCCACCGTCGTGGTGGTCTTGCACTCCACGCCGCCGAGGTCGTCCACCTCCCGGCCGGCCTCGGTCAGGCGCTCCTCGGTGCAGAGCGGGCGGATCTCGCTGACCGCTCCGACCAGCGTCGTCTTGCCCGCCCCGAAGCCGCCGGCCACCAGGATCTTGAGCGCGAGGGCACCGTCGTCGGGTCCGGACGGCCCGGACCGCCCGGTCGGCTCTGCCGGTCCGGACCGCCCGGTCGGTCCGGAGCGCCGCAGCGGTACGGGCGGGTGGTCAGAGTGCGTGAAGTCCATGGACGACCTCCTGGAGGATGCGCTCGTCGGGGAGCAGGGCGGGCAGAACGGGGTGGCGTACCCGGATGAGTCCGGCCGCCTGCAGGTCGCCGAGCAGCACCCGCACGACGCCCGCCGGCAGGTCGAGCTCGGTGGCCAGCTCGGCCACGGACAGTGGCGTCCCCCGGCACAGGGCGAGGATCCTCGCCTGCTCGGGACCGACCTGCAGCGCGGGCGGATCCCCGAAGTCACCGGGGCCCGCGAGCTCCCCGAGGGCCAGCGGTTCGCTCACCACCAGGGCGATCAGGTCGAGGCGACGGCCGCCGGCGGCGGTCCGGCCGCCCGTCACGGTGTACGGACGGACCAGCGGGCCGGCGTCGCGGTCGAACCACCGGGCGTGGTGGGCGGCGGCGAGGGGGTTGCGGGGGTAGGGCCCCGGGGCCACCGCCCCGGCGCCGCAGTCCTGCGCGGGCGCCTGCTGTGGCGGTGGTTCCTGCTGTGGCGACGGCGCCTGCTGCGGGGGCCGGTGGGGGCGGGCCACGGTGCTCACCGACCGCCCGTCGCGCACGGCGGCGTGGTCGCGGTGGGCCGGACCGCGCGGCGGAACGCGGGGGCGCGCCGGACCGGCTCGTCGAGGAGCCGCTTCCAGACCGCCGCAGAGTGGTCGGTACCGGTCACGACCGGTCCCCTTCGGGTCTGGACAGGCGCAGCGGGCGGCCGCCACCAGGATCGCCGACGTCGCCGGGGCCGGTGTCGGGGCCGGTATCGGGGCCGGTATCGGGGCCGGTATCGGGGCCGGTATCGGATGCACAGTCCGGGCCGGAGTCGGGGTCAGCGTCCGAAACCGAGCGCCCGGCCGTACCCGAACTCCCGAACGAGCCCGTGCCGCGCGTCCATCCGGCCCGGAACGCGGACATCGCGGCGCCCGGCGCCTCCGGGCTCCGCTCCCCGGACGTCGACCCGGCCGTGGTACGGCCACCGCGTGCGGCCGCACCGGACGGGGCCTCGCGCAGCTGCGGGGCGAGGCTCGCCTGTCGGACGCGGCGCGGCAACTCCTCGTCCCCGTAGCCCCCGTCGTCCCCGTCGTCCCTGCGGCCCCCGTCGTCCACTCGTCGGGCCTGCTGTCCACCCGGCCACGGCCCGAGGACCGCGCCACTCCGCCCGGTCACCGGCCGCGGAGGACCGGGCTGCGGGCCGGGCTGCGGGCCAGACCGCGGACCAGGCTGCGGGCCGGGCTGCGGGCCGGAGGCGAGACCGGGCTCCCCGCCCGCAGCCGGTCCGCCCGCCCGGGCAGCGGAGGCCCGGGCGGGGGTGCGGCGCGCCGGCCCGGGGTCGCCGCCCCGGGAGCCGAACGGCAGCAGCGCCCCACCCTCCGGCGACGGCCCACCCGCCGCCGGAAGCTCGTCCCCGGCCGGGGACAGCGGCCGGCCGCCCGGCTCCCCCTCCGGCAGGCCGTCCAGCAGCCCGTCGTCCAGGGTGAAGGCCGCGCCCGGACGCGCCCTGACCGGCCGGTCCGTGTGCGCGCGCCCCTCGTCCACCGGAACGACGTCCAACTCCGGTACCGGCTCGGACTCCTGGACCTGCCGCCCGCCCTCCGCGCCATCGGCCAGCAGCACGGCGGGCAACAGGACGACGGCGGTGGTACCGCCGTAGGCGGAGGTCACCAGCGAGACCCGGACGCCGTGCCGCCGGGCGAGCCGGCTGACCACGAACAGGCCGAGCCGATCGCTGTCGAAGAGGTCGCTCTGCTCCACGGCCGCGAGCCGCCGGTTGGCCGCGGCGAGGGCCGCCCGGCCCATGCCCAGGCCGCGGTCCTCGATCTCCAACGCGTAGCCGTTGCCGACCAGTTCGCCCCGGACGTGGACCCGGGTGCGTGGCGGCGAGAACCCGGTGGCGTTCTCCACCAGCTCGGCCACCAGGTGGGTGAGGTCGGCGACGGCCGCACCGCTGACGGCGGCGGGCGGCAGCGGGTGCAGCTGGATCCGGGCGTACTCCTCGACCTCCGACACGGCTGCGCGCACCACGTCCAGCAGCGGGACGGGTCGGCGCCAGGCCCGGCCGGGGGCGGCCCCGGAGAGGATGATCAGGCCCTCGGCGTGCCGGCGCATCCGGGTGGTGAGGTGGTCCAGCCGGAACAGGTCGGCGAGCTCGGACGGGTCCTCGGTGCGGCGCTCCATCGCGTCCAGCAGGGTGAGTTGGCGGTGCACCAGGACCTGGCTGCGCCGCGCCAGGTTGACGAACACCCCGGACACTCCGGAGAGCACCTCGGCCCGCTCCACCGCCGCGGTGACGGCCGCCCGCCGGACCGTCCCGAGCGCCCGGTGCACCTGGCCGATCTCGTCTCCGCCGCCCACCGGCTCCGGCACCTCGGCCTCGACGTCGACCGGTTCCCCGGCCCGCAGCCGCCGCATCGTGGCCGGGAGTCTGCGGCCCGCCAGGTCGAGAGCCGAGTCGCGCAGACCGATCAGCTCGGTGACCAGGCCCCGCCCGATCCGCACCGAGATCACCAGCGAGGCGATCAGCCCGAGCAGACCGAGCAGCACGGCCGCCCCGGCCGGGGTGAACAGGCCCGAGGTGTAGGGATCCTGTCCCTCGGCGGCGATCCGGCCCGCCCGGTCCTCGACGGTGCGCAGGTCACGGGTGAGGTTGCCGGCGGCCAGGGCCCAGCGGTCGGGCGCCACCGCGGCGAGCGCCGCCTTCGGGTCGCCGGCCGCACGGACCCGTTCCTCGTAGTCGGCCAGATCCCGCTGGTCCTGGCCTCCGGTGACGGCGAGCAGTGCCGCCCGGCCCACGGCGCCCGGACCGGCCCCCGCCGGGTCGGCGCCGGGCAGATCGGCCCCGGGGAGGTCGGCGACGAGGGCCTGCTCGAACTGCCGCCGGGCGGAGGCCACGCCGGAGAACTCGCGCAGCTGGTCCGCGGTGAGCGCTCCGGAGAGCTGGGCGGCGCGCAGCAACGCGTCCTCCCGGGAGAGGAGTTCACGGGAGCGGGCGAGCTCCGGCAGCACGCGGGCGACGGCGCCGGCCCGCCGGTCCGGCGCCGGGGTGAGCGCGCCGGCGACGGCCAGTGCCCGGTCCACCGCGGCGCCGTACACCGCGTACACCTCGGACCAGTCGGCGCTTCTGGCCGACACCCGGTCACGCAGCCCGGGCAGCGCACCGAGGGCGGCGCCGAGGGCGTCCAGCCTGGTCGCGGCGTCCGCACCGAGGCCTTGCGCGTCGGCCCGGTTGTAGCCGGAACCGGGGCGGGCCGTGCCGGCACCGGCCGTGACGGGACGGCCCGAATCGGCGCGACCCTGTTCTTGGTGACGCTGATCGGGGCGACCCTGATCGGGGAAGAGCGGGGCGACCGCCCGGTCGGTGGCGGCCACGGCCTCCTGCAGGGCGCCCGCCCGGTCGGCGCCGGGCGCGGCCAACAGCTGCCCCGCGGCAGCCCGTTCGACCTGCAGACCGGCCACGGTGGCGGCGACCGGCGTGAGCAGGGTGCGCTGGGCGTCGCGCAGACGGAGCAGCTGCCAGACGTCCTCGGCGGTCGTGACGGTGGCGAACCCCCACAGGGCGAGGACGGAGACCACCGGGACCATCAGCAGGGCGATGATCCGGGCGCGCACGGTCCTGGGCCGCAGGTCGCGCAGCACACGCGGGCCGCGCGGGCCGCGCACCCGGCAACCGGGCCGCCCGGAGCCGGGACGCGGCGGGCGGGCGGGGGCGCCGCGGTCTTCAGGCATGGGTGGGGCGCCTTTCGGGCGGGGAGGGGGCGACGGAGGGGGAGGGCCGGCGGCGGGGACCGGTGCGATCGGGGCCGGCGGGGGCTCCGGAACGGACGGGCGACGGCGGGTGGGTGTCAGGCCGCGCGTTCGTGCCGCTCGCGGGTCCCGTGGCGTCCGGCCCCCGGGTGCCCGGCGCCGGGGCCAGGGCCGGGGCCGGGGTGGGGCCCGGGACCGGGGTGCTCGGCGGCGACGCGGAACTCCTCGATCGTCAGCTCACCCTCGTCGTGGCCGCCGGCCCGGTCCTGGGCGGGCGGCGACAGCGCGACGAAGGCCGAGGCGAGGAAGAGGAAGGAGCCGAGCCCGACGGCGAGCGGGAGGACGAACTCCAGCGGGCTCGCTCCGCCCAGGCCGGTCCGGGCCGGATCGAGCCGGGCGTGCACGGCGGCCATGGCGGTGTAGTGCATGCAGGTGACGGCGAGGCCCATGGCCAGTGAGGCGGCGGCCGCCGCGTACACGTTGCGGATGGTGACGGCGGCCCAGAGGGCGGCGGTGGCCGCGCCGATCGCGATGAGCACCGAGATCGCGACCGTGCCGGCGTCGTACCGCAGGCCGCCGTGCATCCGGACCGCCGCCATGCCGAGGTAGTGCATCGCGGAGACGCCGATGCCGGTGGTGAAGCCCCCGGCCAGCAGGGCCGGGCCGCGGTGACCGCCGCAGCAGACCACCACCAGGCCCAGACCGGTGACCAGGACGGCGACGGCGAGGCTGAGCACGGTCAGCGGCACGTCGTAGCGCAGCTCGGTGCCGTCGACGGCGAAGCCGAACATGGCGACGAAGTGCATGGTCCAGATGCCCGAGCCGATCGCGGTGGCGGCGACGAGCAGCCAGTTCCGGCGGGCGGCGCCGCTCGCGGCGAGTGCGCGCAGGGTGCATCGCAGGCCGAGGGCGGCGCCGGCGCAGGCCATCAGGTACGAGAGGGCGGGCGTCAGCCAGCCGAAGCCGAGATGGTTGAGGGTGCCCACGGGACCTCCGGTCGACCGGTCGAGCCCGGGGGCGGTTCGCGGTGCGCCCGGGCAACCCGGACCGGGCGGACTCCAGGCGGCCGGCGGCGGATCGGCGGGGTCACGTGGACCGCCGGCCCGTCATATGCCAGCCGCACGTGCGCTTCCGGTCTGGGGTGCGTGGGACGCTATCGAGGGGCCGGAATCAGCCACCCGAAGATGTGAAAAGCTGCCCGCAGAGCGCGGTCGCCGTGTTCGAATGGAGAGGTCGTGTGCCTGGAAGGCCGACGACCACACCCGTCCGGGCGTCGGCCCGGGGCTCCGGCGGCGGTCTGCGGCGCCGGACGACGAACAAGTGACAGATAACAGATGACAGCGAACAGATAACAGATTTCAAACTCTGTCAGCTGTCCACTGTCATCTGTTCGCCGTCACCCGCCCGCCGATCCCGCTCCGACGCCCCGGCGCGTCACTCGTACTCCGTGCCGCCCTTACGGGTCAGGTAGGCGTCGCTGACCACCTTGGCGATCGCGCGTCCGCCCACCGCCATGCTCCAACGCTCGGTCACCGGCCGGACCACCACGCCCTCGCGCAGGTGGAGTTCCCGTCCGGAGACGGTCTCCCTGCCCTGGGCCAGCCCCAGCACGACCTCGGGATCGAACGGACCGCGCCACAGCTCGGGCACCAACGGCAGCTCCCCTTCGAGGAGTTCGGCGGCGGAGTACCACTCCATCCGCCCGTCCACCACGGCCGACACGTCGAACGCGGCGTACCCGGGCAGCTCGGCGCACCCGGAGGCCCCGTACGTCAGGTCCTGGACCCCCGTACCGAAGACCTCGCCGAAGACGCCCACCCGCTCGGCGCCGAGCCGTTCGGCCAGGCGGGCCGCCACCGCGGGGATGCCGTGCGCGCGCACCGCCCGCCAGTACAGGTTGCGCTCGTCCTCGACCAGCGAGAGCCCCTGCGCGCCGATGCCCTTGGACGACACCCGCACCTCTCCGGTGGCCGCGGTGTACGTCACCAGGCAGCAGCTGCCGTGCAGCTTCTCGGTGAGCACGACCGGCTCGCCGGGCTCGAAGATGTCGGGGTAGCGCTTGAGGTTCTCGATGTCCACCCAGGGCAGCAGGTCCGGCGCGCTGAGCACGTCGCCGCTCATCGACGTCGGCACCGGCGGCTGCCACTTGACGATCCCGAGGAGTTCGGCGAAGTCCTCGCCGCGCTCGGCGGCGGCCTCCAGGTCGGTGTCGGCGAGGACTCCGGGCCGGCAGACGATGCCCTGGGAGAGTTCACCGCGCAGCCGAACCGCCCGCACCCGGTCGGCCCGGCTGCCGGCCAGCTTGCCGGTCAGGCCCAGCTCGCCGATCAACTGCTCCGGGAGCACGGCCTGTTCGGGGATGTAGACGGCGTAGTCGCCGGTCCGGTAGCTGCCCTTGGCGACCACCGCCCGGTAGAGACCGACCTGCGCGAGCTCCAGGGCATCGGCGTTCGGGTGCTCCAGGATGACCAGTTTCTCGGCGGTGACGCGCAAGGTGGACATGGGCGGACTCCTCCCCCTCTTCGGTTCCGGCCGTTCGCCGGCCGGCGGTGTGTGGTGTGCGTGGTGCGCAATACGGGATACGGGATGCGAGGTACGGGATACGGGCGGGATACGGCGCATGTGTGGCGCGTGTGGCGCACACGGGTTGCGACCCGCGGCCCCGCCCCGACCGCTCGCACCACTCTGTCCGCTCGGCCGATCCCGCGCGACGCAATTTTCCGGCCGACACCCCCGCCCGCCTGCCCGTCGTCCACCCCCTCGGCCCTGCCGACGCCGCCCGCGGACGCGCCGCGACCCCGGCACGGTCCGTGCACGTTTGAGCCTTCCCACAGCCGGGAACAGGCCCTCGCCGCACCCTGCCTGTGCAAAGCGACAGAGGATTTATCGCTCGCATTTGCGGCACTATGATCGCCGTAATGGCCGCAGCTGCGGCCTGGTCCCCGCGCCCCTTCCGGCGCGAACCCTGGAGGGGCAGCACCGATGGACACCCGTACGACCAACACCCGCAGACTCGCCGTCGCCGCCGCCGCGGCCCTCGCTCTCAGCCTCGGGGCCACCGCGTGCGGCAGCGACGGCGGCAAGGCCTCCGACGCGGCGTCCTCCTCCGCGGCCCCGGCCGCCGCGACGGGCGCGGCGGCGACCACCGGCGCCGGCGTGCCGAAGGCGACCGGCGCCATCACCGTCTTCGCCGCCGCCTCGCTGAAGGAGACCTTCACCGACCTCGGCAAGAAGTTCGAGGCCGCGAACCCGGGCGCCAAGGTCACCTTCAACTTCGGCGGCAGCTCCGCCCTCGCCACCAGCATCAACTCGGGCGCCCCGGCGGACGTGTTCGCGGCCGCGAGCCCGGCCACCATGAAGACCGTCACCGACGCGGGCGGCGCGAGCGGCGACCCGAAGACCTTCGTGCGCAACACCCTCACCATCGCCGTGCCCAAGGGCAACCCCAAGCACGTCGCGGGTCTGAACGACCTCACCGGCTCCGGGGTGAAGGTCGCGCTGTGCGCGAAGGAGGTGCCGTGCGGCGCCGCGGCCCTGACCGCGCTCAAGGCCGCCAACGTCAGCCTCACCCCGGTCACCCTCGAACAGGACGTCAAGGGTGCGCTCACCAAGGTCGAACTCGGCGAGGTCGACGCCTCGCTGGTGTACAAGACCGACGTGAAGGCCGATGCTGCGAAGATCGACGGCGTGGACTTCCCCGAGGCCGACAAGGCCGTGAACGACTACCCGATCGCCGCGCTGGCCAAGGCACCGAACAAGGACGGCGCCGCCGCCTTCGTCGCGTACGTCCAGTCGTCCGAGGCCAAGCAGGTGCTCACCACGGCGGGCTTCCAGGCACCGTGAGCGACCGCACCACCGCCGGTGGCCCCGACGACTCCCCCGGCCACACCCCCGGTGCCGGCAGCGGTGCCGGCACCGGCCCGGACGGCGGGCCCGGCGGCGGCCCCGGCGCGGCCGCAGCGGTGAAGGCCGTGCCGCGCCGGAGTCGGCGGCGGGCGAACCGGGTCCCGGTCGCCCTGCTGCTCCCGGCGCTGCTCGGGCTCGCGTTCCTGGTCCTCCCGTTGGTCGGGCTGCTCATCCGGGCGCCGTGGAGCAGTCTGTCGGACCAGCTGACCAGCGCCGCCGTCTGGGACGCACTGCGCCTGTCGCTGGTCTGCGCGACGGCGGCCACGGCCGTCTCGCTGGTCCTCGGCGTCCCGCTGGCCTGGCTGCTCGCCCGCACCGAGCTGCCGGGCCGGCGGGTGGTCCGGGCCCTGGTCACCCTGCCGCTGGTGCTGCCACCGGTGGTCGGCGGTGTGGCGCTGCTGCTGGTCCTCGGGCGGCGCGGCATCGTCGGCTCCTGGCTGGACTCGACCTTCGGCATCACGTTGCCGTTCACCACCACCGGCGTGGTGATCGCCGAGGCGTTCGTGGCGATGCCGTTCCTCGTGATCAGCGTCGAGGGCGCGCTGCGGGCCGCCGACCCCCGCTACGAGGAGGCCGCGGCGACCCTGGGCGCCTCCCGGCTGACGGCGTTCCGCCGGGTCACGCTGCCGCTGATCGCCCCGGGGATCGCCGCCGGGGCCGTCCTGGCATGGGCCAGGGCGCTCGGCGAGTTCGGGGCGACGATCACCTTCGCGGGCAACTTCCCGGGCCGGACCCAGACCATGCCGCTGGCCGTGTACCTCGCCATGGAGTCCGATCCGGAGGCGGCCATCGCCCTGTCCCTGGTCCTGCTGGTGGTGTCCATCGCGGTCCTGGTCGGCCTGCGCGAGCGCTGGATGCCCACGCCGTGAGGGCCCCCGCAGCGGCCGCCCGGGCGGCCACCCGGCCGGCCTCCCGGGCGCCTCACCACCGCACGGCGAGGCACCACTGCACGGCACCTCACCACCGGACGGCGCCTCACCGGCCGCCGGGCCACCGAACACCGGGCCACCCGCCGTCGAGCCACCTGAGACCGGGCCACCTGACACCGGGCCGCCGAAGGCCGAACCTCCGCCCACCGAGCCCCTGGACGCCGCCCCGATGAGCACCGCCCCCGCCCTCGACGCCCGGCTCCGGGTGGACCGCGCCGCGTTCACGCTCGACCTCGCGCTCACCGCCGCCCCCGGCGAGGTGGTCGCGCTGCTCGGCCCGAACGGCGCCGGCAAGTCCACCGCCCTGCGCGCGCTCGCCGGGCTGCTCCCCCTGACCGGCGGCCACCTGCGCCTGGACGGAGTACTGCTCGAGGACCCCGGCCGGCGGGTGTGCACCCCGGCCGAGGAACGGCCCGTCGGCGTGGTGTTCCAGGACTACCTGCTCTTCCCGCACCTCAGCGCGCTCGACAACGTCGCCTTCGGCCCGCGCTGCCAGGGCCGGCCCAAGCGCGCCGCCCGGGCCGAGGCGTCCGTCTGGCTCGACCGGATGGGCCTGGCCGAGCACGCCTCCGCCCGGCCAGGCCGCCTCTCCGGCGGTCAGGCCCAACGGGTGGCGCTGGCACGGGCGTTGGCCGTACGCCCCCGACTGCTCCTGCTGGACGAACCGCTGGCCGCCCTGGACGCCCGCACCCGGCTCGACGTGCGCTCCCAACTCAGGCGACGCCTGGCCGAGTTCGAGGCGGTAGCGGTGCTGGTCACGCACGACCCGCTCGACGCGATGGTGCTGGCCGACCGGCTGGTGGTGATCGAGGACGGCCACGAGGTGCAGTCCGGCAGCCCGGCCGAGGTCGCCCGCCGGCCGCGCACCGACTACATCGCCCGCCTGGTCGGACTCAACCTGTACCAGGGCACGGCGAAGGACCACCAGGTGACACTGCCGACGGGCACGGTGCTGACCACCACCGAGGACCTGTCCGGCCCGGCCTTCGTGGCCTTCCCGCCATCCGCCGTGACCCTCCACCGGGAGCGGCCCGAGTCCAGCGCGCGCAACGTGTGGAAGCTCCAGGTCACCGGCCTGGACCTGCACGGCGACCAGGTGCGCGCCGATCTCGAGGGCGAACTGCCGATGGCCGCCGACCTCACCCCGGCGGCCGTCGCGGAGCTGGACCTGGCTCCCGGGTCCGCGGTCTGGGCCTCGGTCAAGGCCGCCCAGACCCACGGCTACCCGGCCTGACCGGTCCTGCCACGCCCCCACCTCCTCGTCCGCCCCTGGCCGCAGGTGCCGTCAGTCCGACTCCGACGGCTCCACGAACCCCGATTCGTACGCCGCGATCACCGCCTGGGTGCGGTCCCGCGCCCCGAGCTTCGCCAGCACACTGCTGACGTGCGTCTTCACCGTCTGCACTCCGAGGAACAGCCGTTCGGCGATCTCACCGTTGCTGAGTCCGCGCGCGACGAGCCGCAGCACCTGCGCCTCGCGCTCGGTGAGCGCCGCCCCGGCCATCGCGGCGCGCGCGGCCGGGTTGCCCTGACCGGCCGCGAGACGGCGGATCGCGGCCGGGAACAGCAACGACTCGCCCGCCGCCACCAGCCGCACCGCGTGCGCGATCTCGGCCGGGCGGGAGCGCTTGAGCAGGAAGCCGTCCGCGCCGGCCCGCAGCGCCTGGTAGACGTAGTCGTCGTTCTCGAAGGTGGTCACGACCAGGATCTTCGGCGGCCGCTCCCCCGGGGCGCCGGGGCGGACGAGCTCACGGGTCGCCGCCAGGCCGTCCAGGACCGGCATCCGGACGTCCATCAGCACGACGTCCGGGCGCAGCGCCCGGGCCAGTGCCACCGCCTCCGCGCCGTCGGCGGCCTCGCCGACCACCCGCAGGTCCCCCTGCGCCTCCAGGACGGCCCGCAGGCCGGCCCGGACCAGTTCCTCGTCGTCGGCGAGCAGGATGTCGATCGTCGCCGCGGTCACCTTCGCCCGGCCGTCCCCCACAAGATCGTTCGTCACGAGCCCAAGCGTAGGGGGAGCCGGACGGCGAGCACCCACTCCCCGGCCCCGTCCGGGGACGCTCCCGCACCGGCCTCCCCGCCGAGCAGCGCGGCGCGTTCCCGGATGCCGCGCAGGCCCTTGCCGCCCCGGCGGCCCGCGCCGCCCGCGGGCCGCACCGCACCGGCGCCGGCCACCGCCGTGCGGTTGGCGCAGCGCAGCTCCAACTGTCCGTCGCGGACGGCGATCCGCACGCTGACCGGCTGGCCCGGTGCGTACTTGAGCGCGTTGGTGACACCCTCCTGGACGATCCGGTACGACTCCCGCGAGAGCACCCTGGGCAACTCCCCCGCCGACACCTCGATCCGGGCCTCGACCGGGCTGCCGGCCGCGCGGGCGGTGTCGAAGAGCGCGGGCAGCTGCTCCACGCCGGGCCGCTCGGTCACGGTGGCGGGCGAGTCGGCGTCCGGGCTCTCCCGCAGCAGGACGAGGGTGCGTTCGAGGTCCTCCATGGCCCGGCGGCCGGTCTCCTCGATGACCTCCAGCGCCCTGGCGGTGAACTCCCGGTCCCCGACCTCGCGCGCCGCGCCGGCCTGAAGGACCGTCACCGTCAGTGCGTGGCCGATGGAGTCGTGCAGCTCGCGGGCCAACCGGTTGCGCTCCAGCAGCCGTTCGGCCCGCAGCTCCGCGTCGGCCAGCCGTTCGGCCGGAGACGGCCCCAGCAGCCGCACCGCCATGGCGAGTTGGAGCCGCCCGGCGGCGACGACCAGCCAGCCGTAGCCGAACAGGGCCGGCGGCACGAGCGGGAGGTAGCGCAGGGAGTCGGCGCCGGACAGCAGGTCGAATCCGCCGGTGAGTCCGAAGATCGTCGCGAACCCGACCAGGGAGCCGAGCGCGACCCGCCCGATCAACCACCCTGCGGTGCGCCGGCGGTCGGCCCAGGTGCGGGAGGGCTCGGCGGAGATGTCCCGCTCCCGGTCGGGCACCAGCAACAGCCGGGCCTGGACGCCCTCCGCGAGCCGTGCGGCGGGCACCAGGGCTACGAGCACGAGCAGGGCCGCGTCCACGCAGACGCTCGCCACGACGATCTCGCCGAGACCCTTGTGGTACGTCCCCGGATAGACCATCAGGAGGACGCCCGCGAAGATCCATCCGACCATCAGGTGCAGCAGACGCGCGTACGTGGCGCCGGCGAGAAGTGGCGCGAGGATCCTGGGCATCCCGACATCCTGCCAGGTCAGCGCCTCACCGGCGCTCCCCCACCGGTGCAGGACGGTCTCCCTCCCGGGAGGGAGACCGGTCCCCGCCCGGGCGGGATCCGCCGGCGGCCCCGCTCCGGTCGAATGGGACCAACCGGAGCACGCGGCCACCGGGCCGCAGGAGGACCGGACCACCGGACCACCGGGCCGCAGGAGGACCGGACCACCGGACCACCGGGCCGCAGGAGGACCGGACCACCGGACCACCGGGCCGCGGGAGGACCGGAGCACGGGACCACCGGAGCACGACCCACCGGAAACCCGGAGCACCACGGGCGACCAGGCCGCCGAGACGGTGACGGCAGGGGCGCCGGACCGACGAGAGAGGAGCACGGCCGTGATCGACATCCAGGGCCTCACCAAGGAGTACGGCGGCCGACGCGTCGTCGACGAGCTGTCCTTCGAGGTCCGGCCCGGGCTGGTGACCGGGTTCCTCGGCCCGAACGGCGCCGGCAAGAGCACCACCATGCGCCTGGTCCTCGGCCTCGACCGCCCGACCGCCGGACGCGCCCTCGTCGACGGCCGCCCGTACACCGAACTCTCCGACCCGCTGCGCCGGGTCGGCGCGCTGCTGGACGCCCACGCCCTGCACGGCGGCCGCACGGCCCGCGGCCACCTGCGCTGGCTCGCCGCGAGCAACGGCCTGCCGCAGCGCCGGGTGGACGAGGTGCTCGCCCAGGTCGGCCTGGCCGAGGCCGCCGGGCGGCGGATCCGGACCTTCTCGCTGGGCATGCGCCAGCGCCTCGGCGTGGGCGCCGCCCTGCTCGGCGACCCGCCGGTACTGCTGCTGGACGAACCGGTCAACGGCCTCGACCCGGAAGGCATCCGGTGGATCCGCACCCTGCTGCGCCGACTGGCCGCCGAGGGCCGTGCCGTGCTGGTCTCGTCCCACCTGATGACCGAGATGGCGCTCACCGCGGACCACCTGGTGGTGATCGGCCGCGGCCGGCTGCTGGCGGACGCCGCCACCCGCGACTTCCTCGACCGTCACGGCCGCACCCGGATCCGGGTCCGAGCCGTCGACCCGGACAAGCTGGCCGCCCTGCTCGGCGGCGAACTGCTCGGCGGTGAACTGCTCAAGGACCAACTGGTCAGGGACCAACTGCCCCACGGTGAGATGCCTTACGGCCGATCGCCGGGTGCCCGGGACATCGGGGGCGCCCCCACCGCGACCCAGGTCGACGGCGGCGCCTGGGAGGTGACCGGCCTCGAGCCCGAGCGGATCGCCGCCCTCGCCGCCGCGCACGGCGTCGTGCTGTACGAGATCACGACCCGACAGGACTCCCTGGAGGAGGCCTTCATGAGGATGACGGCCGACAGTCTCGAGTACCGCGCGGAGGCCGCCGCATGAACGCCCTCAACGCCCTCACCGCCGAGCGGATCAAGTTCACCACCCTCCGCTCGCTCTGGCTCACCCCGCTACTCGCCCTCGGCCTGACCGCCGGCGTCACCGCGGCGGTCGGCGCGGCCCTCGGCGACAGGGACCACAACCTCACCGACGACCCCGGTACTGGAGTCCACTACGGGCTCAACTTCGGCCAGGCCGCGCTGACCTGCTTCGCCGTCCTGCTGATCGGCCAGGAGTTCAACACCCGCATGATCGACGCCTCGCTCACCGCCGTGCCCCGACGCGGCCTGCTGTACGGAGCGAAGCTCACGCTCGGCGCCCTCGTGGGCCTCGCCGTCGGTGCGGCCGGCACGGCGGGCGCCTTCGCCGGGCACGCAACCACCGTGCCCGGCGCCTGGGACGGCCACGGCTTCGCCCGCTCCGCCACCGCCGGTGTGCTGTACCCGGTGCTGCTCGTGGTGTTCTGCCTCGGGACGACGGCATTGCTCGGCAACCTCACCGCCGCCATGGGCCTGTTGGTACCGGTGGTCTTCCTGCTCTCGCCCCTGCTCGGCGGCGTTCCCGGGGTGCGCCGGGTGGCCCAGTTCCTGCCGGACCGGGCGGGCCAGTACGCCCTGCGCTACGCCGGGGATCCACAGGTGGCGTACGGCCACTGGACCGGGCTGCTGATCATGGCCCTGTGGGCCGGCGGGGCCGCCTACGGCGGACTGCTCGCCCTGCGACGCACCGGGTGACTCCCGCGGCCAAGGTGCCCCGGCCACCCCACGATCGCCGGGTGGATCCGCACCTCCCGGCGGACCACAAACCGCCAACCGACCACGAACGAAGTGGAGACGAGGGATTGAGCCCCATCCACGCACTGCGCGCCGAACGGATCAAGTTCACCACCCTGCCCTCGCAGTGGGCGGCCCCGCTGGTGGCCCTGGCCCTGACCGTCGGGATCACCACGGCCGTCAACGCCGCCTACGGCACGAAGGACCACACACCGGGCGAGGATCCCGCCGGCGGGATCTACTACGGGTTGCTCTTCGGCCACGTGGCCGTGGCCTGCACCGGGATCCTGCTGATCGGCCAGGAGTTCAACACCCGCATGATCGGCACCTCGCTCGCCGCCGTACCCCTGCGCAGGCGGTTGTACGGAGCGAAGCTCGCGCTCGGGGCCGCGGTGGGACTGCTGCTCGGCCTGGTCTCGACGGCGGGCTCGTTCCTCGTCGTCGGCGCCACCGTCGGCCTGGACCTCTCCACCCCCGGCCTGGCCCGCAGCTTCCTCGCCGGAGTGCTCTACCACCCGCTGCTGGTGCTGCTCTGCCTCGGACTGACGGCGATGCTGGGCAACTTCAGCGCCGCGCTCGGTGTGCTGACGCCGATGCTGTTCCTCGGTACCACCTGGCTCGCGGCCATCCCCGGCGTCCGCGAGGCCGGGCAGTTCCTGCCCGACCGCGCCGGGCTGTACGCGACCCGCACCCAGGCCGAGGCCGGTGTCCACTACGGGCACTGGACGGGGCTGCTGATCATGGCCCTCTGGACGGCCGCCGCGACCTACGGCGGCCTGCGAGCCCTCCGGCGGTTCGAGGCCGGCTGATCCGCTCGACCGCCGGCGCCGTACGAGGGCGAGCCCCGGCGGGACGAAACAGATGACAGCGAACAGATAACAGATAACAGATTTTGAAATCTGAAATCTGTTCGCTGTCATCTGTCAGCCGGCGTCCGCTGACTGCCGTGCGTCACGGCTCCCCCACGCCGCTCTCCGGTCAATGGGCACCTATTGCACGTCACCGATCACCGATCACCGATCACCGCAGCGCCGGGTGGTCCGCGACCACCGTGCAACTGCCGGGCGCGATCTCGGTGAAACCCGCGTCCCGGACCAACGGCAGGCCACTCGCGACAAGTCCCTCCCACGCCTCAGGAGAGGCCGTCCGCACCGCGAGCGCGAACCCGGACTCGGCCCATTCCTTGCGCTGCGCCTCGTCCAGTCGCCACCACGCGAGCTGCGCCGCGTGACCGGTCTGCGCCATCGTCTTGCCCGCGCTCATCTCCAGCTCGGGGTTGAGCCACAGCACCGGCAGGCCCGGCTCCGGAGCGCCGACCTCGGCCGTCTCCTCCAGGTCCGTACCCGAGACCTGGAGCTTGGCGAGCTCCTTGGGCCAGCCGTCCAGCGGGACGGGCGGGAACACCCGCACCTCGGCCTCCCTTCCGGCGACCGTGATCCCCGGCAGCTCGCCCGCCCTGCGCCACTCCCCGCCGCGGGCCCGCCGGACCACCTTGCGGATGCGGGCGTCCTCCCAGGCCACGACGCGTTCCGCCCACTCGCCGTCCGCCCCGGTCACCCGCGCGTCGGCCAGCAGGGTGAGGACCGCCCGCGCCGAGGTCTCCAGCGCGTCCGTCCGCCCGGGCGGCGTGGCCCGCTCCAGCCGGACGACCAGCGGCAGCACGTACTGCGTCCGCGCGTCGCGGTCCTCGGGGTGCGGGGCGGAGTCCCCCTCGGGGACGGGGGCGGAGGCGGGAGCGGGAGTCGGGTCATCGAACGGAGAAGTCACCCGTCCAGCATGCCAGCCCGGCCGAGCCGGTGATCACGCGGTGTCCGGGACGGACGAAAGGAAACGGGCCGACGCGAGGCAGGACGGGAGGAGACGGGACGGACGGGCCAGACGCGACGGGCCGGACGCGACGGGACGGCCGGGCCGGGCGCACGCCGGGCGGGACGGCGGCGCGGCCCGCTCAACGCAGCCGCTGGCGCAGTTCGTCGACCGCCGTCCGGATGCTCGCGCTGTAGGCGTCCTCGGGCAGGGCGTCCAGGCTGTGCACGGCGTGTTCCAGCTGTTCGCGTGCCAGCACGGGCTCACCGAGCTTGAGGTGGTCCGAGGCCAGGTTGAGGTGCAGCGAGGGGTAGAAGGCCCGCACCTGGAGGGCGGACCGGTAGGTCTCGGCGCGTTCGGCGGTGAGCGAGTCAGCCGCGGCCAGCGCCCTCAGGTCCCATTCCAGTTCGGCCTGCGGGTCGTCCTGCAGGTCGGCCAGGTAGTGCGCCAGGACGCAGCGGTGGAAGACGTCTCCGCTCTCACCGAGTGCCTCCCAGAGGGCCTCGAAGCTGGCCCGCGCCTGGGCGGTCCGACCGCGCTGCGCGGCCTGCACGCCCTCCAGCCCGAGCGAGATCCGGGCGAACACCTGGTCGCCCTCGCCGGGCGGCAGGCCGTCCGCCCCGGCCGTCCGCCCCGGCACATCACGCACATCAGACGCATCGGACATGCCCGCAGCCTAGCCGGACCCCCGTCCCAGCGCCCGGACACCGGAACGCCGGAACGCCGGGCACGGACCCGACAGCCCGAAAAGCCCGACAGCCGGTCAGCGCCGGTAGCCGCGCTGCAGGTCCCTCGCCTCGGCGTCCTCGTACGTCAGGAACCAGCCCTCGGGGTGCGTGGCCGCCAGCAGCACCTCGGTCCGCTGCTCGGCGCCGAGCTCCGGGTCACCGTCGTCCGGCCCGTAGACACCGAACAGCTCGTCGTGGCAGCCGTCCCAGTCGTAGTCGTACAGGTCGGCCGGGAGGTCGCCCATCATGTCGGCCACCGACTCGGGCTGCGCGCCGAGCAGGGCCCGGGCGTCGACCAGGGCCATCCGCAGGGCGATCTCCTCGGCCAGGCAGCGCGGCAGCGGCCACTCGCCGAGGGCGAGGTCGTCGGCGAGGTCGTCGAAGGCTCGGGCCATCGCGCGGCGCCAGGCGCGGTGGAGCCGCCAGGTGCGCTGGGGCAGCCGGGCGAAAACCGTCCAGTCGGCGTCGTCGCCCTCGGCGACCGGGTCGTCGCCGTGCTCGTCCAGGTCGTCGTAGGCCGCGTCGGCCAGGCCGAGCAGCTGGGCGTGCAGCAGGCACGCGGTGCGCGGGGTGAGCGTCCAGTCCACCCCCGCGCCGCCCTCCTCGTCGTCCCCCTCCAGCGGGAACAGCTCGGCGAAGTCCGGCGCGAAGTCCTCGGTGACGCTGATCTCCAGCGTGCCGCCGATCGCCTCGACGCCCGGGATCGCGGCCACCAGCCGGTCCGGGTGCAGCAGCGCGCCGAGCGCCGCGTTGGCGTCCTCGGCGACCTCGCGCAGCAGTTCACGGCGCTGGCCGGCCGGGTCGATGCCCTCGAACGTCAGGTCCTCGACCGCCCTGATCGCGGCGGCGCGCAGCGCCGGCCAGTCGGTGATCCGCAGGCCCAGCACCACCGTCGCCTCGATCTCCTGCGCGCCGGAGTCCTCCGCCGCGCCCGGCCCCTGTGGATGATCGCTTCGCTCGCCCATGGGGCTACGGTACGGCCTTTCGGCCGCCCGATCACCGGTCTGAACCAGCTTCTGGACGCCTTCTCGGCCATCGCCCGGTCGTGCCTCTGTCACTCGGACGCACGACGGCGGCAGGATGGGCGCCATGGCTGACATCAACGAGTACGGCGGCGGGCAGGGCCCGAACGCCGACGTCCTGGTCGTGACCACCAACGACATCCCCGGTTACCGGGTCGACCACGTGATCGGCGAGGTCTTCGGGCTGACCGTGCGCAGCCGTCACATCGGCAGCCAGATCGGCGCAGGACTGAAGTCGTTGATCGGCGGCGAGCTGCGGGGCCTGACGAAGACCCTGGTGGAGAGCCGCAACGAGGCGATGCAGCGGCTGGTCGAGCAGGCCCGGGCGCGCGGTGGCAACGCCGTCCTGATGATGCGCTTCGACGTGACGGAGGCGGCGGACGTCGGCACCGAGGTCTGCGCGTACGGCACGGCCGTGGTGATCTCCCCCGCCACCTGAGAGCGGCGGCCGACCACCGCCGAGCGCGAGGTCGCCGAGCGCAGGGTCGCCGACCGCCGACCCACCGACCACCCGGCGGCTGACGGCTGACGGCTGACGGCTGACGGCTGACGGCTGACGGCTGACGGCAAGGGAACACCCGCCGCCGGAGAGCGTCCACCGCCCGGGAACACCGGCCCCACCCCGGATGTTTCACGGTCGTGACTGTTTACGGTGCAACGAACGACGGTGGAGCCCGGCGCGTGGACGTGCTGGTGGTGGGCGCCGGCCAGGCGGGCCTGTCGGCCGCCTACCACCTGGGCCGCCGCGGCTTCGTCCCCTACCGGGCGGACGCCGACGGCGGCTTCGTCGTACTCGACGCCGCCCCCGCGCCGGGCGGCGCCTGGGCGCACCGCGCGCCGTCCCTGCGGATGGCCACCGTCCACGGCTTCCACGACCTCCCGGATGCCGAGCTCCCGCCGGTCGACCCGCAGGCCCCCGCGCGCGAGGTGGTGCCGGGGTACTTCGCGGCGTACGAGGCCCGCCACGCGCTCCCCGTCGTGCGCCCGGTCACCGCGCGCACGGTGCGCGCCGAGTCCGACCGCCCGGGCTCCCGGCTGCTGGTCGAGACCGACCGGGGCACCTGGTCCACCAGGGCCCTGATCAACGCCACCGGCACCTGGACCCGCCCCTTCCTCCCCCACTACCCGGGTCACTTCGGCGGCCGTCAGCTGCACTACGCGGAGTACCGCGGCCCGGAGGAGTTCGCGGGCCGGCGCGTCCTGGTGGTCGGCGGCGGCGCCTCCGCGATCCAGGTGCTGTCCGAGGTGGCGGCGGTCGGCGAGACCGTCTGGGTCACCCGGAGCGAACCCGTCTTCCACGAGGGACCCTTCACCCCCGAGTACGGTCGCGCGGTGGTCGCCAAGGTCGAGGAGCGGGTCCGGCAGGGGCTGCCGGTGCGCAGCGTGGTGAGCGTGACGGGCCTCGGCCCGTCCGTCGCCTACCGGCGCGCCGAGGAGCTGGGAGCGCTGCACCGGCGGCCGATGTTCGACCGGCTCACCGAGCACGGCGTCGCCTGGGGCGACCAGGAGCTGGCGGTGGACGCGATCGTGTGGGCCACCGGTTTCCGGCCGGAGGTCGGTCACCTGGCCCCGCTCGGGCTGCGCTCCCCCGGCGGCGGCATCGCCCTCACCGGCACCAGGGCGACCGCCGATCCGCGCGTCCACCTGGTCGGCTACGGCCCGTCCGCCAGCACCATCGGTGCCAACCGGGCCGGGCGCGCAGCCGTCAACGACCTGGTCCGGCTGCTCGGCGACCCCGCCGAGCAGCCCGCCCCGGCCGTGGATCCCGCCACGGCTCCGGTCCCGGTCCAGGCCCCGGTCCCGGTGCGGACCCCGGCTGCGGCCCTGGTTCCGGCTGCCGTACCGGCCGCGGTCTGACGCCCGCCGGCCCGCCCGGCCCGCGAGGCGGACGCCGGCGGTCACCGGCCCGTCGGCAACGGCCAGCGGTCATCGGGCCGGCGAGTCGGCGAGTCGGCGAGTCGGCGGATCAGCGGATCAGCGGTCGAAGTCGACCGTCACCCGGTCGGTGAGCGGCCGGGCCTGGCAGGTGAGGGTGTAGCCGGCGGCGAGCTCCTTCTCCTCCAGCGCGAAGTTCCGGCGCATCTCCACCTCGCCCTCGGTGACCAGGGCGCGGCAGGTGCCGCAGACCCCGCCCTTGCAGGCGAACGGCAGGTCGGGGCGGGAGCGCTGGGCGCCGTCGAGGATCGAGCGGTCGCGCGAGAGGGAGAGGGTGCTGCCGCGTCCGTCCAGGACGACGGTCACCTCGCTGTGCGCGCCGTCGGCGGCGTCCGCGTCGTCGCGGTCCTCGGGGCGCTCGGCGACCGGTTCGTCGTCGGCGTGGAACAGCTCCTGGTGCACCCGCTCACCCGGCACGTCCAGCTCGGCGAGCAGCTCCTTCGCCCCGGCGACCATGCCGAACGGGCCGCAGAGCCACCAGTGCCCGACGGTCGGCACGTCCACCAGCGCCGCCAGCAGGGCCCGCACCCGTTCCGGGTCGAGGCGGCCGGTGAGCAGTTCGGCGTCGCGGGTCTCCCGGGACAGCACGTGGACCAGCTGGAAGCGGCCGAGGTAGCGGTCCTTCAGGTCGGCCAGCTCGTCCGCGAACATCACGGTGTCGCTGCGCCGGTTGCCGTAGAGCAGGGTGACGGTGGAGCGGCGGTCGGCGGCCAGCACGGAGGCGGCGATCGACAGCATCGGAGTGACGCCGGAGCCGGCCGCGAGCAGCACGTGGTCGGCGGGGGAACCGAGTTCGGGGGTGAACAGGCCCGACGGCGTCAGCACCTCCACCTCCTCGCCGGGCCGCGCGTCCCGCACCAGCCACCGGGAGAACAGCCCGCCGGGCACCTCCCGGACGGCGATCCGCAGCGGGCCCCCGGCCGGGGCGCAGATCGAGTACGAGCGGCGCTCGTCGCCGCCGTCCACCACCTTGCGCAGGGTCAGGGTCTGGCCCGGCCGGAACGCGAACTCCTCCACGAGCCCGTCCGGCACCGCGAAGGTCACCGCCACGGCGTCCTCGCAGAGCCGCTCGATCCGGTCGATCCGCAGCCGGTGGAAGGCCGGGCGACGGGCCGGGCGGGCGGCCGGGCCGAGGTCCTCGACGGGCGTGGCCGCGGTGAGCGAGGCCTCGGCGGAGGAGGCTGCGGGCGAGGCGGCGGGCATTCAGATCTCCTTGACGCGTTCGAAGGGCTCCCGGCAGGCGCGGCAGCGCCAGAGCGCCTTGCAGGCGGTGGAGCCGAAGCGGGACAGCTCCTCCGTGTCCGCGCCGCCGCAGCGCGGGCAGGGCACGGGGAGGGCGGCGGCGGTGCGGGTGGGGCCGAGGGTCAGCGCGACGGGCCCGGGCCCGGCCGCGCCTGCGGCGGCCGCGCTCGGGTGCGGCGGGGCGATCCCCGCCTCGGCGAGCTTGCGGCGGCCCTCGGCGGTGATCAGGTCGGTGGACCACGGCGGGTCCAGCCGCAGCCGGACCCGGACGGCCCGGTACCCGGCCGCGCGCAGCCGGCGGTCCACGTCGGCGGCCATCTCGGCGACGGCCGGGCAGCCGGAGTAGGTCGGCGTCAGCCAGGCCGTCACCTCGGCGCCGTCCGTCTCGACCTCGGCCAGCACGCCCAGATCGGCCAGGGTGAGCATGGGCAGCTCCGGGTCCGGGACGGCCGCGGCGATCTCCCAGGCCGTCTCGGGGACCGCCCTGCCGGCCGCTCCCGGGAGCGCCGCGCCAGCCGCCGTCGTCGCGCTCACCACGTCGCCCCCGGGTGGGCGCGGGCCAGCACCTGGAGTTCGGCGAGCAGCAGGCCCAGCGCCTCGGTGTGCACGCCGTCGCGACCGGCCCGGCCGAGCACGGTGGCCAGCGGCGGCACCTGCGGCACGGTCAGTCCGGCCTCGGCGAGGACGGCGCCGAGCTCGCGCAGCACCGGATCGCGCAGTGCGGCCGGGTCCACGCCCACCCGGAGCTCCACCGGATGGGCGGTGAACAGCTCCTCCAGCAACGGCCAGACCGCGTCCAGACCGGCCTGCATCCGCGCCGACGAGTACGGCGTGCCGTCACCCAGCCGCAGCGTCCAGGCGGTGGCGTACTCGCGGTGGTACGCCAGCTCCTTGGCGCCCCGGTTGGCGACCGCGGCCAGCACCGGGTCCGGGTGCGTGGCGAGCGCCTCGTAGAGCGCGCCGCGGGCGGTCGCGAACAGCAGCAGCCTGGCGATCGAGTGGGCGAAGTCGCCGTTGGGGAGCTCGACCAGGCGGACGTTGCGGAACTCGTGCTCCTCCCGCCAGTACGCCAGGTCGTCCTCGGTGCGGCCGGAGCCGTCCACCTGGCCGGCGCGGGTGAGCAGCAGCCTGGCCTGGCCGAGCAGATCCAGGCCCAGGTTGGCGAGCGCGACCTCCTCCTCCAGCTCGGGCGCCCGGGTGCACCACTCGATCAGCCGCTGGGAGAGGACCAGGGCGTCGTCGCCGAGCATCAGGCAGCAGGCGGCGAGGTCGGCGCCGTCCAGGCCGGCCGGCAGAGTGGTGTCCACACCCAGCAGCGGGTCGGCGAAGCCCGTCCCGTACGCCCAGCGGCCCTCGCCCTCGGGGCCGGGGGCGGCCTCGGTGAGGCTCAGGTACACGTGGTCGTCGACGTCGTGCGCGTCGGTGTGCGTGGTGTGATCCTGCATTGCGGTTCCCCCGTCAGATGTGCGGGACATCCTCGGGGATGTCGTAGAAGGTCGGGTGGCGGTAGACCTTGTCGCCGCTCGGCTCGAAGAACGGGTCCCGCTCGTCCGGGGTGGAGGCGGTGATCGCGTCCGAGCGGACCACCCAGAGGCTGACCCCCTCGTTGCGGCGGGTGTAGAGGTCGCGGGCGGCGAGCAGCGCCATCCGGTCGTCGGCCGCGTGCAGCGAGCCGACGTGGACGTGGTTCAGGCCGCGCCGGGGGCGCACGAACACCTCGTACAGCGGCCAGCCGGCCTTGGACCCGGCCTTGGACTCGGCCTTGGACTCGGTCACTTTCCGTTCTCCTGTTCGGTGTGCGCGTGCTCTCCGGCGGGCCGCGGGCTCTCCGACGGCTCCGCGGCGGCCGGTGCGGACTGCTCGGCCCGGCGCTTGGCCGCGTAGGCGACGGCCGCCTCGCGGACCCAGGCGCCGTCCTCGTGCGCGGCCCGGCGGCGGTCGATCCGCTGGGTGTTGCACGGCCCCTGGCCCTGGATGACCCTGGTCAGCTCGGACCAGTCCGGCTCGCCGAAGTCCCAGCCGCCGCGCTCCTCGTTCCAGCGCAGCTCCGGGTCCGGGAGCGTGACGCCCAGGTGCTCGGCCTGGGGGACGGACATGTCGACGAAGCGCTGGCGCAGGTCGTCGTTGGTGTGGCGCTTGATCCGCCAGGCCATCGAGCGGGCGGTGTTCGGCGAGTCGGCGTCCGAGGGGCCGAACATCATCAGCGACGGCCACCACCAGCGGTCCACCGCGTCCTGGACCATCCGGCGCTGGGCCTCGGTGCCGCGCATCAGCGTCATCAGCAGCTCGTAGCCCTGGCGCTGGTGGAAGGACTCCTCCTTGCAGATCCGCACCATCGCGCGGGCGTAGGGGCCGTAGCTGCAGCGGCAGAGCGGGACCTGGTTGCAGATCGCGGCGCCGTCCACCAGCCAGCCGATCACGCCGACGTCGGCGAAGGTGAGGGTGGGGTAGTTGAAGATCGAGGAGTACTTCTGGCGCCCGGAGATCAGCTTCTCGGTGAGCTCGGCGCGGTCGACGCCGAGCGTCTCGGCGGCGGCGTAGAGGTAGAGGCCGTGGCCGGCCTCGTCCTGGGCCTTGGCGAGCAGGATGGCCTTGCGGCGCAGGGAGGGGGCACGGGTGAGCCAGTTCCCCTCGGGCTGCATGCCGATGATCTCGGAGTGGGCGTGCTGGGCGATCTGGCGGATGAGCGTGGCCCGGTAGGCCTCGGGCATCCAGTCCCTGGGCTCGATCCGCTGCTCGGCGGCGACGACCGCCCCGAACCGGTCTTCCGGCGTCTGCGCCGGGACCGCCTCGGCCACCTCTGCTGTCACCACGGTCCCCTCTCGTGTCCTGCTCCGGCGCCCCCTGGGGCGCCAACCGACTGACCGTTCGGTCGGTACCATTCTGCGCGGCGGGACGGAGGGATGGCAAGGGACACGGGAGGAGCGACGGGGCGAGGGGCGGCGACGAACAGATCACAGACGACAGATGACAGCCGACAGATTCTGAAATCTGTCAGCTGTCATCTGTTCGCCGTCACCGGTCACCCGTCAGCCGGCACCGGCCGGTCGTCGGCCGGTCGCGGGCCGGTCGTCGGCCGACCACCGGAGTACGGGCGGGCGGAGGCGCTGGCGAGCGGCACGCCGGCGGGCGGCACGCGGACGGCCGGGCAGGCCGCGGGCGGACGGGTGGCGGGCGAGCGCCGGCCGACCCAAGCCCTCAGCGGCAGCCGGGCAGGCCCGTCACCCCTCCGTACGGTCCCGCAGCCTCGGCAGCGGAACGGCGAGGAGCGCGGCCAGCAGGGCGATCCGGGGCGCCAGCTGGTCGAGGCGGATGTGCTCGTGCCGGGCGTGGGCACCAGCGCCGACCGCGCCGAAGCCGTCCAGCGTCGGCAACCCGCGCGAACCCGGCAGGTTGGTGTCCCCCGCGCCGCCCGCCGGACCGCCGTCCAGCTGCTGACCGAGCACTGCGGCGAGCGAACGGACGTGCCGCAGCAGCGGGTTGGCCGACCGCTCCGGCCAGGCCGGCCGGCTCGACAGCACCTCCGTCCGCACCCTCGCGCCCGGGCGCAGCGCGGTGAGTCTGGCGAGGTTGTCGAGCGTACGGCGCTGCGCCTCGGCGGTGGCGAACCGCAGACCGAGCTCCGCCTCGGCCCGGCCGGCGATCACGTTGGCACGCGAACCACCACTGATCCGACCGGCGTTGAGCTCGGTGCCGGGCTGGCCGGCGAGGCCCCGGACGACGACGAGCTGGTCGACGAGCTCGTCTACGGCCGACACCCCGTCGCGGGCGTCGTTGCCCGCGTGCGCCTCGCGCCCGGTGACGGTGAGCCGGACCCGGGTGCTGCCGCGCCGGGCGGTCTTCAGCCGGCCGTCGGGATGCGGCGGTTCGAGGCCCAGGACCGCTGCCGCGCCCCGGAGTTGGCGCTCGACGAGCCTCCTGCCGTCCGGGCTGCCGACCTCCTCGTCCGAGACGACGACCAGCCGGACCGTCCGGTGCGGGCGCTGCCCCAGGTCCGCGAGCAGGGCGAACGCGCCCTCCAGGATGGCGAGTCCGCCCTTCATGTCGACGACGCCGGGCCCGCTGAGCCTGCCGTCCTGCTCGGTGACGGGCCAGTCCGCGAGGGTGCCGACCGGCCAGACGGTGTCGTGGTGCCCGACGATCAGCAGGTGCGGAAGGGTCTCGTCCTGCCCTTCCCACTCCAGGACGAGGTGGTCTCCGGCCGGCCCCGGTTCGCGGCGGGCGGTGGCGCCGGTCGCACCGAAACCGGTGGCCAACTCCTCGGCGAGGCCGTCGAGTCGGGGGGCGTCCCCACTCGGAGACTCTATCCGGGCCAGATCGGCGCAGCGGCGCCGGACGGCGCCGGCGAGGGTGCGCGCTCGCGTACTGAGGGCCTGCGGCAGGCCGGGGAGCGCGGCGGCGGCCGCGGCGGTCGCCAGCGCGGCGGTGGTGGTCGCGGCCATGACGGCGGCCGGGGCACCGGCGGCGGGGGCCTCGCCCTCGGCGGCGGCCTGGGCCGCGGGGACCACCGCGGTACGAGCGGGCGCGGCAGGGGCGGGCGCGACGGGATCGGCGGGGACGGGCGCGCCCGCTGGGGCGGGGCCGCGGTCCGGGTCGGGTTCGGCGGCGGCACTCGGTGCGGCGGGCGACCCGACGATCTGGGGACTCAACGCTCGCCTCCGCGGCCGCCGCCGGTATTCAGCGGCCGCACCGGCCGACCGCCCCAACCCGGCTGCCGGGCCCGGCCCGACCGTGCCGATCGACCGGGATGGTGCGCGGTCCTTCGGGACGGCCCGTCTGGCCCGGGTGCGGTGGAACGGCTGGTCGGCGTGCTTGGCATTGCGTCCTCCTCGCTCGATCCGGTGGCCCCGGTGCGCCCGGGGCCCCGTGGACGGCGGCCTCCTGGTGACGGGCGCAGTGGCCGGACCGTCGCAGGGAAGCCGAGATGTGAGCCTAGAAGAACCGTTCGACTTCCTGCGAGGTGGCCCTGCTCCCAGCGTGCCGGGACCGGGCCTCAGCCACGGGCACCCGTCGGAGAACGGCGGCGGGCGCTCGGCGCGCGGGCCTGGATCGGCGCGCGGACGCGGTCGCCGGATCGCGCCCATCTCCACCATGGACCCGCCGCCCGCGTTCGGCAGCGCAAACCGCCAAGGCGCGGGATTTCCACGCCGGATGGGTGACAACGGCTCAGCGCGCGGTACCAACCGGGGGCACAGCACCGGCTCAGGGGGAGCCCGGTCCGAAGCGTGGGGAACACCCACGTGAACACCGCCCGACGTAACGCCCCTCGCGGCTTCGGTGGCACCATCGGAGTGCGGAGCCAGCGGGGCCCCGACAGCTTCACCCGGCACCACCGGCCCCGGCGCCCCGCCCTCCCCTGGCGGCGCACCGTCCGGTCGGTGGATGGGTCGGTGGATGGGTCGGTGGATGGTTGGTGGACGGCCGGTTGGCGGCGTCCTCGGTTCCACGCGGCGAGCGGCACGCACCGGACGATGCCCGGCGCGGACCGCACGCGGCTCCCGCCCCACGCGGTTCCCGCGCATCCGCCCACTGCCCCCGCCCGGCCACCGGGCGGGCCGTCGAGGTCGGCCGGCCCGGCCCCGCGGTCGGGTTCAGCCGCCGTCCTCCACCATCCCGGCGTCCCGGGCGAGCAGCGCCGCCTGGACCCGGTTGCCGACCCCGAGCGCGGTCAGGATCCGGCTGACGTGCGCCTTGACGGTGCTCTCCCGCATGCCGAGGGCGCCGGCGATCTCCGCGTTGGAGAGCCCGTCCGCGAGTTCGCGCAGCACGTCCGTCTCGCGCGGGGTCAGCCCGGCGATCCGGTTGCGGGCGGCCACGGACCGGGGCGCGCCCGTGCGGTGGTAGCGGTCGATGAGGCGGCGGGCCGCTGCCGGGTGCAGCATCCCCTGGCCGGCGGCGACGACGTGGACGGCCCGGGCGATCTCGGCGGGTTCGGTGTCCTTGAGCAGGAAGCCGTCGGCACCGGCGGCGAGCGCCTGGTAGACGTACTCGTCGAGGTCGAAGGTGGTGAGCGCGATCACCCGCGGGGGCTCCGGCAGTTCGCGCAGCCGCCGGGTGGCGGCGATGCCGTCGAGCCGGGGCATCCGGATGTCCATGAGGGCGACGTCGATCCGCCGGCGGCGGGCGAGTTCGACGGCCTGCAGCCCGTCGGCCGCCTCGGCGACGACGGTCAGGGCCGGGTCCTGGGCCAGGAGGTCGACGAGGCCGAGCCGCACCAGTGCGTCGTCGTCCACGACCATCGTGCGGATCATGAGGCGTCCTCCGGCTTCGGGGCGGGGGGCTGGGCGGGGATCGGAGAGGGGATCGGGGAGGGCCCGCCGACCACGGGCCGTACGGGGGCCAGGGCCAAGGCCGAGGCCGGCGCCGAGACCGAGACTGCGGCCGGAGCCGGGTCGGGCGGACGCTCGGGAGCGGGCAACCGGGCGGAGAGCCGGAAGCCGCCCCCGCCGTCAGGGCCCGCGTCGAGCCGTCCGCCGAGTGCGCCGACCCGTTCGGTGAGCCCGACCAGGCCGTACCCGCCACCGGTGACCGGACCGTTCGCCGAGGCCGCGCCCGGCCCGTTGCGGACCTCGACGGTGGTGGCCGGGGCCCCGTAGCGGACCAGCACGGTGACGGCCGCGGCCGGCGCGTACTTGCGGGCGTTGGTCAACGCCTCCTGCACCAGGCGGTGCACGGCCAGGCGGTGCGTGGTGGGCACCGCCTCCGGATCCCCGGCGAGGGCGAGTTCCACCTGCTGCCCGGCCGAGACCGCCTCGCCGACGAGTTCGGTGAGGTCGCGCAGGGCGGGTGCCGGGACGCGGTCCGATCCGGTGGACTCCGGCGGTCCCTGACCGGCGACCGGTGGCGGCGTGGGGTCGGCGCGCAGGGCGCCGAGCACGTCGCGCAGGTCGTCGAGCGACCGGGCCGCGGTGGTGCGGAGCAGTTCGAGGCGGTGGGCGAGCCGGTCCGGGTCGTCGGCGACGGTACCGGCGAGGGCCTGATCGCGCAGCACCCCGGCGTGCAGCACCAGCAGGCTGAGGCGGTGGGCGAGCACGTCGTGCATCTCCCGTGCGATCCGGGCGCGTTCGGCGGACCGGGCCTGTTCGGCACGCAGTTCGCGCTCGCGGCGCAGCACGTCCACCTGCTCGTGCAGGGTGCGGATCAGCACCCGACGGCCGTGCAGCCACAGCCCGACGGACAAGGTGGCCGACTCGACGAGGAGTTGGGAGCCGGTGGTGCCGGCCCAGCCGATCAGCGAATCGGCACGGGCGGCGCTGACCAGGGCGATGACGGCGCCGCCGGCCGCGGCCGGGCCGGTCCGGCCGAGGGAGGCGAGGTGGTAGACGCTGAACAGGCCGGGGAAGGCGCGGTTGAACAGGCCGCCGGTGAGCACCGGCAGGACGGCGGAGGCCACCGGGTGGCACCGGGCGAACACCAGGGAGAGCGCGGCGAGCGCGGCCAGTACGGTACGGGCAAGGCGCAACGGTCCTTCGGCGTGGGTCCATTGGAAGAGGGACTCCTCGACGGCGAGGCCGAGGATGCCGAGCAGCAGCACCGTGTCGGCCGACGGCCGACGACCCGGGCCGTACCAGCCCAGCCGGGCTGTGTGCATCGGGCTCCTCCCGTCCTCCGGCTCACGCTCCTGCCCTCCCGCCCCACCCGTGCGTTCCCCGCGTCCTCCCCGGTCCTCTCCCAGCTCTCCCCTGCCCTCCCGCACCCGCTCCGCGGACGTCCGGCTCGATGCTAAGGGCGGGCGACGGCCGAGCGCCCCCTCCTCCCGGGCACCCGCACCCTCGACTTTCGTCGGAGGCCGGCGCGGCTGCCCGGCCGATCCCCGCCCCGGCTCCGCTCCCTAGCGTCGTCGACATGACGACCGATCAGCTCCGCACCCGCCCCGGCTCCTCCGCCCCCTCCGCCCCCTCCGCCCCCTCCGCCCCCTCCGGCTCGCCCGGATCTCCCGGCTCGCCCGCCGGATCCGAGGCCGGTGGCTCCGGCATCCCGTCGCACAGTTCACCGTCCGGCGGCGACCGTCTGCTGTTCCTCGTCGAGGCACTGCGCACCTTCCACGACACGGGAGCGCTGGCGCCGAGCGGCGCGGACCTCGTGAACGCCCTGGTGGTGCCGGCCACCAGTCGCCCGGACCGGCCCATCTCGGTCCTGGAGGTCGGTGCCGGGACGGGTGTGGTGACGCGACGCCTGGCCCAGGTGCTGCGCCCGGGCGACCGGCTGCACGTCGTCGAGGCCAACCCCCGGTTCGCCGCCCGGCTGCGGGCGGACCCGGACCTGGCCGAGCCCCGTACAGGGGTCTCGGTGCGACTGTCGGCCTGCCGGGTGGAGGAGCTGGCGCGGTGGCGCCCGTCCGCACCGGAACGACCGGACGGCACGCGCGGGGCGGTCGGCAACGGCACCGCGGACGGCGCCGGGGGCGGAACCGCGGGCGACGGCCGGGCCCGGGCGGCGGCCGAGGGCGAGCGGTACGACGTGATCGTGTCCGGCCTGCCGTTCACCAACTTCGAGCCGGCTCAGGTGCGCCACCTCCTCGACCTCTACCTGCGCCTGTTGCTGCCCGGCGGCGAGCTGACGTACTTCGGGTACCTCGGCACGACCGCGGCCCGGACGCTGGTGGCGGGGCCCCGCCGGGGTGCCCGTCACCGTGCGGTGGTGCGGCTGCTGCGGCAGTTCGAGGAGGCGTACGGGCTGGGCGGGCGGACCGCGTGGCGCAACCTGCCGCCAGCCCGCGCCCACCTGCTGCGCTCGCCCGGCGGGCGGGAGGCCGGGACGGCGCCGACGGACGCCCCCGGGTGACAGATGACAGCCGACAGATTTCAGATGACAGCTTTCAGATGACAGCTTTCAGATGACAGACGACAGCGAACAGATTTTGAAATCTGTTCGCCGTCGTGCCATAGTGGGACGCGGGTCACCCCGCCCTCGCCCGCCCCGGCGCCGCACCCACCCCTGGAGCCCCCCGTGTCCACCACCTCCCGCCCCGCACAGCGCACCCTCGGCACCTCCGGCCCCGTCACCTCCGCCCTCGGCCTCGGCTGCATGGGCATGTCCGACCTGTACGGGCCGGCCGACGAGGCCGAGAGCGTCGCCACCATCCACGCCGCACTCGACGCCGGGATCACCCTCCTCGACACCGGCGACTTCTACGGCATGGGCCACAACGAGCTGCTGATCCACGAGGCCCTGCGCGGCCGGGACCGCGACAGCGTGCAGATCAGCGTGAAGTTCGGCGCCCAGCGCAGCCCGGACGGCCAGTGGCTCGGCTACGACGCGAGCCCCGCCGCCACCAAGACGGCGCTCGCCTACACGCTCCGCCGCCTGCGCACCGACCACATCGACGTCTACCGCCCGGCCCGGCTGGATCCGAGCGTCCCGGTCGAGGAGACCATCGGCGCCATCGCGGACCTGGTGAAGGCCGGCCACGTCCGTCACATCGGCCTGTCCGAGGTCGGCGCGTACACCCTTCGCCGCGCCGCCGCCGTCCACCCGATCAGCGACCTGCAGATCGAGTACTCGCTGATCTCCCGCTCGATCGAGGCGGCCGTCCTCCCCACCGCCCGCGAGCTCGGCATCGGTGTCACCGCCTACGGCGTCCTCTCCCGCGGTCTGCTCAGCGGCCACTGGAACCAGGACCGCCCGCTGGCCGGCACCGACTTCCGCGGCCACAGCCCGCGCTTCCAGGGCGACAACCTGACCCACAACCTCGCCCTCGTCGAGGCGCTGCGCGGGGTGGCCACCGCGAAGGGGGCGAGCGTCGCACAGGTCGCCATCGCCTGGGTCGCCTCGCGCGGCGAGGACGTCGTCCCGCTGGTCGGCGCGCGGCGCCGCGACCGCCTCACCGAGGCGCTCGGCGCGCTGGACGTCACGCTCACCGCCGCGGACCTGGCCGCCATCGAGGCGGCCGTGCCGGCGGGTGCGGCGGCGGGCGACCGCTACGCTGCCGCCCAGATGGCGCACCTGGACAGCGAACGCTGACCGGTGCTCCCATCGGAGCACACCCGGCCGGACCGGTCCGACCCCGGGCCCGGCACCGCACCGCCCCTGAACGCACGACCCTAAGGACGGCCTCCCCGTGACCACGGACACCACACTCACCGCCGAGCAGATCCTGATCGCGGCGGAGGACGTCCTCCGGCGGTTCGGCCCGGCCAAGGCCACCGTCGTGGACGTCGCCCGGATCCTCGGTGTCAGCCACAGCAGCGTCTACCGCCACTTCCCGAGCAAGGCCGCGCTGCGCGAGGCGGTCACCCAGCGCTGGCTCGACCAGGCGCACCACGAGCTCGCCTTCATCTCGACCGAGCCGGGCCCGGCCGCCGAGCGGCTGCACCGGTGGCTGGTGACGCTCTTCGCGGCCAAGCGGAAGAAGGCGCTGGACGACCCGGAGCTGTTCGCGACGTACATGGTGCTGGTCGAGGAGAACAGCCGCACGGTCGACGCGCACATCGAGACCCTGGTCGGCCAGATCGCCCAGATCGTCCAGGACGGCATGGAGGGCAAGGAGTTCAAGCTCGCCCACATCCTCTCCACGGCCCGCGCCGTCTTCGACGCCACCGCCCCGTTCCACGACCCGGCGTACGCGTCCACGTGGTCGGAGCCGACCGTCGAGGACCGTTTCGAGGCGCTCTGGAAGCTCATCCTCGGCGGGCTGCTCGCCAAGTAGGACGCGTCACGGCCCGGTGGGCCGGGCGCCGGAGGGAATCCGGTGGCCGGCCCACCGGGCCGTCCGGCAGACTGCCGCGCAGGTTGATCTCACTTGGAGGATGACATGCGCGCGGCCCGGCCGGTTCTGGACAGTCTGGAGGGGCTGGCCCTCGGCGACGCCTTCGGCGACCGGTGGTTCTCCGTCCCGCCCGACGAGGCACCCTCGGCACTGGCCGCCCGCCGGATCCGGCCCGCCCCCTGGCACTGGACCGACGACACCGCGATGGCCCTGGTGCTCGTGCGGCACCTGGTCGACCACGGCGAGGTCCGGCAGGACGCGCTGGCGCGGGAGTTCGCGCAGGAGTACGCCCGCGAGTACGGCCGCAAGTACGGCCCGTCGATGCACCGGGTGCTGCGCGGGATCGGCGCCGGCGAGGACTGGCGCACCGTCACCTCCGGCCAGTTCGAGGGCCAGGGCTCGTACGGGAACGGCGCCGCGATGCGGGTCGCCCCGCTGGGCGCCTGGTTCGCCGACGACCTCGACGAGGCCGCCCGGCAGGCCGAACGGCAGGCGCTCACCACGCACTTCCATCCGGAGGCCGTCGCCGGCGCCGTCGCGGTCGCCCTGGCCGCGGCCCTCGCCGTCCGCAGCCGGGGCGAAACCCCGCCCGACCGGGCCGAGTTGCTGACCGAGGTCGCCGAGCGGCTGCCGGACGGCGACGTGCGCTCCGGCCTGCGGATCGCCGCCCGGCTGCCCGCGCACACCAGCGTCCGGCACGCCGCCACGGTGCTCGGCTCGGGCCTGTCGATCTCCGCCCCGGACACCGTCCCGTTCGCCCTCTGGTCCGCCGCGGGCCGGCTCGACTGCCTGCCGGAGGCGGTCTGGCACACCCTCGGGGGCTGGGGGGACATGGACACCACCTGCGCGATCGCGGCCGGGGTGGTCGCCGCCCGCACCGGTCTCGGGCAGGTCCCGGCCGCCTGGTCGGCCGCGCGCGAGGCGCTCCCGGGCTGGGCCGCCGAGTCGGCGGCGCCGAACTGAGCGCAGGCCCGCCGCGGGCCCGCTACGGACCTGCGACGGGCCTACGGCGAGCCGACGACTGGCCTGCGCATGCGACCGCGACATGGCCGGGGCCGGGCGGCGGGCACGAGTCCGCCGCCGCCCGGCTCACCGCGGGCCCTAACGCCGCGAACTGCCGAACAGCAGCCGGTAGACGATCAGCAGCACCAGGGCGCCACCGATCGCCGACAACCAGGTGGCCATGTCGAAGAAGTGCGCCGTCACCGACCTGTGCAGGAAGTGCGACGCGATCCAACCGCCGACGAAGGAGCCGGCGATGCCGATCAGGGTGGTCACGATCAGGCCGCCCGGGTCCTTCCCGGGCAGCAGCAGCTTGGCCAGGGCCCCCGCCACCAGGCCAAGCACGATCCACGCGACGATGCTCATCTGTCCCTCCCGTTCGCGGCGCGACGGCCCCGTCCCGCCGCTCTGCACCGGAGGACGCCACCCGCCCGGCCCGCGGTTCCGGCGCCACCACCCCCGCGACACCGACCGGCGACACGCACCGGCGAGACCGGCAGGCGACGACGCAGGGCGCCCCGCACCGGCCCGACCAGTCCGGAGCCGCCCCTGGCCCGGCTTCGAACCGGCCCCGTCCGGCACACCCGCCCGACGGGCCCCGCGGGCCCCTGCCCCGGGCGTGGCACCCTCCCGCCCGGGCGCCCGCGCCGGGATACTGCCGCCATGCGCATCCTGATCGCCACCGCCGGCTCCCGGGGCGACGTCGCCCCGTTCATCGGGCTCGGTGTCCGCCTGCGAGCGGCCGGCCATCAGGTGGCCGTCGCCACGCACACCACCTTCACCGCGCCGGTGCGCTCCGCCGGGCTCGAGTTCCGCCCGCTGCCGGTCGACCCGCGCGCGGAACTCGCCTCCGACGACGGGCAGCGGCTGCTGCGCGCCGGCAGCGGACCGTACGCGATCCTGCAACTGCTGCGCCTGGGGCGGAGGTTCATGCCGGCCCTCGGCGAGGGCATCGCGGACGCCACCGCGCTGGGCGCCGATCTGCTGCTCACCACCAGCACCACCAGTGCGCTGGGCCAGGTGGCCGCGGAGGCCGCCGGCATCCCCAGCATCGGGCTGTACCTCCAACCCCTCTCCCCCACCCGCGAGTTCGCGCCGGCGGTGACCGGCACCCGGTCGCTCGGCCGGCGGGGAAACCTGCTCGCGGGGCACGCCGTCCAGGCCGCCACCGACCGGCTGTTCGCCCCGGCTGTCCGCGCCCTGCGCCGCCGCCTCGGCCTGCCCCCGGTCGGCATCGCCCGGGCCCGGCGCAGGCACCCCGTCCTGCACGGCTTCTCGCCCACGGTCGTGCCGCGCCCGGCCGACTGGCCTCCCGGACTGGACGTCGCCGGCTACTGGTGGCCGGTGCGGGATCCGGACTGGCAGCCCCCGGCCCGGCTGCTCGACTTCCTGGCCGCCGGGCCCGCGCCCGTCTTCGTCGGCTTCGGCAGCCTGGTCGTCCCGGAGCCCGAGCGGCTGACCGCGACCGTCCTCGCGGCGGTGCGCGGCGCGGGGGCGCGGGCCGTCCTGCAGGCGGGGTGGAGCGGCCTCGGCGCCGAGGACTCGGACGACGTCCTGACCATCGGCGACACCCCGCACGAGTGGCTGTTCCCGCGGACGGCGGCCGTGGTCCACCACGCCGGGGCCGGCACCACGGCCGCCACGCTGCGCTGCGGCACGCCCGCCGTCCCGGTGCCCGCCCAGCTCGACGCGCCGTTCTGGTCCGACCGGCTGGCCAGGCTCGGGGTCTCCCCCGGCCCGGTGCCGCTGCACGCCCTCACCGCCCCCCGCCTCGCGGCCGCCCTCCGCCGGGCCGTCGGCGACCCCCGCTACCGCAGCCGCGCCAGATCGGTGGCCGACGTCCTCGCCGGCGAGGACGGCACCGCCAAGGTGCTGGCCGCCGTCGAACGCGCCGGGCCGCGCGGGTGACCGCTCCCGGAGGAGGCCGCTCCGGCCGGGGCCCCGTCACACGGTGGAAACCGCTGCCCGGGCGCCCACGGGGGCGCGCCGGCGCCGCCGCCTCACACGGCGGACTGCAGGGCCTTCGCCTGGTCCGGCGTGAGGTGCTTCGACACCCGGATCAGGACCGCGCCGCGCACGTAGTCGTACTCCAGCAGCGCGGGCATGCCCTTGACGATCGCCTGGATGTACTCGGACCTCTTCCTCGCATCGGCCTCGGTCGCGAACACCTCGACGGCCCCGCCGCGGGCCACCGAGTCCGCGCTCTCGCCCTCCACGTCGGCCGGCTTGATCCGCGAGTCGGAGAACGACACCTTCGACACGTACTGGCCCGGGCGGCCCAGCAGGTGGTTCGGGTCGTCCTCGGCGGTGTACTGCTTGACGATCTTCAGCGACGGCACGGCCGTCGCCAGCTTGCCGAGCGCGGCCGCCGCGTCCACCTCCTTCGGGGGCGCACCGACCGCGGCAGGGCCGCCGGCGGACGGCGCGGCAGCCGACGCGGCGCCACCCGCCGCCGAAGCGGACGGAACGGCGGACGGAGCAGCGGGCGGAACGGTCGGCGAAGCGGTCGACGGAACGGCGGGCGGAGCAGCGGCCGACCGACTGTCGGCGCTGCTGCCGCAGGCCGCGGTGGCGGCGAGGAATCCGCCGGCGACCAGGATCGGGAGGGTGCGACGCATGGTGTCCTCTGGTACGTGGTGCGGGTGTTGAGCGGACCGTATCGACGCACCGCCGGCCGTGCAGGCGAGTTGACACCTCCGTGACCGCCTCGGGACCTGGACGCACCTGGGCACCGAGCCGAGGGGGCCGTCAGCGGCGACCCCCTCGGCACCGACCCTCAACGGCCCTCAACGGCAGCCCCCAGCGGCGGCCCTCAACGGCGGCCCTCCTCGGCACCGTCCGTTCCCGCCGGACGGCCGCCCGGGAGCGCGCAGAGCAGCAGGTACAACCCGAAGGCCGCCGCGAAGCCGACCGCCCAGCCGTAGTCGGCCAGCGGTTCGAGCGCGGGCAGCAGCCCGTCCGCCGGGAACGGTCCGCCGTGCGAGCCGCCGACCGCGAGGACGGCCCCGACCAGCAGGGCGAGCACCCCCCGCCAGTTCCATCCGCCCGCGTACCAGTACGCCCCGCCCGGCCGGTAGAGCTCGGCCAGCCGCAGCCGGGTGCCGCGCAGCACCCAGTAGTCGGCGATCAGGACCCCGGCCACCGTCCCGAGCATGCCGCCGACCACGCCGAGCCAGGTGAAGATGTACACGTGCGGGTCGGAGATCAGCTTCCACGGGAAGATCGCGATCCCCACGACCCCGGTGATCAGTGCCCCGGTGCGGAAGTCGACGAGCCGGGGCAGCAGGTTGGCGAGGTCGTAGGCCGGCGAGACGACGTTGGCGGCGATGTTCACCGACAGGGTCGCGACCAGGACGGTCAGCAGGGCGAACAGCAGGCCGGCCGGGTTCTGCATCTTCGCGGCGAGCTCGATCGGGTCCCACACGGGTTCGCCGTAGACGGCCTGCGAGCCGGAGGTGACCAGGACCGACAGCAGCGCGAAGAGGGTCATGGTGGTCGGCAGGCCGAGTGCCTGCCCGCGGATCTGGGCGCGCTGGCTGCCGCCGAAGCGGGTGAAGTCGGGGATGTTGAGCGCGAGGGTCGACCAGAACCCGATCATGCCCATCAGCGCGGGGAAGAAGACCTTCCAGAACTCGCGCCCCCAGCCCAGCTGGGAGGGCTGGTCGAGCAGCGGCCCGAACCCGCCCGCCTTGACCGTCATCCACACCAGCAGCGCCAGCGCGCCGACGATCACGAACGGCGCCGCCCAGTTCTCGAACCGCCGCAGGGTGTCCATCCCGCGGGCGATGATGGCCATCTCCAGGAGCCAGAAGAGGAGGAACGAGAGCCACTGCGTCCACGGGTAGCCGCCGAACTGCGCCGCGGTGCTCCAGGACGAGCCGAGCAGTTTGCCGGCGAGCAGGAAGATCCCCTCGCCGCCGATCCAGGTCTGGATGCCGAACCAGGCGCAGGCCACCGCCGCCCGCAGGAGCGCGGGCAGGTTGGCGCCGCGCAGTCCGAACGCGGCGCGGGCGAACACCGGGAACGGGATCCCGTACTTCGTTCCCACGTGCCCGTTCGACAGTAGTTGTAATGGCCTAAACGCTGGAGCCGCTCAGGTCTCCCAGGTCGGGACCACGAGAACGCGACGATCGGCCGTCACTCGGATCTCTCGAATCACCTTGTGCAGAAGCCCGTTGAGGCGCTCCGGAGACAGCGAGTCCCACTCCGCCAGCAGGCCGGCGGCGACCCCGGGCGCACTCCCGCGAGCGGATTGCCGGCTCGCATCCGCAGCGCCCTTGCCGTTCAGCTCCGCCAGTTCGGCGACCGCGTCGCTCTTCTCCTGGCGAAGGTTGGAGAGAGTCTGCTTGTACTCAGCCTCGAGCTGAGCGTCGTCGTCCTCGAGGAGCGCATAGCTGCGCATGTGTCGTACGACTGCCCGCTCGAGCTTCTCGATAAGGCGCGTCAGCTCATCGACACGCTTGTCATCAGAGTCGGCGTCAAGGATCCCCGGCGTCGACGGCCGCCGGGCTGCCTCGGCGTCGATACCGTTGGCGATTTCGCCTAGCCAGTCGAGCACGGCCTGCTCGAGCGTCGGGTAGGAGAGGCTCGTACCCGCGCATCGGGATGTCCCGTGCCGGCGCCGTACGTTGCAGCGCGTGTAGGTGTAGATACCGACGACGTCTCGGGTCATGGCCCCGCCGCACAGGTCGCAGCGGGCTAGCCTGGAGAACGGTGATGACGGCTTCCGGGCCCGCGGTGGGGTCGACTTGATCAGCTGGCGTTTTGCCAGGTAGGCCGTCCAAGTGTCCTCCGAGATGATCGGCGGCAGGACGGTGTCGTCGGCGACCTTGAGGTGCTGGTGGTTCGGGCATCCGCTGAGGTAGGGGTCGCAGTGGCAGTCCGGCGAGTGGACCCGCAGGTAGCCTGCGGCGAAGCCGGAGTCCATGTAGTTTTTGACGGTCTGGCCCCACCATTCCATGTTCCGCGTGGTGTAGATCCCGGCCGTGTTGAGCTGCTGCGCGAGTCTGTCGAATCCCGCGCCTCCGTTGACGTACTGCTCATACATCTCGGCGACTGCGGGCGCGGTCGCCGGGTCGAGCTCGTAGCGCTCCCGCTGGATGGTGAACGTCCCGTCCAGGTTGGGGAGTTTGCGGGGGTACCAGACGTAGCCGAAGCGTTTCCCGCCTCCGGCGGGGAGCCCCTGTGCGCGGCGCCACTCATGGGTCTCCTTCCACTGTTCGCCGGCGCGGTCGCTCTCGAAGCTGGCGACCTCGAGGAGCATCCCGCGCTGGAAACGCCCGACGGCCGTGCGGGCGTCGACTTCCTCTGTGGCGGAGACGAGTTGGCCGCCCGCGCGCTCGAGACGCTCGAGGTTGATGGCGTTACCGTGCCGCTGGCGCCCGAAGCGGCTGTACTTCCAGGCGGCGATCTCCTTGGCGGTTCCGTCCTCGATGTAGCCGATGGCCTTCATGATCTTGCGACGGAAGTTGCGGCCCGTGGCGTCCAGATCGACGACCCAGTGGATGATGCGTCGGCGCCGACGCTCCGCCCATGCTTCGATCGAGGCTCGCTGGATCTCGGGGGAGATCATCTCTTCGCGGGCCATACTGACACGGATATAGCCGATGGCCGGGATGCGCTCGTCATGGGACGGGTTCGACACGGACCCCCCAGGGTCAGGATGATTGGCCGCTGCCTACGGTCGAGTCGGATCCTACGGCGAGCGCGGAGATGGGGATGACGGTCGCCAGGTGGTCCGCCGGGGCGCCGGCCTCGGCGACACCGCGCAGGGCGTGGTTGAAGCCGAGCCTGTAGGCGGCGAGCTTCAGGGCTGAGCGCTGGCCCTCGAGTTCAACGAGCAGCTTTTCCCGCTCTTCGGCGAGGTGGTGCTCGGCTCGAGCCTCGATGCCTGCTGCTTCTCGACAGAGCCTCTCGGCGTCGGCGTCCACGATGGCCCTGGCGGCTATGTAGCGCGTGTACTCGGACGTTGCGCGCTCTTCTGCGAGCTGGAGGCGGCTTCGCTCCATCGCGGTGTCGGTGATGGCTGCGTACACGACGCGAAGGGCTGCGCTTCCGGCGCCGATGATGACGAATGTGAAGCCGATGACGGCGACGACTGCATCATGGTCGATGATGGCGGCACTGGCAGCCGCGATCCCTATGAGGGTTGCCGCGCAGGCCAGCGCCGCGGTGATTGTCCTCGTGGTCATGCATCCTCCCCGTTATTGGGCCACAGCATCACCGTCCCCCTCGTCGGCGGCTCGCAGGTGGCGACGGTTCTTCTGAGCCAGGTCTCTCATGAACAGCGCGCGTTCTGTGGGGTCGGTGAGGCCAAGCTCATCGGCCGCCTGTGCGGGGGTGATGGGGTGAAATCGTACGTCTGTTGACTGGCTGAATGTCAGAGATGCGGCCGAAATGATTCCACTATCAACAAGCATCTGCACGACGGGCACGCCGACAGTGTCGGCGATCGGCTCGAAGTTCTCCGGGCTCGGCAGTGCGGTCCCGTTGAGCCATCGGCCTACGGTGCTGGCGGAGACGTTGACGGCCTGCGCCAGGGCCTGGCGACCGCCGCCCCGCTGCCTGTCGATGTCGAGGCCGGCGGCGCGCATCGCGTCGCGCAGCCAGGCTGCGTACTGCTCTGAAAGTGTCATGCCCTCACCTTCTCCCGGTCCGGAGGATAGCCGAGCGGCTAGCACGTCCGGCAGTAGTTCCATAAGTGGAATATACGAGGTGGGGCCGATCCGGCCATCGCCAACCCCAGACGCTCCACAACTTGCACATGCGGAAGTACTTGCACAGTCGGCGCCACGGGGCTAGCTTTACTTCCACATCCGGCATTACTGCCAGATTCGGAAGCATCCTGCTGACCAGGAGAGACCGTGCGACTCAACGTCGAGTACCTCCGAAAAGCCGCAGCTCAGGCAGGCGACAACACCGCCTACAACATCGCAAGGCGCCTCAACGTCAGCCAGTCGACGATGTCCCGCCTGATCAACGGCAAGTGCAACCCGAGTGCCGCGACTCAGGCAAAGATCCGGCGGGCCTACGGCATCAGCCTCGATGAGCTGATGACCGCTGACGTCCGCTCCGCAGCATGACCAGGCGCGACGAGGCCATCCAACAGGCTGGCCGAATCCTCGCTGTAGCCCGCCGCGAACGTGACGCCCTCTCGCCCCGGGCGGCAGCACAGGCCGCCTGGTATCCGGGCCACCGCCTCCAGACCGTCGAGGCCATCGAAGAGCTGATCATCCGACAACGGGCAGCGGCTCAGCTTCAAGCGGCGTGACACGCGGCCCGGGGCCGGGCTGCCGGTGGTGGCTAGACCACCCGCAGCCCTACGGCCCTCACACCACACAGAAAAGGAGGGAAGGCCGTGAACAGAGAGCCTACCCAACCTCCCAACCCCAGCGAGCAGGCGACGCCGGACAGGCAGGTCATCTCGCTCGAAGTCCCCTCCGTGGCCGCGCTGTCGGCCTGGTACGACCTGGCCGGCCGGGCATCCGGCGCGGTCGCGAGCCGCGCGACCGGCGGCCTGGCCTGGTCCCTGAGGCTGCCGCCCCTGCAGGGCGTTCAGCTGGAGCTGACGACCGGGTCCGACGAATTCGAAGTGCTACCGCGGACCAGGCTGGTCCGGGCGCTCTGCGAGTGGATGCCGCGCCAGTGGGCGCTGCAGGACCGTGAGGCCGCCGCGGCGGCCTCTCTGGAGGGGATGGCGCGATGACCGACTTCACGAACCCTGTCGCCCGGCGAACGGCCCGGCTCCTGGCCGAGCGCTACGGCTCTCCGCTCGCCCGCAACGTCACGGCCCTGCTCGACGGGGAGGGCCTGCTGGCCCAGGCGGCGAACCGGATCAACGCAGCCTTCCCGGTGTGGGTGCGCCGCCGGTCGATCGGCGTGGAGCTGGACGTGACGTCGCTGGTGTCCGCGCTGGTGCTGTCGCTCGCCGCCGAGGCGGCGGAAGACCCGGAGGGCATCGGCCAGGAGCTGGCCGACCTGTACGCGGCGTCGGGCCCGGAGCGCGACGAGCGGGTGCTGCGGCTGCTGGAGCGGCTGGGCGGCGCGAACATGCTCCTCGCGACGGCGGACACCCGGGATCTCGCGGACCGCCTGCACGCCGCCGCCGGCCCTCACATTCCGCAGCAGCGACCGGAGGTGGCGTGATGGCGTGGATCTCCCGTCGCGCGCAGGCTGAGAACGCTGCGGAGATCGCGATGCTGGACGCGGGGGCGGTGACCACGCGATGACCGTGACCAAGCTGCCGGGGCCGACTACCCCGGCCGCCGGGCGGCACCCGTGGTCGCTCCGGCCCCCGCTGGCCGCGCCGCACCAGCAGCGCCTGGCCTTCCAGCGGTACTTCCTCGACACCGTTCGCCGCGAGCGGGGCGAGTGGACCGTCGGCCGCGCGAAGCCGGTCTTCCGCCGCTTCTGGCAGTCGCACAGCTACCGCTCGACGATCCGCCGCCACTTCAACCGGCTCGTTGCCGAGGGCCACCTCATCCGCCACGGCGACGGCACCCCGCGCATCTACTACACCGTCGTCCCGGAAGGTGAAGGCCAGTGACCGCGACCTTGCCGGAAGCCCCGGCGGCCGGGCGGCGCGTCACGCCGACCGCCCGGCTCGTCCTCTCCGCCGACGCCGACCGCGAGCCCTGGCTCACAGCGCGCCGCCGCGGCATCGGCTCCAGTGACATCGCCGCCATGCTCGGCCTGTCCACGTTCGGCAATGAGCTCTCCGTCTACTACGACAAGCGCGGCGAACTCCCGCTGGAGTCGGACGACTCGGAGCCCGCGTACTGGGGTCGCGTCGACGAGGAAGGTGTCGCCCGTCGGTGGGCCGCCAGCAATCGCAGTTCGGTGCGCCGGGTCGGCCTGGTTGCCAACGTCGACCGGCCGTGGCAGATGTGCACTCTCGACCGGCGCGTCAACGCCTGCCCGATCGAGCCCGGCGCGCAGTGTGCGCTGGAGATCAAGTGCCGGGACAAGATGAAGGCGCCGATGTGGCGACGTGGCTGCCCGGACGACGTTCTCGCGCAGACCCTGCACCAGGCCGACGTGTGCGGGTTCGCGCACATGCACGTCGCGGTGAAGATCGGCGGCAACGACTACCGGCAGTTCACCGTCCGCGTCGCCGAGCATGAGCAGCTGGTGCTGGACCTGCGGGCCGCCGCGGGGGCCCTGTGGCAGCGAATCCTGGACGGCCGGCCGCCCGTCCTCGATGCCGACGCGGATCCGGATCCGCTGCTCGACCTGTACCGGCGGCTGCACCCAGAGCGTTCCGGCGTGGTGCACATCGACCGCGACGACGACGCCCAGGACGCCCTCGTCGACTACCTCGCGGCGGTGGCGGAGAAGGCGGCGGCGGAGAAGCGCCGGAAGGGCGCCCAGGCCCGGCTGTATGCGGCCCTGGGCGGCACCGAGATGGCTGTTCTGGGTGACCGCCCTGCCTACTCCGTCGACCGGCGGTCCAAGCAGCATGCCGATCTCGCCCGGCTCGCCGAGCGCTGGCCGGAGGCGTTCGCGGACTGCGTCGAGGACCGCGCGTACGACCAGATCAGCATCCCTAACGACGTCCGGAAGAGGTACGCCGCATGACTCAGCCCACCCTCGCCGAGCGGGCCGCCGAGAAGGCCGGCCGGGATGAGACCACCCCGCCCCAGGCGGACGACACGGCCGCCCCCGTCGTCGACGTCATCCCGGACCTCGGCGCCTACGAGCCTCGGGAAGGCGACCCCGAGATGGTCCCCGTCCACATCGCGTGGCTCCGCGCCCGCCGCGACGTTCGGGCGATCAGCAAGGGGGAGCAGTACAACGGCGGCGGCACCCGCTTCAACTTCCGCGGCGTCGACACCACGGTGAACACCTTCGGCCCGGTCACCCTCTCGCACGGCCTCAACCTCCTACCGCTCAAGGTCGAGGCCACCTACCGGGACGCGACCTCGGCGAACAACAAGAAGATGCACGAGTGCACGGTCCTCGTGACATGGCAGCTAATGGGGCCGGCGGGTGACAGCCTGCCGCCGGTCCAGTCGGCCGGCGAGGCTCTCGACTCGGCGGACAAGGCCACAGCGAAGGCCCAGTCAGTCGCGCTGCGCGTCATCCTCCTGACCCTTGGACTCACGCCCACGTCGGATCCCGATCCGGATTCATCCCACATGGAGCGCGGCGAAGCGCCAGTGCGACCGGCCGCCGCCTACCTGGACGAGATCACCAATCCGGCGACGAGTGTCGGCCGGCTCCGCCAGATCCACCACGAGCTCCAGCAGGGCCGCCAGGCCCAGACGTTGGTCACCAACGAAGTCGGCGACGAGGAACCGATCGGCGCGATGGTCGTCCGAATCGGCAAAGAGCGCACGTCTGGCTGAGACGGACGGCGGGGCCGCGCCCGCTCGTAACAGGCGCGGCCCCGTCCTCCCAGCATCCCCTACTTTCCAGCGGAGGATTCCATGCACTTCCTCAAGGTCCGCCGCGGCGGATTCGACACCGAGACCACCGGTCCCCTCCCCGAAGAGGCGCGCATCGTCTCCGCGGCCCTCGTACTACGTGGCGGCCACAACCAGGCCAACGAGAAGCGCACCTGGCTGATCAACCCCGGTGTGCCGATCCCCGACGAGGCCACCACCGTCCACGGCATCACCACCGAGCAGGTCAAGGCCGAAGGGCAGGAACCGAAGGCCGCGCTGGAGGAGATCGCCGTCCAGCTAGCCGACGCGATCAACGCCGGGGTGCCGATCGTCGCGTTCAACCTGTCGTTCGACTGGACCGTCCTCGCACACGAACTGCGGCGCCATGACCTCGCCCCGATGAGTGAGCGCATCGCCGCCACCCACCCGGCGCTCATCGACCCGCACGTCATTGACAAGCACGTCGACCGCTTCCGGAAGGGCAGCGGGCGGCGGAAGTTGAAGCCGACGGCCGAGATCTACGGTGTGCGTCTCACGGACTGGCACACCGCCGAGGCGGACGCGCTCGCCGCTCTCTTCATCGCCGAGGCCCAGTTCCAGAAGTACGCGTGGCTGAACGCGCTCGGCCCGGCCGGCCTCTACGGCGCGCAGCAAGGGTGGAGGGCCGAGCAGCAGGCCGGCTTGCAGGAGTGGTTCAGGACGCGGGCGACGCCGGAGCAAGGCGGGGCGCCGGACAAGGTCATCGACGGGTCATGGCCTCTCCTGCGACTGCCTGTGGCGGTGGCCTCGTGACCGCGCGAACCCCGATCACCGCGCTCACGGATGTCGAAACCGACTTCATGACGCGCAAAGCCCGTGGCTGCGACTTCCCGCAGATCGCCCGCGACATGGGCATCACCGTGTACGCCGCCCGCCTGATCGGCCGAAGCCTCTTCGAACGACTCGGGGCCCACAACGCCGCACACGCCGTCGCGCTCGCCATCGGCCTGGGCCTGATCCCGGCTGATGTCGCCACCAGCACCGCCACCCACACCGGAGGACATGATGGACCTGTTCGGTAGACGCCGCATAGCTGAGCAGGCCGAACGCATCGCCCGGCTTGACGCCCGGGTGGCCCAGCTCAACAAGGCGCTCCGCATCAGCAGCAACGAGGAACTGGTGAGCTTCCGCCAGTCCGAACGGTTCGCCGACCACATCATCGCCGTCGAAAAGAAGCTGGCTGCGACGCGGACCGAGAACGCCGCGCTGATCGTCAAGGCGAACGAGTGGGCTGACACGGCGGTCGACCACGCCGAACGTCTCGGCCGGGCACTGCGGGCCTGCGCCCGCTACCGGGCAGACAACGAGAGGCTGCGCCGCGAGGCCCAGGCGGCCCGCCGGGACTTCGCCGAACGGCAGATCGCACTCGAAGACCGGCTGCACGACCTCCAGGCCGCCAACGAGAACCACTACCGCATCTCCGCGACCCCGACCACACAGATCGCCGCTTGAGCGCCTTCTGGCTGGCCCTGCTGTGGTGCACCCACACCGGGGTCAGCACCGTCCAGGCCTACCACCACCTCGCCCAGAAACGACCCGTGCTCACCCGATACGCGCTCGCCCTGGCCTTCCTGGCCGGCACCGCCCTCGCCCTCATCACGTACGCCGTCACCGCCTGGAGCACCCGTGACTGACACCACACTCCTCCCTCCCCCGGGAGGCACCCTCACCCACGGCCCCACCGTCATCGGCCTCGACACCAGCCTCACCGCCACCGGCATCGCTTCGTCGCTCGGCTGGTGCGAGTCCGTCGGCTACAAACCCCACCACAAGAAAGACGCGATCACCACGCAGCCGCACGTCCAGCGGCTCCAGTCCCTCCTCGGCGTCCTCGGCGACGTCATCCTCGCCGTCGGCAACCCCGACCTCGTCGTCCTCGAAAGCCCCTCGCTGGCCTCTCTCGGCGGAGGCGGACACGAACGCGCGTGGCTGTGGTGGGAGGTCTATCGCAGCCTGACCGCCCACGAGATTCCCGTCGCGCTGATGGCCCCGTCACAGCGCATGCTGTACGCCACTGGCAAGGGCTCCGCCACCAAGTCCGCCGTGGTCGATGCCGCCGCCCGCCGCTGGCCTGCCTGGACGACTGGTGGCGACGACAACCAGGCCGACGCCGTCGTCCTGATGGCCGCTGGCCGGGACTATCTCGACCACCCGATCGCCGTGATGCCGGCCGCGAACAGGGCGGCGTTGACCAAGGCCGTGTGGCCCGACGGGATCCGCACGATGGGAGCTGCGCGGTGAACTGGCGTGAGCGCGCGGTATGCCGCGCCGAAGAGGTCGACACGAACGTCTTCTTCCCGATCTCGTTCGTGGGCCCGACAAGCCGTCAGCAGATTGAAACCGCGCGGTCCTACTGCAATCGGTGCCCCGTCGCGACAGCCTGCCTGGAAGAGGTCCTCGACGAGGAGGGCAACCGAGAGGCGAAGGGCCGCTACGGAGTCCGGGGCGGCCTCACCCCGGGCCAGCGGGCCGCCCTCAGCAGGAAGCGGCGGAAGCTCATCACCGCGGCCTGACCGCTCCCCCGGCACTCCGGACCAAGGTCCATCCACAGCACTGCGGCGGCCCCACGCATCCTCACAGCGGAGGCCGCCGCCCACCCTCAACCGAAGGACGGCCATGGCCGGAGAGACCCTGATCACCCTTGTCGGCAACCTGGTCGACGACCCCGAGCTGCGCTTCACCCCGTCGGGCGTCGCGGTCGCCAAGTTCCGCATCGCGTCGACGCCCCGCACCTTCGACCGCCAGAGCAACGAGTGGAAGGACGGCGAGAGCCTCTTCCTCACGTGCACCGTGTGGCGGCAGCCGGCGGAGAACGTCGCCGAGTCACTGCAGCGCGGCATGCGCGTCATCGTGCAGGGCCGGCTCAACCAGCGCTCGTACGAGAAGGACGGCCAGAAGCGGACCGTGTTCGAGGTCGACGTCGAGGAGGTCGGCCCCAGCCTGCGCAGCGCCACGGCGAAGGTCACCCGGGCGAACCGCGGCCAGGGCGGAGCGCAGTCGGCGAACCGCTCCGATGACCCGTGGTCGAAGCCCGAGGCCTCGGCGGGCGGATGGGGGGCGTCGCAGGGCAAGGCCGACGCCCCGTTCTAGACCCGTTACGTCAGACCAGTCACAGACCTTCTCAGGAGAAGCCTCATGCCACCCCTGCGGACCTTTGCTGTTCGTGCATTCGACCGGACCGCCCCGGGCCCTCGGCTTTCGATGGCGGCCGAGGAACCCGGCTACTTCCCGGAGACCGCGCTCTACCGGTTCTTCGATGCTCGGAAGCGGTTGCTGTACGTGGGGGTTTCGGGGCAGCTGCGCGAACGCTGGCCGAAGCACCGCAGGAAGGCGCCTTGGTGGTCGGAGGCCGACTTCGTGTCTGTGGAGCACTGGTCGACCGAGGTTGACGCCCTCGCCGCCGAACGTGCGGCGATCGCTGCGGAGCAACCGCTGTTCAACAAGCGCAGCGCTCGACGGCAGACCGAATCCACCTCAATCTCATCTTGATCGGAAACCGACATGGCACGTGGTCACGGACGGGTTCTCACCCGCATCTGGGACGACCCGGACTTCACCGTCCTGCCCGGTGACGTTCAGCGGCTCTACCTGTTCCTCATCAGCCAGCCGAACCTGAATCACGCCGGTCTGCTGCCGTTGACGCTGAAGCGTTGGAGCTCCCGGGCCGCAGGGCTGACTCCGGAGGTTCTGCGTGGTCAGCTCGCTGCACTCTCGGCCAGTCGGTTCGTGGTGGTCGACGAGGACACGGAGGAGCTGCTGGTGCGCTCGTTCGTGCGCAACGACGGCGTCTGGAAGCAGCCGCAGGTGATGGGTGCGATGGTGTCGGGCGCGTTGGAGATCTCGTCCCGGCCGTTGCGGGCAGCGCTTCTGGCGGAGGTGGAGCGGATCCCGCTGGAGGAGCTGAGCGACGAGCCGGGCCGCAAGGGCCTGTCGCCGCTGCAGGAGGTGTCGAGGCACATCGCGGCGTTGCACGCGGCGTTCCACGAGCCGGACCCCAAGCCCCCTACCGCGGCCGCTCCCGGAGGGGTTGAGGAAGGGGTTGCGGAACCCCTTCCCGAAGGGGCGGAGGCAGGCTCAACGCGCGCGCGCGGGCGTTTTCCCCTACCCCTACCCCATTCCCCTTCTCTCTTCGTCGCGGATGTCGTCGACATCCGGTCCGCCCGCTCGGAGCGGCCGGACGTAGAGGAGGCGTGCACGCTCCTCGCGGACCTGGTCGCCCAGAACGGCACCAAGCGTCCGAACATCACCAAGGGCTGGCGCGACGCCGCCCGCCTGATGCTCGACAAAGACGGCATCGCCCTCCCCGACGTTCTCGGCGCGATCCGCTGGTCCCAAGCGGACGAGTTCTGGCGCTCGAACATCCTCTCCATGCCGAAGCTCCGCCAGAAGTACCCGACGATCCGGCTCCGCGCCCAAGCCCAGCAGCGAGGCCAGCAGCCCAGCAGCTACCAGACGTACGCAGACCGGGGAGTCTTCTAGTGACCGTCACCACGCCGGACCTCGACCAGCTCGGCGACCTCGACCGGCCCCGGCCCCACGATGCCGAAGCCGAGCAGGCCTACCTCGGCCGCATCATCACCACGGCGAACGCCCGCGTCCTGCTTCGCGACCACCCCGTGGCCGCCGCCGACTTCTACCACCCCGCACACGAGACGATCCACGACGCCATCGGCGCCGTCGCCGACCGCGGCGAACCGATCGACCTGTACACGGTCACCGCCGAGCTCCAGAGCCGAAAGGCCCTCGGCCGAGTCGGCGGGGGCGCCTACCTCGCCACGTGCGTACAAGCCGCGTACTACGGCGGCGACGCCGAATGGCTCGCCTGGCGCATCCGCGACCTCGCGCAGCGGCGGGCACTGATCGAGACCGGACAGCGCATCGCCCAGCTCGGATGGATCCCCGACACCGACGCCGACGCCGGCGACCTCGCCGAGAAGGCCGTCGGCCTCACCCGCACAGTCCGAGACGCCGGCCGGGCCGCCGAAGACGCACCCGTCGTCGACATGCTCGACTTCCTCGACGGCCCGGACCCCGGCTACGACTGGGTCAGCCCCGGCTACCTGGAACGCGGCGAAAGGTGCATCTGGACTGCGGGCGAGGGTGGCGGCAAGTCCGTGCTGCTGCGACAGATCGCCGTGTGCATCGCGGCCGGCATCCTTCCGTTCGACGGCCGGCCGGCCGCCCACGGGCCGAAGAGAGTGCTGGTCCTGGACTGCGAGAACAACGTCCGCCAGTCCCGCCGCCACTACAGCCGGCTCTTCGAGATCGCCGAGCAGCAGGGCATGGCGGTACGCCGCGGCCAGTTCGCCTTCGACCTGCGGCCCGAAGGTGTCGACCTCACCCGGGCTGCCGGCCGGGCCTGGCTGATGCGGCGCGTCGAAGCCGTGCAGCCAGACCTCCTCGTCGTCGGACCGATCTACCGGCTGCACGAAGGCGACCCCAACGACGAACGGCACGCCCGTGCGGTCACCGTCGCCCTCGACCAGGCCCGGCTCGTCGCGGACTCCGCGATGGTCCTGGAGGCACACGCCGCGAAAGGCAACGGCCAGGGGCCGCGCCCGCTCGCCCCCGTCGGCTCCGGCCTGTGGCTGCGCTGGCCCGAGTACGGGATGGGGCTGCGCCCGGTCGAGGACGCCCGCTCCGCCCAGGAGGACCGGGCCCGCCGGGTGGTCCTGTGGCGCGGGGCCCGCGAGGAGCGTCACTGGCCGGCCTTCGTATGTCAGGGCGCCGAAGGCTCGTGGCCCTGGCGCACCTACACGCCCATCGACGCTGACCGGTTCACCGGTCACTCCCCCACTGGAGCGCTCTCATGACCCTCTCCGAGCACTGCCCCGTGTGCCTGTCCGCGGCGCGGATCGTCGACCAGCGTGACGACGGCACGCACCTGAGCACGACGTGGCGCTGCGGCAGCTGCTTCCGGCAGTGGCGGACCGAGTACCTGGCGGATGCGTATGCGGATGGGGGGTTCGAGGACGGCGGGTCGTGACTGTGGCGCAGCCGTCGCGAACGTCATGACCTCATGGCGCTTTGGTGCTTACCGACTGCGCTTCGAGAGCGCCGAGCCCTACGAGCCGCCCCAGAGCCCCGAAAAACCCCCGCCTAGGCAACCAGTCCAGGCCACCCCAGATCGTCGCCCCTTGCCGCCTTCTCTCCCCGATTTGAGGCCATCATGGCGAACAGAGCCGCCGCACTTGCCGAACCGCCCCGCCGTCTCACCGCGCCGCTCCCTCCGGCGCATCGCGTCGCCCGGCTCCTCGAAGCCGTCGAGCAGCGGCGCCTCACCCCCGTCGAAGCCGGCGAACTTTCCCGGGCCTACGCCCACCTGACGGCCTGCCTGGCCTCCGCCGGGGAGCAGCTGCGCCGCCTGATCGACGAGGGCGAGCAGGAGCGTGACGAGCACACGCGCCGGCTGCTCCGGTTGCGGCATCCGGGTCTCGACGTGGACTGCGGGCGGTGCGGTGCGGCGGTGGGGGTGTGGTGTCGGCCGGTGAGTGGGGTGGTGGTGCCGCGGACGCTGCACATGGTGCGGCTGGTGGCCGCGGGGGTTGTGCGGTGAGCGGGGTTCGGCTGGATCCGGTGCGGCTGCTGGCGCTGGTGGATCAGCGGCGGGCGCAGCTGGGCCTGTCGCAGCAGTTGCTGGCGGTGTCGTTGGGGACGTCGGCGAGCGCGCTGAAGCGGATGTCGCGGGGTGGGGCACCGGATGCGCATCTGCTGTTGCGCTTGCTCCTGTGGCTTGGGTGGGCGCCGGAGTTGGTGTTGCTGGTCGAGGGCGGCGGGGAGCCGACGTGCGGGAGCTGTCGCGGGTTTCCGCCGGCGGGTTTCTCGTGCATCCGGTGCGCGGCGGTGGGGGTGTGGTCGTGAGCGGGCCTGTGCGGATTCTGGTGACGGGGTCGCGCCTGTGGGTGGATGCGGCTGCCGTGGAGGAGCCGCTGACGAATGCCTTGTACGACGTGCTGCAGGCCGGCTTGCCGGGTGTTGTGGTGGTGCATGGGGCGGCGCCGGGGGCGGATTCGCTTGCGGATGTCTGGGCGTGGCGGCGGCGGGACTGGGGCGTTGCCTGCGAGGCGGTTGCCGCGGATTGGGCGGGGCCGTGTGTGCCTGGGTGCCCGCCTGGGCATCGGCGGGTTCGGCGGGGTGGGGGCGACTACTGCCCGCTGGCTGGGCATCGCCGGAATCAGGTGATGGTCGACCGTGGTGCGACGGTGTGCTTGGCGTTTCCGCTGGGGCGTTCGACGGGGACGCGGGATTGCATGCGGCGGGCCGCGGCGGAAGGGATTCGTGTCCTCGACCTTGGGCTGGGGTTGTGAGCGGGCAGCACGGAGGGCCGCTCGGCGCAGCGGGCCGGCGGCCTACGGGGCAGGGCGGGCTACTGGGCGGTTTCGGCGGCCTTGCGGGCGGCTTCGACTTCGCGGCCGACGGTGGGTGCGCGTCGGCGGTTGTCGACACCGATGGCGGCGGCGAGCTTGCGGAAGTACTCGGGGGTGAGGCCGGTGAGCGCGGCGAGCTCTTGGTTGCTGGCGCCGGTGCGGATGGCTCCTTCGGCGACCTCCTTCATCCGAGGCTTGAGGTCACGCTCGGCTTCGTAGGCCTTCTTGTAGCTGGCGAAGGTCTTCGCGGCGCTGGGGTCGGGTTCGTAGCTGGTCATGCGCGTCATGGTCTCATGCTTGTTGGCCACCGGGAAGGCCACGGCGTTGGTCTCCAAAAAGATCTTGCAGCCAAACATGTTGGCCTCTTGCATGGCCAACATGTTGGCCTCATACTGGAGTCGTCAGGGCAGCGCAAAGCGGCCCAACTCCCCATTGAGGAGACTCCGGTGAACGCCGCCGCCCGCACCGCCCGCCAGATCATCAAGGCCCGCACCCACAACCAGCGCCAAACCTCCCAGGCCCTGCGCACCGGCGGCCCCCTCACCGCGAAGACCGCCCTCATCGCCCGCGGCCTCGACGCCGCCACCGCCGACCGCTTCGCCTCCGCGTTCTCGAAGACCGCCGGCCCGGGCGTCGACACCATCACCGTGTTGAAGCTGCGCCGCTCGAAGTCCAGCGGCCGGCTCGTCGTCCTCCGCGTCTCGGCGAAGACGTTCACCGCCGACCAGATCACCGCCGCGCTCGCCGTGTACCGGCCGAAGACGAACAAGGCCGCCGCCGAGCTGTTCGCCCGCCTCGCCCTCGCCGCCTAGGAGGCAGCCATGATCAAGCCGAGCACCTTCCACCTGGCCGCCGTCTGCGCGGGACTCATCTGCGAGCGAATGGGCTGGCCCGCCGGCAACGCGGACATGACCCCGAGAGCATTCAACGGGATGCGCGCCGTCGTGTTCGACATGTTCGAGCTGGCCGAGGCAGAAGGTCGACTCGATGCCGTTTACGCGGGGCTCCGGACGCACGTGGAAAGCGCCGAGACAGCTCGCGTTCGGGAAACGGTCCAGATGCTGCTGACCGGCCAGGAGCGCAGCGTCCTTGAGTGCTGCGCCTGAACCGAGTTCACGTACCCCACCGCCACACCTCCGACAAGGAAGCGGCATGAATCCGAACCCGTCCGACGCCGAGATCGAATTCCTTCTCGCCGCGTGCGGTCTGCGACTCCCCCGCCAGCTCAAGCCCTGTGGCACGCAGGCTGCCTACCACCGCCACCTCGACCACGGCGAGAAGCCGTGCGAGGCCTGCACCACCGCGAACCGCGAGTACGGCCGGCAGCTCCGGACACGCCCGCACACCCGGCTGCGCCCGATCAAGCACGGAACCCCCGGCGGCGCCGACGCCCATCGCTATCGCGGCGAGGCCGCATGCGGGGCCTGCGCGGACGCGTACCGGGCGGACCGCCGCCAGCGTGCCGCTGCCCGCCGCACCGCCGCCTGACCGCCCTTCACCTTCTGCGCCGCCGACGCGGCCAACAGATCACGATTCCCGCCTCTGCGAGGAGATCGCCATGCAGATGTCCCTGTTCCCCGCCACCGACCTCACCGTCGACGCCACCCCGTCCGAGGCGCAGCCGGAGCCCGAGTTGACCGAGGCGCCGCTGCTCACCGTCATCCCCGGCCAGCTGGACCTGTTCACCGGCGAGGAAGCGGCGTGAAGCTGCGCACCGACCAGAAGACGCTTGCCGAGGCGGCCGCGTGGGCCGCCCGGCAGGTGCCCGGCAACCTCCTGGAGCCGATCCGTGCCGGCCTGCTGCTCACCGCCGACGGCACGCAGCTGACGCTGGCCGGCTTCGACGGGGAGACCAGCACCATGGCCTGCTGCGCCGCGGACATCGCGTCATCGGGCCGGGCCGTGGTGTCTGCCAAGACGTTCTCCGCGATCGTCGGCAGCTTCCCTGTCGGGGACGTCGAACTGACCCTGGAGGACAGCGTGATGGCCGTCCACAGTCCGGGCGGCGACTTCCAGCTCGCGACGATGCCGCTCGTCGACTTCCCGCGGCTGCCCGAGATGCCCGCCCCGGCCGGAACGGTGGCCGGCGACGTTCTGGCGAAGGCCGTCGCCGACATCGCCCACCTGGCCGACCCGGATATCGGTGCGATCCCGGCGCTGGCCGGCATCCGCTTCACCGCGAAGGGCGACAAGCTGACGCTGGCAACCACGGACCGGTACCGGGTCGGGTTCCGAACGGTTCCGTGGAAGCCGACAGGTGTGCCGTTCGAGACCGCAGTCGTCCCGGCGAAGGCCGTGGCCGAGGCGGTGAAGGGCGCGGTCTCCGACGTTCAGCTGGCACTGCCCGGACCGGAGTCGATGCTGGCCGGCTTCGCTAGCGGTGGCCACACCAGCATCATCCGGGTGATCGGTGAGGCGTATCCGCCGGTCGACAAGGTCATCCCCGTCAAATATGCGGCAGAGGTCGAGCTCGATGCCGGTGAGCTGCTCGCCGCGGTCCGACGGATCCATCTGGTCACCGAGGAGAAGAAGCCGCTGCGGATGGAGTTCACGGCGGACCGGCTGACGGTCGCGGCGGCCAGCGGTGATCTCGCCCGCGGCAGTGTCCGCCTGGACTGCCAGATGGAAGGTCCGGACCGGATCCGGGTGTGCTTCAACCCGCGCTACCTGGCCGATGGCCTGCAGGCCATGTCGGGGCCGATCCGGATCGCGATCACGAATCCGATCCTTCCGGTGCTGTTCACGTCGGTGAACGACGAAGCGGCCCGCTACCTGTCAACGCCGGTGCGGGATCCGTGGAGCACCGGCGCCACCACCCACCCCGCCGCCTGAGGAGACCACCGTGCCCGCCCGCCTGCATCGCCCGCCCGTCCGTGGCTGGCGTCCCCCCGTCGGCGCCATCTACGTCGGCCCCGGCAGTCGCTGGGCCAACCCCTGGCGCTGGCGCACCCGCGACGCCCTCGCCCGCGTCCCCGCCCTCGACGGCTCGGACTGGGAGCTGGAGACCCGCATCAGCTCCGCCGGCCGCTGGCACCACTACCTGCGCGACGGCCGCGTCACCCCGCACTGGATCCGGTACATGACCCGCGCGGAGTGCGTCGACCTGTACCGGCAGGCTCTCGTCGCCCCGGCCGGCGAGGTCCGCCTCTGGCAGAACGGCGACCCGCACCTCACCCTCGCCGACGCCCGCGCCGACCTCGCCGGCCACGACCTCGTCTGCCGGTGCGCTATCGGCCAGCTCTGCCACGCCGACGTCCTGCTCGAACTCGCCAACCAGCCCGAGGAGACCACCCGATGAGCACCCAGCCCCTCGCGTCGGCCGGCTACAGGGCCGGATACGCCGAAGGCGAGCGCACTGCAGCCTCGGATCCCGGCTTGGCTCAGCGCATCGCCTCCATCGCCCACCTCCATCACCCCGCCGACCGCGCCCAGGGCTACGTCGATGCCGTACGCACCGCCACCGAGGAGACCAGCCGATGAGCGCCTACCCGCACCGTCTCCGCCTCCGCGGCGGCCGCAACACGCATGCCGCCCGACCCGTTCGGTTGCCGGACGACACCACCGCCCTCCTCACGCCGTGCGGCTACATGAACGGCCCCCGAGACGAGTTGAAGACCGACGGCACGGTGATCACCTGCCGTGCCTGCGTCCGCACCATCACAACCGAGGAGACCGCCCGATGAGCCAGCCCCAGCCCACAGTCAGCATCGAGCTCGACGGCCGGCACGTCCCCCTCGACCAGTGCGGATGGCTCTACCGCCAGGCCTGCGGCTGCATCCGGGCCGCAACCCTCGCCCACGTCACCGGCGACGGCGGATGGACCATCACCACCCCCGACCAGGCCCGTCGGCACTTCACGCCCCGCAAGGACAGCAGGGCCCGCGAGATCCGCCAGGGCGCGACCGTCGAGCTGATCACCATGACGCACTACCGCGAGCACATCGCCTCGAACTGGGAGTGCCCCGACCACCAGCTCGCCAGCCAGGAGACCAGCCGATGAGCCAGCCCCAGCCGGTCGACACCCCGCAATGGGACGACCAGATCCGCTGCCCCGAGACCCTGCCGGCCGCCAGCGCCCGGTGCAGCCTCCCCCGCCGGCACCACGAGACGCACCACCGCTGCGACGCCGTCGAACCCGCCGTCCGCTGGCCCGTCGACGGGGGCACCCCGGAGCGCTTCGACGTGACGGGTAGTGGCTTCTGGTCCCCGCTCCACCCCGAGGACGCCCGATGAGCCAGCCCGATGCGCCTCTCGACCTCGCCGCCATCCAGGCCCGCGCCGACGCCGCCACCGAAGGCGAGTGGTGGGTCGAGGAGGACGACCGCGTGTGGACCCTCCACGGCGTCCACGCCCGCATCCCCTCCGGCGTCCCGGAGATTGGCGAGCAGATCCTCAATCACCAGATCCTCAAAGCCCCGAAGACTGGGACCCCGTACGCCGAGTACTGGCCGGACCGGGCCGACGCCGAGTTCATCGCCCACGCACGCGCCGACGTCCCCGCCCTCCTCGCCCGGGTCCGGCAGCTGGAGACCGAGAACGAGCGGCTGGCCAAGCACGCCGACGAACTCGCCACCGAGATCGCCGAGGGCATCAGCGCCCAGACCATGCTGAAGGGCCTCACCGTCGAGGACGGCCGCGTCTGCCTGTCGATCGAGCCCGCCCGCGAGATGCTCCTCATCCTCGTCGCCTCGATGCGCGAGATGCTCGACGACGCTGGCGCCGAGAACTACCTCGTCACGGAGGCCACGTTTCCCCCGGAGGTCAGCCTCGACCTCCAGGACGGCCAGCACCCCGAGGACTCGTACACCCTCACCGTCCAGCGCCGACACCGACCCACCGCGCACGACCTGCGCCGCCGCGCCGAGACCGAACGCGACGAGGCCCGCGCGGAGGCGGATCGGCTCCGTCCCGAACTGGCTGGCATGACCGACCTCCGCGACCGCGCCATCACCCGCCAGGACCAGCTCCGCGCCGAGAACGAGCGGCTCGCCGACACCGGCCGCCGAGCCCTCGCCTCCCTCGACGACCTGATCCGCGACCACACCGACCCCGGCGTCGAGGCCCTCGGTGCCCGCTACCAGCTCGCGCAGGCCCTCACCGGCCACCCGCACGTCTGCGGCAACTGCGACGGCATCGACCCCGCCAGCTGCCTGATGGCCTGACGGCCCCGTGCGCGGCCAGGACCGGACCCACAGCGGCCGCGCACGGCCCACCCGGCACCCAGCGCCACCCGACCGCCCACACGCCCCCAGACGGGGCGTCACGCCCCACACACCACGGAGACCACCATGACCAAGCGCCAGTTCGACCTCGGCGACCGCGTCCGCACCCTCATCGACCTCGCCTCCGCCGACTGGGCACCCGAGCAACCCGACATCCCGGCCGGCGCTCTCGGCACCATCGACCACATCCACCCGTCGCACCGCAACCCGGCCATGGCCGCTGGCTACGGGGTGATGCTCGACGACTCCGTGGACCGCCTGTCCGCGTGGATGGCCCCCGAGGACATCGAGCCCGCCAGCGGTGCCCGGTGACCGGCCAGCAGCCCAGCCTCGCCGAGCGCATCGAACACGCCATCAGCCGAGGCCTCAACTTCGCCCAGGCCGACCCCGACTCGGTCATCCCCGAAGCGGCCGCCGCCGTGCAGGCCGTCGTCCAGCCCGAACTCGACCGCCGCGACGCCGAGATCGACCGCCTCCGCGCCGAGCTCACCGAGGCCCGCGGGCACGCCGAGCTGTTCGGGCGCAAGCTCACCGACCTCCTCGCCACCCGCGACACGACCAGCTGAGGACCCGCCACCATGCGCCTGCTCGACATCTGCTGCAAGGCCGGAGGAGCCTCCGCCGGCTACGCGGCCGCCGGGTTCACCGTCACCGGCATCGACCGCGAACCCCAGCCCCACTACCCCTACGAGTTCATCCAGGCCGACCTCCGCGACCTCGACCCCGCGTGGATCGCCGCCGAGTTCGACGCCGTCACCGCGTCGCCGCCCTGCTGGGCCCACTCCGACCTCAAACACCGCACCGGCCGCGAGTACGAGGACTTCATCCCCGAGACCCGCGCACTGCTGCAGGCCACCGGCCTCCCGTGGGTGATCGAGAACGTCGAAGGTGCCCCGCTCATCGACCCGCTCGTCCTGTGCGGCACCCAGTTCCCCGGCCTCCGCGTCATCCGCCACCGGCTGTTCGAGTCGAACATGCAGCTCATGGCCCCCGGCGACCACCCGCGGCACCCGCTCGTCTACACCCTCGACAAGCGCAAGAAGCACTACGGCCAGCTCGACGAGTGGACCGCGTTCGTCTCCGTCACCGGCGGCGGCAACTCCAGCAAGGCTGCGGCCGCTGACGCCATGGGCATCGACTGGATGACCAAGGACGAACTCAACCAGGCCATCCCGCCGGCCTACACCGAGTTCATCGGCCGGCAGCTCGCTGCCCACCTGGCCGCCGTCCCCGCCGGAGCCGCCGTGTGAGCGCGCACCGCATCATCGTCATCCGCTGCAACAGCGGCCTGCGGTGCGGTGCCGAGATCAGCACCCCGTTCGGCACCAGCCGCGCCGCCGACGTCCGGGCCTACACCCGACCGCACGGCTGGCACCAGCGCCCCGGCGGCCGGGACATCTGCCCCGACTGCTGGGCAGCCGGCCACCGCTGACCCGCCCGGCCTGCCGCCACCCGCGGCAGGCCCCACCACCCACCCAGGAGCGACCCGTGACCGACCCTGAGCCGCGCGTCCAAGCCACCCGCTACACCGTCAACTGCATGCCGCCCGACAGCTGCCCGGACGCACATGCCTGGGCACTCCACGTCGAGCTCGGACGAGACGGCTACTGGTCCATCACCAACGGCCACCAGTACCTCGACACCTGCGGCATCTGGCACGACACCCGGTGGGGAGCCGGGCCGCTCACCCTCGGCAATGCCCTCGCCATCGCCGAGGCAACCGCCCCGCACATGTCCGTCAACGGCTTCACCCCGGACACCGCGCTGGAACGCATCGCCCGCCTCCAAGCTGAGCCCGCCGAGTGACCACGCCGCACCTGCTCGCCGTGGCCGGCGCCCTCTACAGCGCCGGCCTCGCAGCCACCCTCACCGCAACCCTCCGACCCCGCAGCCGCGGCATTCAGGGAAACACCTCCTCCCCCGAACAGCGCGGATCTTGTTCAGGTAGCCCTGAAGGCCGTCCCGACCCCGTACGCCACGCCGCCGAGCACAGCGGCCTCATCCCCAGACAAGGAGCCTCATGACCCGCGCCGAAGCCCTCGCCAAAGCCGTCGAGTGGGCCGAGTCCGCCCACCGCTGCTACACCCGCGCGCACAGCGCCTACAGGGACTCCCTCGCGAGGAACAACACCCGCTTCGACGTCGACCGCCTCACTCGCCTCTCCGACACCGAGTACCGCGGCGCGGAGATCGAGGCGGCCCCCGCCAACGCCTGGGCCGCCATCGCCGCCGCCACCCACGAGGAGCCGCAGCCGTGACCATCACCCCGCGCACCAGCCACCGCATCCACGGCCCCGCCCTCTGGGCCGCCCTCGACGCCAAACGGCGCGCTGAGGGACTGTCCTGGCGCGGCGTCGCACGCGTCACCGGATGCGCCAGCGGCAGCCTCTTCAGCCGCCTCCGCCGCGACGACATCGGCCTCCACTCCCACGCCCTCGTCAGCCTCCTCGTCTGGCTCGGCCGCGACCACCAGATCCGTGACCTCATCGCCGATGCCACGCCCCCTGGCACCGGAGGGGGCGGCCCCAGCACTGCCGACCGGCTCGCCGCAGCCCTCGCTGACGCCACAGCGGCCGACATCCAACAGGCGTTCCAGCGCCTGGGCACCACGATCCACCTCGCCGAGGAGAACCAGCCGTGACCTCCGCTGAATGCCCCTGCGGCCACAGCATGAGCGGCTACCACCTGTGCGTCGCCGGCCACATCTACGGCCCCTGCCCCGACCCCCACTGCGGCGGCACCTGCGAAGTGGTCGGCGACTGCACCTCGCCCGACTGCGCCTGCAAGGCCGAGGAGGACCAACTGTGAGCCGCCTCACCGACCGGCAGCGCGACGTCCTCCTCCTCATCGCCGAGGGCTGCACCAACACCGAGATCGCCCGGCGCCTCGGCATCAGCGTTCGCGCCGTCGAGACGCGCACCACCCGGCTCCTGATTGCCCTCGACGCCCGAGGACGAGCCAACGCCGTCCATTGTGGCTACCAGGCCGGCATCCTCACCGCCGAGAAGCGACGACACGGCGACCACGCCGGCTTCCGCCAACACGAAAGCCGCGGCGAACGCCCCTGCACCGACTGCCGCGCAGCCGAGACCGCCTACAAGCGAGCCATCCGACACAGATCCAGGAGCGCCGCATGAACAGCGCCTACACCCAGGACCTCATCAAGCAGCGCGACCGGGCGGCCGCCGAACGGCGCGCCGCGGAGACCGAGCTCGGCCAACGCCGGCGGCAAGTCGCCGAGCTCACCGAACAACTCGCCACCGCCCAGGCCGCCGCCAGTGAGCGGGCCGCCCTGCTGGAGCACGCCCGAGACCTGCTGGAGCCCTGGGGCGGCCACGGCGACGCATGGCCCGACATCGCACCCGCGATCGAGGAGCTGATCCAGCGTGCCGAGCAGGCCGAGGCCCGCATCGCCGCCGCCCGGGCACTCCACCGGCCTGTCAGCGACCGCGCCGGCTGGCTCGACAGCGGCACCTACGACGGCGTCGACCCGGCCTGCGACACGTGCGGCGCCGCGGACATGGCCACCCCGTGGCCCTGCCCGACCATCTCTGCCCTCGACGGGCCGCCACCGCGGTCCGGCCGCGATCTGTAGCCGCTGCTGCCCCAGCGTGACGGCCTGACGCTCGCGCGTGGTGGCCTGGATAGTTCCAACTGGGCGGGCCATTCTGGGTGACCTTTTCGGGCTCTGGTTGGGCATTTTCGGAGCCGCTAGAAAGGGCCTATGAGCAACCCCAAGTACGTTCCCGTTAGCGCCGCACACCTCCGCAACTTCTTCGACGAGGACGGCAAGCCCCTCGGCGACAGGACCAAGTGCCCGACCTGCGGCCGGACCAACCTGTTCCAGTTGGACTTCTCGAACGGCCAGGTGATGCGGTTCTCCAGCCCCTGTCACGCGTTCGAGGTGCCGACGCCCAGCTGATCGCTTCCGGCCCTCGCTGCGCCCGGCCTATTGGTCGGGCGCTTTCGTGTGTTCGACGGGCTGGTCGTCGCCGCGGAGGTTGGCGAGGGCGTCGGCGATGAGCCAGGCGAGGGGTTCGGCTTGTTCGAGGGGGATGTGGCCGACGATCTCCCCGTTGATGATCCACTTGAGGAAGACGCCAGCGGGGGACCTCGCGGATTGGGAGAGGCCGGCGTAGAGCCAGCCGGTCTCGCCGCGGGCTTCGGTCTCCAGGTTGAGGGGGACGAGCTTGGAGCGGTGGGCGCCGCCGCGGGCGAAGAGGCTGGCCTGCCGGTCGGGGACGTCGCAGTGGGCGGGGTCGCACCAGGTGGGGTGGAGCGTGTTCATGCAGATCAGGCTAATCGAATCTTTGTTCGAACTCCATGATTGCACCCACCCTGCCGGAGCCCTTGACTCCGCATGATCGCGGGTCGATCCTGGCCACCCCTCTAGGGAGGACTCGCATGCCCAACGTCACGGTGATCACCGGCGGCGACCTGCCGCCCTGCCCCCACTGCGACCGCCGCCTCGCCTTCCTCGTCCGCTTCACGTTCCCCGACGGCACGGCCGAGCTACACCTGTGCCGGACCTGCGACACCGGTGCCACGGCCGGCGGCCGGCTACTCGCCACCATGGAGCTCCCCGACGACATCCGGCCCGCGGACCTATTCAAGGAGTTCACCTTGGCGTGGATGCACGAGGGGCTCGCCGCGCAGGGCTGGCAGTACATCCCCCGCAACGACTTGCCGGACTGACAACCGGCCCCTGTCAGTGTCGGCTGGGACCCTACTTCCATGCATGGAGTCGATCTCGGCAGCAACGGCCCCGGCCCCTGCCGCGACTGCGGCCAGCACTCCCCCGGCCGCTGGCCTCTCGACCGGTGCCGGCCTTGCTGGGAAGCCCAACTGGAGCTTCGCCGCCAACGCGCCGCCGCCGGCCCGACGGCCCTGTACCGCTGCTACGACGAGGCAGGCTGGCTGCTGTACATCGGAACCAGTCTGGATCCGCAGCGTCGGTTCCGAGACCACGCGAAGTGGTTCGGCTGGTGGCCCGCGGTTGCCCGCACCGACGTCGAGTGGCTGCCGTGCGGCCGCCCGGAGTCGAGGCGCATCGAGCATGCGGCGATCCGCCGGGAGCGGCCGGCCTGCAACGTGGCGCCTGGTGTCGAGGTTGAGGAGTGCGGCCCGCCGATGGAAGGGGGGACCTGGTTCGACCGTGGGGCGCAGCTGAGGGAGTGGCGGCGGTGGTTCGCGTTGTGGCGGGACTGCCAGCTGCAGCCAGACGAGCGGTCCGTCCGGCCGCCGGCCAGACACGGGGATCTTTAGCGCCGCCACACGTTGACCCGCTCGGTCGCCAGCATCGGCGCGCCATCCGGCCCCTTCAAGTGGGCGGGGATCCACTGCTTCCGGCGGAGCGCACGCTCGGGGCCGTAGGGCTGGTCGCGCCAGTGCCCTTGGACGACCCAGCGGTGCCGGTAGCGGCGGCCGGCAATGTCTGTGCCGGTCTCCTCTCGCTGGCCCGGAATGTAGGTCCGGCGAAGGTCGATGAGCGTGACCTGTGGAACGGCCTCCTGGCGCCTTCCGTACGCCCGGGCTGTCGCCTTGTCGGCGGTCTCTGCCTGGCGTTCGGTGAGTGTGGGTTGTTCCATGAGGAGCCAGGCGGCGGCGAGTGTCTGCATGACCAGGGTCGGCAGGTCGGGGTCGAGTGCCGCGAACGGGACCGGATCGGCTCCGACCGGAATGCTCCGGCCGAGGACTGGTACGAGCGGCGGGATCTGTTCGATCACAAGGCGCGTGAAGCGGCCACGGCGTTTCACCTCTGCGTCCAGGGTTGCTCTGGTCAGCCAGATGCTGATGCCCAGTTCTCCATCGACGGCACCCCAGGTGACAGCCTCGATAGGTACTTCGACGCCGTCCATAGGGAAGTTGCCGACGCCTCCGTCGAACACGATCAGGCCGGAGGGGGACGGGCGGTCTGCGGATGCCCACCGTGCTGAGGCGAGCTGGCTCCCGGAGGCTACGGCGAGGGCTGTCATGTCGGCGGACGCCCAGTAGAGCTCGGCGGCGCGGAGCTTGCTGACCTCCGCCTGCCTGCCGGCTTCGTTGCTGTCGCCGGTGTTGGCCCGGAGGGGCATGGCCGGGTCGGTGAGGTGACGCAGAATCTGGTCGCGGGCCTTCGGTAGCGAGGAGGGCCTCATTGAATCTCCTTCAGCGCGGCCTTCCGGTTTGAAGGAAGGCCGAGTTTGCGGGCTCGGTTGCGGAGCTGTGCATCGGTGATGCCGACCGCCTGGGCCAGCTCCTTCGTGCTCAGTTCCGGACGGAACCAGTTCTTCTTCAGCCACGCTTCATCGATGGGTTTCGGCTCGTAGCCGGTGCGGCGCAACCGGCCTTGGGCTGTCAGCATCTTGACCAGTTCGAGCAGTTCCTTGTCCTCATTGATGATCTGCCGGGCCAGTAAGGTCGTGATGCCGACCTCCCGGGCGGCCTCCCCCACGGTCTTGTGCGACAAGAGGGCGGCGGCCAGCGGGGCGCGATCGCGTCGGATCGGTTCTTCCGGGAGGCCCCGGCACCCCCCTTTCCCTACCGGCCTGAGCCAGTCCAACCGTGCCTTGAACTTGGCATCATTCTCTGTCCAGTACATGACCTGCGATCTGCTCAGGCCAGCGGATCGGGCTGCGAGCCCGATGTTGATGTTGGGGTTCTCCAGGAGCTCCAGAAAGCGTTTCAACTGGTATTGCGACGCTCGGCGGGCCGACGGGATTACGGGCCTGGTGGAGATCCAGGTCCGGAGGGCTGCCTCGGCGGCCAGGAACTCAGGGTTCGTCCGCCAATAGCCGAGCCGGCCGCAGCCCAGATCCACCGTCCGACTGGCCTCGGCCACCGAGCCGTCGTGCTCGATCAGGGCCTTCAGATAGGCTCCCTGCCAACGGATGTTCCTGTTTGCGCGGTCGCCTTCAAGCTCCTGCTCGGCCTCGCTTGGCACACTGCCGGTCTCAGTCACTCGGCGTCCTTGAGGTCGGTGCGGGCGCCGCGGCCGGGCCGGGTGGCGTGGGCGTACATGACCTCGACGGCGCTGTAGATGGACTGGCCGCCGCGGCCGGGAGCGCGGCCGACGGCCTCGACACCGAGGCGGCGCAGGGCCTTGGACGCGGTGTCGGTGCGGTCGGCGCCCATGTGGTCGGCGGCCTGCTGCAGAGTCCAGGTCTCGTCGGGGTCCGAGCGTTCGACCTCGGCGATGTAGGCGGTGTCGACGGCGTCCCAGCGGCCGGCGATCCTCCAGCCGGCCGCTTCCAGCAGTTCCTCGGCTTCGCGGATGGCGTCATCGATGTCGCCATCACGGGCGTCGACGCTGGTGACGTGCTGAAGCAGCGGGTCGCCGGTCGACTCCCAGCTGATGCGCTTCTCGTCGCCCTCGTAGTAGGTGTGGGGCGCATCGGCCTTCACTTCGACTTCGCAGTTGTCGCCCCCCAGGCTGGAGGTGTCGTTGACGACCCAGACAGTGAAGTGGGTGGAGGGCGGCTCAGGGAAGTGCTCAGCGATGATGCCGTCGGCGGTCTCCTGGAGTTCCGGCAGGTACTCGCGAATGTCGCCGTCGGCCCAGTCGTCGCCGAGCCAGTCTTCGAGGGCGGCGCGGGTGATCACGACGTGGTCGTTGTCGACGTGGGCGCCGGCCCACACGTCCAGCTCGGGTTCCTCGTCGACGTCGAAGTTGACGTACAGGACGGGGTCTTCGGCGCCGCTGTCGCGGAGGCTTCGCAGATCGCTGGGGGTGACGGTGACGGACACGACGGTGCTCCTGTGGCTGGGATGGACGGGTCAGAGAGTAGCGGCAGCGGCCTTGATGCCGCTGAAGGTTCGGGCGAGGAGGTTGACGGTGTCGCGGGCGCCGTCGAGGTAGCGGATTTCGATGGCGTCGGCGCCGTCGTGGTAGGCGTGGAGCCTGCCGTCGGCGGTGTCGAACCAGACCTTCTCGATGGCGCTGAGGAGGCGGGCGGCGCGACCGTTGGCGATACCGCGGCCGCCGAGGGCGGCGCCGCTGACGTTGCCGGTGCCGTAGTGCGCGACGTCGAGGTCGGCGAACTCGGCCCAGTTGTTCAGGTAGACGCGGTCCATGCCGTTCTTCTGCCAGCGGCGGCCGCCGAGGGCGACGACCAGTTCGGCGGTGAGCTTGACCGGCCGGGGGGTCTTGCGGAGGAGGGCGGGGAGTTTGATGCGGTAGGCGAGGGAGGCTGCGTCGATCACCCAGCGGCCGGCCTTCTTGATGGCGGCGACGGCGCCGGTGCGACACCAGGTGCGGATGGTGTCGGCCGTAACTCCGGCCTGGGCGGCGGCGTTGGTGGTGGTGACGGTGGCCATCAGGCTCCCCTTTCGACACCACCAACTATGTCTGACGGTCGGACATAGTTCAAGCGGTTTCACCCAATCGGGTTACACCAAAGACGAATTGCCACCTCAGCAGCCACCAACCGCCAGGCCGAACCGGCAGCCGGAACAACCAGCGCCACCGGAAATCCGACCCAACATCTGGACTACTCCATTCCGGCGGCGTAGCGTTCCCGCCCACAGAGGGGTCGTCACCCGGGTATGCCACCCCGCCCGGGCCCTGTCCGGCGGCCGCGCCAGACCGCCGAGACCGCTGCGCCCTGCCGCTCCCCAAGTGCGGCAGGGCGCAGCCATGTGCGGCATGACCTGCGAACTCGCACGGCACGCCCCTTGTTCGGCCACCACCCCAGGCGTAGGCTCCCAGCCAGTTGGATCCGGCAGTGCCTCCCACGGCGCTGCGCCCCACCCCGTATCGGACGGGGTGGGGCGCAGCTGCTCGATCACGGCCCGTCAGGCGCGGGTCGCGAGGATCGAGGCGATCGGGCCGGCGAACGTCCGCCCCTGTTCATCCGTGAACGCGAAGCCCTGCTCGCTCTCGCCCAGGCCGTCGAGGAACTGGTCGTACCAGTCGCTGGCGCTGGAGACGAGAGCGTACGGCCCGAGCCGAAACGACCCGCGGTCGACCTGGTGCCAGCCGTCGGCCAACAGCACTCCGGTCACCTCGGGGGCGACGACCCTGATCGTGGCACTCACCGGGCGAGCACCACCTGAAGCTCTGCGTCGTCACAGCCGGCGGCGATCCGGTGCAGGGCGTCGACCTCGCGCGCGTCGACGGACAGACCCCAGCGGGTCTTCACCGCGGTCCAGTCGGCGAGGTAGGTGCAGGCGTATCCGGCGGCCGGCGGCATCCAGTCCGCCGGGTCCTTGTCGGCCTTCGAGCGGTTGCTCTTCGCCGAGACGGCGATCAGGGCGCGCGGCTCGTCGAGGTCGTTGGCGTACTGCTCGCGCTGCTTCGCGCTCCAGTTCGAGGCCCCGCTGTCCCAGGCTTCGGCGAGCGGGACGACGTGGTCGACGTCGAGGAGCTTGGAGTCGGTGAGGACGAGGTCGTCGTACGGCGACACCCAGATGCCGCCGCTCAGCGCGCACTTGGGGCCGACGGCGGGCTTGTCGACGGCTTCGGCGATCAGGACTTCCTTGCGGGTGTCGCAGCCGTTGCCGTCGGCGTCGGTCCAGTGTCGGAACGCGGTGCGGACGTAGCCGTCGCGGCTCTCGTCGGCGACGGGCAGGTCGTCGATGGCGGCGTAGAGGGTGGTGGTGACGGTGTCGCCGGCGGCCCGGTGTGGCGCGGCGTGGGCGGGGGCGGCGGTGATGCCGAGGAGGGCGGTGACGGCGAGGGTGATGGCGGCGGGGCGCAGGCGCACGGGGGTTCTCCCGGGTGACGGATGGTCGGCCACCCAGGAGAACGATCACGTCGCGGCGCCGGTCACGCCGTCCGGTCAGGCTGGCGCCCCTGCGGGGCTACTCGTCCCAGGAGGGTTCGATCTCGCCGTCGTCGCAGCACTCGTCGAACTGGTCGCCGACTTCCTCGCCGCAGGAGTTGCAGAACCAGTACGCCGGCTCCTGGTCTTCATCGGTCATCGCTGCTCCGCGAGGGTGTCCCAGTACTGATGCGTGGTGATGAGGGCGCGGCTCAGGAGGAGGGGGATCTGATCGTGATCGGCCGTGGGCATGGCATCGCGGAGGGTAGCTTCGAGCCGCTCGCTCGCAGCGTCGCGGATACTGATCGCCGCTTCGCGATTGCCGTAGTAGTCGGCGGCGGGGATGCCAACCTGAGCCGCGTGGATGGTGCCGCTGGTGGTCATTGCGACGACCGCCACCATTTCAATCCGGTCGTGGTTCACTGCTGCTCCCTGCGCTGTTCGTAGGCGGCGATGATGGCGGGCAGGTTGGTCATCTGGTCCTCGGGTTCAGTGGTAAGTGATGACGGGGCCGGCTTCGATGCGGGCGCGGCGCTCCAGCTCCGCGGCCCAGCCTTCATCGCTGTTGCGCCTGGCGATTTCGCGGTTGACGGCGTCGTCGAGCGCGGCCCGGGCGGCAGCGTCGCGCTTGGTTCGCATCTCGGTGGCGAGCTCGTCGAGGCGATCGGTCGCAGGGCCAGCGGCGCCCATGACACGGGCCGCGCCGGCGATGTGGGCCCAGGCCTGGGCGAGCATGCCGACCTCCTGATACAGCGCGGTGGCGGTCTTGTTCGCCGAGTTGAGCTGGGCGCGGCAGTCGAGCGCGACCTGGCGCTGAGTGTCGTCGCCGGCGGAGCGGACGGCGCGGTTGATGGCGGTGCGGGTGGCCTTGACGATCTCGGCGACCAGGCGGCGGGCCTCGACGAGCTGGTCAACGGTGAGCCAGTCGAGGGGGAAGCGGCTGACGCGCTGGTCGGTGTAGCAGGCGGAGCGGGCGTAGTGCTCGGCCTTGGCGGCCCATTCTTCGCGGGCGGGCCAAAAGCGGTGCGACAAGGGAGCCCTCCGAGGGGTGGGTAGACTCAACGCTTCAATGGTACATCGCGTCTTTATGTACATCAAGACGCCTTGCTAACCTAGACTCCATGGACACCAACAGCGCCGACCAGCCGATCGCCGAGGCACGAGCCAACCTCTCCGAACTCCTCGCCTCTGTACGCCTCCTGCGCCGCTCCTACTTCCTCACCAGCCGCGGCAAACGTCAGGCTGCACTCGTCACCGCCGAACTCGGCGAACTCGTGGAACAGTCCGGCGGCCCCGACCGCGCAACGCAGATCCTCAGGCAGCACCTGGGAAGCCAGGGGTGAGGCGCACCCACACGAGCTGCTACCACACGGGCTACTCGCTGAGTTGCGCCGAGTACGACGACCTTCTCCGGCTGGCGCGGGGATGCTGCAAAATCTGCAGGGAACCCACGGCCACGCTGTCCATCGACCACGACCACGGCCTTGGAGCGTGGGCCGTGCGAGGACTGCTGTGCCAGCGGTGCAACCAGCACATGAAGCTGGCAGAGCACGGCCAGCGTCCGATGACGGCAGCCATGAGGCGCTATGTGGCTAACGCTTGGCACAGGCGCCAGGCCACCAGCGCAGCGAAGGCCGGTCGCGTTCGCCCAAAGCGCGTGTGTCCCGCCTGTGGCCGCGAAACGTCCGTTTACCCGAACGGCTCGCTTCACCGCCACTGGTCTCGCGCGACGGTTACCCACGATGTGATCTGCCCGGGCGTCGAGCCCTCCCAGCGGCCACCCACCCCCGTCGAACACGAGGGCCCCTGACCCTTCCCCACCAGCCCCGACGCGCGTACCGTGGCCGAACCGCCTGGGGGCGCCCCGCGGCCGACAATCGGACCGCGTGCACTACCGGAGCGCCCTCGCCAGCCAGGCGGGGGCGTTCCTGCATTCAGGATGCGCGGCGGGCGTCGTCGTACGCGGCGAACCCGGCCGCGGCCTGCTCGATGTACCGGCACTGCCAGCCGCACGGGTCTTCGGCGCCGTGAAGCACCAGATGGAGCTCCTCGGGGCTGGACCAGGTCACGTCGGCCGGGGTCTTCCGGGTGCGTGAGCAGGGCCGGAACATCCACTGCGCGAGGAACGTGACCGGGTTGTCTCGGTAGTCGCGGCGGGCCGCGTGGGCGTGGAGCCAGCGGGCGAACGTCATGTCGAGCCGGATGGCCGGAGCCCGGTCGGAGCCGGGGCAGTTGCTGTAGAGGATCGAGCCTTCGGGGTCGTACGGGATGGTGTGACGCTTGAGGCATCCGTCCTTGCGGATGGAGAGGGTCTGCTCACAGTGCCCGCAGATGCCCTCCGGCGGGGGCGTGAAGGGCCTCACGGGGCTTCCCCCTCCCCCGGGGCCGGGGCGGCGAGTTCGGGGCTCGTAGGGGCCTTCTGCGGCCTTCGCTGCTCCCGGGCGGCCAGCAGGGCGCTCGCGGCGCGGCTCTGGCCGAAGCGGTACCAGTGCTGATCCGGCCCCGTGTGCGCAGCCGGCGGGAGCGCCTGGATCAACTCGGCCCCCTCGGCGAACGCGGCGTCACGAACCTGCGCCGCGTACTCGTCGAGGAGCTGGGCGGCCTGCTCGGGGAGCATGAAGCTGACGTGGAATGCGCGCTCGATCCGCTCGCGCGGTGTTCGCTTCGACCCGGCCATCGGTCAGCCCTCCCTCGACGCGGGAACGGCGGCCTCGATCACCTCGACGACCGGCCGCCACGAACCAGCCGCCGGCGGCCGCACGCAGCTCAACTTCAACCACCCGCAGGCAGCACAGAAGTTGCCGTGCACCCGAGCCTGCCAGCCGACCCGGCCCGCCACGTACCAGCGCGCATCCGCCCCGCACTCACGACAGGGGTTCGGCTGCTGCGGGCGCCCGCAGGCGGCGACCGTGCCCGCCACAGCGGACTCCCAACTGCCCCAGGTGACTGGCTCGCCCTGGTGGACGGCGGGCAGCACGGGCAGTGAACGGGCCGTCACGAGACACCACCGACGGAAGCCTTGAGGACGTCGGCAGCGGCGCACCACTGCTCGTGCCGCTCCCAGTCGCTGGGGCGCAGGTCGTCCTCGTCGATCTCGTCGAGCCGCGCCTTCGAGGCCCCGACAATCCGCCACCAGTTCTCGGCGACGATCGCGGAACGGTAGGCGTCGATCGCGGCGTCCGCGGCCTCGGCGGTGCCGTTCTTGATGGTGTCGATGAGGATCTGCCGGACGGTCGTCACTGGGCACCGCCGACGGCCGGGGTGCGGATCCACGACTCCAGTGCCGTGGCGTACACCTTCTCGGCCCGGTCAGCGGCCCCCTTCGCCTTCGCCTCGGCAGTACGGGCCTCCTCGACCTGCCGACGCAGCATGGCGAGATCGGGCGCGTGGACATCGACCGCGTCGGCGAAGGTGGGCTGCAGCTCCAGCACCTTGACGAGCTGGGCGGCGGTGCGCTTCTTCCGGCCGTCGAGGCAGAGGAGCAGGAACTCGCGGGTGCCGGATGGGGTGGTGAGATCCATGGGCGTTACCTCCTGGTGTGTGATGAATTGTTCCAGTGGTGCGGGCGTGCGGGTAGCCCGCTGACGTGACGAAACGCGCTCAACAGCGCCCCGCGGTGCCCCCGTTACCGGGCAACAGCCGCCGGCAGGGACAGGCCGACGCGTTCTGCGAGCTGCTCGCCCGACATGACCTGCCGCCGAACCAGAACCGGATGCGCGACTGACAGCCGACCCCACACCTGATCCAACGCCTCGTCCGCCATGTCGTGCAGCACCGCGAAGTCGAAACCGTCGCCGCCGAACACCGGGCGCGGAGAAGTCCACTCCAGCAGCCGGGCACGGTCCCCGTGTGCGCCCAGTTCCACGACGGCCGCCCGGTCCGGGGTCCACAGTCCCGCTTCCCGCAGCCACCGGTCCTCGGCCCGTTCCCCGCCGGCCGTGCCGATCGCCAGCAGGCGGGGCGCGTCGGGCATGCCGGTCAGCCGGGCCGTTGCATGCCCGCCACGCCGGCCACTCGGAACGATGCTGACCTGCTCCACGTGCAGGCCCCCGGCCAGCCACAGGAGCGCATGCCCGAGCTCGTGTGCCGCGGTCGCGGCGAGTTGCTGCTCCGTCGTCAGCTGCATCAGCTCGCCGGCATCGACATCGCCGGTGCGGAAGTGCTCCGGGACTGGGTGCCGTGTCGGGTAGGGCTCGCCGAAGAGGTCGACGTCGTGGTGCCAGGTCTCACGCATGATCGCTCCCTTTCGAATCGGCTGTGGCTAGTTGGTGTCACGGGTCATGTCGACGAATCGCGAGTAGTGCAGCTGTGACGCCACGGTGATCGTCGCCGTGGCCCCGTTCCTGTGCTTCCCGACGATCACGTCTGCTTCGCCGGCCCGGGCCGACTCCTTCTCGTACGCGTCTTCGCGGTGCAGCAGGATCACCAGGTCCGCGTCCTGCTCCAGCGACCCGGATTCGCGCAGGTCCGACACCATGGGCTTCTTCTCCGTGCGCTGCTCCGGGCCGCGGTTCAGCTGCGCCAAGGCGATGATCGGCACGTCCAGCTCCTTCGCGAGGAGCTTCAGGTTCCGGGAGATGTACGAGACCTCTACCTGCCGGGACTCGAAGCGCCGACTGGTGCCCGATCCGAGGAGCTGCAGGTAGTCGATGACGATCAGTCGCAGGCCCTGGCGCTCCTTCAACCGCCGTGCCTTCGCGCGGATCTGCGCCAGGTCGAGGTTCGGCGAATCGTCGATGTACAGCGGCGCCCCGGTCACCAACGGCATGCACCTGGCGATACGGTTCCAGTCGTCCTCGTCGAGGTTGCCGGACCGCATCAGGTGCAGCCCGACCCGGGCCTCCGCGGACAGAATCCGCATGTTGAGCTCGTTGCGGCCCATTTCCAGCGAGAAGATCACGCTCGGAAGGCTGTGCTTGATGGAGCACGCCCGCAAGAAGTCGTCCGCCAACGTCGACTTTCCCATCGCAGGCCGGCCCGCGACGATGATGAACTGTCCGCCCTGCCAGCCCTGCGTGAGAGCGTCAAGGTCCGTGAATCCCGTCGGGACGCCGGTGAGCCGGCCCTTGTTGGTGGCGATCTCCTCCAACAGGTCGAGAGTGTCCCCCATCGACGCCGACAGCAGGTGCAGGCCGTCCTCGGCCTGATCGGCCTCAGTCTCAGTGATCCGGGCCTGCACCTCGGCAATGATCGCCTGCGCATCCTCACGACCCTCCAAGAGCGCCTGCGTCGCACGGCGGGTGGCCTTCGCGAAGTCCCGGGCCACGAATCGCTCGCGGACGATCTCGGCGTACGTTTCGGCGTTGCCCACACGGATGGCGTCGGCGACGAGGCCGTGGATGTAGCCGCGGCCGCCAACCTTCTCCAGCTCGCCCCGGCGGTTGAGCTCGTTCGCGACCGTGATCGGGTCGGCGATCCCACCGGCCGCGTTCAAGTCGACGATAACGTTGTGGATCTTCTCGTGGGCGGGCCTGTAGTAGTGCTTGCCCTTGACGATCTGGCTGACGACATCGATCGCCTGGCGGTCGAACAGCATCGAGGCCAGGATGCCGCGTTCCGCGCCGAAGTCGTTCGGCTCATGCAGTTCGATGACCTCCGGACCACCCCCGGGGTCGTCGTCGAACACGCTCACGCCGCGGCTCCTGTCTCAATGCGCCGCCGACGGGCCACCGCAGCCGGGTGGCAGTCATCGCAAGCGACGAGTTCGTTGTCCCGGGCCGGGTCCTTGCGCATCCGGTAAGCCGGGTCCTGGCAGTTGCCGCACCAGTCCGCGCGACTGTCGACGGACGTGCGGGCCGTGGGGACTGTGGAGCGGTCGCAGTGCTGGGCAAGGTCCGTCCAGCCGCGGTCCGCAAGCTCCCGGGCCCGGTCAACCAGCCACCACACGGGGAAGCCGGCATCCGCGAGTTCAGCAGCCTGCGCGCCAAGCTTCCGCCGAGTAGCCGGACTGACCGGACGGGCGAGAGCGGCAGCGTATGCGGCGACAACCGTCTCCGCATCCCGCGAGGTCGTCTCTCTCTCGCTTCCGGCCGCGGCAGGCGTGTCTGCTGCCGGCTTCGGAGAGGGACCGGAGGGAGGGAGAGTCTTCTTCGACTTGGTGTGCTTGGAATTGGTGTTCTTATGCGGCAGTTCAGCCAACGTAGGCGAAACCACCGCTGGTTCAGCCAACGTAGGTCCACCCAACGTAGGCTGAACCAACGTTGGCTGAGCCACCGCAGGCTCTGAGCTGGGACTTTCCAGCTCAGAAGGCCCCTCGAAGGCTTCCGGCTGGTCGGTGATGTAGTACACGGCGCCGCCAAGCGTGCCGTTCGCGTTCCGCTGCCGCGTCCGCTGCAGGTAGCCGCACTTCTCCAGGTTTCGCAGCGACGACTTCACCGCGGTGAGGCCGTCACTGGGCGACATCGCGGCGATCGACTCGGCACTCACGCCGAAGCCGTCGCGATGGGTCGAGATGAGCCCGAAGACGCCCTTGTCGCGGAAGGACAGTCGGGCGTCACGGAAGAGGGCGTTGCGGATCTGAGTGAACGCGTCCGCGGCCATCGGGCCACGGCGGATTCGTCCGTAGTTCACGCTGTGCTCCGGGGTGCAGGTGCCGCTGAACTGGAAGCGGCCGGTGAAGGGGAGCGAGAAGGGGGCCGCCCCACGGCGGGGCGGCCCAAGACGGCGTCAGCGGCCGAGAATCCGGTCGATCGTGCGCTGCGCCGTCGCCGCCGGCAGATCACCAGTCACCGTGTGGAAACCGGTTTGCGGCTCGTAGTGCGTCTCGACGTTGGAGAAGCCCAGCGAACGGGCATCCTCAGCGGTCGCAGCAACCCGCTCAGCTGCGCCCCGCTGGTCGCGGTGGAGAGACTGCAGCAGCTTCACTGCGGCACCCCCTCGACGAACGAGATGCCGTCGCCGTGCACGGACTGGAGCACCATGACGACCAGGTCTTCGGTCAGGTACCGCGGGTCGAACCCGACGATGACGGTGTCCGGGGTGATCCACGTGGCGCGCATCGCCGGCCCGTCGTCGGGCAGGGTGACGGTGATCAGGCCGGCCGTGACCCGCGGGGCCTCGGCGGTAGCGGTGACAGTCACAGCGCCTCCCCCACGTTGCCGTTCGCCACCGCACGGACGTAGCGCTTCGCGAACAGCAACGCCCCGTGCGTGTCACCGGCAGCCTTCGCGCGCAGGGCCAGCCAGTAGGCGGCCATGCTGCCGCGCTCGATCAGGGGCGTTCGGGCGACGGCGAGGTTCTCGGTCGGCCGGGCGACGGTGACGGCGATCATCGAGCCACCGCCGGGGTGACGTCGACGCAGTTGACAGAAGCTGCCATGATGGACTCCTTCAATCAGTGCGCGCTTTGGTTACCAGGCCAGGGGGCGCGCACGATGGATGGGACGGCCCCGCTTCGGCGGGGCCGTTTGTGTTCTGAAGCAACCCAGACATTACCGCCTTACCGGAATGGATACAAGGAGAGAACGCGAGAACACTCCCGTCAGCCTTCCGGGGAGATTCGGGCACCGTGCCGCACTCTGGCGCACTGACGCGCTACGGTGACAGGGCGCCGCTTCTGCCACCGCGGCGCTGGACGGCTCTACCAGGCCGACCCTGCCAAGCACCCGTCGCCACCGGGAGAAGTGTTCAATGACTGACCAGCCGTGGACCATCGAGCGCATCACCGAGGCGCTGGGGTCCCCTGAACTGACGCAGCGGTTCCTCGGCGAGATCAACAGGGCGCCAGCGGCACAGATCCTCGGCGTGTTCGCAAGGTGGCAGGGGATTGCTGAGTCGATGGTCACGGCCGTTGATCGCGGGCGTGAAATCGTCGCTGCTCAGGCCGCAGGCCGGCCGATCCCGGGGGAGTGGGAGGACGTGACCGAGCAGGTCAGGGCCGATGCGGAGATCCTGAAGTCCCGCAGCGCAGCGTGACTCCCTGTTTCTTGCACATGCACTCGGAGTTGTCACTAGGCTGACCGTGTCAACACCGTGACCGGTCCGCCACGGGCCGGAGGTGCCCGCCCCGGCGGGCCCGGCAGCGTAGGACAGGATCACGAACCATGATCTACCGCCTCCACCAGGACCGCACCGTTCGCGCAGTGCGCGAAAGCCTGCCCCAGGCGGCCGCCGACGAGCTGAAGCTGGCCCTGGACGGCATCCTTGTGGACCCCAAGGCTGGGACCCAGCCCTACGGAATCGACGACGGGATCACGCGAACACTGGTGCTGTCGCGAACGGTCGTCGTTCTTCTGGTCAATGACGAAACCCGGATGATCACGCTCCTGAGCGTGACGCACCTGGGCTGACCTGCCGGCTGTGCCCCGCCGAGCCCGGTTCGGCGGGGCACAGCCGCGTCCGGGCAGTGTCGGTGCCGTACGCCATACTGGCGTGACCGGGCCCTTAGCCTGCCGGGAGTGGTCGACTAGGGTGTGGACAGAATTCAAAGGGGAGGCCGAGACATGGCAAGCGTGCACGAGGTAGCCGCGTACATCCTGCTCAAGGACGGCCCGATGTCCGCGATGAAGTTGCAGAAGCTCGCCTACTTCTCGTACGGCTACCACCTGGCGTGGGAGGACGAGCGCCTGTTCCCTGAGCCGTTCGAAGCTTGGGCCAACGGACCCGTCGCACCAGCCCTGTACGCCGACCACCGCGGCCGGTACACGCTGTCGGCCGGCGACATCGACGGCGACTCCGAGGCACTCACCACGGACGAGAAGGAGTCGATCGACGTCGTCCTAGAGAACCTCGGGAACTACTCGGCACACCAGTTGTCCGAAGCCAGCCACCACAAGGATGGCCCGTGGCAGATGGCCCGCGACCGGGCCGGCGCGCGGGACCTGGAACGCAGCAACGAAGAGCTGCGAGACGAGGACATCGCCGACTACTTCGGCGCGCTCGTGGCGACCAGCGAGTGAGCAGCAAGAAGCGCATCGCCGCGAATAAGATCCCTGGCCAGCGCAAGCCTGAGAAGACCGTCGGCAACCTCGGCAAGGTGCTGCCGAACTCCGGGAACTCGGCGGACCGAATCTGCTGGCGCTTCACTCACGTCGACCACGATGGGCCGTGGGGCCTGGCGAAGCTCTCGCCGGCCGACATGGAATACCTGCTGAAGAAGCTCGCCGACGTCGAGAAGCAGACTGTTCGGGAGATCTTCAACCAGAGCGCCGACCTGGGGAAGCACTACGAGGCGCACAGCCTGCCGAACAGGATCGCTCAAGAGCGGCTTGTCGAACTGCAGCTGAGCGACATGACCCGAATCTCCCGCCTACGGTTCAAGGGCAAGGAGCGGCTGTTTGGGTTCCTGGTGGACAACGTCTTCCACGTCGTCTGGTGGGATCCCGAGCACGAGATCTGGCCGTCTCCGAAGAAGAACACCTGAACGTGACGCTGCGCCCTACCCGGCATACCCGGAGTGGGGCGCAGCTGTGCGTTCAGCGGACGTGGTTGATGAAGGCCCGGGATCCGTCGCGCAGGTCGACCGTGGCGCCGTGTCCGACCGCCGGCGGCGTCGCCAGAGTCGAATACACCTCGACGGCGGCGATCTCACCCGGATCCGCGGCCAGCAGCGCGGCGACGAGCCCCTGCTCGACCGCGGCGAGATCCTTCAGCTCGGCCGGCATCGCGGGCCCGGCCGGCTTCTCCCCCAGCACCGGCTCCGCATCCGGGTGGTCGCCCCACTTCTCGCCCGGCGCGCTCATGATGATCAGCTGCCAGTTGGTGGTCCGCCCGCCGGCCTCGACGACGACACCGTACGGGTGCCGGGTGTTGCCGGTGTCCGCGAAAGTCTTGGCCGCGGCGCCGGGCAGCGAGGCGGCGGCGTCGAGGAGGAGCTGCTGAAAGCGGGCAGGGCGCATGGGGGAACGTTCCTTCGATCGGGGGGCTACTCCACCGTACCGGGAACGGCCTTACGGGCCGGCAGACACCCCCGGAGCCACCGCTGGTGGCCTCCCCCAACGCCAGGGAACGTTCCAAGCCTGGCTCGACCGCGTCTCCCCCTCTGAACTCAATGAGGCAGCTGGTCGCTCGTGATCTCGTACTGCAGCTCGTACAGGTGGCCGGCCTTGGCCATTACGGTCACCTCGATGACGCGGTCATCATCGCTGTAGACCGTCCGGAAGGTGCGCAGAACGGGAAGCTCGCCGACCGGCATCTTCAGGTGCACGCCCTGGTCTGCCGTGGGGGTGCGGGCCGAGACGCGGTCGACCGACCGCCGGAACGGGAAGCCCATCTCGGCAAGCAGTGTCGGCACTCCCCCCTTGACCTTCGCCCCTTCCGCAATGGGAGTGCCTCGGGCGATGTCGATCGGGTAGTAGTTCTCCACCAGCTCCGCTGGCTCACCGTCGAGCTTCAGCAGTTGCCGGCGCAGCATGGCGGTTTCACCCTGCGCAATCCCTAGCGCTTCGGCGACGGATGCTGGCGGAACTACCTCTTTGACGTCGAGCAGTTCGCTCGCGGCGGTCATGCCCTTCTGTTGGGCTTCCGCGATCCAGCGGTAGGGCTGGCCGGGCTCGGCTGGGGCGAAGAAGTCTGCTGGCCGCATGACTCGCATGCGGCCCTCCCTAGCCTGGGTTGACTTCCCCTTACTGGTGACGACGAGCCCTTCCTCCTTCAGCGCGCGCATGGCGTTCTGCACCGCGGTGATGGATGCACCAAACTTCCCGCAGAGTTCGCTGATGGACGGGAGATCGTCACCCGGTTTGATGTCTCCGGACAGGATCTGGTCGCGGATATCCGCAGCGATGCGCTGACCTGCTCCACGCAGGTCTCCTTCGACAGCCCGCTTCCGCTCCCCAGGAGCCTTTCGCAATCCCACCTCAGTTGACCTTCATTTCGTAACGAAGCCGGCGCTCACTGCCGGGCGTGACCATCACGCAAACCTCAAATGGCACTCCATCGGCAGTGCATACAGTGCGAGTCTGCACGAGCACTGGTTCGCCTCTGCCTAGCTCCAGCAGTGCCGATTCGGCTGGCTCGGCAAGTCGGCTCTCGACGTCTTCGGTCGCAGAAGCGGTCCGGTACCCGAGTTCCGCGAGGAGCGTCACGGCGCCCCCCTTGATCTTCCGGAACTCAGCCAGCTGCGTGTCGGCAGCCACCTCGGGTGGATACCAGGAGTCGACGAGTTCTACCGGTCGCCCATTGAAGGTGATCAGCCGACGTCGGCGGATTGCACTGGCGTCGAGGCCGAGGCGGAGCGCGTGGGCTACGTAGACCGGCGCCTGAGTCAGCTCGGCGCCGAGGAGGCGCTGGCCGCCGACACCTCCCCTCGCATCGGCCTCTTGCGTCCAAGCATCTGCCCCGGTCTGCGGTCGCAAGTAGCTGGCGGAGTCACTGATCCATTGACCGTTTGCGCTGGTCACGCCGCACCCCCAGTCCTCGTCTAGGTGCTCCACGGTAGCGCCTTATATCCGTTCAAGAAAAGTAGTACAGCGACAGCATCTTGTTTCCAATGCGGTAAGGCGGTAAGGTTCAAGCGTTGGAAGGCACCAAACAACCCCTCCGGAGACATCTGTGCTCACCGTCAAGGAGGTGGCCGACCGCCTCGGCGTCAGCCCGTCCACCGTCTACCGGTGGGTCGACGACGGCGCTCTCCCGGCCACCCGAAAGAAAAAGCCCAGCGCGGTCAAGCCCAAGCGCAACGTGCGTGGATCGATCGAAATCGACGAAGCCCACGTGATTGCCCTTGAGGACGACTTCCGCCTCAGCCAGCCCGCCTGATGGCCGGCACCGACAACCGCCTGTGGGACGGCCTCGACCCCGTCGAACCCGGCCCGCAGCCTTCCCGCCCTACTCCCGCCTATGGCGCGCCTGACATTGGCCAGCGCCACCTCAAGGAGGACTCGATGTTCCGCAACCAGGACGACCCGAAGGGTGATCACTCGGCGAATGGTGGCTACGGTCACCAGCCGTTGCCGCCGCTGCCGAGTCCGCAGTCGTCGAAGTGAGTGGCTGGGACAGTCGGCCGGCGATCCCGAGGATTCCGCGGCCGAGGTCTGGCAGCTACGACTTCCGCGCGCACTTGGCCCGTTCGAAGGCCGATGGCAGCGCCTGGCGGTGCTTCCGGTGCCGGGCTGAGAGCCCTGGCGACTACGACGCTTGCTCGGCCTGCGGGTTTGGTAATCCCGATGACGTGATCAGGGAGGAGTGGCTGTGAGCATCGACGGCCAGGTTCTGTCTGCGCGGGAGCTCGCTGAGGTTCTGGCGGGCACGCCCGCCGCGGATGACTCCCTGTACGTCGGCTTCCCCGGTGAGGCTGGCTTCGACAACCCCGACTGGCGCGACACCCCGCTGGCCGCCCCGATGGACGCCGGCTGATGGCCGCCGCCGACCGAACGGTCTACATCGTCCGGGTGTTCAACCCCGACGGCAGCCCGTACCTCGACACCCTCGGCAAGTCCCTCGCACGGCTCGGCGCCCCGGCTGCAACGGGCTACGGCGCCTACAGCGAGGCGCAGCGCGACCAGATGATCGCCACCGCTCAGGACAACGGCTACACCGCGACGTGGGAGATCGCTCCCGATTGGAGGACCACCTGATGCCCACCATGCAGGAACGCTTCGACGGCATCGCGAGCGTCGAGATCGCGCTCGGCCGGCTGCGACCGGACGCCTCCCCCGCCGAACGTGAGGCCGCGATCAACGCGGTCCTCGACGCGAACGACAACCTCGTCGAGGCCCGGGCCACCGAGCTGCAGCACCGCCTCGGCGCCGGCGAGCACTACCCGGCCGCGGCATGACCGACTTCTTCCCGCACGAGATGAGTCCGCGGCACTATCCGGCGGCGCTGCCCGGCCACCGCGGCAAGGTCTGCGCCGTGTTCCAGGCCTACGGGTCTGGCAGTCACATCGCGGTCGTCCGCTACGACGACCAGCCGAGCGGCATGGTCGACGTCTGGTTCGACTGCAGCTGTGGCGCCCCGGTCTCGCCGGAGCGCTTCGACTTCGGGACCCCTGCCGGCCAGGCCCGCTTCACCCCTGCTCTCGACGACTTCCGGGGCTTGGCGTCCCGGCACGTCGAGGAGACCCGTACCCGCTAGTACATCCTCCAGGAAGGACAACTGTCATGAAGGTCCGCGACATTCTCGGCGAGCCCGCCCACCTGATCCACCGCCACCCCGAGTTCGGCGGCCCGGTCCTCAAGCCGGTCAACACCTACGGCGACATCAGCGACGACACCATCCGGGCGTTCGCCGCGCAGGAGCTGCACCTGCCCGGGCAGGTCGACGTGTACCGCGAGCAGGCCGCCTGATGTTCCGCGTAGGTGACAAGGTCATCGTCGTCGACACCGACGGGCAGAGCCTGAAGACTCTCGGCCGCACTGGCACCGTGGTCCAGGCCGACGACACCAACCAGCTGGTCTCCGTCAAGGGCCTCGACAACCCCCTCACCGAGTTCCTGCTCGGGGAGCGCGCCTACCGGCCCGACCAGCTCAAGGCCGCCTGAGTGGCCTGGTCCTGGGATCACAACCAGTGCGGCGGGACCCGCTCCTACAGCGCGCACGCGGCGCTCGGCGAGCACCTGTCCCGGATTGCGGCCCGCCGTGACTGGGAGGCGATCAGTGTCCTGTTCGGCCGGGCCGGCGGAGACGCGTTCGATGTGCCGCCGGAGCGGGCCCGCCGTATGGGTGAGGCGTTCAAGGCTCTCGCCCCGTTCGCCGACGGCCAGTGGCGCCGGGCCTGTCTGGAGCTGGGCGCAGCCGCGGCCGAGGCGGGCCGTACCGGCTCGGTGTGGCACTGGTCGTAGTCGCCTGCAGGCGCGACTTTCCGCAAGAGATCAACTACCTGGAGGGCTGATGAAGCAGCGCTACGAGTACCCCACGGCCGGCACCCCGTCGGCGAAGACGATCGTCGACCTGGAGCGGGAGGGGAACCTCCGCACCGTCGCCTGGCGGTGCCAGAACTGCCAGGCGCGAAGCGGGCAGGTCCCGATGAAGGGCCCCGACGACCACGAGACGGTCAACCAGATTCGCCGCGAAGCCAAGGGCCACGCCGAGGCCTGCGACCTGTAGGGGGGCACGAGATGAGCGTCGCCGCATACCCGACCGCCGGCAGCCCGGGCAAGAGCACCGTGGTCTACCGGAACCAGAACTACGGCCCCGAGTACACCTGGTGGACGTGTGACAACTGCAAGGAGTCCTCGAAGAGGCGGAACCTGAGCCACAGCGAGGACAACGAGACGGTCAACGTCGTCCGTCGCGAGGCGAAGGCCCACGCCGCCGCCTGCGACATCTAGGTACCCCCGGGGCGGCCGCCACAGCCGCCAAGCACAGTCGGCCGCCCCGGGCCCCGTCCACCCATCCGAGTAGACAGGAATCCCCATCATGCGCCTTCTCGACTCCCTGAACAACGCCGCCGCCCGCGCGGTCGATGCCGGCCGCAGCCAGGTGCTGCTGCACCGGGTGCAGGAGGAGCACGCCCGCTGGGCCGCCGACGCCAAGCTCGGCGCGACGTACTACACCGCCCGCCCGACGTCGGGGATCTCCGCGGGGGTCCCGACCCATTCCGCGTTCGTCTTCACCCGCCGCATCCAGCACGGTCGGTACCGCGGCCAGCTGGAGACCGCCGGCGGCACCGCCTCCTGGGGCCTGTGGTGGGAGCTGGGTCCGCTGACCCTGGCCGCGCAGTGGACGCACGCCGACCAGCGGGCCCGCGACGAGGAGCTGTCCGCGTCGCTCGGCGCCGGCCTGCAGGCCGCTGCGTGGGACCGGTTCACCGCGCAGAAGGTTCTCGACGAGGCCGAGCGGCTCTACCCGGCCAGCGTGAAGCTGCTCCAGGCCGCCTGACCCGGCAGACAGGCCCCGCAAACTAGGAGAAAGAGGACACATGAGCCAGACCATCACCCAGCTCACCGACGGTGCGGTGCTGCCGCCCACCGGCTACGACAACCTCGTCTGTTGCGGGCAGTCCGCGCGCGTCGCCCACGCCACCAACACTCTGCCGGTCCCCGGAGCCGTCTGCGAGTCCTGCTGGTGCACCGTCACCTCCTCCCCCGGCTACGGCCCGATCACCGTACGCCGCTGCAACCGCCACGGGAGCTGACCACCAGCCCAACAGCACAGGGCCGTGCGAGACACCGCAGCACTCGCACCTCTCGCACACCAGCTGACCAGGAAGGAGGCCGAGATGCCCACCACGACAGCCGCCCTCGACGTCGACCTCGCCGAGCTGCTCGGCCCCCTCCTCGTCGCCGAAGTCGAGGCCTACCTCGCCACCGCCGCCCGCCGGCAGCCCCCGTCCCCCGCACCGCGGCCGGGCGCCCTGCCGGGACCGGCCTGGTACCGCATCGCCCAGCACCTCCAGGCCGACGTCACCTCGCCGACGCCTGACCGCACCGACACCGTCCCGGCCGGACCCTGGTGGGACGGCTACCCCACCCCCGCGCCCACGCTGGCGGACCGGATCCTGCGTCGGCGCCCGACCGCCCCGGTCACCGCCCGCCAGCACCTGGATCTGATGGACCGCTACATCGCGGCCCACGGCTGGACGCAGGGCCGGCTGTGGGACGGCGACGGCGCGGTGTGCATCCTCGGCGCCCACGTCCGGGTGCTGGCCGCGGGCTACGGCACCCCGGCGACCGCGTGGCAGGCCCGCCTCCTGATCGGCAACGCCCTCGGCCGTGCTGGCCACCCGGTGCCGGTCGACACCTGGAACGACAGCCCCGGCCGGACCCAGCACGACGTCCACCACCTGCTGCGCACCGCAGCCACCTCCTGAGAGGAACACCATGTCCACCATGTCCCTGCTCCACCACGGAGCCTCCACCCCCGTCCCGCTCGGCCGCTACCTGACGACCCTCCACACCGACCGTGGAAACCACACCTCCACCAACACGATCACCTCCCCGCACACTCTCGGCTCGCTCGCCGCTGGCCTCGCCGCCCTGCACCGCGTGCCCGGGAACGTGGTCGACCTGGTCATCACCCAGCGGTAGGCGTGACCGCAGTCGAAGCCCCTCATGGCTGACAGCACGCCCCGCGACCGCCGCCAGATGATCGAGCAGGTGCAGCGCGAGTTCGGTCTCAGCATCGGCACCGCCGGCCGTCTGGTCGCGATCGGCGCCGACGCGGGAGATCGCGAGGCCAGCGCGAGCCAGGCCGTCAAGGACGCCTACGCCACCGCCCTCGCCCGCGGCGAAGCCTGGGCCCTCGCCGGATTCACGCTGCTCGCCCTGCTCTTGACCGTCACCGCTGTCTACGCCCTGACCAGCCCGTAACCGACCAGCCGGAGGCCGCCATGGCCCGCACCGCCGCCCCAGCAGAACAGCAGGCCCTCACCACCATCAGCCTGGCCTTCGCCAGCCTGGCCGCGACCCAGACCCCCGGGGCGGCGGTCGTCACCCTCCCCCTCGCCGTCTTGGCCCACTACGGGGTTCTCGCGGCCGCCGCGCTCCTCCTTCGCCTCGACCTCCCCCAGCTCCTCGCCGGCCATCACCGGCAACTGCGCGCCACCGCGGCCGCCATGCTCCTCGCCGCCGCGCACGCCTTGCGCGCCGCCACCACCGCCGTCCTGTGGGCGCTCACCGCCAGCGCCCACGCCATCGCCCCCAGCCACCGGACCAGCACCACCTAACCCAGCGAAGGAGCCCGCCGTGACCGCCACCCCCGACCAGCCGGCAGCCCCGGCCAAGGCACCGCAGCCCACCAGCATCACCCTCAACCGCACCCAGAAGGGCATCCTCGGCAGCGTCGCCGCCGGCGGCGTCGTCATCGCAGGTATCGGCTTCGCCGGCTCCTACCGAGCCGTCGTCAAGCTCGCCGAGGAGAAGCACTTCGGCGACTTCGCCGCGTTCTTCCCCATCGGTATCGACGCTGGCATCGGCGTTCTCCTCGCCCTCGACCTCGTCCTCACGTGGCTACGGATCCCGTTCCCGATGCTCCGCCAAGGCGCGTGGGGCCTGACTGCCGCCACCATCGCATTCAATGCCGCAGCGGCCTGGGGTGACGACCTCGCCGTGGGCATGCACGCCGCCATCCCCGCCCTGTTCGTGATCATTGTGGAGGCCGCGCGCCACGCCGTCGGCCGGCTCGCCGACATCGTCGCCGAGCGACACATCGAGTCGCCGCCCTGGCAGCGCTGGCTCCTCTCGCCCTTCGACACGTTCTTCATCTGGAGGCTGCAGCGGGTCTGGCAGATTCCCTCCTACCTCCGGGTGATCGAGCTGCGGCGAGAGCTTCGGGTGTACCGGGCGAAGCTCCGGAGGCAGCACGGCTGGCGGTGGCGCTGGAAGGCGAACGCCGACGAGCTGCTTCCGTTCGCGATGGCTCGCTTCGGGATTTCGGTTCTCGACGCACTGGCCATGCCGGAAACCGAAGCTGAAGCGCAGCGCCAAGCCGAAGTAGCCCGCGAAGCTGAAGCCAGGCGAAACGCCGAAGCTGAAGCCGAAGCACTTCGGGCAGAGGAGTCGAAGCGCCTCGCCGAAGCCGAAGCGCGGCGCGTCTCCGAAGCAGAAACCGAAGCGAAGCTCGCCGAGATCGCGAACGCCCGGCGCCTTGCCGAAGCCGAAACCGAAGCGGCCCTGTCCGCCCAGGAGCAGCAGCGCCTCAACGCCGAAACCGAAGCTGAAGTGCGACGCATGCGCCTGCTCGCGGAGCAGCGGGACGCGGAGGCCGAAGCGAAGCTGAAGCAGCTGGCACTCGCCGAGGAAGCCGCCCGCCGGACCGCGGAAGCCGAAACCGAAGCGACCCGTGCGGCACGCGAGCGACTGAGGCTCGCGGGTGAAACCGAAACGCTTCGGGATCGCACCTACGCCCCGAAGTCGAAGCAGTCTGGCACGGACGACGACCCGAACCCGAAGTCGAAGCAGTCGGGGGAGCGCCCCAGCCGACGGCTTCGGATTGACGCCGAAGTCGAAACACTCCTAGGCCTGATGACCTCCGAAGGCTACGACGCCGTCGACCTGAAACGGGCGATGGCCGAGCTGAATCTGAAGCAGACCACGGCCTACGACCGACTCCTGAAAGCCCAGGAGAAGTGGCTGCAGACGAGCACGGGCCTGACGGAGAGCACTGACCTGACGGTCTGATGGCGGCGCCCAGCACGACTGGGCGCACGCCCTCTGCCCTCAGCCCCAAACCCCGCTCCCTCCCCGCCGAACCCCCCAGAGGAGGCCCCCGTGGCCCAGCAATACACGCCCGCCGGGGCCGACAACGTGCTCCCCTTCCTGCCCCGGCCCCAGCACCCCCAGCATGCGACGACGGCGACGACGATGCCGATGACGACGACCGTTCTGGAGCCGCGACCTGCGGAAACAGGAAACATCGAGGACACCGCGGCCCCGTCGTCACCGGCCGTTTCGACGCCCAAGACCCTGCCCGTACCGACCACGCCGGCCATCGCCCGCCGCTTCTTCTCCGCCTGCGTCGCCGTCGCCAACCGGGCCGGCGCCCTCGTCGTCCGTTACCGGATCGAGCTGGCACCCGCCCTGTCCGTCGGCGGCGTCACCGCCCTCGGCTGGTGGCAGCACCTGGCCGGTGTCGGCGGCCTGGGCACCGCTGCCTATGCGGGCCTGGCCGCCCTTGCGGCCGCGGTCGCCGGCTACGGCGTGCGGGAGAAGAACGAGATGCTGATCCGCGGCGGCACCGGCATGACCTTGGTGTTCGCCGACGTCGCGGCCGCGGTCGGGGCGGGCCCCGGCGGCGCTTCCCTGACTGCGGCGGCCGTCACCACCGGCGCGGCGTACGCGGTGTACGTGCCGTGGCTCGTCCAGTACCGCAAGGACCACAAGGAGCTGCCCGGCAAGGCGTCCGCCACGGCGAACGCCAACGCCTCCGTCGACGTGCAGCTGCAGATGGGCAAGGGCCAGGCCGAGCTGAAGGCCGCCGCTTCCAGCAGCACGGACGAGCAGCCCGCACTGCAACTCCAGGGCGGCCCGTTCTACGACAGCGTGATCCCCTACGCCGACGACGACTCCACCGACCTCGCCGACCCGATCCGCATCGGCTGGGACGAGTACGGGCAGCCCGTCTACCTGACCGTGATGTACCGGCACACGCTGGTCGCCGGCGCCTCGGACTGGGGCAAGTCCGGCATCATCAACCTGATCATCAAGAAGCTCCTGAAGAAGAACCACGCCGAGCTGTTCGGCATCGACATGAAGCCCGGGGCCGTCGAACTCGGACCGTGGGAGCCGAAGATGCGCCGCCTCGCACGCGGCCCCGAAGAGGCCCGCGAGCTCCTCCAGTTCATCCGCGCCGAGTGTGACCGCCGCGGCGCCTACCTGGAGCAGCTGTCGAAGGAGGAGATGGCCGCCGGCCGCAAGCCGGTCCGCAAGTGGATCCCCGGCGTGCACGGGCCGGCCTGGTTCATCGTCACCGACGAGCTTGCCGAACTGGTACGCCTCGACGAGGTGCTCCGCCGGCAAGAAGCCGAACTGCGCAAGCTGGACCCGGAGATGGGTCCGCCCGAGCAGGAGGTCGCCACGGCCTATGAGTCGCTGCTGGCGATCGCCCGAAGCAACGCCATCCACTTCGTGTCGGCGACGCAGCAGCCGTCGGCGAAGGTGTTCGGCGGCAACACGGACGCCCGCGGGAACTACGGCAACCGGCTCAGCACCCGCGTCGGCGAGGCCGGGCACGCCGACTTCATCTTCGGCCGGGGCAGCAAGAGCAAGGGCTTCACCCCGGAGGAGCTGACTCGCCCTGGCGAGTTCTACCTGGGCTGCCCGGAGAGGCCGCTCACGAATCCGCCGAGGTGTCGCGCCGAGTACGTGTCCGATCTCGACATCGCCGCGGATGTGGCCCACCTGCACGCCAACGCCCCGGCGTGGGAGCCGCCGACCCGGTTCGCCCTGCGGGGCGCGTCGGTGGCCCGGGTCGAGCAGCCGGCCTTCGTCTACCCGGACGGCCAGCCGGTGGGTTCGGACGAATGGCCGGGCCTGTACAAGGTCTTCCGGCAGCTGTGCGAGGACCAGGGCTACGCAACCAAGGACGATCTCGTCGAGCACGGCCCGTTCAGCAGCCGGGACACTCCGCGCCGAGCCCTGGATGTGTGGATGCGGCACGGCGTGCTGACGGAGAAGGTCGGGAAGGTCGAGCAGTTCTACCTGCCCTCCGAGCCGCGGGACTGACGACTCATCCGAGTCGCCGCTCCCAGATGGGGGTGACAAGCCGAGAAGTAGCCCCGTCGCCCGCCCCGGGATCCCCCGGGGCGGGCGGATCTGCGAGAGGATGAACCATGTGGTTCCGACGCCGCCGCCCCGCACCACCCCAGGCGACCAGCCCAACCCGACAGGCATCGCTGTCCTGGAGCACGACCTCTTCGGCATCCAGCCAGAGAAAGGCTCGCTAGCCGCGCTCGCCATCGCCTTGCGCGTGACCGGTACATGCATCAACCATCAGGCCGTTGAAACCACCCACCTCGGTGACCCACGACCAGCCGGGATTTGCACCGGATGCGGCACCAACATGATCGAGACCGACGGCGAATGGAGAGTCGCATGACGTTCCCCAGCAACGATGAACTGCGCGCCGCCAGCCTGAGCCTGCGCATCGACGCTGCCCTCAGTGCCATGCCCGGCATGGCTCAGGCTGTTTCCGGAGCGCTCGCTCTGACGCGATACCACCACTGTGCCGAGGCCGTCGGGGTTTCGCGTGGACGAGCACACGAGATCCTTCGTGCAGCCCAAGGCCTGCGCGCAGGCAGCACGTCCACCATCGAAGACCTCGCTGAAGCTACGCGCCTCCTGGGCGAGGCCGCTCGCTGACCGGCGAACTGCCGCCCGCCTCGTCGCGTTGCCGTATGCCACTCATCCCGGTTGCCGGCCCGAGTGGGCGCCCGGTAGATGAGCCCGACCCTGGTCGTTCCAGGGAGGCCGTCTCGGTGGAAGGACGAAGACATGATTCGCATCATCCGTCGTTGGATCAAGGCGCCCGGCTTCGTCGAAGTCGTGGCGAAGACCCTCCTCGCGACAGGGCTTCTTTACGGCGCGCTCTTCGCTCTGATCTTCGCCCAGCGATGGCCCCGATAGCCACTGAATCGAGGCGGCTAATTCCGGATCGGTGCGACACTGGGCTGATCACCCCGCCCCCCGGGAGGACCAGCATGCCCGCACCCGAACGGACCGAACTCGACCCCACCCGGTGCGCGCACTGCCCGCGCCTCCTGCGCAGCGACGAGCTCCACCGCCACGCCTGCTACGTCTGCGAAGACCGCGCCACCGGCCAACTCCGGGCCATGCCCAGCCTCTACCGGCGGCTCGGCGACAAGCTCATCCCCGAAGCCCGCATCAGCGACGCCGGCCCCGTGACCGGATCCTCCGGAAGCGCACCGCTCGGAGCCGCCCTCACCCCGCTCGACCTCCGCGGCCCAGGCGGCATCGTCTCCCTCCTCCTCGGCATCGAGCAGCGCTGGCGGATCCACCTCGACTGGGAGCAGCTACCGGCCCGCGGCGGCTACGAGGCCAGCCTCGCCGGCTGCGTCACCATGCTGGTCAACAACCTGCCGTGGGCGTGCGAGAACTACGTCGACATCGGCGCCGACCTGCAGCTCCTCGGTGTGCTCCACGCGCGGGCCGATTCGACGGTCACAGGCCAGTGGGAGGTGAAGGTGCCGGTCGGCTGCTGCCCGGTCACCGGCGAGGACGGCGGCCCGGTGTGCGGGGAGCGGTTGAAGGTGTCGCCGTGGGCACTGGAGATCAAGTGCCGCGGCTGCGGCACCGCGTGGCCGCGGACGGCCTGGCTGGGGCTCGGAGCGACGCTGCGCGGTCTCGACGTGGCAGGCACGGCCGTGGCGGCTTGACAACCCGTCGGACCGAAGCGACTATCTGATCAACTGGAACTCTTGTCGAAAGGGCCGCCCCCCGGGCGGCCCTTTCGCATGTGCGAGGCGGTGACTCCGGTGGATCCCATACTCGTCACCGGCCGCGAAGCGGCCCTGTGGACCGGCCGGCCCATCGGAACGATCTGGCGGTGGAGCTCCGAGGGCCGCATCACCCGGCACGAGACGCCGCGCGGCACCCGATACGACCTGCGCGAGCTTCCGCCAGCCACCGAAGACGGCCCCGGTGCCGCACCCGCCCTCCCGGAAGGCCGCCACGCGGCCTGACCCCCTTCTCCCCGCCGTGTGCCGGACCCTGGTGGTCGCTGGCCGGCGGGGCGGCCCGCCCTGAGGGCGGCGGGCCCGGCCCGCGGCCTGGCATCACCCCGTCCTGCCAGACCGCGGGCCCCATCCACTGCAGGAGGTGACCATGGCCGCGAGCGAAGTCCCCGCGCCGATCGTTCCCGTCACGTTCGAGATGGCACTCGACAACGCCGCCCGCATTCTGCGCAACGCCGAGCTGGAGACCAACCTGCCGGTCATGGAGCGCCTGGAGCGGCTCGCGGACTCGTGGATCGCGCTCGCCCGCACCATCACCGAAGCCGGCTCGTGACCGCCTGCCGGCAGCAAGCCCTGGACGCCCCCTTCACACACCCCGATACGTGGGAGCCGGCCCCCGGAACGTGCTCCCGCTGCGGCCGCCCCGCCTGGCTCGGCGAAACCCGTTGGTGGCACGACGGAGCCACCTGCACCGCCACCCGAAGCAGCCGCCCCACCGTGCCGGTCCCCGCACGGTTCGTCCCTCGCTAGCCCTCGTCCTCGGAGCGCCCTCATGCCTCTTCGCCTTCGCGCCGAACGCCGCGCCTTCTCCCGTGACGCCGCCCGGCACTACGCCTCCCCCAACCCCGGCACCGGCCCCAGCCGGGCCGAGCGCCGCCGCCACGGCTGGCGCGGCGACGTCTCCGCCCTCGTCCACGGCCCGCACAGCCGGACGTGGCTGCACGCCACCACCCCCGGGACGGGCGGCCAGCGCCGCGTCGACGCCAAGCGGCAGGCCCGCGCCGACTTCTGGCACACGGTCCGCATCGAGGTGTCCGCCGAGATCGAGCCGTACTTCCGTCGCAGCCTGCACCTGCTCCACCCGAAGGCGCAGCTGCGCGGCCGCCACCCGCACCTGTACGACTTCGCCGTCGACCTCGATGTCCACATCCCCGGGGCGCCCGTCGACGCGGTGTCCGCCCTGCCGGTCTTCCGGTCCGTCCACGACGGCGACGTGTACGTGCCGCAGCTCGACTCGATCACGTGGAGGCGTGCCGACGGTACCGTGATCCCCGTCGCCGAGCCGGCCGTGAAGGGCTGACCGTGGCCCGCGGCAACAAGCCGGTCTGCGGTGCCAAGACCCGCCAGGAGACCTCCGCCGAGTCGTGCGGCCTGCCCGCGGGCTGGGGGACCGATCACGCTGGTGTCGGCCGATGCAAGCTGCACGGCGGCAAGACCGGCGGCCAGCGTGTGAAGGCGGCGCACCTGCAGGCCGAGAGGGAGGTGCGCGAAGTGCTCGCCGAACTCGACGTCGTACCGGTCGACGACCCGCTCACCGCGCTGGCGCAGCTGGCCGGGCAGGTCGTCGCCTGGCAGGAGAGCATCGCCGTCATCGTCAACCGGCTCGGCGACGAGGTCCGCTACGAGGGCCGCTCCGGCGTCGAGCAGCTGCGAGCCGAGGTCGGCCTGTACGAGCGGGCCATGGACCGCACCAACACCGTGCTGGCGACGATCGCCCGCCTGGACATCGACGGCCGGCTCGTGCGCATCGAGGAGGCCAAGGCGCAGCTGCTGATGGAGGCCGTTCAGGCCGGGCTGGCTGCGATCGGCGTGGTCGGGGAGCAGGCGGCGACGGTCAAGCAGGTCATGGCCCGGAAGCTGCGCGCGGTGAAGTAGGGCGGTGGGTGGTGCGGCGGGATGCCTTCGATCTGCTCGCCGACACCCTGGAGGCGCCCGAGCCTGACGTGTTCGCCGATCTGGGCTACGTGCCGACGCCCAAGCAGCGCCTGTTCCATGACGCCGCCGAGTTCGACGTCTTGTACGGCGGCGCCGCGGGTGGGGGCAAGACCAGGGCGCTGCTGATGGATGATCTCCGGGACTGTGTCCGGTTCCCGGGGATCCGCATCGGCGCGTTCCGGCGGACCTTCGGCGAGCTGAAGGAGTCGCTGCTCGCGGAGCTGGCGCAGGCCGAGTTCGCGCGCGCGTTGGGGGCACGGTGGAACGGCACCGAGTACGAGCTGCGGTTCGCCAACGGGTCGCTGATCATGTACCGGTATGCGGAGTCCATCCAGGACGCCACTCGCCGTCAGGGCGGCCAGTACCAGAAGTTGACGTTTGATGAGCGGGCCCTGACCCCGCCGGACGTCTGCTCGTTCCTGGAGTCCCGACTGCGCTCCGGACGCCGCGACCTTCCCGTCGTCGGGATCCGCTCCGGCACCAACCCGGGCGGACCCGGGCACGGCGCGGTGAAGACCCGCTACATCAAGCCCACCGACTACGGCGCCCGGGTCATCACCGACGTACGCGGCCGCACCGTCCGCTTCATCCCCTCGAAGCTGTCCGACAACCCGCACGTCAACCCCGAGTACGAGAGCGACCTGCAGGCCCTCGACGGCAAGCTGCGTTCCGCGTTTCTGGACGGTGACTGGGACGTGTTCGCCGGCCAGATGTTCACCGAGTTCAAGCGTGACCGGCACGTCCTCGCGCCGGTTCAGCTGCCGGCGTCGTGGCGGCGCTACAACGGCGTCGACTGGGGGTTCGCCAAGCCCTGGGCGGTGCTGTGGGCCGCCGAGGACGAGGACGGGCGGGTCTGGGTGTACCGGGAGATCTACCGGCGCCAGGTCGGCGAGGCCGAGCAGGCCCAGCAGATTCTCGCCGCGGAGACCGCCGGTGAAAGCGTCACCGCCCGGTACGCGGACGACGCGATGTGGGCGACGCGCGGTGCTGCGAAGCCGATCGCACACATCTACGCCGAGGAGGGCGTGCACCTGACCCAGGCCGGCAAGGGGGCCGGGTCTCGGGTGATCGGCTGGCAGCGGGTGCGATCGTTCCTCAAGGACGGGCCGGCGTGCCTGTATCACCGGGAGTTGGGCTGGGACGTCTGTCCGCGGCTGCACGTGTTCTCGACCTGCCCGGACCTGATCCGTGAGCTCACCGATCTTCCCCACGCCACGAAGGGCGACCCGGAGGACGCGGACACCACCGCGGACGACCACGCCGCGGACGCCCTTCGCTACCTGCTGACCAACCTGGGCGCGCTGCCCAGGTTCCACTTCCCCGCCGACCCGGTCGACAATGCGGCGCTCGCGCCCAGTGCGGCCGGCCACCACGACGACGAGCGCACCCAGGTGCCGACGATCGGCGGGTTCCCGATAGCGGCTGGGGGTGACCCGTGGGCGTTCTGAGCCGCATCGCAGACGTCTTCCGGCGCAGCCCGGCTCCGGCTACCGGGGTCGTCGTCGAGTCGCGGGACGCGCCGACCGCCGCCCAGGTTCGCCGCACCGGCTACGAGTACGGCATCCCGCTGAGCAACCTGTCGAGTTCGGCGCAGGTCGCCGCGACGTCGGAGCGCCAGCAGATCCTCACCCAGCTCCATCAGGCCTACCTGACGTGCATCTGGGTGAGCAGCCCGATCGACCTGATCGCCCGCACGGTCACGGCCGGTGGGCTGCAGATCGTCTCCAACGAGGACATCCCCGAGGGTGAGATTCCGGCGGATCCGCCGGAGGTGGGGAGGCTTCGCCGCCTGCTGCGGTTCACGAACCCGCACGAGGACATGGTCCAGTTGCTGCGGAACGCGGTGACCGACTTGGAGCTGTTCGGCGACGCGTATCTGGAGATCGTGCGGCTGCTGGGTGAGCCGGTGGCGATCTACACCCTGGATGCCACGACGATGACGGTCCTGTCGGATCAGCACGGCGAGGTGACCGGGTACCGGCAGGACGTGGACGGGGTGAGGTCCGCGACGTTCGAGCCGCGGGACGTCATCCACATCAGCCTGGACTCTCCGCGCGGTGGCCTGTACGGGGTCTCCCCTGCGGCGAAGGCGTTGCTGCCGGTCACCGCGTGGCTGTTCTGGGAAGCCACCCTGAAGGAGTGCGGGCGCCGGGGCGACCCGCCGCGGCTGCACGTCGACCTCGCGCACTACCAGGACACCGACGTCCAGCGGTGGCGCGAGCAGTACACCGTCCACAACCTGGGCCCGAAGGCCGTCGGGGCGCCGGTCATCACCACGGCCGGCGGCGGCGTGAACGTGCTGGATCCGCGCAAGGTGACGGACTACCTGGATGCGACCAGGCAGCTGCGGGACGAGATCATCGCGTGTTTCGGTACGCCGCCGGCGAAGCTGGGGATCATCGAGACCGGCAACCTCGGATCGGGGTCCGGGGAGTCTCAGGACAAGACTTTCCGGGTCAACACCGTGATCCCGGTGGCGAACCTGATCCTGGAGAAGTTGAACTACCACCTCCTCCAGGAGGGCTTCGGGATCGTCGACTGGCACCTGGAGTTCGCCGAGATCGACTACCGCGACTCCAAGACGGTCGAGGAGATCCGCGAGATGCGGTTGCGCAACGGCGCGTACACCCTCAACCGGTACCGGGACGAGATCGGCGAGCCTCCTGTCGAGGGCGGCGACGACGCGATCTTCATGGAGAAGACGTTCATCGCGGCGTGGGCCGACATGGCCGAGCTCGCCCGCTCCTTCATCACCAGGAATCTGGGCGCCGGGGCCGAGGATCCGGCCGACCAGTCGCCGCCGGCCCCGGCGGACGCCGACCGCGACCCCGAGGACGGGCCCGGCCTCGACAAGGACGCCGCACAGGGCGCCGCCCCGCACGAGTCCCTCACCGAGAAGGCCGGCCGCCCAGCCGCCGAACAGGTCCGGGACCAGCTACTGCAGAACTACCCGGCCCGTTCGCTGGACTGGGTGCAGGGCGTACCCTGGTCCGGGCCCAAGGCGGTTGACGTGGACGACGTCGACTTCGAGGACGAGGCGGACTGGGCTGCGTCCCAGGAGCCCAAGCGGGTGCGGCACTTCGTCAAGCAGATCAAGAAGCGCGGCCGGACGAAGCCGATCGTGCTCGTCAAGACGCCCGGCAACCCCAAGATGATCATCGTCGACGGTCATCACCGGGCCCTCGCCTACCGCAAGGCCGGCCAACCGATCCGCGCCTGGGTCGGCACCGTCGGCAAGGACCGCGGCCCGTGGAACGAGCTCCACTCCTCCCAGGACCCCGACAAGGCGGAGCAGGAGGCGTGGGATGACCTCTACCGGCAGCACCTCACCGAGGCCCTCGCCGGCATCAGAGGCTGACCGGTGGCGGTGCCGCAGTCGCGGCACCGCCAAGCCCGTGCCGTCCCTGGCCCGGGACTGCGAACGCAGCCACTACCCACCGCCACCCAGCCGCGGCCTCGACGAGATCACCGACCCCGACGACCTCGGCGGCTTCGAATGCCGCTGGTACACCCACCGCGACGGCCGGCCCGTCCACTTCGCCACCACGGGCGAAGTCGAGATCTACATGGCCCGCCTCGGCCTGCCCCGCCCGGACGAGTTCCTGGCCCCGCTCCCCGCCTAGGAGGTGAGGACCGTGGGAGGTGGACACCCCACCCGGGCGCAGGACATCGCCCCGCTCATCGCCAAGCAGATCGGCTGAGGGGGTCGCGGTGCCCGACGCCACGATTCAGCTGGCCTCCCCCCACGGGGCGTGGCGGCCCGTCTACGCCCGCCGCCTCGCCCTGCACCGCACCGCCGACGACGTCATAGCCGCCGCGTGGGCCGCCGACACCGCCGACCTCATTCTCGCCCGGCCCGCACACTGGTGGGCGGCCGAGAGCGCCAGCCCCGACGACCGCGAGGCCGCCGCGGCCGCCGTCCTCGCCGTCCTCGCCGCCACCGACTTCACCCGGACCCGGACCGTGATCCGCACCGCCGCGATCCGCGCCCACCGAGCCGGCTACGCCGCCGGCCGCCACCTCACCGACGCCGACCCGGGCGACGACAGCGACTACGACGAGGACGCCGTCTCCGGCGCCGACCTGACCGACACCCAGGCCGACCTCACCGCCGCCGCCACCCTCACCACGGCCCTTACCGCCACCGCCCGCCACGCCGGCCGCATCCTCGCCGACACCGACAGCCCCGATGCCGCCACCGCCGCCGCCAGATCCGGGCGCAGCATGGCGGTCGCCGCCGACGTCGCCGTGTCCGCCGCCTACGGCCTCGGCCAGCTGTCGGCCTACCACGCCGCCGGCCGCCAGTCCGTGCTGTGGCTGAGCGCCGGGGACGGGCGCGTGTGCACTGCCTGCTCCGATGCCGAGGCCGGCAGTCCCTATCCGCTGCTGGCGACACCCATGCTGCCGCAGCACCCGAACTGCCGCTGCTGTCTCGCACCCGCCTAAGGAGGACCGGTGCCCACGTTCCCCACGGTCAGCATTGCCGACGGCTCCGGCACCGCCCTGGCCCTCACCTCCGCCGGCGCGATGAAGGTCGACGCCTCGGCGAGTTCGTCGGTGACGTCGTTCCTGACCTATGTCCTGGTGCCGCAGGCCGCCGCCAACGTCGTCGGTAACTCGTTCTCGACCGCGTCGGTGTCGTGCCTGGCCATCGACATCACCCTGAGCTCGTTCACCGGCGGGACGACTCCGACGATCACGTTCTTCCTCGACCGTTTCGGCGCCGACGGCACCTGGTACCGGGTGTGGACGTCGTCGGCCCTGAACTCGGCCGGTGCGACCAGCGTGCAGGTCGGCCCTTTCCCGGCCGGCACCGGCATCGCCACCGCCGTCCTCACCGGCACCGCGCGGTTCGGCTGGTCCACCACCGGCTCGCCCACCGCGGTGACGTTCTCCGGCTCGGTCGTAGGCAGGTAGCCGTGTACGAGCGCCCCAAACGGCCCCGGGCTGTTACTGCCGGCGACGTCGAACAGGTCGCGTTCCGGGCCGCCCTCGCTGAGGCGATCGACCACGACCCGGACGTGCGCGCCGCGATCCTGCGATTGCTCGGATCCGCCCGTACCCGACGGGCCCGCCCGACCGTCACCCCGCCGCTACGGCAGACAGGGAGGGGCCGCTGATGCCCGGCACGATCGCCACCATCTCCGGCACGATGCTCACCCCCGGTGTCTCCCGCAACGGCCGCCTCTACACCCCGCAGCTGATCGCCGCTGCCGCGAAGCGCATGCAGGAACGGCTCGCCGACACCGACGCCCTGCCGATCACCATGCGCACCCACCACGACGCCGGCGACGACTCCGCGCGGATCGTCGGCCGGGTCACCGCCGTGACCGTGGAGGAGGACGGGTCCGCCACCTACACCGGCGACCTGTACGACACCGCGCACGGACGGGACATCGCCGCGCTGGTCACCGGCAAGCGGCCGGCACTGCGTTCGGTCAGCATTCACGGCTACTGGGTCGGGCCCGTGAAGCGGACCGCCTACGAGGGGCGGCAGGTCACCACCGGCGACGACCTGGACATCGACTCCGTCGACTTCACGGCGACGCCCGGTGTCCTCGGGGCCCGGATCGCCTCCGCGACGTACGCGGCGCAGGGCACCTCGGAGTCGGCGGACCGTACCGCGATCAGCGAGTCCGCCGAGGTCACCGTCGAGGCGGTCACCGAAGCCGCCACACCGGGCACTCGCCGGCGCCGCCAGCTCGCCGCCCAAGGCAAGGCGATGCCGGACGGCTCCTATCCGATCCGCAACAAGGCCGACCTGCGCAAGGCGATTCGCGCCGTCGGCCGCGGCGGCGCCGACCGCGACGCGATCCGGCGGCACATCCTCAAGCGGGCCACGGCCCTCGGCCTCGCCGCCCTCATCCCGACCACCTGGAAGGACGACGGTGCCATGACCGAGGCCGCCACCCGCTACTCGGACGTCCGCGAGTACTACCCCGACGGGCCCGCCGGTTCTGCCGGGTTCTGCGTCGACGCCTACAACGGGCCCGTGTCGCTCACCCTGCGGGCCTGCGGCATCGACCCCGCCGAGCTGCGGGTCATCACCGCCGCCGCCATGAAGGCGGCCTGTGACGCCCTGGCCGCGATGGACCCGGACATGGACGCCGACATCGACGTCGACGGAGCCCCGAAGGCCGACAGTGACAGCGATCAGGCGGAGACCGCGCCCGCCACGCCGGCCCCCGTCGCCGAGGCCGCACCGGCCGAACCCGCCCTCTCCGAAACCACCTTGCCCGACCCGGGCGAGGCCGCACCCATCACACCTGAGGAGGAGCCCGCCGTGAGCGAGCCCATCACCCAGGAGACCGCGGCCCCGGCCCGGTCCCTGACCGACGACGACATCACCGCGCTCGGCGCCCTGTTCGGCGCCGCCCTGAAGGAACACCTGGAGCCCGTCACCACGGCGCTCAAGGAGTCCCGCAAGAGGGACAAGGCCAAGGCGGCGAAGGAGACCAAGCCGGCCGCCGGCGCGGTCGCCGAGACCGCCGCCACCCCGTCCCCGGCCGCCGACGTCGTCAGCGAGCGCGACGCCCTCAAGGCCGCCATCCGCAACGAGCTCCGCGAGGAGCTCCTGAAGGAGTTCGGCACCCCCGGGCGCCGCGGCTACCGCGTCGGCGAATCCGAGCAGGGCGAGGACTCCCGCGACGAACTCTGGGCCGGTCGCGCCTCCGCCCTGCTCGGAGAGTTCGGCGTCACCCCCGCACCCGCCGCCTAGCACCGGCAGCCCCACCAATCCCCACAGACCTCGCCCCGCCCGGCTCGACCGGCGGGGCTTTCGCATGACAGGAGGAGCTTCCGGTGCCGAACGAGCTGCAGGAAGCCATCACGACCGCGGGTACGATCTCCCCGCTCATCCAGAAGGCCATCAGCCCGCTGCTGCTGGAGTACCAGCGCCGGTACGCGCCGCTCCTCGCGGCCCTGCCGAGCAAGCAGTGGGGCTCGACCCAGTACTTCTTCAACCGCCGCACCGCCAGGCCGGACTCCGGCGGCGTCATCGACGGCGGCGCCCGACCGATCGGCAACAGCACCTACGAGCAGGCGGTCTTCAACATCCGCCTGTACCAGGCCGTCGGCTCCGTCACCGGCTACGCGCAGACCGTCTCCCGGGACCTGGTCGGTGACCTGCGCCAGCTCGAACTCGACGGCACGATGTCGTCGATGCTGTGGACGGTCGAGAACGCCTTCATCTGGGGCAACGACGCCGCGACCGCCTCCGGCGTGTACCCGATCAGCTCCGGCCTGGACACCCTCGTGTCGAACTGGACCGCCGGCAGCGGATCCAACGCCTACGTGAACGCCCTCGACATCAACAACTCCTTCGCGCTGCACTACCTCGACCAGCTCATCGACCTCGTCGAGACCAACGCCGCGATGCCGATCGGCTCCGACTGGATGTTCGTCATGTCCCCGCGCATGGCGTCCGCCGTCAGCCAGTCCCTCGTACCGCAGCAGCGCTTCGCCGCGCCGACGACCGTCATCGGGGCCGGCCTCAACGTCCCGACGTACAGGGACATCCCGATCGTCAAGTCGTCGTTCCTGTCCACCCGCACCGCGCAGATGAGCACCGTCGCGACCGCGACCGCCACCAGCGGCGGGACCCTGGCCGCGGCGACGTACTACTACCGGGTCTCGGCGGTCGTCGCGCGTTTCGGTGAGACCCTTGCCGCGGCGGAGGTGTCGCAGACCACCACCGGCTCGACCAGCACCGTCACGCTCAGCTTCTCGACTCCGTCGAACCTGCCCGACGGCGCAGCCCCGATCCTGTACAAGGTGTACCGGTCCACGGCGACCGGCACCGAGTCCCTGGTCGGCGTCGTCGACGCGTTCGACACCACCGGCGCCGCCGTCACCAGCATCGTCGACACCGGCACCAACCTCCTCACCAACTCCTCCGGCAACACCGGCCCGGCCGCGTACGTCAGCGGCAACACCGGCGCCCTGCCTCGCACCGGCAACTCGGCGATGGAGGACATCTACCTGATCCCGCGCGACGAGAACTTCCTCGTCCGCCCCTACACCCGCGACATGCAGGTGATCCCGCTCGCGCCGACCGTCAGCGCCCCGGACACCCTGCCGTTCGCGGTCGTGACCGACACCACCCTGGCGGTCCGCGGCCCGAAGTACGTCGGCCGTCTCAGCCGGATGTCGGCCTCGCTGTAGGCCGCCCCAGGGCCCGGCCCGCTGCTGCGGCCGGGCCCCGTCGGACAAACCCCAGGAAGGGATCGCACTGATGAAGCTGCGCAAGCAGAGCGCACCCGGCTCGGCCCCCGGCGGGCTGACGTGGGCGACACCGGACGACGTCGTCGAGGTCCCCGACGACCTGGCGGTGGAGCTGCTGGCGATCCGGGACGCCGGCTTCGAGCACGTGCCGCATCTGCCGCTCACCGCGGACACCGGAGAGGACCCGGGTGCGGACCCCGAGGTTCCCGAGGAGCCCGCCGACGACAACCCTGAGGCGGTCGTCGAGGAGCCGGAGGAAGTCACCGAGGCGCCGAAGCGCAAGTACACCCGCAGGGCCACCGGCCAGCAGGCCGTCTCCGAGTAACACCCCGGCAACCCCAGGCGGATAGGCGGTGCCGAGCCATGCCGACCGACAGCCCGACACCGCTCGCCTCCGTCGCCAACTTCACCGAGGGGCCGTTCGCCAACCTGGTGTCCGGCTACTCAACGCAGGCCAAGTCCAACCTGATGCTGCAGGCCACCCGTGCCTGCGAATCCGCCTGCGACCGGCGCCTGGCCCCGTTCACCGGACTGATGGAGACACAGCGCGCCGAGGCAATGGACGTCGAAGACGCCCTCGACGCCTACGTGCCACTCGACCCGACCGCGCAGCTCGGATTCTCCCGCGCCCAGTCCCTCGGATCGAGCCTGCTCGTCCGACACTTCTGGGTGCGCGAATTCCCGGCCCGCTACCCGGAAATGTGGTCCGGATCGGTGACCGGCGTGTCCCTGGCCCGCTCCTACTCGGGCACGCAGATCGTCGACGTCTCCACCCTCCAGTTCGAGCCGGACACCGGTCACGTGCGCTTCCAGCTGGGCACGTTCGTACCCGCCGGCACCACGATCCTGGTGACGTACTCGGGCGGATACGCGACGGTTCCCGCAGACCTGGTGCAGGCCTGCCAGTACATGGCCGCGTCGATGGCCGTGAAGCAGCTCGACCCGGTCGACGGCCGGTCCGGGCACGACCCGGACGCCCTGCGGGCCGACGCGCTGGAGATGCTCACCCCGTACACAAGGCGGTGACCCGTGGCCGGGAAGAAGCGGCAGCTGTCGGCGGGCGCCCGGGCGAAGATGTCGGCCCGGATGCGCGGCAAGGCGCACCCGCACAAGGGGCATCCGCTGTCCGCCCAGGCCAGAGCCAAGATCGCGGCGAAGCTGAAGGGCCGGCACCCCCGCGGCCACAAACTCTCGGCCGCAGCCCGAGCGAAGATCTCAGCGAAGCTCAAAGGCCGTCACCACCCCGGGCATCGGGTCTCGGAAGCCACCCGAGCGAAGATCTCAGCGAAGCTCAAGGGCCGCCACCGCGCCTGGACCCGCCGCACCGCCCCCCGCGTCTCCCACCCACGCCACCACCTCACCGCCGCCACCCGCAGGGCCACCCGCCCCGCGGCGAAGAAGCACGCGAAGACGGCCCGCACCCGCCGCACCGCCGCACACCGGCCGCGCGCCAAGCGCCCCAGGACGACCGGGCGCAGCGCCGCGTTCAAGACGCTGCAGATCCGCTATCACCGGCGGCGCAACACGCGCTCGGTGCACCGCCGCTACGGGCGGGTGACCCTGGTTCGCCGGCGTGCACGCGGCTGGCACACGAAACGCCGAAAGCGCAGGTGATGGCCGGTGTCGACCTCTGATGCGGTAGATCGTGAGGCCGCCTGGCTGCAGAGCTTCGGGGACGGTCTGCCGGCGTTGCTGACCGTCAACGGCGGCCGGTGGCAGAACGTGCAGGCCTACATGCCGCGCACGCCGGGCCGGCGCGGCTCCAACATCTACGTGCTGCGGCGCTCGATCCGCGAAGAACGGTTCGCGAACGTGCGCCGCATGGCCGGCTACGAGTTCCTGCTGAAGCTGGTGTGGCCGCTGTCGTCGGGCACCGGCAGCAGCGAGGCCGACCAGCGGGCCTTCGACCTGGCCGTGGACGACGTCCTGACCCGCATCGGCGGCTTCCCTGGCGACAAGTCGCATGGTGGGCGGTTCCGTTCGGTGGCCGAGAACCCGCACTGGCTTGAGGTCCGCTTCGACGACCCGGCGACGACCGTGCCGTCGGAGGCCGAGTTCCATGCCCAGATCAGCTACCACGCCGACGACATCGAGATCACCGGCTAGGCCCGGGAGGGCACCTCTCATGCTGCAGCGCTCCACCCACGACTCCCCGGTCGACGTCCCGGCGATCCCCGCCACCGTGGCCCCGGGTGCCGTCGTCGACTGGCCCACCCCGATCGCCGGCTTCGAGCCGGTACCCGACGAGCCGGCACCCGCGCCGGCGAAGACCAGCAGGAAGGCCGCCACCGGGCAGGCCTCGCCCGGTGAGGAGACCGCGCCGTGACCCAGCTCTCCCGTCTCGCCACACTCGGCCTCGCCAAGGAGTCCGTCGCCGGCACGTACGTGGCGCCGACCGTCGGCATTCCGTTCCTGAAGGGCGAGTTCGAGGACGCCTTCCAGGAGATCAAAGACGAGTCGATCCGCGGCAACGACACCGTGCTGCAGGGCGTCTACCAGGGCACGGTGCACGCCACCTGGTCGCTGGACCTGGAGGCCTACCCGGACCTGATCGGCCACTTCCTGGCCGGCGTCATCGGCCCGGACACCGTCACCGCGGCGACCACGACCACCCTGTCGGCGTCCACGAGCATCGGCGCGACCAGCATCCAGACCGCCGTGTCCCTGCCGGCGGGCACCGTCATCCGCATCGACACCTCCACCAACACCGAGTACGCCTGGACGGACGGCGCCGCGACCGGCAGCGGGCCCTACACCAGCAACGTCACCACGGTGCTCGGCAAGACGGGCGCCAACCGGGTCGGCCTGTCGATCGCCCACGCCTCCAGCGCCGCGGTGACCACTCCGACGACGCACACCTTCAAGCAGTCCACCTCGGCGCTGCCGACGTACTCCCTGACCCTGTTCGACACCACCCAGACCATCAGCTGCACCTACGTGCGCTGGTCCGACCTGCAGCTCAAAGTCGACCCGAAGGGCGCACTGCAGGTGTCGGTGAAGGCCATGTCGATGCCGTCGACCACGCAGAGCACGGCGACGCCGACGTTCTCGACGTTCGACCCGCTGCTGGGCTGGAGCTGGCTGATGACCAACGCCGGGTCGACGTCGACCCGAGGCCTGTCCCTCGACGCGACGATCAAAAGGGCAGTCGAGGCGATCCAGAGCTCGGACGGGGTGCAGGCGCCGAGGGAGATCTTCGCCGGTGCCATCGAAGTCGACGGCTCGTACAAGGCGATCTTCGAGAACCAGACCGATCTGAACCTGTACCTCAACTACACGCAGACCGCGACGACCGCGGCCCTGCAGCAGCCCGTCGCCCGGGGCGGGCAGTCCCTGTCGATCACCATGTCCAAGTCCGGCTACTTGAAGGGCAAGCGCGACCTGGGCGGGACCTACTCGCAGGCCGAGTTCAGCATCGTCGGGATCTACAACACGACCGACGGCGGCGCCGTCCAGGCCGTCCTGCAGAACTGGCAGACCACCGCCTACTAGCCCCCACCCCTTCGGCCCTGCCCTCACCCCTGGAGCCCTCATGTCCGGCTACCGCGACCGCTTCATCCTCGTCACCTTCCCCGAGGTCGGCGACGACGCCAGCATCCTCCTGCGCAACCCCCGCCTCGTCCCGCCGGCCATGCTGGAACCCGACCCCATCGAGACGGACGCCAACGGCGAACCCGTCGACCGGGACGCGGCCCGCGAGGCGACGTACGCCGTCTTCGCCCGCCTCATCGTCGCCTGGCGCGGCATGTACGACGCCACCGCGGTAGACCTGCCGGCTGAGGCTGTCCACGGCGGCGACCTCGGCGACCTGCTGGCCCGTCTGGAGGAGACCGGCCAGCAGCCGCTCGGCGACCCGAGCCCGGCGACGGTGGCCCGGCTGCCGATTGCCGTGGTCAACCGCCTGGCGGAGGAGATCGGCAACGCCGCAAACCCCCGCTAGGCCCCGGCAGCCCCTACTTCGAGGATGTTCTTCTCCCGGTGGAGTCGATCCTCGACGAGACGTGGGGCTCAGGGGCCGCCCCGGCGGAGTGGGCCGACTTCCTGCTGATGCGGCGCATGCACTGGTCGTGGGACGACCTGCAGGCAACACCCACCTACGTGCGCCGCTACTGCGCCGACTTCCTCGGCCTGATCGCCGACCAGGAGCGTGCCAATCAGGAGCGCTCGCAGGCGGCGCAGCGACGGCAGATGGGCGGGTGAGGCAATGCCCGAGCTGAGACCGGGCGTCTTCACGGAGCTGTTCACCGCGATCGGCGCGGCGGCCGAGGTGAAGGCCCGCGAGGCCTTGCTGCAGCTCGGCGACGCGGTCGAGCGGCAGGCCAAGATCAACGCCTCGTCCGGGTCCCACGCGCACGGCACCCGCACCCCGGCCCGGCCGGGATCGGGCCCCGCCGTCGTCTCCGGGACGCTGCGGCGTTCCATCACCCGCACCACTCCAGTGCGGGTCGCGACCGGCTGGGAGCTCAAGGTCGGCACCATGCCGGGCCAGGTCCCGTCCTACGGCCGAACCGCGTCGAGCAGGTACGGCCTGTACCTGGAGACCGGGCTCCGCAACGGCGCGGTCTATCCGTTCCTCAGCCCCGCGGTGCGCTTCGTCCGCGCCGTGGTCCTCCCTCAGGTCGTCCAGACCGTGTTCCGCTCTCCGTGGCCGCACATCTGACCTGACCCGCCATCCCCTTGACCACGAATGGGGGCGGGCATGGCCGAGGTCGCCGACCTGTATTCCATCCTGCGGATGGAGACTGCCCCGTTCACGTCGGGCCTGCGAACGGCGTCCGAGGAAGGCGAGTCTTTCGTCACCCGGATGGGCGGGCTCGGCGCCGTCATGTCGAAGATCGGTGCGGCGACCACGATGGCCGGCGTCGCCGTCGCCGGCGTCAGCATCAAGATGGCCGGCGACTTCGAAGCCTCGATGGTCAAGCTGACCACCACCGCCGGCGAGTCCCAGGCCAACCTCCACATGGTCTCGGAGGGCGTCAAGCAGCTCGCCGTCGACACCGGAACGGCCACCAAAGAACTCGCCGACGGCATGTACCTGGTGGAGTCCGCCGGCTTCCACGGCGCAGATGGCCTGACCGTCCTCAAGGCCGCCGCGGAGGGCGCCCGCGCCGAACAGGCGCCACTCGCCGAGGTCTCCAACGCCGTCACCTCGGCCCTGAAGTCGTACCACCTGGGCGCCGACCAGGCCACCACGATCACCAACCAGATGGTCGCCGCAGTCGGCTCCGGCAAGACCACCTTCGGCGAGTTCGCCGGCTCCCTGTCGACAGTCCTGCCCATCGCATCCGCGGCCGGCGTCAGCTTCGACCAGGTCGGCGGCGCGATCGCCACGCTGACCAACCACGGCACGAGCGCCCGGGAGGCGACACAGGAACTCGCCTTCAGCATCCGCGCGTTGCAGGCCCCCAACAACGTGGCCGTCCAGGAGATGCAGCGCCTCGGCCTGAGCTCGATCGACATCTCCACCAAGCTCGGCGATCGCGGCCTCACCGGCACCATCGACCTGCTGCAGAAGACCATCCTGGAGCACATGGGGCCGTCCGGCACGGTCCTGCTCAACACGTTCAACACCAGCAAGCAGGCCGCCGCCGACGCGAACGCGATGCTCGCGGCGATGCCGAAGTCGCTGCAGGACGTCGCCCAGCAGTTCGAGGCCGGAAAGATCTCCCTGGGTGACTGGCGTCAGCAGCTGAAGGGGCTGCCGACGGATCAGGCGAATCTGGCGGCCCAGTTCGCCACGCTGATCAACAAGTCGCAGGGCTTCAACCAGCAGCTCAAGAACGGCGGGCCCGCCGAAGAGACCTTCAACGCCTCCATGAAGAAAATGATGGGCGGCGCCGTCGGCCTCAACACCGCCCTCATGCTCGGCGGCGAGTCCATGGCGGATTTCCAGAAGAACGTCAAAACGGTGGGGAAGGCCGGGCAGGAGACCGGCAAGGACATCCACGGCTGGGAAGAGATCACCCAGACCTTCAACTTCCAGATGTCCCAGCTGAAGGAGCGCCTGGAAACGGCCGCGATCACGCTCGGCACCAAGCTGATCCCCGTCGTCCTTTCCTCCCTCAACTTCTTCATGCAGCACAAGGTTGTGGTCGAGGCCTTGGCCGCGGTCATCGCCGGCGTCCTGTCCGCCGCTGTCCTGTCGTTCGCCACCGGAGCGGTGGTCGGCGCTGTCAGGGGAATCCGGGACATCGGTTTGGGCCTGTCGGCGGCGACGACCGCCGTCCGTGACTTCGAGATCGGGCAGAAGCTCGCCGCCGGCGCTTCGAAGATCATGGCCGGGGCTCAGGCCGCCCTGAACCTGGTGATGAAGGCCAGTCCGATCGTCTGGGTCGTCACCGCGCTCGCGGCCCTCGCCATCGGCCTCGTCTACGCCTACCAGCACTCGGAGACGTTCCGGAACATCGTCCAGGCGGCCTTCGACGGTGTGAAGCAGGCAGGCCTCGCCATGTGGCAGGCCATGCAGGCGACCTGGCACGCGCTGGCCGATGCCGCAGCTGCGGTGTGGCACGCGATCGAGACCGCCTGGAATGCCGTCGCCTCGGTGACGACGACGGTCTGGGATTCTATCCACGATTTCTTCGCGAAATGGTGGCCCTTGCTGCTTGTGATCTTCTTTCCAGTCCTGGCTGTAATTATTGCGATCTGGAATCATTTCCACGAGGAGATTATCGGCACCGCCACCGCAGCCTGGAATGCGGTCTGGGACTTTCTCTCATGGATGTGGAGCAGCGTAATCGTCCCAGCCGCAAGGTTCGCCTGGGACGTGATCAAATGGGCGATCATCAACCCGATGTACGACATGTGGCAGTCCCTGGTGACGGTCTGGACCGCAGTCTGGGGCTGGCTCTCGGCCACATGGGGCAGCCTTATGAATTACGCCCGCGCCGTCTGGAACTGGATCGGCGACGCAATCGTCGGGCCGGTCGAAAACGCCTCGGGTGCCGTCTTCAATTTCATCGGCCGAATAGCGACATCGGTCAAGAATGGCCTGTCTGACGCATGGAACTCCGCAAAGGAGAAAGCCGGAGAATTTGTCAACGTCGGCAGTGAGATCATCAACGGCATTGCGCGCGGCCTCAGCCTGGGATGGAACTTCCTCAAGAACAAGCTCAAAGACCTCGCCAACGATGCGCTGGAGGCCGCGAAGAGCTTTCTCGGCATCAACTCTCCTTCGAAGGTCTTCGCCGACCACGTCGGGCGGAGCATCCCCGAGGGAATCGCCGCAGGCATCGACACTCACAGCCAACTAGCCATTGACGCCGTCAAAGACCTCACCGGCGACCTCACCGGCTCGGCAGATCTCCCCGGCGCCACAAGCGGCTTCACCGCAGCCGGTGGCGGCCGCAGCACGCCTGGCACGACTGTCGTCGTCAACGTCACCGTGCAGGGCAGCGTCCTGTCAGAGAACGACCTGCGCCAGGTCATGGAACAGCAGATGTATCGGCTGGGGATGCGCAACTCCCAAACATGGCAGAGCTACTCCCGTCACTAAGCCGCAGACCCTGGAGGGCAACCGATGGCCGTCAACCAGAACTGGCCAGCGGTGGAGTACTCATGGGGGCCCTTCTGGGGGGCCAATAAGGGAGGGGTGCCGCAATCCCGGTTCGTGGAGATCTCCACGCGCACGCGCAATCGCGCGGGCATCCGTCGAGGCAGACAGTTCGAGCTTGACCAGATCCGGACCGGCGAGGCCACCGTCGCCCTGGCCAACCGGGACGGAGCCTTCGACCCGGGCAACGCTGCCGGCCCTTGGGCCGGCAGCGTTACCCCCTACCAGCCGCTACGGATCCGGGCACAGTGGCCACCGACCGTCAACCTTCTGACTCCCGTGCAGGCCACCGGGGGTGACGCCGGCGGATACCCGACCGGATTCCTTCAGGCCAACGCCGCATTCGCATCCGACATCGCGGTGTTCACGGACACGGACCCGACCACCGGCCAGATTGTCACCAGCGGCACCGCCTGGCAGGGGACTCGAACTCTGCAGTTCGGTGTGACCTTCAACGCCACGGTAGGCCAACTGCCCTGCTGGAGCAGTCAGGTCGCAGCCGAACCCGGCACGACCTACACGATGCAGATGCAGGTCCGCAACATCACCTCGGGCAGCACCACCCTGCAGGTCCGTCCCGTCATCGGCTGGGTCGGTTCCGCCGGCACCGTCACCTACACCGCGGGTGGCACCGTATCCCTCGTCGGTTCACCCACCGCGTCCTGGACCCGTGTCACTGTGACCGCCACCGCACCGGCGAGTGTGTACGGCATGGTCTACGGGGTCCAACTGCAGGCAACGCTTACGGTGTCGGCCAGCCTCCAGGTCGACGGCTGGCAGCTGGAGAAGGCCGCGAGCGCATCGACCTGGGTGCAGCCAGGCACGGTCTATCCGGTCTTCGGCGGGTTCATCGAGAGATACCCCCAGACCTGGACCGCCAACGGCACCTACGGCCGGGTAGAGACCACTTCGGTGGATCAGTTCAGCTTGCTGTCGCAGCGAGTGCTGCGCGAGCCACTGACCGAGGAGATCTTCAAGCGCAGCCCGCGGTTCGTTTTCAGGCTGTCCGATCCTCAGGGCTCGCAGTCCTTCACGGACTCCGTTGGCGCTTTTCCTCCCGCGCCAGTCGCCATCAGCAAGTTCGGCGCGGGTTCGCTGACCGCAGGCAGCCAGATCACCTCGACGTCACCCGGGGGGACCTACATCGGGTCAACCGGAACCGTGGTGAGCATCGCCAACTCCACCCCGGGAACCGGCGCCTACAGCCCGGCCACGTTCATCAGCCTGAACGGCGCAGGAATCGCCGGGCCGGCGAATCCGCTGTCTTGGACACGCATGATCGCATTCCGGTACACGGGGCCGATGCCCGCAGCCGGGTTCTCTGCAGCGATCTGGCACTCGGCGGACAGCCAGCGCACCAATGGCCCGTCCGGGTCCCAGATCATCGTCCACGTCAGCTCCACCGGCTTGCCCGGCCTCATCATCAACGGTCCCGGTGGAACGGGCCTCAACGGCTACTTCGGCGGCGCGACAAACGTCGTGGATGGAAACTGGCATCTGTTGATCTTCGGATACGACCAGGCGTCCAACACTGCGCTCGCCAGTCAGGACGGCGCCACCGCCTCCTACTACTTCTCCCAGCCCACCAGCATCACGCCCACCGGCCTTGTCTATGACAGCGTCGGCAACTACGTCGACGGGGCGGCAGGAAACGCGACCTGGCTCAACTACCAGGGGGACATCGCCTTCGCAGTCGAGTTCCCTGGGTTCATCGACCCAGCCTCCCAGAGCAGCCTTACCGCCCTCTACAACGCCTGGAAGAACTCCTTCTCTGGCGATTCCAGCAACGCTCGGTACGCCCGAATTCTCGGCTGGGCCGGCTACACCGGCACCACCTCCATCCAGGCCGGCCTTACCACCTCCATGGGTCCGGCGGCCGTTGGCGGCCAGGATGCACTCAGCGCTCTGCAGGCTGTCGTCGACACGGAATCCGGCGCCCACTATGTGGACCGGGCAGGCATCTTGACGTTCAGGGCCCGCTCGGCGCGCTACAACGCGCTCACACCTGCCGCTGTGCTCGGCGAACGGGCCGACCTCGGGGAAGTCCCCTATGAGGAGTGTGCGCTAGAGCACGACCCGACCCGTCTGGCGAACATCGTCAAGATCACCCAGACGTCAACCGGGCAGGAGTTCAGCGCCACCGACACCACATCCCAGAGCAAATACTTCCCACGCACCCTCTCCCGCACCATCAACGCATCCTCGGCACAGGAATGCCAAGACGCCGCGAACTACCTGATAAGCCGCTACAAGGCACCAGCGCCGCGTATCTCCCGGCTCCGCCTACACCCGAGTGCCAACCCCGCGGCGTGGGCCACATGCCTGAGCCTCGAACTCGGTACCCGTATCAGAGTCATGCGCAGGCCGCCTTCCCCCGCGCCGGCCTCCCAGGTCGAGTGCTTCGTCGAGGCGATCGACTGGGTGCTCGGTGACGACGGCGACGCCGTCGTCGACCTTCAGTGCTCGCCCGCCGACCTGACGCCCTACGCGCTGTTCGCCTCGTTCCACACGACGCTCGCCGCCTCAGCCTCCGCTGGCGCAGGGACCATCACCATCAACGCAGGAGCAGACACCGTCAACCCGGCCGCTGCACAGATCGGCCAGGGCCAGCAACTCATCCTCGGCCTCGGCGCCGGAAGCCAGGAGACCGTCACCGTCCAGTCGGTCGCCGCGACCACCACTGGCTGGTCCACGGTCGTCATCACCCTGACCGCCAGCCTCCTCAATTCCCATGCGCTGGGGGAGACGGTGTGCGAGCCGCTGCCGTCCGGCGTCACGGACGCAACCACCTGGGACGGCAGCGCCAAGTTCGACTCCACCGCATTCGCCTACTGAAGGGGTGCCGCCATGCCGGGACTTCCCGTACCGACGCCGGCAAGCATCGCACCCGGGAACTACATCACCGCCGCCCTGTGGAACGCCAACGTCTACAACGGCCTCTACTTCCTCCTCAACCTCCCGCTCTTCAGCGGCTACCAGTCCGCGGCCCAATCCATCGCCAACGGCTCCGTGACTGCCATCGCGATCGACACCACCATCGTCGACACCTACGGCGGACACTCCAACACCGTCAACAACTCCCGCTACACGGTGCAGACTGGGGCCGCAGGCTGGTACCAGGTCACCTGCTCGCTCGGCTTCGTCGCCAACGCTTCCGGGTCCCGCGCTCTGGAGATCCACAAGAACGGCACCGTAATCAAGCTCGGGTACGACGGAACCGACGACAGCCGAACCGACATCGCCGCGGCCCTCCAATGCACCGCCATCGTCCAGCTCGCCGTCGGCGACTACGTGGAGGGCTTCGCATACCAGACCTCCGGTGGCGCACTGGCCACCAATCCGAACGCCACCGGCATGACCGCTATCTGGAAGCACTCATGACCACTCCCTCCGCCGCCGTCGCCTGCGGCCTCACTGGCTGCCCGCAGGCGCCCGCCGTTCAGTGGCGCCGGCGGACCGCCCCCGACCACACCGAGGCTGTCTTCGGCTGCCTCGATCACGCGATCAGCCTCGACGCGGCGGCCCTCGTCCACGCGAGCACGTGCACCGCCCCCAGTCCCGCGACCCTGCCGGCCTGCGACTGCACGCCGGAGCCGCTGACTCCCTCGTCGCCTACCCCCGATCCGCCGGACTTGCCGCCCGGCTGGGCCACGCCCGTCGCCTAACCACCTCGCGCCCGCCTTCGCACCCTGGAGCCCTCATGCCCAACCCTCCCGCTCGCCCTGTCCTCGGCCGCCATGTCGACCACGATCCGCGATCCGCCGCCTACGCCCACGGCGTCATGCCCAGGTCTGCGCTGGTGTCGACCTCCTGGACGCGTCGGATCCCGGTGCTCGATCAGGGCAACGTGGGATCCTGTACCGGCAATGCTGGCACTGGCGTGCTCGGAACGGACTCCGCCAGCCGAACTGCCGCGGCGACCGTGGTGATCAGCCCGAGCGGGGCTACTGCATCGCGCGGCCGGTTCCAGGCCGGCGAACACCAGCTCGACGAGGCCTTCGCGGTCAGTCTGTACAGCCTCGCCACCGCCCTCGACGGCATCCCGGGCGACTATCCGCCCACCGACACCGGTTCTTCGGGCCTCGGAGTCGCCAAGGCCTTGACCGCTCTCGGCCTCGCGACGTCGTACACCCACGCTTTCACACTCGGGGCGGTGCGGTCCGCGCTGCAGACCGGGCCCGCCCTCCTCGGAATCCCGTGGCTCAACAGCATGTTCAACCCGGCTGCTGACGGCCGGATCCCCGTCGACCCGCACAGCCCGGTGGCGGGCGGCCACGAGATCGAGCTCACCGGCTGGGATGCCGGCGCGGATCGGTTCTGGCTCACCAACTCCTGGGGCGCCGGGTGGGGTGTGGGCGGCCGCGGCTACCTGACCGCCGCCGACCTGCAGTACCTGCTGTCCCAGTCCGGCGACGTCACGGTGCCCGTGCTCACCGCCGCGCCGGCACCGCAGCCGGCGCCCGTCCCGGCGCCCGCTGATCCGGACGCCGTGTTCGCCGCGGCCACCCGGGCCTGGCTCGCCGCCCGACACCTCTGAGAGGAGGCCTCATGGCACTCGCACGCGGCTACGACGTCTCCGACTACCAGCTCTCGATACCGGCGGACGCCGAGTTCGTCTTCATCAAGGCCAGCGAGGGCGCCCGGACCAACCAGAAGGGGTACGCGGCCAAGGTGGCCGACGCCCGGGCCCGCGGTTTGGTCGTCGGCCATTACCACTTTCTGCACGCGGAGAACCCGGTGCAGGGCGAGATTGCCCACTTCTGCCAGGTGGTCGGCGATGTCCCGGCCGGCGAGTTGCTCGTGCTGGACTTCGAGCCGTACGGCCAGCCGGTCACGGATTCCCAGGCCACGGCGGCGAAGAACGCCTGGCTGTCGGCGGTCAAGCAGCGCTATCCGAACAGCCGGGTGGGGCTGTATACGAGCGTCGACTGGTGGCGCCGTACGGACGACACCGCCGGCGACTTCCTGTGGATCGCCGACTACGTCACCGCGGGTTCGCCGCGGATCCAGGCCCCTTGGCGCTTCCACCAGTACAGCGACAGCCCGCTCGACAGCGACGTGTACAACGGCACGATCGACGACCTGCGGGCCTGGGCCGGTGCTGGCGCGCCCAGCCCGGCGCCCGTTGCGTCGCCGGCGGCCTCGTGGCCTGGCCTGCAGCTGGTCACCCGCGACCAGTGGGGCGCCCGACCGTGGCGGGAGCCCAACGGCTCGATCCCGTACGCCGGACCACGCGCAGGGGTCAAGGTCCACTACCTGGGCGAGGCCTACTCGTTCGGCACCCACGACACCTGCCCCGCGTACGTCCGCAAGCTCCAGGCCTCCCACATGGACGGCAACGGCTGGTCCGACATCGGCTACTCATTCGTCGTCTGCGAGCACGGGTTCGTGTTCGAGGGCCGCGGTCTGACCCGTCGCAACAGTGCGAACGGGGACGTGCCGCTGAACGAGGCCCACTACGCGGTGTGCGGGCTGGTCGGCTCGTCCGGGTCGACCGTTCCGGCGCCCGAGCAGCTGCAGGGCCTGCGTGACGCCATCGAGCACTGCCAGCAGCACGGCCCGGCTGGCCCCGAGATCCGCGGGCACCGGGACGGCTACTCCACTGACTGCCCCGGCGGCCCCCTCTATGCGTGGGTCCAGGCTGGCGCGCCCAGACCAACAACACCGGAGGACACCATGGCCCTGACCGACGACGAGATCAACCGCATCGCCGAGGCATCTGCCAGGCGCACGGTCTACCTGCTCGCGCAGGGCCTTGCCGGCGAGGCCCCCGCGGGCGCCGACGACAACCTGAAGTGGCTGCTCGACTGGTACCGCCAGTGCAGCCAGTCGAACGCGGGCGCGGTCCTCGACTACAAGCTCGGCACGACCGGACTCACCGGGCTCCCGGCGAAGGTCGACGCCGCTCCGGACGTGATCGCCCAGCGGTTCGCCGGCGGCATCACCCTCACCGTCAACACCACCCCGAAGGGCAACTGACCATGACCAAGCTGTTCGGCCGCGAACCCGCCCTCTGGCTCGGCTTCATCGCAGTCCTCGTCAAGACCCTCGCCGCGTTCGGCCTCCACGTCACCAACGACCAACAGGCAGTGATCAACGCCGCCGCAGCCGCCCTCGTCGGCCTCGCCGTCGCCATCGCCGCCCACGACGGCGTCAGCGCAGCCCTCATCGGCGCCGTCCAGGCCGTCATCGCCCTGGCAGTGGGCTACGGCCTGAACTGGAGCGCCGACCAGCAAGCCGTCATCATGTCCCTCGTCGCCGCCGCCGTGGCCATGTGGACCCGCACCCAGGTGACCGCCCCCGTCCCCGCCCAGGCGAACACCCCCACCCTGACCCCCGTCCCCACCCTGGAGCCGTGATGAAGGCGGCGGCCCACCGCGCTGCACAGCGGCTGGGCCGCCGCGGCGCCGTCCTCTCCCTCAAAGGTCTCATGGCCTCCCTCTACGGCTACTCGCTGCTCGTCCAACCACCCCAGGACACCCGCGGCATCCGTCTTCTCCTCGACCTCATGCCGCTTCACGCCTGGGCGTGGGCCTGGGTCGCCGCCGGCGCGCTCGCCATGGTCTGCGCCTGGCGGCCCCAAGGCCGAGACTGGCCCGGCTACCCCGCCATCTACCTCGTCGTCGCCCCATGGTCGTTAGGGAGCCTGGCTTCCTGGTGGCTGTACGACAACCCCCGCGGATGGGCCAGCGCGGTCGTCTGGGGCGCGTTCTGCGGCGTCGCCGCGATCGCCGCCGAATGGCCCGAGCCCCCGCACGACCGGAGGCGCCCATGAGCGCAGAATCCTGGGCCGCCGTCTCCGCACTCGGGGTCAGCGCCGTAACCCTCGCCGGCACGGTCTACACCGCCCGAGCCGGCCGGCGCAGCGCTGCGGCCGAGCGCCGCGACGACTTCCGCGTCGTCACCGCCCGCATGGAGAAGGAACTCGAACGCCTCGGAGCGCGCCTCGACGACCAGGAGCTGGAGAGCGTCCAGCAGCGCGCCCGCCTCGCAGGCCAGGAGTACACCATCCGTTACCTCGCGGGATGGGTGCGGTCGATGGTCGGCTTCATCCGGGCCAGCGGTCTCGAACCGCCACCTGCCCCGCAGCCCATCCCGGAGGATGTTCGCCCGTACCTGCAGGGCCTCGACGTGTAGAAGCCCCGCTCTCCTTAGGGAGGGCGGGGCGTCTTCGTCGTTCGCGCGTCAGGCCGCAGTCAGAACCCGAGCCCGCGAGCCCGGGCGGGGCGTTCGCCGCACCCTCAGCCAGCAGCCTTGTCGTACTCCGCGGCCTGCGCGGGGGTGAGCGCCTTGGCGACGCGCACGAGCACAGCTCCGTGAAGGAAGTCCTGTTCGGCGAAGAGCGGTTGGGCCTTGCCGATCGCGTCAATGTAGGCGAAGCGCGCCTTGGCGTCGTCGGCGGTGGCGAAGACCTCGATGACGGCGCCGCGGTCGACGCTGCCTGTGCTGCTGTCGATGCGGCTGTCGACGAGGACGGTTGCGCTCGTGTACTGGTGCGGCCGGCCGAGCAGCTTGTTCGGGTCGTCGTCGGCTGTGATGTTCTTGGTGGTCTTGATGCTCGGGATTGCCTTCTTGATCTTGGCAGCGACGGTGGCCGCGTCCGGGGCGTTAGCCGGTGCGGCTGCCTTGGGGCTCGCGGGTGCGGCCGGGGCGCCCGTTGCGCCTGCAGCGGGTGGCGTCGTGGCTGCGGCCGGGCCGCTCGTGGTGCTGCTGGAGCAGGCGGCGGTCGCGGCGAGGAGGCTGCAGGCGAGGAGGCTGAGAGTGGTGCGGCGCATGGTCCCCCCTGGGGGCGTGGTGCGGGTGGTGGGGGGACCGTATCGACGGGAATGGCCTGGTGTGGGCGGTGTGACGAGTCTGTGACCGGCTCGGGACCTACCCGCCGGTCAGCGCACCACCGGGATCGCACCAGACCGCCAGTCGACCAGGCGCTTGCGGATGCTCGGCACCATCGGCAGCTCATCCGTCTCGGCGGGGGTGAACCAGGCGACCTCGAAGGACTCGTCAGAGGTCTGGAGCTTTCCGCCGATCGGCCGGCCGAGCAGGCAGATGCTGAACTCTTGGCGAACCTCGCCGTCGTCGTAGGCGAAGACGTGGCCCGGATTGGTGTAGGTCCCCACGATGCCGGTGATCTCGATGTCGAGTCCGGTCTCCTCGCGGGTCTCGCGAATGCCGCACCCGGCGAGGGATTCGCCCAGGTCCATTTTCCCGCCCGGCAGGGCCCACATGCCGTTGTCGGTGCGACGCTGTAGGAGGACGCGCCCAGCGTCGTCGACCACGACGACGCTCGCAGCCGGAACCAGCGAGTTTGCCTTGGGGGCGTTCGGGTCGTCCTCGTAGTCACGCCTGGGCATCGACTGCCACCTCTGCTGTCGGGATCGTCCACACGTCGCGCCCCTTGGCCCACAGGTCTTCGATGTGGCCGGCGAACCGATCGAACACGCCGTCGTCCTGGCACCTGCGGAGGTGCATCATCGGGGCGTCGTGGCCGATCCTACCGGGCAGCAACGGGGTGACGATCATGTCGTCGTCGAAGCGGAAGGCGCTGAGCGACACGTGCCCGGTCTCGTAGCGCGTCTCGATGCTGGTGTCCCGCAACTTGGCCAGCTCAGAGAGCGTCACTTCGATCCGGGTGGAGAGCGTGAGCGGCACGTCTTCCTCGGACTCCCGCTGTCGCGTGACAGGGCTCGCGGGGTCGCCGAGGACGAACCGGATTCTGACGCCTGCCGCGGCCTTCTGCCGGAGCAGGTCGCCGAAACGGGCGTGCTCCAGCCACAGGAAGTAGTTGGTGTACCCGGCGAATGTCAGTTCGCTAGTGGCACCCCTTATCAGCTGCCGCCACAGCGTCGCCGGCGCCGCGGACCGGTACGGGTACATCTGCACAAGCTCCCGGTCCGGGCCGCTCTTCACCAGTTGCCGTACTGAGGGCCAGAGCACGGTCTCCTCCTCGCCGAGGGCCCGGCTCGCCGCCGCACGGTGCCGGGCATGGGGCTCGCGCTCAGGTTTGGCGATCCACCGACTGACCGTTTTGGGGTCGACTCCGCACGTCTCGGCGAGCTTGGACTCGGTCATGTTGGCACGGACCATCGCCGCATGGAGGGGACTGTTCACGGACTCGCCTCTCACGGTTGGGACGAATCAAGGTGTACCGCAGAAACGTCCCAAACGTCCCTGAAACGCGGTATGACGTCCCGGCAGTTCGGCCGACCATCTAAGCGTGACGACCCCGGCACCGCTGACCAGCGCCCAGCTGCACGGCCTCGCTTGCATCCGATGCGGCGGCCAGGACGGCGAGCTGGCGCCGGCGGGTCACGCCTACACACCCAGCGCCCCTGGCCGCATCCTGTACGGCTGGGCCGTCGTGGGGCACCCCGACTGTCTTCGAGGAGACGACGACGTGGAGACCAACCCCGGCGATCTCAGGGTGGCGGTGGACGGCTACCTGGAGCCGGCAACGGCGCCCTTCACGGCCGCCCTCACCCTGGTCTGGCAGGCCGTCCGTGACCTGCCGATGGTCGACTACCAGGGCCGCTACATGCACCGCCTGCTGGGGAGCGGCAGCACGCTGGCGGTTGAGCAGCTGCTGGACGAGCGGGGCGCTGTGGAGCTCCCCCTCGACCTCGGCGCGGCCGGCACGACGACGGTCCGGATCCAGCGGGGCGACGGCCTCACCCGCGCACAGCGGACGCTCGCCCGGTACACCGTCGAGCAGCTCCCGCCCAGCCCCCGGGGTGTGTCCCACTGGGCGGTCCGGGACACCCAGACGGGAGAGCTGGTCCGCGATGACGACGGCGAGGTGCGCCGGTTCTCCACCGAGTCGGGCGCCAGCGAGTGGCGGCAGCGACAGGGCTATCTCGCCGGGTACCGCTCGATGCCCGGAGGGGTGGCCCGGTGACCGCCCTGCAGGCCCGTCAGAGCCCCCGGAACAGCTCCTCCATGCTGCAGTCCAGCTCGCGCGCGATCAGCACGTACACGTCGATGCTGCTGCCGTAGGTGGCTTGCTCGACCCGGTTGATGGTCTTCCGGTCGACGCCGATCGCGTGTGCGAGCCCCTCCTGAGTGAGTGAGCGGACTACGCGTAACTCGCGGACGCGGGTGCCGACGGCGCGGCGCTGGGCGAGAGCCCAGGCGGGCAGTTCTGTCGGCACTCTGACATGGCACACCGTTCAAGATCAAATGTCTGTACCAAACCTGGTACAAATGCCCTCAGCGGGACAAAGAGGCGCCGAGAGTCGAACACTGGATAACCACTCGGCAACACACCTAGCTGACCAGTGCGTACGCGTGTCAAGTTAGACGCCTCAGGCCCTCTCAGCAGCCGAAGATTCGAACGTTCAAACCCCCGACACAGGAATCCCGTGAGCCCGAGAGACCTCCTCCGCCTCTTAGCCACCCGAACGGTCGACCCCCACCCTTCGGCCCCACCTACACACACACTCAGCACCCCCCACACCTGCAGGAGCGCCGTGAGCACGCCAGTCCCACCATCCGACTCGGGACACACTTCCGCAGCCACGCAGATGCGGCTCCGCCACGCGAAGGCGCAGCTCGAGGAAGTACGCAAGACGGACCTCGCTGACGAGACCCCGGCCTCGATGATGCTCATGATCGACAGGCTCGCCACGACCATCGACGGGCTCCTCGAGCTGGTCGCCGAGCGACCCGCGGAGGCAGGCGACTCTCCTGGCGCTTAGGTCCCGACAAAGCCCAGCCGTGTTTGTCCTTTACAAACGCTGTCGTTGAGCAGCATCGGAACGAGCACCACGAGGTTGGCGACCGCGATGGTGAGCACGGCCTGTTTCCAGTCCATGCCGAGCGCGACCAGCCCGGAGGCGAGCGTCCAGGAGGGGATGTTGTGGGCCATGCCGACCCAGAGCGCCAGGAAGTTGTAGGTGGTCCAGGTGCGCCGTTCCACCGGGACGGGTCGCAGGTCGTCGTTGGTGAAGCCGTTGGCGGGCAACCGGCCCGCGGCCGGGTCGAGTTCGACCCGGCCGTCGGGGTGCTGCCGCTGCCCACCGCCGCCGAACGCGGTCTCGGCCATGGGCGACTCCCGTCTGCGCGAGCGCGGTTGCGGCGGTCAGGACCGGGCGAGGTGCGGGATCACGTCACTGCCGTAGGCGTCGATGGTGGCCTCGACGGCGTCGTGCATGGCGTAGACGGCGAACTGGTCGACGCCGAGGGAGCGGAGCTGCTCCAGCCGGGCGAGTTGGGCCTGCGGCGGCCCGATGAGGCAGAAGCGGTCGACGATCCCGTCCGGGACGAAGGCGGTGTCCGGGTTCCCGGCCCGGCCGTGGTGGCTGTAGTCGTAGCCCTGGCGGCCCTTGATGTAGTCGGTGAGGGCGTCCGGGACGAGGTCGGAGTGGGCGCCGTAGTGGGTGACCAGGTCGGCGACGTGGTTGCCGACCATCCCGCCGAACCAGCGGCACTGTTCGCGGGCGTGGGCGAGGGCCTCCGGGGAGTCGTCCGCGGTCACGTAGGCGGGGGCGGCGACGCAGATGGTGAGCGCGTCCGGGTCGCGGCCGGCCTCGGCGGCGGCGGAGCGGACCGCCTTGATCATGTACTGGGTGAGGTACGGATCGGCCAACTGGAGGATGAAGCCGTCGGCCTGACGGCCGGTCAGCGCGAGTGCCTTCGGCCCGTAGGCGCCCATCCAGATCGGGAGCTCGGCGCCGGGCCGCACCCAGGGGAGGTGCATGTCGGTGCCGTCCACCTCGACGGTGCGCCCCTCGGCGAGCTCCTTGACGGCGTGCATGGCCTCGGACAGCCGGGCGAGGGTGGCGGGCCGGCGCCCGGCGACGCGCATGGCGGAGTCGCCGCGGCCGATGCCGCAGACGGTGCGGTTGCCGTACATGTCGTTGAGCGTGGCGAACAGGGAGGCGGTGACCTCCCAGGTGCGGGTGGAGGGGTTGGTGACCATCGGGCCGACGGTCAGCCGCTCCGTCTCCGCGAGGATCCGGCTGTAGATGACGAAGGGTTCCTGCCACAGCACGCAGGAGTCGAAGGTCCAGCCGTGGCTGAACCCGGCCCGTTCGGCGCGGATCATCCGGTCGATGAGCAGGCGGGCGGGCGGGTCGGTCTGCAGGACGAGGCCGATGTCCATGGGTGGCTCCGGGGAGAGGGTGGTGCCGCCGGCCGGGCCGTTGGCGCGGGCCCGGCGGGCGGCGGGATCTGGTCGGCGGGGGATGGTCGGCGGGGTCTGGTGGGCGATGGCGGGCCGTCGACGGCGGGCTGCCGACAGCGGCCCGGGCCGGTTCGGGCCGGGCCGGGCCGGGCCGGGCCGGGCCGGCTCAGGTCAGGTCAGGTACTGGCAGGTGTCGCGGCGCAGGAAGGTGCCGTGGCCGGCCCGGCCGAGCCACTGCCCGTCGTCGAGCACCACGGTGCCGCGCGAGAGCACCGTGCGGGCGCGGCCGGTGAGCCGGCGCCCCTCGTAGGCCGAGTAGTCCACGTTCATGTGGTGGGTGGCGGCGGAGACGGTCTGCACGGCGGAGGGGTCGTAGACGACGAGGTCGGCGTCGGACCCCGGCGCGATGGTGCCCTTGCGCGGGTGCAGTCCGAACATCCGGGCCGGGGTGGTGCAGGCGATCTCGATCCAGCGGCGGCGGGTGATGTGCCCGTCGACCACGGCCTGGTGGAGCAGGTCCATCCGGTTCTCCACCCCGGGAAGGCCGTTGGGGATCTTCGAGAAGTCGCCGCGGCCGAGTTCCTTCTGCCCGACGAAGCAGAACGGGCAGTGATCGGTGGAGACCACCTGGAGGTCGTTGGCGCGAAGCCCGCGCCAGAGCGCCTCCTGGTGCTCGCGCGGGCGCAGCGGCGTGCTGCACACGTACTTGGCGCCCTCGAAGCCGTCCGCACCGGCCTCGGCGAGGTTGTCGGTGGAGAGGAACAGGTACTGCGGGCAGGTCTCGCCGAAGACGTTGAGCCCGGCGTCGCGGGCCTGCGCCAGCTCGGCGAGGGCGGAGGCGGCGGAGACGTGGACGACGTAGAGCGGGCTGCCGGCGACCTGGGCGAGCTTGATGGCCCGGTGGGTGGCCTCGGCCTCCAGGAGCTCCCGGCGCACCTCCCCGTGGAAGCGGGGGGCGGTGCGCCCGGCGGCGAGGGCCTGCTCGACCAGCACGTCGATGGCGATGCCGTTCTCGGCGTGCATCATGATCAGCCCGCCGTTGGCGGCCCCGCGCTGCATGGCGCGCAGGATCCGGCCGTCGTCGCTGTAGAACACGCCGGGGTAGGCCATGAACAGCTTGAAGGAGGTGGACTCGCCGGAGTCGACGAGGGCGTCCATCTCCTTGAGGACGCCGTCGTTGACGTCGGAGACGATGGTGTGGAAGGCGTAGTCGACGGCGCAGTTGCCGTCGGCCTTGGCGTGCCAGGTGTCGAGGCCCTCGCGCAGCGAGCCACCGACGGGCTGGACGGCGAAGTCGACGATGGTGGTGGTGCCGCCCCAGGCCGCGGCGCGGGTGCCGGTCTCGAAGGTGTCGGAGGCCGCGGTGCCGCCGAAGGGCAGTTCCATGTGGGTGTGGGCGTCGACGCCGCCCGGGATGACGTAGTGGCCGGTGGCGTCGATGACGGTGTCGGCGGTCCAGGCCCCGGCGGCGGTGCTGCCGGTGGTGGCGAGCGCGACGACGCGTTCGCCCTCGACGAGGACGTCGGCGTGGAGTTCGTCGGTGGCGGTGATGACGAGGCCGCCGCGGACGACGGTGCGCTGGTGCGGGTCGCGGGTGGTCATCGCGGTGCTCCTCACGCCTCGGAGATCGGTCCGTAGGCGTCGGGCCGGCGGTCCCGGTAGAACTGCCACTGCTGGCGGACCTGTTCGATCAGGCCGAGGTCGAGGTCGCGGACCACGAGCTCCTCCTCCTTGTCGGAGGCGACGTCGCCGACGAACTGGCCGCGCGGGTCGACGAAGTAGGACGTGCCGTAGAAGTCGTTGTCGCCGTACTCCTCGGTGCCGACGCGGTTGATGGCGGCGACGAAGTACTCGTTGGCGACGGCGGCGGCGGGCTGCTCCAGCTGCCAGAGGTAGGAGGACAGGCCACGGCTGGTGGCGGAGGGATTGTAGACGATCTGCGCGCCGGCCAGGCCCAGGGCGCGCCAGCCCTCGGGGAAATGGCGGTCGTAGCAGATGTAGACGCCGACCCGGCCGACGGCGGTGTCGAACACGGGCCAGCCGAGGTTGCCGGGCTTGAAGTAGTACTTCTCCCAGAAGCCCTTGACCTGGGGGATGTGGTGCTTGCGGTACTTGCCGAGGTAGCTACCGTCGGCGTCGATGACGGCCGCGGTGTTGTAGTAGACGCCGGTCTGTTCCTCCTCGTAGACCGGGACGACGATCACCAGACCGAGTTCGCGGGCGAGGTCCTGCATCCGGCGGACGGTCGGGCCGTCCGGGACGGCTTCGGCCCAGCGGTAGTGCTCGGGCTCCTGGACCTGACAGAAGTACGGGGAGTTGAAGACCTCCTGGAAGCCGATGATCTTCGCGCCCTGGGCGGCGGCCTCGCGGGCGTACCGCTCGTGGAGGGCGATCATGCTCTCCTGGTCGCCGGTCCAGCGGGTCTGGACGAGCGCGGCACGGACGATCTGCGACATGGGTACCTCCGCAACTCCGCTGCCCGGCCGTGGGGTCGGGCCTGCGGTCTGAGGGTTGACGGGGCGGGTCTCGTCTGCGGGTCCCTGGGGATCCGCAGGGGTCTACGTGCGTAGAAAGCGACCTGTAGACCGTAGGCCGGGCCTCGGTGGCCTGACAATACGTCGGGGGCAATGCGTCTGGGGCGATCCTGTTGTGCGGACACGCGGATGGCCCTGGATGGGATGAAACGATCATCTACCCCGGGAGCGGGCTTCTTACTCATTCGAGCGAAACCGGGCACTCCACGTGCGGGATCAGCCACGGCCGGGTAAAACGCGGCTGGAAGCGGCTGCGCACCGTTATCCTCCGGGCGCGCAGCGCGACTCAGGGGCGGCAGCACAGCGGGGCGGCAGAGCGGCAGCACGGCGGGGCGGCACCCGATCGCGGCCGCACCCGGGCGGGGCGAGGGGATCGACCGGGCGGATCGAGCGCGGGGAAGAGGCAGTTGAACGCAGTCGGGGAGGCGAAGGTGGCGGCCACGGTGGAGCGCGGCCCCGGCAGGCTGCTCCGGTGGGCCCGGCGCGACGGCCACGCGGGGCGGCCGCCCGCCCTGCCCGCCTGGGCCGGTCTGCTGCTCTCCCCCGGCGCGCTGCTGCCGCTCGCCCTGGGCGTCCTGCTGTTCCGACTGCGGGCGCCCCGGGTGCGGGACGTCGCCCTCCAACTGGCCGGCTCCCGGGCGGCGGCCGAGTCCGTGGTCGGCGGCCGGACGGCGGAGTACCTGGCCGCGCTGCGCGTCGACGCCTGGCTCATCGCCGGGTACGGCCTGACCTCGACGGCCGTCGCGCTGCTCGGCGGCTACGTGTTCGGGCGGCCGCGCTGGCGGCTCACCGCGCTCGCCGCCGGCGGAGCCGGACTGCTCGCGGCCTGCTGCGACGCCGGCGAGGACGTCCTGCTCGCCCTCGGCCTCGACGGCGGCCGGGCGGGCTCCGACGCCCCCTTCGCCGCCGCCACCGCGCTCGCCACCGTCAAGTGGCTGCTCCTGCTGCCCGCCGGGGTGGCGGCACCGGTCGTCCTGGTGGTGGTCGCCGCCCGGGCCCTGCGCGGGATCGGGCGGCGACGGGCCCGGCGGGGCCCGCCGGCCGAGGCGGGCGCCGCCGAAGCCACCAACGCCGCCAACGCCACCGAAGCGTCCGCGGACGCGCCCGCCGGTGCCGACGCCACCGACCGGCCGCTGCTGATCCCGCCCTGGCCGGTCGCCCCGCCGCACGCCCGGCACGGCGCGGCGCACTCTCCGGGCCCCGAGCCGTCCGGCTCCCCCGCCGCGACCGGGCACCACACGCACTGGCGCGACGGCTCCCGGGTGCCGCCGGGCCGCGAGCCCGCACCGCTCGGCTTCTGCGTCTCGGGCGGCGGGATCCGCTCGGCCTGCGTCACCCTCGGCGCGCTCCAGTCGCTGCGGCCCTGGCTCAAACGGGCCCGCTACCTGGTCTCGGTCTCCGGCGGCGGCTACACCGTCGGCGCGATGCAGCTCGCGCTCACCGACTCCGCTCCCGGCTGCCCGGTGCACGCCGTCTCGGGTCTGACGGCCGACACCGTGCTGGAGCCCGGCTCGCCGGAGGAGGACCACCTGCGCCGCCACGGCAGGTTCATCGCCGACGGCGCCGGCGAGTGGCTGGTCGCGCTCGGCACGCTGCTGCGCGGGGTGATCTCGGCGTTCGCCCTGCTGCTCGCCGCCCTGCTGGTAGTCGGCCTCGGGCTCAGCCGCTTCTACCACCTCGTGCCGCTCACCGACCTGGACGGCCTGGCGGCGGCCGGTCTGCGCAGGGCCGGCGCCGTACCGGGCCCGCTGGAGTTCCGGCCCCCGGCCGTCGCCGCGGTGGCCGGGCTGCTCGCGGCCGCGGCAGGGTGCTGGCTGCTCTGGCTGCTCGCCTTCCCGCCGCTGGGCTGGAGCGCGCTGCTGCCGCGCGCACTGCGCTGGCTCTTCCGCGCCGCGCTGGCCCTGGCCGGCCTCCTGGCCGTCGGGGTGCTGGCGGTGCCCGGGCTGGCCTGGGGCGCGGTCAGCCTCCAGCAGGCGCTCGCGGCGGGCCCGCAGCTCACCGGTGCCGGGCTCAGCCTGACCGTCGTGCTCAGCTACCTGGCGCTGCTGCTCGGCATCCTCTGGCGCGACCGGCGGACGATCCGCCGGGGCGCGGCCGCGCTCGGCGGGGCGCTGCGCGGCGCCGGGCGGATCGGCGGCGGACTGACCGCCAACCTGCCCCAGTACGTCATGGTCTGGGCTGCGCTGACGGCCCTGTCCGCGGCCGCCCTGCTCGCCCTGGGCTGGGCCGTCGCCACCGGGTACGCGTGGCCGGCGTCCGTCCAGGTGCTGCTGCCGCTGGTCCTCGGCGCCGTCGGGCTCAACCTCGACCAGACCTGGACGAGCCTGCACCCGTTCTACCGGCTGCGGCTCGCCTCGGCGTTCGCGGTGCGCCGGGTGGCGGAGGGCGGCCGGGTGCTGGCCCGCCCGTACGACTTCTTCCGGGAGCAGACGTGGCTCAGCCACTACGCCGCCCGGCACCCCGACTTCCCCCAGGTGATCTTCTCGGCCGCGGCCAACCTGTCCGGCAACTCCCGCACTCCGCCCGGTCGTCGGGCGGTGTCCTTCTCGCTCTCGCACGACTACGTCGGCGGCCCGGACGTCGGGTACGCGCGCACCGACGCGCTGGAGCGGCGCACCCGGCGGCACATCGCCCGGGACCTCACGGTGCAGTCGGCGATGGCGGTCTCCGGTGCGGCCTTCTCCTCCGCGATGGGCCGGCAGTCCCGCGTCTACCAGGGGCTCTTCGCGGCCACCAACGCGCGGCTGGGCACCTGGCTGCCCAATCCGGCGGTGCTCGGTCCGGCGTGGTCCGATCCCCCGGACTGGCGCCGCCCGGCGCAGCCCGCCGTACGCCGCCTCCCCTACCAGCTGCGGGAGTTGACCGGCCGGTTCCCGGCAGACGACCGCTTCCTGCTCACCACCGACGGCGGCCACTACGAGAACCTCGGGCTGGTCGAGCTGCTGCGGCACCGGGTGCGGACGGCGGTGTGCGTCGACGCCAGCGGGGACTCCGGTCACGAGGACAGCCTCGCCGCCGCGATCACCCTGGCCCGCGAGGAGCTCGGCGTCGTCATCACCCTGCACCGGCCGGACCTGCTGGCCCCCGGCAGCGCCGCCGAACAGGCCGGGGACGGCCACGGCGGGCCGGGCGCACCGCCACCGGCCGGCGCGCTCGCGGCGCGCTACTCGGCCCGGGCGGTGATCACCGGGGACATCCTCTACCCCGAGCCGCTCGACGACCGGTCGGCCCCGGGCGGAGCACCGGTCGAGGCGGACGAACGGACCGCGGCCCGGGCCGGCACCCGGGACGGCGGCGGCCGGCACGGCACGCTGATCGTGCTGCGCGCCGCCCTCACCGCCGACATGCCGTACGAGCTGCACGCCCACGCGGCGGTCAACCCGGCCTTCCCCAACGACGGCACCAGCGACCAGTGGTTCGACCACCGGCAGTTCGACGCCTACCAGACGCTGGGGCGCTACCTCGGGGACCGGGCCGCGCCGGTGATCGAGGCGGCGCTGGCCGGGCACGCGGCAGCCGCGCACGGGAGCGGAGCCCGGGGCGGGGGCGCCGCGTGCCCGGGCGGAGCCGGGGCCGTCCACGGGAGCGCGTACGGGGGTGAGGGTTTCGGCGGGCACGAGGGCGGGGCCGGTGAGCGGGCCCCGGCGGAGGCGGACGCCGGGGGCGCGGCCACCACCGGGTCGGTGCCCGCACAGCCGGCGCCACCGGTGCCCGCCGCGCCGGCTCGCCCCTCGGCCGGGGGCCCGACCGTCACCGGGTGACCCGACCGCCGGCCGTACGGCGCCGGCGGGCGGGTGACACGCCTTCCGCCTTCACGATTGCCCTGGCCACCTCCCGGATTGCCCGGGCCGCCTCGGAGATTGCCCTGGCTTGACTTCGTCCGGTTCGCTCGGGAAGGATCCGGCACATGGACTCCGGCGCCACTCTGGTTTGCCGCCTGCACGTCGATCTGCGACGCCAGGCGAGTTCCATCTGTGCCTGTTGACCTTGCTCCTTACCGCCGGTCCCGCCCTGTGACGTCCGCCAGGGTCCGTGCCGCGCAGCCGCACCCGAAGTTCTGATCCCCCGCCCCGCCCGGCGCACCCGTACGTGCCGTGCCGCTCCGTCGGCCCGCGCCCGCCTCGTCGCCGCCGGAGCAGGGCGCACCCGCCGACGTTCCCGCCGCACCCGAGGACGCCTCATGAGCCTGCACCTCGTACCCGACGACCCGACGACCACCCCCGACACCGGCACCGGGGCCACCGGCACCAGGACCGGCACCGTGACCGGCAGCGACACCGTGCCGGTCCGCGCGGGCGCCCCCGCCACGGGGGCCCCGGCCTCCCCCGGCACCGCCGGCCCGGCGACCGCCACGGCCACCGCCCTCGAGGAGGCCCGCGCGCCGCTCACCCCGAGCGCGCTACGGGCCGTCGTCCGCGAACTGGCCGAGCAGCCCGACCAGTGGATCCACCTCGTCCGCCTCTCCACGGACGAGCGCTGGTACCAGCGCCTGTTGTCCGACGACGACCACGAGGTGTGGCTGATCAGCTGGCTGCCCGGCCAGTCCACCGGCTTCCACGACCACGGCGGTTCGCGCGGCGCGTTCACCGTCGCCCTCGGAGAGTTGGAGGAGCTGTCCCTGGGCGGGCCGGACCAGGGCCTGCTGATCCGCCGGATCCCGGCCGGAACCGCCCGCGCGTTCGGTCCGGAGTACGTGCACGACGTGCGCAACACCGCCTCGGGCCCGGCCGTCACCCTGCACGCCTACTCGCCCCCGCTGGGCACGATGGCGCACTACGACCTGCGGGCCGGAGGGCTCGTCCGCACCTCGACGGAAGGACCGGAGCAATGGTGACCACGATCGACGACCTGGTGGAGCGGGCCCGTGAGGGAGTCCACCGGCCGCGCGCCCGAGAGGCGTACCAGTCGCAGCTGGAGGGCGCACTGCTGGTCGACATCCGCCCGGCGGCGCAGCGGGCGGCGGAGGGCGAGATCCCCGGCACGCTGATCATCGAGCGGAACGTCCTGGAGTGGCGGCTGGACCCGACGGGCAGTCACCGGATCCCCGAGGCCTCGGGCTACGACGTCGAGGTGATCGTGGTCTGCTCGGAGGGGTACGCCTCCAGCCTGGCCGCGGCCTCGCTGCGGGAGCTGGGGCTGCACCGGGCGACCGACCTGGACGGCGGCTTCGTCGGCTGGGCGGCCGCCGGGCTGCCGACCCGTTCGAGCGGCGGGGCTGCCGGGTAGTCGGGCGGTTTGGGCCCGCCCCGTCGGACGGGCGGGCTCCGTGCCGCCGGCCGGGTGGTAAATGAGAGACAGGAGATGACTCAGGTCATAGGCTGATCGGAGTTTCCGCCGGTCCAAAGCTGGGCAGCCACGCGGGCGGAAGAACGCCCGCACGGACGGTCCGACAGACGCGTCACCGCGGTGGCGGCCGACACGGCCTCCACCGACATCGCCGCCGATTGTCGACAAACCGTCATCAACCGAAAGACCGAACGACCGAACAGGCGCCGCCTCCCCGGGGCGCCCTGACGAGGAAACCTCCCCGTGATCAGATTCGAGGGCGCCGGCAAGCGCCACCCCGACGGCACCATCGCCGTCGAGGGCCTGGACCTGGAAGTCCCGACCGGCCGGATAACCGTCCTGGTCGGACCATCCGGGTGCGGCAAGACCACCCTGCTGCGCATGGTCAACCGGATGGTCGAACCGACCTCGGGCCGGGTGCTGCTGGACGGCACGGACGTCGCCGAGCTGGAACCCGCCGGGCTGCGCCGCGGCATCGGGTACGTGATCCAGCAGGCCGGCCTCTTCCCGCACCGCAAGGTGATCGACAACATCGCCACCGTCCCCTACCTGCTCGGCTGGGACCGCAGGAAGGCCCGCGCCCGGGCCGCCGAACTGCTCGAACTGGTCGGGCTCGCGCCCGAGACCGGCAAGCGGTACCCCTTCCAGCTGTCCGGCGGCCAGCAGCAACGCGTCGGCGTCGCCCGCGCCCTGGCCGCCGACCCGCCGGTCCTGCTGATGGACGAGCCGTTCAGCGCCGTCGACCCGGTCGTGCGCGCCGGGCTCCAGGAGGAACTGCTGCGCCTGCAGTCCGAACTGCACAAGACGGTGCTCTTCGTCACCCACGACATCGAGGAGGCCGTCCGGCTCGGCGACCAGGTGGTGGTCCTGCGCGAGCAGGGCCGGATCGCCCAGCTCGCCGACCCGCACACCCTGCTCACCGCCCCCGCCGACGAGGGCGTCGCCGGCTTCCTCGGCCGCGACCGCGGACTGCGCGGCCTCGGCCTGCGCCCGGCGAGCGCCATCGACGTCCGCCCGGTGGGCGACGGGCTGCACCACGGCGGCTGGGAGCTCGCGCTGGACGACGAGCGCCGCCCGATCGGCTGGATCGACCGCGACGCCGTCACCGCCGAGCTGCACCCGGCGGCCGGGTACCGCCCGGACACCGACACCCTGCGGACCGCCCTGGACGCGGCCGTGCTCTCCCCCGCCGGGGTGGCCGTCGCCCTGGACCCGGACGGCCGGGCCACCGGCACCGCGACGCGCGACGCCGTCCTCGCCGCCCTGTCGGCCCCCGGCGCTCCCGGTGGCCTCGGCACCCCCAGCGCTCCCGGTCCCGGTGGCCTCGGCACCCCCAGCGCTCCCGGTCCCGGTGGCCTCGGCGCTCCCAGCGCTTCCGGTGCCCCCGGCACACCAGGGCCCGGCAGCACGGCGGCCGCCGGGGCGGCGAAGGCCGCCGGAGCTGCGGAGCCGACGGGCACCGCGGAACCGGCCGAAGGCGCCGAGCCGGCCCGCGCCGCGGACGGAGCCGACGGTGGACGGTGAACCGATCGTCCGCTGGTACTGGATCGGCGACCACCTCGGCTACCTCGGCGACCTGCTCGCCGACCACGCGGTGATCGCGCTCCTCCCGGTGCTCATCGGCCTGCTGCTGGCCGTCCCGCTCGGACTGGCGTGCACCCGCTTCCCGCGGCTGTACCAGCCGCTGGCCGCCGTCTTCAACGTCGTCTACGCGCTGCCCTCGCTGGCGGTGTTCGTGGTGCTCATCCCCTACACCGGTCTCGCCACCCAGGCGACCGTGATGATCCCGCTCACCTTCTACGCCGTCGCCGTGCTGCTGCCGACCACCGTGGACGGGCTGCGCGCCGTCCCGGACCCCGTCCGGCAGGCCGCGACCGCGATGGGGTACGGGCCGTGGCACCGGCTGACCGCCGTCGAGCTGCCCGCCGCCGTGCCGTACCTGATCGCCGGGCTGCGGGTCGCGGCGGTGTCCAGCATCTCGCTGGCCAGCGTGGGCGCCCTGGTCGGGCGCGGCGGGCTCGGCTACCTGTTCATCGACGGCTTCCAGCGCACCTTCCCGACCCCGATCGTGGCCGGCATCGCGCTGATCGCCGTCCTCGCCCTGGCCGTCGACCTGCTGCTGGTGGGCGCCCGGCGGCTGCTCGCGCCGTGGGCCGTCCGGGAGAAGGGGGCGGGCTCGTGAACTGGCTGAGCTGGCTGGGCGACTTCTTCTCCGCCCCCGACCACCGCAGTGGTCCGGACTCGATCGCGCACCGGGTCACCGAACACCTGCTGCTCTCCGGCGAGGCCCTGCTGTGGGCGGCGCTGCTCGCCGTCCCGCTCGGACTGCTGATCGGTTACACCGGGCGCGGCGTCACCGTCGTCACCGCCTTCGCGGGTGCCGCGCGCGCCCTGCCGACGCTCGGACTGGTGACGCTGGCCGTCCTGCTGGCCGGGGTCGGCGACACGGCCGTCCTGGTCCCGCTGGTCGCGCTGGCCGCGCCGCCACTGCTGGTCGCCGCCGTCGAGGGGGTCCGCGGCACCGACCCGGACGTCCGGGACGCCGCACGGGGCATCGGACTGACCCACCGCCAGGTGCTGTGGCAGGTCTGCCTGCCTTCGGCGGCGCCGACCCTGCTCGCCGGACTGCGCACCGCGACCGTCCAGGTGATCGCCACCGCCACGGTGGCCGCCTACGTCGGACTGGGCGGCCTCGGCCGCTACGTGATGGACGGGCTGGCCACCCGCAGGTACGCCGTCACCGTCGGCGGGGCGCTGCTGGTGGTGCTGCTCGCCGTCGGCGCCCAGGCCTTCTTCGCACTCCTCGCCCGGTACGCGCTCCCGCCCGGGATCCGCGCCCAGCGCCGGGCCCGCTGAACCCCGTTCCCACCCTTCCGGAAGGACACCTGTCACCATGTCGACACACCACAGAGGCCGACGCGCCGTCGTCCTCGGCACGCTCGCCGCGCTCGCCCTCGGCGCCACCGCCTGCGGCTCCTCCGGCGGCGACCCGCTCGGCGGCGGTTCCGGCGCGACCGCCTCCGGGAGCGGTTCCACCGGCGGGTCCGGGAGCGGCTCCGGGTCGACGGTGGTCGTCGGTTCGGCGAACTTCCCGGAGAACGTCCTGCTCGGCTCCATCTACTCGCAGGCGCTCAAGGCCAAGGGCGTGAAGGTCGAGGAGAAGTTCAACATCGGCAGCCGCGAGGTGCTCTACGGGCAGCTGCAGAGCGGCAACCTGACCGTCCTGCCCGAGTACAACGGTGCACTGCTGTCCTACCTGGACGCCAAGGCCACCGCCGTCACCAAGGAGGACGTGAACGCGGCGCTGACCAAGGCGCTGCCCGGGGCGCTGGCGATACTCGACTCCTCCCCGGCCGAGGACAAGGACTCGCTCAGCGTCACCCAGGCGACCGCCGACAAGTACAACCTCAAGAGCATCGCCGACCTGGCCGCCAAGGCGGGCGAGTTCACCATCGGCGGCCCGCCGGAGTTCAAGACCCGCCGCGAACAGCAGTTCAAGGACGTCTACGGCCTGACGTTCAAGGAGTGGAAGCCCACCGGTGACACCACCGCGAACGCGCTCAAGGACGACAACGTCCAGGTCGGCAACGTCTTCACCACGGACCCCAAGATCGTCCAGCTGAAGCTCGTCCCGCTGGCCGACCCGAAGAACGCCTTCGGTGCGCAGAACGTCACCCCGCTGGTCAACAAGGCGGGCGTGGACGCCACGGCGACGGCGGCGCTCAACGCGGTGTCGGCCAAGCTGGACACCGCGGGTCTGACCTCGTTGATGAAGCGCGTCGCCATCGACAAGGAGGACCCGTCGGCGGTGGCCAAGGACTGGCTGAAGGCCAACGGACTCGGCTGAGCCAGGAGTCCGGAGCGACGGGACGGCGGCCCGGCGGCGGGCCCGGGGCGATCCCCGGGCCCGCCTCCCGGGCCGTCGGCCGCCGCACGGGGATCTTCCCTTCGACGCCGCGAACATGACAGTGTGACGCCATGCGCACTCGTCTCCTCGCCGCCACCCTCACGGCATTCGCCGCGGTGAGCCTCGCTGCCTGCTCCAGTTCCGGAACGGGCTCCGGCACGTCCACCGCCGCGGCCGGCTCCCCCTCCACCGCCGCCACCACCACCGCGCCCGACGCCGCCTCGCCCGGCGCCACCACGGCCCCCGCGACCACCACGGCGCCCTCGGCCGGCGCCACCGACCCGGCCGCCCCCTCGGCCGGCGCCACCGGGGCTCCCGCGCCCGCCACCCCCTCGGCGCCCGCCACGGACGGCGGCTCCACCGCGGCCCCGGCCAAGCCCGCACCGCCCGCCGACGCCGGCCTGCCCGCCAAGCCGGACGGCGGCCTGACCGACAAGCTGGTGGCGGCACTGAAGGCGATCGACCCGGCCATCGTCGGCGACAAGCCCGACCAGGCCGTGGACCGGGCCCGCAACCAGTGCCAGGCCATGTACCAGTTCCCCAAGGACAAGGCGAAGCTGGTCGAGCTGGCCAACCAGCGCTTCACCTCGCCCGACCACCCGCAGGGCTTCGGGCCGGACACCGCCGCGAAGATCAACGACGCGCTGCGGGCCACCCTCTGCCCGCCGGCGTGACCCGCCGCGGAGCCTGCCGCGGAGCCCGCCGCGCGACCCGTCTCGCGACCCGCCGCCCGACCCGCCGGACCGTGAGGACCACCGGAACCGGCGGGACCGCCCCGGCGACGACACGCCCCGACCGCCCGGCGTCCTGAGCGCCGGGCCGCCGTGGCCGCGCCCCTGCGACGGGTGCGCGGCCACGGCCCCACCCCGCGCGCCCGCCTGCGGCGCAGCGCAGGCCTGCCTGCCCGCGCTCCCGGCTCCCCGCCGCGCCACCCGAGGTGCCGGGACGTCCCCTTGGGCCGCCACGGCCGTGTGCTGACGAACTGTTAGGGCTCTTGACAGACAAGTGGTCTAGTCCAACCATAAGCATGTCGATCCGACCGGGATGCACTGTGGGGGTGTGACCACCGGCGGCTGAGGCACTGCCCTGCCCTGCTCCGCTCCACCCCCGCACCGTCCGGCGCGCACGCCCGCGAACCGCCACCCGCCCCCGCGCGGGCCGGTGGGCCTCCGCGCGCCGACATGTCCCCTTGCCCCCGTGTATCCGTGTATCCGTGTATCCGTGTCCACGCACCTGCACGTCCACGCACCCGCACGTCCGTACGCCCTTGCGCCTTCCCGCCCGGACCGGCACGCCCGGAGCCGCCCGGCCGACCCCACACGGCCGCCGCGATCCGGCCGGACCGCCCCCGCAGGTCCTGGGCCCGCACCAGTCCGAATCGCCAACGTCCCGCCCCACCACGAATGTTGGAGAACCCATGCGTCTACGCAGAACGATCCAGGCAGCCCTGACCGCCTGCGCCACCCTGGCCGCCTCGGCCGGCCTGGTCGCCGCCGGAACGGGCACCGCCCAGGCCGCGACCCCGCTCCCCAGCCGGGTCTTCGCCCCCTACTTCGAGTCCTGGACCGGGCAGAGCCCCGCCACCCTGGCCGCCCAGTCCGGCGCCAAGTACCTGACGATGGCCTTCCTCCAGGCCGCCACCAAGGGCTCCTGCACCCCGTACTGGAACGGCGACACCTCCAAGCCCGTCTCCAGCTCGACCTTCGGCGCCGACATCGCCACCATCCGCGCCAACGGCGGGGACGTGATCCCCTCCTTCGGCGGCTACACCGCCGACAACACCGGCACCGAACTGGCCGACAGCTGCACCGACGTCAACCAGATCGCGGCCGCCTACGAGAACCTGATCACCACCTACGACATCAGCCGGATCGACCTCGACATCGAGGACAACTCGCTGACCAACACGGCCGGGATCGACCGCCGCAACAAGGCGATCAAGGTCGTGCAGGACTGGGCCGCGGCCAACGGGCGCAACGTCCAGTTCTCGTACACGCTGCCGACCACCACCAGCGGGCTGGCCTCCAGCGGCCTCGCCGTACTGAAGAACGCGGTCACCAACAACGCCCGGATCGACGTCGTCAACATGATGACCTTCGACTACTACGACAACGCCGCCCACGACATGGCGGCCGACACCCAGACCTCGGCGCAGGGCCTCTACAACCAGCTCGCCAAGCTCTACCCGTCCAAGACCCCCGCGCAGCTGTGGGGTTCGATCGGGATCACCGAGATGGTCGGCATCGACGACTTCGGCGCAGCCGAGACCTTCACCGTCGCCAACGCCACCACCGTCTACAACTGGGCGGTGTCGAAGGGCATCAACACGCTGTCCTTCTGGGCGCTCCAGCGCGACAACGGAGGCTGCCCGGGCAAGTCCGGCGACGACTCCTGCTCCGGGATCAACCAGAACACCTGGGACTTCACCCACATCTTCGCGCCGTTCACCAGCGGCTCGACGGTGAACAACGACTTCTCCGTCGCCGTCAACCCCAACTCGGCCACGGTCAGCGCCGGTTCGTCGACCTCTGCGGCCATCGCCACCGCGGTGACGGCGGGTTCGGCCCAGAGCCTCACCCTCTCGGTCAGCGGCGCCCCGACCGGCGTCACCGCCACCGTCACCCCCGGCAGCGTCACCGCCGGCACCGGCGCCACCCTCAACGTCACCACCACCGCGGCCGTGGCGCCCGGCGCCTATCCGCTGACCGTCACCGGCAGCGCCGCCTCCGGCAGCCACAGCAGCGTGTTCACCCTGAACGTCACCGGCACCCAGCCGGGCAACGACTTCTCCGTCGTGGTGAACCCGAACTCCGGTACCGTCGCGGCCGGTTCGTCCGCCTCGGCGGCCGTCGCCACCGCGGTGACGGCGGGTTCGGCCCAGAGCCTCACCCTCTCGGTCAGCGGCGCCCCGACCGGCGTCACCGCCACCGTGACCCCCGGCAGCGTCACCGCCGGCACCGGCGCCACCCTCAACATCGCCACCACCGCGGCGGCCGCCGCGGGCACCTACCCGCTCACGGTGACCGCCAGCGGGCCGTCCGGCAGCCACACCGCCGCCTACACGCTGACCGTCACCGGAACGACCCCGCCGACCGGTCTGGTCAACGGCGGCCTGGAGAGCGGCAGCCTCGCCCCGTGGACCTGCCAGAGCGGCGGCGCCGTGGTCTCCACCCCGGCCCACTCCGGGTCCTACGCGCTGCAGGCGGCGGCCACCGGCGGCCAGACCGGCGAGTGCTCGCAGACCGTCACCCTGAAGCCCAACACCAGCTACACGCTGAGCGGCTGGGTCCAGGGCAACTACGCCTACCTCGGCGTCAGCGGCGGGGCCACCGGCAGCACCTGGGCGAACGCCACCGGCTGGACGAAGCTGACCGTCCCCTTCACCACCGGCGCCTCCGGCACCGTCACCGTGTACCTGCACGGCTGGTACGGCCAGGGGAACGTCTACGGGGACGACTTCGCGATCGCCTGACGATCAGCTCGCGGGTGACGGATAACGAGTAACAGATTTCAGATGACAGCTGACAGATTTCATCATCTGTCAGCTGTCATCTGTTTGCGCCTTCGACGCCCGGCACAGCGTCAGATAGGTCACCGTGGCCAGCACCCCGCAGGCCAGGACGACCACGGCCAGCAGCACGGCCGACGGCTTCCCGCCGAGGCTGCTCAGCGGCGCGACCACCGCCCCGGACAGGAAGTTCCCGGTGCCGAGCAGCGCCGAGGCCGTCCCCGCCGCCGGCGGCTCCACCAGGCTCAGCGCCTGCGCCGCCGTGTTCGGCAGGAGCACGCCCATGCTGCCCATCATCACGAACAGCGGCGGGCAGAACCCGAGCAGACCGAAGTCCCAGACCGTCGTCGTCAGCACCAGCACGGCCCCCGCGGCCACCGCCGTCCCGAGCCCGGCCAGCATCAGCGCCCGCGCCGTGAAGCGCTTCGCCAGCACCCGCCCGTTCAGCTGGGTCATGACGACGATGGCCAGTGAGTTCGCCCCGAACAGCAGGCTGTAGGTCTGGGGCGAGACCCGGTACACGTGCTGCAACACCGTCGACGACCCGCTGATGTAGCCGAACAGCGCGCCGTACGCGAAGGCGCTGGTCAGCGCCACCCCGAGGAACGGCAGGTCGCGCAGCAGCCCGCCCATCGTGCGCAGCGCCGCGCCGACGCCGCCCCCGTTGCGGGCGTGCGGCGGCAGCGTCTCGCGCAGCGCGCCGAACGCGACCAGGGTGAGCAGCAGTCCGAGCGCGGTGAGCGCGCCGAAGGTGCCGCGCCAGGACGTGAACCGCATCAGCTGCGCGCCCACGATCGGGGCGAGGATCGGTGCCAGCCCGGATATCAGGGCGATCGAGGCCAGGAAGCGCAGCATGGCGACGCCCTGGAAGCGGTCCCGGGCGACGGCCCGGCCGATCACCAGTCCGGCGGATCCGGCCGCGCCCTGGACGAAGCGGGCGACGATCAGCACCGTCAGGCTCGGCGCGATCGCGCACACCACGCTGGCCAGGGTGAAGAGGGCGAGTCCGGCGAGCAGCGGCGGGCGGCGGCCGAAGCGGTCGCTGAGGGGTCCGAAGAGCAGCTGCCCGGACGCCACGCCGAACATCGAGAAGGTGAGGGTGAGCTGGACGGCGGCCGGGTCGGCGGCCAGCTCCTGCGCGATGTCGGGGAGCCCGGGCAGGTAGAGGTCCGTGGTGAGCGGGCCGAGCGCGACGAGACCGCCGAGGACGGCGACGGTGGCCCGGCCGGTCCCGCCCCGGTCGGTGGCGGTCGTGGCGGAGGTGGTGGTCGACGTGTCACCGGCGGGGCCGACGGTCGGGCCGGGCATGGGGCTCCTCACGGAACGGGGGCGGGGCGGGACAGGGGGCGGGACGCGTTCGTCCAGCTCCGTCCTATCGCAGCCCGGGGCGCCTCCGACAGCGGGGGTCCACCAGGTGGTTCAGCGTCGGCCGTGCTCAAGGCCCCCGAGCGGCGCCCGCGCCGCCGCCGTACGGCCTGCGGGGGACCTGCGGACGGTCTGCACACGACGACGGCCCGCCTCGCACGGGGGTGCGGGACGGGCCGGTCGGGGAAGGACGGTGGGCCGGTCGAGGGACGACCGAGTCCCGGTGGGGCCGTGGAGCCGAGGGGCCGTGGAACCGAGGAGTCCGGCGGGTCAGTGCTTGGTCGGCCGCTCGGCGCGCAGCGCCGCCTGGACCGCCGCGCCGTCCTGCCACGCATAGAGCTGGTTGCCGGTGAGGGTGACGTTGTAGTGCCCGCAGGTCGCGCTGGCCTTGGCCGCGACGCCCTCGGGGAACCAGCCGGCCTTGAGCGTCACGGGCACCGAGTGTGCGGACCTGCCGGGCATGCCCGTGGTGCAGCCGACGGGCAGCCGGCCGTCCGGGAGGGTGGCGCGCAGCAGGCGGTCGTCACCGGTCGTCGACATCAGGTACTGCACCGCGGAGGCGTTGTCGGGCAGCCAGGTGGGCATCGAGCGGCGCTCGGCCTTGGCCTGGCTCCCGCTCGCGAAGGAGGCGTGCTCCTGGTGGCGCCCGTCGTACCACTCGGACACCCGCGGGCCGACTGCCACGGCTGCCACGGCGACGGCCATGCCGGTGCCCGCGACTCCCAGCGCGACCTTGCTCACGATGCCCTTCATGCCCGTCTGCCCTCTCCGTGTCCGTTGCCTTTGCGAGGCCGGTCGCCGTGTCGGTGACCGCCCCCGGCCCGGTCCGCGACGTCCGCCGCCCGGGTGTATCCATCGTGGCGTGCGCCGCCCGGCCGGAGCGTCACCACCAGGTCGAGATCTCGCCTCCATCCCACGGGGTACGGTCTCCACCTTCAGAGGTATGTCCGGCGGCCGGGTCTCAGGGGTAGGCCGCCCTCGCGGCGGTGTCCTGCGGCGGTCGGGCCTTGCCGGGGCCCCGATCGAGCGTCACTCAGGTGCGGCTCCGGCGCAGCCCGGTGTGCTGCACCCGGGGGGCGGCGCCGGGTTTCTGAGGTGGCGTCCGGGTCGTTCCGGCGGGCCGATCTGAGGCTCCCTCCGGGGCGGACGGAGGGGTGGGGCGGGGTGCCGCCCCGCTCAGACCGTCACGGGCTCCGCGGGCGTCACGGGCTCCGCGGGGGCCGCGGGGGCCGCGGACACCGGTCGGGCGAGCGGGAAGGGCCGACCGTCGAGGGTCCAGTGCGGGTCGATGGGGCGCAGCAGGGAGGCGTACACCTGGGCGGCGACGTCCGGGTGGCGGATCTCCCCGGTGGGCGGACCGGCCGGGACGTCGTGCCCGGCGCAGGCGACCCAGGCGGTGCGCTCCTCGGGGGTGCGGCCGCCGTGCCCGCCTGCGTCGACGTGCCCGTGGTCGGTGACGACGATGACGGTCCACTGCTCGTCGGCGTGGGTCGCCCGGCCGCGGACGGCGTCGAGCAGCCGGCCGAGGCGCTCGTCCGCGGCGCGCATGGCCGCGCGGTACTCCTCGCCGCAGCCGAGGAAGTGGGCGGTCTCGTCGACGGCGCCGAGGTAGACGAAGGACGCCTCCGGGTCGGCGGTGGACAGGACGTGGACGGCCTCCCGGGTGACCTCCTCGTCGACGGTCTCCCATGCCTCGGGGGTGTCCTCCGCCGGGGAGACGTAGGAGAGCCGGCCGGGGGCGCGGAACAGCGGGCCGCCGGACTGGTTGATCACCAGAGGGTCCCAGCCGGCCGCGACGAAGGTGCGGCGGCGGTCACCGCGGGCGAGCCGGGTCGCGAAGTCGGGGAAGACGTCGAGCCGGTTGCCCGCGAGGTGGTTGCCCCAGACGCCGTGCTTGGCGGGCTCGACCCCGGTGACGATGGTGGCCCAGCACGGCCCGGACATGGTGGGCGTGGTGTCCGCGACGGTGACCGGCACCAGGAAACCGGCCTCGGCGACCTCCTGCAGCCGGGGCATCGGCACGTGCTCCAGGTAGTCGTGGCGGACACCGTCGATCCCGACGACGAGCACGCGGGGGCGGGGCCACTGGGCAGCGGACATGGCAGGGCTTCCTTTCGGTCGTGCACACCCGGCCGCGCCCGCCGAGGGCGCCGCCGACCGCGCCATGTTTCACCTCCCGCCGTACCGCCCGGCGTCCGCCCGCCGAACGCCGGGTGTCCGCCAGGTGTCAGGCGGCGGTACGGACGAACCGGCGGTCGGCCGCGGCGAGTTCCGCGGCCGGTCCGGCCGCGCGCAGCACCACGTCCAGGACGCGGTCCGGGTCGGCGGCGTAGCAGTGCGCGAACCACGGCATGTTCGCCTCGACGACGGCCCAGTGCACGGCCGGGTCGTAGGGGTCGGCGATCGGGCCGACGTCCAGGACGACCCCGCTCGGCAGGGTCTCGCCGACGTCGGCGAGCAGGCGCCGGGCGAAGGCGGTCGCCCCGGCGTCCAGCGGTGCCGGGTCGAGCCGTCCGAAGCGGGCGTAGCGGCTGCCGGTGAGCACCTCGCCGTCGCGGACGAACAGCCGGTACTCGGCGGCGAAGGTCACCGGCTCGCTGACCAGGACGGGCGTGTCGGGGCCGATCCGGTCACCGGTGCGCGGCAGCCGGGTGCCGTCCGGGTAGACGGCGGGCGGGATCGACTTGTCGGCAGGTGGCTTGACGAACGCCGGACGGCGCAGCGCCCACGCCTCGGCGAGGGTGGTCAGTTCGATCCGGCGGCGGGTGTACTCCGCGGGCAGGCGGGTGAGCCAGTCGTCCTCGGGTTCGAGCAGGGCGAGGCCGAGCGGGCCGGCTACCCGGGCGGCCGCGAACGGGCCGCCGTACCAGTGGAGGGGTCGCCCGGCGAGGCGCTCGACGGTCGCGGGGCCGTCGAGGACGGCGGTGGCCAGACCCCGCCCGGCGGCGGCCTCGACGAGCAGGGCGGTGGTGCTGGTCCGCTGGGCGGAGGTGAGCAGCACGCGGCCGGGCCCGGCCTGGCCCGCCGTAGCCCGGCCCGTCACCGCCCGGCCCTCCGCCGTTTGGCCCGTCACCGCCCGACTCGTCACGGAGCGGCCCGTCACGGCTGGGGGTGGAACGTGTGGACGACCTCGATGCGGCCGACGATGTTCCGGTTGAACTCGGCCAACTCCTCGGCCGGCACCCAGAGTTCCAGGATCGTCCGGCCGCCCGCCTGCTGCACGGGGTAGCGGGCGAGGAAGGCGGTGTCGACCTCGAAGCGGGTCACGTAGCCGACGCCGGAGGCCGGGACGTTCCAGTCGCGGGCGATGCGGATCGCGTAGTCCTCGTCGAGGACGGGGTAGAAGATCGGCTGCTCGGGCAGCCGGGGCGGCCAGGCACGCCGGCCGGACGCCTCGACCAGGGCCAGTTCCTCGGGGCCGGTCGGGCGCCAGAGGGTGGTGGTCGGGGCGGTGCCGCTCGCGGTGGGCCGGTTCTCCATGGCCGGGACGGTAGCCGGGCCACGGCGGACCCGGCCACCGGATTTCCCGGCGGCCGGGTTCCCAGCGGCCGGGTTCCCCAGCGGCCTTGGCGGACCGCGGACGCCGAGGCGCGCCCCGGAGGCTTACCAGAGCCGCACCGGGTGCCGGAGTACCCCGGCACCCGGGACGGCCGGCGCCGGGTCAGCGGTACGCGGACTCGCCGGTGATGGTCTCGCCCAGCACCAGGGTGTGGATCTCGCTGGTGCCCTCGTAGGTGAGCACCGACTCCAGGTTGTTGGCGTGCCGGAGGACCGGGTACTCGGTGGTGATGCCGTTGGCTCCGAGGACCGTCCGGGCACTGCGGGCGATCTCCAGCGCGGTGCGGACGTTGTTCAGCTTGCCGAAGCTGATGTGCGGCGGGCGGGCGGCGCCCTCCTCCTTGAGCCGGCCGATCCGCAGGGCGACCAGGTAGGCCTTCTCGACCTCCAGCATCATCTCGACGAGCTTCTGCTGGGTGAGCTGGAAGCCGGCGATCGGGCGGTCGAACTGGATCCGGGACTTCGCGTAGTCGAGGGCCGCGGTGTAGCAGTCGCGGGCGGCGCCGACGGTGCCCCAGAGGATGCCGTAGCGGGCCTCGTTGAGGGAGGAGAGCGGCCCGCGCAGACCGGTGACGCCGGGCAGGACGGCGTCGGCCGGCAGGACCACCTCGTCGAAGGCGAGTTCGCTGGTCACCGAGGCGCGCAGGGACAGCTTGCCGTGCACGTCGGTGGCGGTCAGACCACGGGCTCCGCGCTCGACCAGGAAGCCCCGCACACCCTCCTCGGTCTGCGCCCAGACGACGGCGACGTCGGAGATGCTGCCGTTGGTGATCCACATCTTGCTGCCAGACAGCACCCAGTCGCCGCCCTTGCGCACCGCCCGGGTGCGCATGTTGGCCGGGTCCGACCCGAAGTCGGGCTCGGTGAGGCCGAAGCAGCCGATCAGCTCACCGGCGGCCATCCCGGGCAGCCACCGCTGCTTCTGCTCCTCGGAGCCGAACGCGTGGATCGACCGCATGGCGAGCGAGCCCTGGACGGAGACGAAGCTTCGCAGCCCCGAGTCCGCGGCCTCCAGCTCCATACAGGCGACCCCGTACGCGACCGCCCCGGCGCCGGCGCAGCCGTAACCGTCGAGGTGCATCCCGAGCACGCCGAGGGCGCCGAGCTCGGGGGCCAGCTCGCGGGCCGGGAAGACGCCGCGCTCGAACCAGTCGCCGATGTGCGGGCGGATCCGTTCCTCGGTGAACCGGCGGACGGTGTCGCGGATCAGCCGCTCCTCGTCGGAGAGGAGGTCGCCGACGGCGAGCAGGTCGGACGGGTCGATCCGGGTCGGCTTCGTCATTGAAGCTCCTTGTAGTCTCGGCGGAGTACCGGCGAGTATTCCGCACCCGGGAGGGCGGCGGGCGGGCGCGAACGAGTGAGGAAAGCGACATGGACGGCGGCAGGCCCGCGGGCGCGGAGCACGGCCGGCGGGGCGGCCCCGTCGGTGGCACCGCAGACGGCGACGGCAACGGTTCCGCCGGCGGGGTGGGCGGTGTGCGGTACGCGGTCGGCCGGGTGACGGCGGAGGAACTGCCCGGTGCGGCGGAGGAGCTGGCCGCGCTGCTGGCGGACACCGTCCGCGGCGGCGCCTCGCTCGGGTTCCTCGCACCGCTGGGGCAGGCCGAGGCCGTCGCGTGGTGGCGGGCGCTCGCCCCGGACCTCGAGACCGGACGGCTGCTGCTGTGGACGGTCCGGGCGGTGGACGGCGGGCGGCTCGCCGGGACGGTCCAGCTGCGGCCCGCGGCGACGGCGAACGGCCGGCACCGCGGCGAGGTCGCCAAGCTGATGGTGCATCCGGAGCACCGCGGGCAACGGCTCGCCGGGCGGCTGCTGGCGGCCCTGGAGGAGCAGGCGGGCGAGTTGGGGCTGCGACTGCTGGTGCTGGACACCCAGACGGGCAGCCCGGCGGAACGGATGTACGAGGCGGGCGGCTGGACCAGGGTCGGCTCGGTACCGGACTACGCGACCGATCCCGCCGGCGTCCCGCATCCGACGACGATCTTCTTCAAGGCCCTGGGCGGTGGTCCCGCGGTCAGCTGACGGATGACGGATGACGGATGACGGCGAACAGATGACAGATTTCAGATTTCGAAATCTGTCATCTGTCATCTGTTCGCTGTTCGCTGTCATCCGTTCGCCGTCGGGCTCGTCGAAGCCCGCCCGGGCGCGTGCGACCGTCACGCCTCCCGGTCCGCGCAGCCCGTCACGCGACCCCGCACAACCGGAGCAGCGCCGTCGTCACCGCCCCCGCGACGACCACCAGCGGAAACGGAGCCCGGCGAAGCGCGAGCACTCCGGCGACCAGCACACCGGCCGGACGGGCCACGCCCGCGAAGCCGTGCCCCTGCGTCAGGGCCCCGGTCGCCACCAGAGCGACCAGGAGGACGGCCGCCGCCACGGCGAGCAGGTGCCGCAGGCGCTCCGAGAGTGCGAGCCGGTGGCCGAGGAGCGGCCCGGCCAGACGGAAGGCGTACGTCCCGACGGCCAACAGCAGGACGGCGTACAGCGGCATCATCGGACTTCCTCCTTCTCGGCCGCGCCGACGTTCGCCGCCACCGCCGGTACCCCGCCTGACGCCCCACCCGACGCCCCACCCGAAACCCCGCCCGGCGCCGTCGGCACCACCGACTCCGACCCGCCGACCTCCGACACACCGACCTCCGACACACCGGGGGCTCCGGGCCCTCCGGCGAACAGCAGCCCCACCAGGGCGAGCAGGACGGGCAGCCCCGCCGGGACGAACGGCGTGGCGGCGACGGCCACGACGGCGCCCACGACGGCCGCGGTGCGGGTGCGGCGGTCGGTGAGCGAGGGCAGGACGAGTGCGAGCAGGACGGCGGGGAAGGCCGCGTCGAGTCCCAGCGCGTCCGTGTCGCCGATCAGCCCGCCGGCGAGGGCCCCGAGCAGCACCGAGACGTTCCACACCAGGTACAGCGCGACGCCGCAGAGCCAGAACGCGGCCCGGCGCCGGCGCCCGTCGTCCTGGCGCAGGACGAAGGCGGCACTCTCGTCGGTGATCAGCTGGGCCCCGAACAGCCGCCGCCACAGGGGGCCTTCGAGCGCGTCGGCCACGGTGAAGCCGAAGGGCAGGAGCCGGGCGTTGAGCACCAGCCCGGTGGCGACCGCGGCGAGCGCGCCGCCGCCGGAGAGCACCACACCGACGGCCGCGAACTGGGAGCCGCCGGCGAAGACGAGGACGGAGAGGGCGATCGGCACCCACAGTGGCAGGCCGCCGGAGACGCTGATCGCGCCGAAGGAGGCGCCGACGAGGGCGTCGGCCAGGCAGACCAGAGCGATGTCACGGAGGGTGGCATGTTCCAGTGTTCGGAGGAGCGAACGCATGTCCATCAGAGTGAACCCGCCGAGCGGGGTTCGTCAAGCCGAACGAATGAACCGACAGAGCGAACGCAGGTGCCGGAGGCAGCCGCCGTCGACAGTGGCAGCATGAACGGCACCAGCCGGAGCGGCAGAAGGAGCCAGGGAGAATGCGCGAGTGGCAAGCATGAGTGACCGGACCGCCCCGCCCGCGGGCTCGGGCGTGGAGCTGATCAGCCTGATCGCCGCGTCGATCCGGCGCGAACGCGAGCGCAGCGGGCTGTCGATGGCCGAGCTGGCGCGGCGTGCGGGCATCGCCAAGTCGACGCTCTCGCAGCTGGAGTCGGGCGCCGGAAATCCGAGCGTGGAGACGCTCTGGGCGCTCGGCGTCGCCCTGAACGTCCCGTTCAGCCGTCTGGTCGATCCGCCCCGGCCGGCGGTCAAGGTGATCCGGGCCGGCGAGGGTCCGGTGACGCACTCCGAGCGCGCCGACTACGCAGCCACCGTGCTGTCCTCGTGCCCGCCGAACGCCCGCCGCGACATCTACCGGATCGAGGCCCAGCCGGGCGAGACCCGGGCCTCCGACCCGCACATGCCCGGCACCGTCGAACACGTGATGATCGGCTCCGGCCGGGCGCTGGTCGGCCCGACCGAGGCACCCGTCGAACTGGGCCCGGGCGACTACGTGAGCTACCCGGGCGACGCCCCGCACGTCTTCCGCGCACTGGCACCGGACACCCTCGCGGTGATCGTGATGGAGCACATCTGACGATTCGCCACCACTGCCCGTCCGGCCGGGATCCTCGGGAGGAGCCCTTGCGAGGCCCGCCCGCACCGGCCGACCAGCCATCCGGCCAACCTGCCGGCCGGCCAGGTCACTTCAACAGGCCGTCCAGGAACGGGTTCCCGAACACCCGGTGCGGGTCGTGGCGGTCCAGGACGGCGACCGCCTCGTCCCAGCCGGGCCCGCCGCCGTCGCGCAGGCTGGCGGGGATGACCCGGCCGAGCACGTCCGGATCGGACCAGGCCGCCCCGGCCGTGTAGGCCCAGCCCTTGGACCACTCGACCCGCAGACCCGCCCGGGTGCCGTCGAAGGTGCGCAGCAGCCACTGCTCCAGGTCCCGGGCGAAGCGCTCCAGGCCGGGGGTGCCGGGGAAGGCGAGGACGTCGAGCCAGACGGCGGTGTCCCACTCCGGCCGGTCCGGCCGCGGGCGCAGCGCGGACAGCAGCGGCGGGCGCGCCCCCGGCACCCCGACCGCGCCTGGGTCGTCCAGGCCGGTGACCCGGATCTCCACCGCGCCGTTCACCGGGAACTCCCCGCGGGACTGGTACTCGGCGAGCAACTGCCGGTAGTAGGAGGCGAATTCGCTGACAACCCACTGCAGGTCGGCGCGCCGCGCGAGGACGGCGTACCCGTTCGCGGTGACCCGCAGGGTGGTGGGGCGGACGTACTGCAGCAGGGTGCGCGAAGGGCCCCAGAGGTCGGACCGCAGGCCGCCGGCGAGCAGGTGGGTGAGCAGGTCGCCGGAGAGCAGGTCCCGCAGGACTCCGCCGGAGAGCAGGACGTCGGTGAGGTCGCCGGTGAGCGCCACCTTGGCGATCAGGTACTGGAGTTGGCCGAAGAGCGGGGCCGATCCCCAGGCGCCGGCGACGATCTGGCCGGCCAGCCGCGCCACGGGCTCCGGAACGATGTCCGAGAAGGGGTAGTTGTAGGGCTCGTCGACGGCTCGGGAGGCGAGCGGCTTGGCGGGGGTGACGCTCCAGGTCTTGAGCCACGGGTAGTCGGTGTAGGCGAACCAGATCGCCTCGGCGCGGCCGTCGCGTTCGACGAACTCGGCGAAGGTGCGGGGCCCGCCGCCCTCGCCGAGGAGGCCGCCGAGGACACCGCCGAGCAGTCCGCCGCCACTCCCGGAACCGGAGCCGGACCCACCACCGGCACCGGCACCGGCACCGCCGGCACCACCGGCGGTTCCGGGTCGGGCGAAGAGTTCGCTCGCCGGGATGTCGAGGCGGCTGACGCAGCGCAGCGGGCGGTCGGCGCCGGCCCGCAGCACGACTTCGGTGAGGAAGGCCCGGCCCAGGTGCACCAGGAAGGCGGCCGTGTCGGCCTCGGCACGGTCGAAGGTGCGCAGCGCGTAGCGGCCGGTGGCCGGGTCGAGGACGACGGCGGTGAGCCGGACGACCTGGTTGCTGACCGATCCGTAACCCTGCCCGTCCGGCCGGAGTTCGCCGGTGGCGGGGACGGCGGTGCCGTGGCCGCCGATGGCGAGCACGCCGCCGACGGTGAGTTCGCCGGGGGCCGGGCAGGCGGTCAGGCCGAGTCCACGGCCGGCCAGGTGGGCCAGCAGGTCCTCCATGGTGGCGCCGGTCTGGGCGCGCACGGTGGTCGGCGAGTCGGCGGTGATCGCGGTGAGGTGGCGGCTGGTGTCCAGCAGCAGGACGCGGGCGCTGCCGGGCGTGCCGTCGGCGACGGTGAGCGGCGCCCAGGTGTGCCGGTAGCCGGTGGCGCGCAGCCGCCAGCCGTTGGCGTGGGCCCAGTCCGCCAGGGCCGGGACCTCCTCGGGGGTGCGCGGCGCGCAGGTCCACAGCTGGTCGGTGCGGATCTCCCCGGACCAGTTCTGGAACACCCGCTGGTACAGCTCGGTGCCGGCGGGCAGTCCGGGCGGAGCCGGGGTCGAGGCCTCGGCGCTGTCCGGGCCGACGGTGCCGCGCAGCAGCCAGGCCGCGCCGCCGAGGGCGGCGGAGGCGCCGAGCAGCTGCCGCCGGGTGAGGCCGGCTCCCCCACCGGCCGCCCGGCCCGCGCCCCGCGCGTCGGCCCGACCCCGGCGGGCCGTGTCCCCGGTCGGGTCCGCGGTCTCCGCGCTCACGCCCGTCCCCGGGTTCACGCCCGTGCCCGGCTTCAGGCCCGTGCCCGGCTTCAGGCCCGTGTTCACGCCTCCGCACGAATCGGCGTTCGCGCCCCCACCCGCGTGCGCCCCCGCAGCCCCGTCGCGCCCCGTCGTCGTCATCCGTCCGCCCCCTCGTCATGGCCAACCGTGTCGTGGTGGCCCGGCAGGAGCGTACGAAGCGGCGCACGGCCGTTTGAAGCGCTCCACGCGAGTATTCATCCGTTCGAGTGATCATGACCCTGCCGGACGACGGCGGGGCCCCCGGGGTCCCGCCCGGCACCCCGCCGGGTCCTGCCCGGGGCGCGCCCTGGCGGATTCGGCCGCCCGGACGGTCCCGGGCACCGTCGGAAATACCCGGGGCCCGCGCGCGGCTGTGGTGATCGAAGACAGCCCGGGGGCCGGACCGGCCCGTTCAGGAGGTGCAGCGCGCGATGGGTGACGAGCAGGTGGAGCGGCAGGACGACCGCCGGCAGGGCGGGTCCGCGTTCCGGATCGAGCACGACTCGATGGGCGAGGTGCGGGTGCCGGCCGCCGCGAAGTGGCAGGCGCAGACCCAGCGGGCCGTGGAGAACTTCCCGGTGTCCGGTCAGCGGCTGGAACGTGCGCACATCGCGGCCCTGGCCCGGATCAAGGCGGCGGCGGCCCGGGTGAACGCCCGCCTCGGCGTCCTCGACGAGGAGACCGCGGCGGCGATCGCGGCGGCGGCCGAGGAGGTCGCCGACGGGCGCTGGGACGGCGAGTTCCCGGTGGACGTGTTCCAGACCGGGTCGGGCACCTCGTCCAACATGAACACCAACGAGGTGATCGCGACCCTGGCGACGGAGCGGCTGGGCCGGCCGGTCCACCCGAACGACCACGTCAACGCCAGTCAGTCGTCCAACGACGTGTTCCCGTCGTCGATCCACATCGCCGCGACCGCCGCCGTCACCCATGACCTGATCCCGGCACTGGAGCACCTGGCGGAGGCCCTGGAGCGCAAGGCCGCCGAGTTCGCGCAGGTGGTCAAGTCCGGCCGGACGCACCTGATGGACGCCACGCCCGTCACCCTCGGCCAGGAGTTCGGCGGCTACGCGGCCCAGGTGCGGCACGGCCGCGAGCGGCTGCTGGCCACGCTCCCCCGGGTGGCCGAACTCCCGCTCGGCGGCACGGCGGTGGGCACGGGCATCAACACCCCGCCCGGTTTCCCGGCCGCGGTCATCGAGGAGGTGGCCCGCGCCACGGAGCTGCCGCTGACCGAGGCCAGGGACCACTTCGAGGCGCAGGGCGCGCGCGACGCCCTGGTCGAGCTGAGCGGCCAACTGCGCACGGTGGCAGTCGGGTTCACGAAGATCGCGAACGACCTGCGGTGGATGGGCTCCGGGCCGCGCACCGGCCTCGGCGAGATCAACCTGCCTGATCTGCAGCCCGGTTCGTCGATCATGCCGGGCAAGGTGAACCCGGTGCTGCCCGAGGTGGTGCTGATGGTCGCCGCGCAGGTGGTCGGCAACGACGCGACGGTGACGCTGGCCGGCGCGAGCGGCAACTTCGAGCTGAACGTGATGCTCCCGGTGATCGCCCGCAACGTGCTGGAGTCGGTGCGACTGCTGGCCAACAGCGCCCGGCTGCTGGCGGACCGGACGGTGGACGGCATCACCGCCAACGTCGAACGGGCCCGCGAGTACGCGGAGTCCTCGCCCTCGGTGGTGACGCCGCTGAACCGGTACATCGGGTACGAGGAGGCCGCCAAGGTCGCCAAGCAGGCCCTCGCGGAGCGCAAGACGATCCGCCAGGTCGTCCTGGAACGCGGCTACCTGGAGCGGGGCGCGCTCACCGCGGAGCAGCTCGACGAGGCCCTGGACGTGCTGCGGATGACCCGCCCCTGACCCGCCCCCGACGCGGCGCGCCGCCCGCCGGTGCGGCGGGCGGCGCATGCCGGGGCGCGGAGGTCGGTTCCGTCCTCCGCGCCCCGGACCCCGACGAGGGGAGGATCAGTCCTTCGCTCGGCCGGCCCGGCCGAGCCGCATCGCAGCTCCGTTCGACGTGATCGTGGCCATCGAGATCGCCGCGAGTCCGAGCAGGAACATCACGGCGCCGACGATGACGCAGGTGACGATGTTCTTGCCGTGCGCGACCGACCCGGAGACGACCCAGGGGGAGATGATCGTCCACGCGCCGAGCGCGGTGGCCGCCCAGGCCCTCGCGTGCGTGCGCTCGTAGGCCGATCCGTAGCCCGCCATCAGCAGGCAGTAGGCCAGGCCGACGATCAGACAGGTGACGGTCAGGGTGCTGAACGCGGTGAAGCCGACGATCCACGGCGACGCGGCCAGGAAGAGACCGGCCAGTACGGCCAGGGCCTCCACGCCCTGGGCCCGGGGGGTCGAGGTGACCCGCTCGTAGTGTTCCCGGAGTTCCACGATGTCCGGGTGGTGTTCCATGCCCATCGGGATCTGGGTAGACACCGATACCACCTCCTACGGTTCGGAACATGGAAGGCGCTTGCCCCGTACCCATTCTGGCCCTTCTCTAACGTTTTGTACCTGATTGTCCGAAATGATCGATAACCATCCGATCACGCCGGTGACCTGCGTCTCACCGGCCCGAGGCCCCATTGCCTATGCAACTCGTTGCATAGCAGGATGCGGGCATGGCACTGGAGCACGCGATCCTGGTATCCCTCCTGGAGCAGCCCGGCTCCGGCTACGAGCTGGCCCGGCGGTTCGACCGCTCCATCGGCCGCTTCTGGACCGCCACCCACCAGCAGATCTACCGGGTGCTGCGACGCATGGAGGCCGACGGCTGGGTCGCCGCCGAGGAGGTCGCCCAGGACGGCAGACCAGACAAGAAGGTCTACTCGGCCGCCGAGCCCGGCCGGGCCGCACTGGCCGGCTGGCTGCGCGAACCGGTCGAACCGGAGACCGTCCGCCACGAGCTCGCGGTCAAGATCCGCGCCGCCGCCTTCGACGACCCGGCCGCGCTGATCTCCGAGGTCGAACGGCACCGCGAGGGACACGCCGCCCTGCTCGCCCGCTACCTGCACGGCGAACAGCGCGACTTCCCCGACCTCACCTCGCTCGACACCCGCCAGGAGCTCCAGCACGTGGTGCTGCGCGGCGGCATCGAGTACGAGCGGATGACCCTCGCCTGGCTCGACGACGTGCTCGAAACGCTCCACCGCCTCGCCGCCGACCGGCAGTCCTGACGACTCCGCCCGGCGCCCCGCCACCGGATCCGACGATCGAACAGCGGACGGCGCACGGCGGGGAACCCGGGCCGGAGGACCGATCGACGAAGGGCGCCGGACGGACGGCCGAAGGCGGGCGCCGGACACCGGACGCCCGCCGACGGATGACGAATGACAGATGATGAAATCTGAAATCTGTCACCTGTCATCTGAAACCCGTGATCCGTCAGTCGCCCCGCCCGGCCGACAGCCGCCCGACCGACCCACACCCCCCGACACACCCTCGACCCCCGGGAGCCCGTGATGCTCTTCAACCCGCGTACGTACGACCCCGCGCAGTTCGACGAGCCGACCCGCCGGCTGCTGCGCGCGACCGTGGACTGGTTCGAGTCCCGCGGCAAGAAGGCGCTGATCGACACCTACATCGACCGCAGCTGGTACGGCGACTTCCTCGAGTTCGCCGCCAAGGAGGGCCTGTTCGCGGAGTTCCTGACGCCGTCCTCGGCCGACGCCGGCAAGCGCTGGGACACCGCCCGGATCGCCGAGCTGAACGAGATCCTCGGCTTCTACGGCCTCGGCTACTGGTACACCTGGCAGGTCACCATCCTCGGCCTCGGCCCGGTCTGGCAGAGCGGCAACGAGGCCGTCCGGGCCCGTGCTGCCAAGCTCCTGACGGAGGGTCACGTGATGGCGTTCGGGCTCTCCGAGCGCACCCACGGCGCCGACATCTACTCCACCGACATGATCCTCACCCCCGACGGCGAGGGCGGCTTCACCGCGACCGGCTCCAAGTACTACATCGGCAACGGCAACGTGGCCGGCCTGGTCTCGGTCTTCGGCCGCCGCTCGGACGTCGAGGGCCCGGAGGGCTACGTCTTCTTCGCCGCCGACAGCCGCCACGAGGCGTACCACCTGGTCAAGAACGTGGTGAACGCCCAGATGTACGTCAGCGAGTTCAGGCTCGAGGACTACCCGGTGCGCGCCGAGGACGTGCTGCACACCGGCCAGGCCGCCTTCGACGCGGCGCTGAACACCGTCAACGTCGGCAAGTTCAACCTCTGCACGGCCTCCGTCGGCATCTGCGAGCACGCGATGTACGAGGCCGTCACGCACGCCCACAACCGGGTGCTGTACGGCCGCAAGGTCACCGACTTCCCGCACGTGCGCCGCGAGTTGACCGACGCGTACGCCCGCCTGGTGGCGATGAAGCTGTTCAGCGCGCGCGCCGTGGACTACTTCCGCACCGCCTCCCCCGAGGACCGCCGCTACCTGCTCTTCAACCCGATGACCAAGATGAAGGTCACCACCGAGGGCGAGAAGGTCATCGACCTGATGTGGGACGTCATCGCGGCCAAGGGCTTCGAGGCGGACACCTACTTCGACAAGGCGGCGAAGGACATCCGCGGCCTGCCGAAGCTGGAGGGCACCGTCCACGTCAACCTGGCGCTGATCCTCAAGTTCATGGGCAACTACCTGTTCGCCCCGACCGAGTACGCGCCGGTGCCGAGCCGCCTGGACGCCGCCGACGACGCCTTCCTGTTCCGCCAGGGCGCGGCCCGCGGCCTGGGCGCGATCCGCTTCCACGACTGGCGCACGGCCTACGACCGCCACGCGCAGGTCCCGAACGTCGCCCGCTTCCGCGAGCAGGCCGACGGCTTCTGCGAGCTGCTGCTCAGCCACGCGCCGAGCAAGGAGCAGCAGGCCGACCTGGACTTCCTGCTGGAGATCGGCCAGCTCTTCGCGCTGATCGTCTACGGCCAGCTGGTGCTGGAGCAGGCCGAGCTGACCGGCCTGGACGAGGACGTGCTGGACCAGATCTTCGACGCGCTGGTCCGCGACTTCTCCGCGCACGCCACCGAGCTGCACGGCAAGTCCTCGACCACCGAGGAGCAGGCCGCCTGGGCGCTGGCGAACGTGCGCCGGCCGGTCGCCAACGCGGTGCGCGCCGACGCGGTGTGGGCGATGGTCGAGGGGCTGTCGGGCGCGTACGAGATGCAGCCGTAGTCACCCGTCGGGAAAGACCACGGAGGGACCCCCGGGGGTGCCGGTCGGCGGACCGGCACCCCCGGTTCCGTCCCGCGGCACCCGCGGCACCCCGGCGCGTCCAGGACCCCCGGCACCCCGGCCCCGTTCAGCCGTCGCCGAGGCCCATGTCCCGGGCCCGGGCGACGGCCTCGGCCCGGGTGGCGACGTGCAGCTTCTCGAAGATGTGGGTGACGTGGTTGCGGACGGTCTTCTCCGCGACCACCAGCTCCCGGGCGATCCGCCGGTTGTCCAGGCCGCGCGCGACCAGGTCCAGCACCTCGGCCTCCCGCGCGGTGAGCTCCGGGAAGAGCTGTTCCGCCTCGCGCATCCGGGCGCCGGCGAGCAGGGCGGTGATCCGCCCGGCGACCTCGCCGCCGAAGACGGCGCCGCCCGCCGCGACGGTGCGCACCGCGTGCAGCACCTCCTCCCGCCCGGCGCCCTTGACCAGGTAGCCGCGCGCACCGGCCTGGAGGGCGGCGAGCAGGTTGCCGTCGTCGTCGGACATGGTCAGCATCAGCACCGGCGGCGCCTGTTCCTGCGCCGAGAGCCGCCGGACGGCTTCCAGGCCCGAGCCGTCGGGCAGCGAGAGGTCCATGATCACGACGTTGGGACGGTGCCGTTCGACGGCCCCGGACACGTCCGCGACCCGCTCGGCCTCGGCCACCACCACGACGCCCTCGGCGCTCTCCAGCGCCACCTTGAGCCCCTCCCGGAAGAGGGGGTGGTCGTCGACGATCAGTACACGGACGGGCGGGGCGTCGGGCGCCCGCCCCGGGGGTGCCACCGGCGGCTGTTCATCCACCCGGCCGACACTACCAGCGATGATCTCGTGACTTTCCGTGACATGCTCGGAGTTGCCCCTCTCCGGGGTGCTCCCGGGCGCGGCGGCCCGCCGGCCCCGACCCGTCCCGTCCCGGCCGGAAAGCGGGACCGCTGCCCCACGCGCCCGGGACACCGGGCAGCCGAGACTGGACCGTGTGCCGGCCGACCAGTACCGGCGCACCACATTCCGGCCGGTGGACCACACCCCCAGTCCATTTCGAGGCGGTTCCATGATCACGGTGACCTCTCCCCGGTCCGGCCGCGCGCCCTCCCGGCGCGGTTCCGGACCGTCCCCCGCCCGACGGCAGCTAGCCGCGGCGGCCACCGTCACCTCGGTCTGCCTGGTCGTGTCGATGCTCTGGACCTGCTACGTGCTCGTCCATCTCGGCGACCCCGCCATCACCTACCCGCGCAACGAGCTCGGCACCCTGATCTACGCGCTGCCCACCGCCGGTGCCGGGATGCTGCTGCACGCCCACCGCCCGGGCAGCCCGCTGGGCTGGGTGATGCTCTGCTACGCGCTCGCCCTGATCCTGCCCAACGCGGCCTCCGCCCCGGTGTGGGTGGAGGTCTCCGACCCGGGCATCGTCGGCGCGACGGTGGCGCTGCGCGCGGTGTGCGACGTGGTCAGCGCGACGCTGTTCTACGTGCTGCCGCTCTGGCTCCCCTCCGGACGGCTGACCAGCCGCCACTGGTGGTGGTACATCGGGGCGGTCGCGCTGTGGCAGCTGCCGGCCAACCTCTGGTTCCTGCACCGCACCAACGCCTTCGGCCACCCCAACCCGCTGGCCGACACCGCCCCCGCGACGTTCTTCGGGCACCTCTCCAACCGGCTCCTCGACCTCTACCAGCCCGTCAACTACCTGCTCATCGGCTTCGCCGCGCTCGTCCTGCTGGTACGCCTGGTCCGGCCCGCGCGGCCGCCGGCGGCGGACCCCCGGAAGGACTGGGCGCTGCGGCACCGGGCGCACGTGGCGGGGCTGCTGGCCGCGTACCTGCTCCTCGCCGGCATGCAGGACTTCTACACGCACAACTACCAGGAGCACTACTGGCTCAGCTACACCGTCTTCGCCGTCGCCGGGGCCGTCTGGGCCGTCGCCATCGGCTACCTGGTGATCCGCGACGGCGGCTGGCGGCTCGACCGGGCGGCCCGCAGCGTGCTGACCGGGCTGCTGCTGGCCACCGGGTTGCTGACGCTGTTCGTGGTGCTGGCGGCCGTGCTGTCGAGCTGGCTGGTGCCCGGGCGGGGCGGGGCCGCGCTGCTGCTGATCGGGCTGGTCTTCGCGCTCGGCGCGGGCCTGCCCCGGGCCACCCGCCGGGCGGTCTCCCTGATCGACCACCTGTACTACGGCGAACGCGCCCACCCCTACCAGGTGTTGCGGACCCTGGCCGGGCGGGTGCGGCAGGTCGGCGAGCCGGAACGGCTGCCGGACGCGCTGTGCGCCGCCGTCGCGGAGCAGCTGCGGCTGCCCGGCGTCGCCCTGACCGTCGCCACCCGGGCCGGGCAGCGCCGGCTGGCCGCCGTCGGCCGCCTGGACGGGCGGAGGCAGGCCTTCCCGCTGGTCCACCGCGGCGCGCCGATCGGCGAGTTGACCGTCGGCCTGCGCGAGGGCGAGCAGGAGCTGGACGCCAGCGACATCGACATCCTGCGCTCGCTGTCCGACCAGGCCTCCCCCGCCGTGGCGTCCCTGCAGCTCCTGGAGGACCTGCAGGCCAGCAGGGAGCAGATCGTCGCCGCGCGCGAGGAGGAGCGGCGCTGGCTGCGCCGGGACATCCACGACGGCCTCGGGCCCGCGCTGGCGGGGCTGCGGCTGAGAGTGGACAACGCCGCCGCCGGTGGTGGCGGGGAGGACCGCCTGGGCGGGACGCTGCACGGCATCTCGGACGGCCTCGCGATGGCGATCAGGGAGGTCCGGCGGATCACCGACCGGCTGGGCCCCGCCCCGCTCGGCGAGTTCGGGCTGGCCCGGGCGATCCGGCAGCTGGCCGCCGGCTTCGACACCGCCGAGCTCACCGTCACGGCCGACCTGCGCCCGGACCCGTTGCCCGAGCTGCCGGCCGCCGTGGAGGTGGCGACCTACCGGATCGTCGCCGAGGCGCTGAACAACGTGCTGCGGCACGCCCGGGCCCGCACCGCCGAGGTGACGGTGCGGGTCGACGACGCGGCGCTCACCCTGACCGTCCGGGACGACGGGGTCGGGGTCGGGACGGGGACCGGAGCCGGGGGCGGGGACGGCGGCGGTGCGGCGGGCCGCGACGGGCTGGAGCAGCGGTCGCCGCAGGGGCCGTACGGGGACGGGCCGGGCGGGGTGGGGCTGCGCTCGATGGCGGACCGCGCCGCGGAGATCGGCGGGCACTGCACCGTGGAGTCGCTGCCGGGCACTCCCGGCACCCGGGTGGTGGCGGTGCTGCCGCGCTCGGCGGCGGCCGGTGCACCCGGCGCCGCCGGTGCTGCTGGTACTGCCGGTGCGGCGGGCGCCACCGGCGCGACGGACGCCCCGGGCGGGACGGGGGCGGGTTAGCCCGTTCGGGTGCCGGGCCCGTACCCGGGACGGCGGGCGCAGGAGCCGGAGGCGACACGGGAAGGGCTCGGGGCACGGGGAGGCCCCCGGCACTGGCGGTGCCGGGGGCCTGGACGGGACGGGGTGGCGGGTGCGCCGCCACGGTCGTCACACCGGAGTCAGGAGGGGTTGCAGTCGCCCTGCCCGAGGGTGCAGATGTCCGCGGGCGGAGGGGTCGTGTTCGGCTTGCTGGGCTTGGCCGGCGCGGCGACGGCGCAGGCGTTCCTGAACGCGATGGCTGAGGCGATCGCTCCGGCCAGGGCCGAGGCCAGGCAGAGCGCCTTGGTCGCGGTGTTCGTAGCCATGGGGTGGTTCTCCTCAATGTTCCGAGCAACCGTTCGGTCGATCGCTCTTGTCTCCACTGTGCGGAGCGCGACGCCCCGGTCGCATGGGCTCGCCGTCCCATTCCGGTCCCGGAATCCGACGGCGGCCGGAGCCCTCGGGGTGCCGGAACGGCCGTCGGCCGCGACCCCGGGCGGGGGCCACGGCCGACGGGCCGGAGGGTGCGGGGTCAGGGGAGCGACCGGGCCCGCTCCTCCCGGCGCTCGGCCCGGAGACCGGGGCCGAGCGCCCCGGCACGACCCAGCACGGCCGTGACGGGCCCGCGCGGGCCGGCCCGGAGGCCGCAGCGCTCCCCCGCCCGCAGGTAGAGCAGGTCGCCGGGGTACAGCGACGCCTCTCCGGCGGTGTCGAGGAAGCCGCCGGTGCCCGAGAGGACCAGCAGGAAGGCGTCCGCCCCCGGGCCGGCCGACACGCCGTGGACCTCGCCCGGGGCGAGTTCCACGGTCTCCACGGTGACCCGCCGGCGGTCGTCGGCGGGGTGTGAGTTCGAGCGCTGGGACGGGATGGCGGCCTCGGACGCGACCGGGCGGACGGTGAGCAGCACGGTCGGCGCGCCGCGGACGGCGGTGAACCGGCAGGCCCGGCCCGACCGGTGGTGCAGGGCCTCGCCGGGCGACAGGATCCGGTCGGCCGCGATCAGCCGGCCGGCGAGCACCACGGTGGCCGACTCTGGCCCGGTGCAGGGGAGTTGCTCGACGTGGACACCGGGGGGCAGGGCCTCGACGGTCAGTCCGGCGAGGACCGCCGGGCGCTGTGCGGGATCGATCAGCCGCCGGAGGGCGGGCGCGGTACGGGGGACGGCGGCGGGGACGAGGATCACGACGGCCTCCTCGGGCGGTGCGGTCAGGGACGGGCTCGGCGGTCGGCGCGGCGCCGGGCCAGGGCGGCCCGGGTGCCGGCGGCGTGCCGGGGGACGGCGAGGGTGAGGCAGAGCAGTTCCACGCCGAGCGGTCCGGCTTCGAGGTGGAGCGCGTTGCCGCGCGGGGCCAGCAGCAGGTCGCCGTCCGAGGCCAGGTGGTCGGTCCCGTCGGGGAGCCGGCCGACGACGGCGGCCCCGCGCAGGACGTGCAGCACGGTCTCGGCGTCGGGGCGGCCCGGGAGCACGTGGTGGGCGCCTGGGCTCAGCCGCAGGTGGTCGAAGGACTCGCAGGCGCTGGTGAGCATCGCGCGGCGGGCGAGCGGGCGGACCCGTACGCGTTCGCCGTCCGGGCCGAGGAGGACCATGGCGGTGCCGGTGTCGGTGGTGACGATCACCTGGGTTCACCTTCGTTCGGGGTGTCGGGGCTGTCGGGAGCGTCGGCGGCGTCAGGGGCGTCGACGTCGTCGGGGGCGCTGGAGGCGTCGGGGGCGTCAGGGATGTCGTCGGAGGTGTCGTCCGCGGCGGTTCCGTCCGCGGAGAAGGCGTCGGCGGTGGCCGTGCTGCCCGCCGGGACGGCGAGGACGGCGTGGAAGAACTCGAGCCCGGCGGTGCCGGCGGTGAGGACGGTCCGGGAGCCGAGCGGGAGGACGACCGAGGTGCCCTCCACCAGCGGGACGCTCGCACCGGCCTCCTCCGCCCGGAGGGCCTCCGCGGGAACGGAGGCCAGACCGGAGCCGGCGGTGACGTAGAACGCGTGCTCGACCTCGTCGGCGGCCAGTTCGGTGCTGTGGCCCGGGTCGAGCCACTGGAGTCCGACGCCGCACAGGGGACCCGACAGCAGGCGGCCGGGGTCGACCGCGCCGCGGCGGCGCAGATCGGTGATGACGGTGCCCGGCATTTCGGGGCTCCTTCCGATCGCGGGCGGGCCCGGCGGTCCGCCTCTGTGACCAACCGTGCGCCGCCCGTCGTCCCGGCCACACGGGGGTGTCGTCCCGTCCCGTTCCCGTGCACCGCCCGGGCTTGACCCGGGCCCGGGCCGGGCCAGGCCCGGGTGCGCGCCGGGTCCGCCCAACCGCCCGTCCCGGAAGCGCCCGGCTCCGGCCCGGGCCACCCCGGGTTCGTCCCGGGACCGCCCGGCTCCGGCCTGGGCCACCCCGGGTCCGTCCGGGTCCGCGCCCGGGGCGCCGCCCGCACGCCCGGGGCGCCGGAACCCTCCCGCACGCCCGCGCGTGCGCCCCTCCCCGCGCGGGTCCGCCCGCCCCCTCCACCGGCCACCGCCCGGCGTACGGTGGAACACGGAGGCCGTGTCATGCACGTCACCGGGACGCACTTCACCGACCGCACGGACGCGGGCCGGCGGCTGGCCGCCCGTCTGGGCCACCTGGGCGGCCCCGGCACCGTGGTGGTCGCGCTGCCCAGGGGCGGGGTGCCGGTGGCCGCCGAGGTGGCCCGGGCGCTCGGCGCACCGCTGGACATCTGCGTGATCCGCAAGCTCGGGGCACCCCGGCAGCCCGAGCTCGGCATGGGGGCGATCGGCGAGGACGGCGTCCGGGTGCTCAACCAGCAGGTCATCCGCCTCGCCGGGGCCGGTGAGGCGGAGCTCGCCGAGGTGGAGCGGCGCGAGCGCGCCGAGCTGGAGCGCCGGGCACGCCGCTACCGGGGCGACCGCCCGCCCGCGGACCTGCGCGGACGCACGGTGGTCGTGGTGGACGACGGCGTCGCCACCGGCTCCACCGCCCGGGCTGCCTGCCGGATCGTCCGGGCCCGGGGAGCGGCCCGGGTGGTGCTCGCCGTGCCGGTGGCCCCCGTGGACTGGACGGAGCGCCTGGCGGACGTCGCCGACGAGCTGGTCTGCGTGGGCACGCCGTCCCCGTTCTTCGCGATCGGCGAGTTCTACCGCGACTTCTCGCAGACCGGCGACGAGGAGGTGCTGCGGCTGCTGGCCGAGGCCCGGGCCGCGCCGGCAACGGCCGACGGGCCCGTGGACCGCGAACTCGTACTGCCGGCCGCCGGGGTCCGGCTGACCGGCCGGCTGACCGTCCCGGCCGGGGCCCGCGGCATCGTGGTGTTCGCGCACGGCAGCGGCAGCGGTCGGCGCAGCCCGCGCAACCGCCACGTCGCCGGGCACCTGAACCGCTCCGGGCTGGCGACCCTGCTCTTCGACCTGCTCACCGAGGACGAGGAGGCGGACCGCCGCAACGTCTTCGACGTGGGGCTGCTGGGAGCCCGGCTGACCGCCGTCGCGGGACGGCTGGCCGCCCGGCCGGAGACCGGCGGTCTGCCGCTCGGCCTGTTCGGCGCCAGCACGGGGGCGGCCGCCGCGCTGCACACCGCCGCCGCGCTCGGGCCGGCCGTGGGCGCGGTGGTCTCGCGCGGAGGGCGCCCGGACCTGGCCGGGCCGGTCGTCCTGGGCCGGGTGAGCGCCCCGACGCTGCTCCTGGTCGGTGCCCTGGACGGGATGGTGATCGACCTGAACCGACGGGCCAGGGCCGGGCTGCACTGCGAGAGTGAACTGACGGTGGTGCCGCGCGCGGGCCACCTGTTCGAGGAGCCGGGCACGCTGGACCTGGTCGCCGAGCTCGCCGGGGACTGGTTCCTGCGCCACCTGACGGCCTCGGACGCCGCTACGGGGCCGGTGCGGCAGACCCCGTGAATCACCCTCGATCGACAGAACATATTGCGCAGCCGGAGACCGGAATTCCTGATCAGCTTGTACACATTGAACAGTGAAATCCCCACCTGTTGCCCAGCCACCCGGACAGGAGCAAGCTCTCCGCCAACCGCACCGCCCACCCGTTCACGGCGCGGCCGCGATCCAAGCGGAAGCCTCAGAGCCGAGGCCCAAAGTGGAGGAACGACCGATGACCCCGCAGTCCCACGCCCTTGAGCTGACCCCCGAGGAGCGCGAGGCCGGCCTCGACGCCGAGCAGCTGCGCCGCCTCGTCGGCCTCGTCGAGCACGACCCGGCCACCGACCCGTTCCCCGTCACGGCCCAGGACGCGGTCGTCTTCGTGGTCGGCAACGCCACCCAGACGGCCCAGTTCTACCAGGCCGTGTTCGGCATGGAGCTGGTCGCCTACTCCGGCCCCGAGACCGGCCGCCGCGACCGCAAGGCCTTCGTGCTCCGCTCCGGCTCCTGCCGCTTCGTGATCAAGGGCGGCGTGCTGCCGGACAGCCCGCTGCTGGACCACCACCGCCGCCACGGCGACGGCGTCGTCGACCTGGCCCTCGAGGTCCCGGACGTCGACAAGTGCATCGAGCACGCCCGCGCGTCCGGCGCCACCGTCCTGGAGGAGCCGAACGACGTCTCGGACGAGAACGGCACCGTGCGCCGCGCGGCCATCGCCACCTACGGCGAGACCCGCCACACCCTGATCGACCGCTCCCGCTACAAGGGCCCCTACCTGCCCGGCTACATCGCCGCCGAGAGCAAGGTCCGCCACCCGGAGGGCTCGCCCAAGCGCCTGTTCCAGGCCCTGGACCACGCCGTCGGCAACGTCGAGCTCGGCAAGATGGACGAGTGGGTCTCGTTCTACAACCGGGTCATGGGCTTCGTGAACATGGCCGAGTTCGTCGGCGACGACATCGCCACCGACTACTCCGCGCTGATGTCCAAGGTCGTCGCCAGCGGCAACCACCGGGTGAAGTTCCCGCTCAACGAGCCGGCCGTCGCCAAGAAGCGCTCGCAGATCGACGAGTACCTCGAGTTCTACACCGGCCCCGGCTGCCAGCACATGGCGCTCGCCACCAACGACATCCTCACCACCGTCGACGTGCTGCGCTCGCGCGGCGTCGAGTTCCTCAACACCCCGGACTCGTACTACGACGACCCGGAGCTGCGCGCCCGGATCGGCAACGTCCGGGTGGACATCGACGAGCTGAAGTCCCGCGGCATCCTCGTCGACCGCGACGAGGACGGCTACCTGCTGCAGATCTTCACCAAGCCGATCGGCGACCGCCCGACCGTCTTCTACGAGTTCATCGAGCGCCACGGTTCGCTGGGCTTCGGCAAGGGCAACTTCAAGGCGCTGTTCGAGGCGATCGAGCGCGAGCAGGACGCGCGCGGCAACCTGTGAGCGGTCGGGGCAACCCGAGCACGGTCGACCGACGCGCGACCGGCTGAGCACGGTCGAGGAGGAGCAGGGAGATGGCGTACTACCGGCAGCTGGGCAGCATCCCGCCCAAGCGGCACACGCAGCACCGCACACCCGAAGGCGGTCTGTACTACGAGGAGTTGATGGGCGAGGAGGGGTTCTCCTCGGACTCCTCGCTGCTCTACCACCGGGGCATCCCCTCCGCCGTGGTGAACGCGGTGCCGTGGGAGCTGCCCGACCAGTCCACGGTGCCCAACCATCCCCTGCTCCCCCGCCACCTCAAGCTGCACGAGCTCTTCGCCGGCCAGGAGTGGAAGTCGGCGGACGTCGTGGGCAGCCGCCGGCTCGTCCTCGGCAACGCCGACGTGCGGATCTCCTACGTCGCCGCCGGGGCCCCGAGCGAGCTCTACCGCAACGGGCTCGGCGACGAGTGCGTGTACGTTGAGTCCGGCTCCGGCACGGTCGAGACGGTCTTCGGCTCGATCGAGGTCGGCCAGGGCGACTACGTGATCATCCCCCGCGCCACCACCCACCGCTGGGTGCCGTCCGGGGACGAACCGCTGCGCGCCTACTGCATCGAGGCGAACAGCCACATCACCCCGGTCAAGCGCTACCTGTCCAAGTACGGGCAGCTGCTGGAGCACGCGCCGTACTGCGAGCGCGACTTCCGCGGACCGGTCGGCCCGCTCGTGGTCGACGCCCCCGGGGACGTCGACGTGCTGGTCAAGCACCGCGGCCCGAACGGGGTCGCGGGCACCCGCTACACCGTGCCGCACCACCCGTTCGACGTGGTCGGCTGGGACGGCTGCCTCTACCCGTACGCCTTCAACATCGCCGACTTCGAGCCGATCACCGGCCGGATCCACCAGCCGCCGCCGGCCCACCAGGTCTTCGAGGGCAACAACTTCGTGATCTGCAACTTCGTGCCACGCAAGGTGGACTACCACCCGCTGTCGATCCCGGTGCCGTACTACCACGCCAACGTGGACAGCGACGAGGTCATGTTCTACTGCGGCGGCGACTACGCGGCCCGCAAGGGGTCGGGCATCGGCCAGGGCTCGATCTCGCTGCACCCCGGCGGACACACCCACGGGCCGCAGCCGGGCGCCTACGAGCGCAGCATCGGCGCGGAGTTCTTCGACGAGCTCGCCGTCATGGTGGACACCTTCCGCCCGCTCGAACTGGGCGAGGGCGGCCGGGCCAGCGAGGACGGCAACTACGCCTGGACCTGGGCCGGTCGGGGGCCCGGGCGATGAGCAGCGCCACCGGCCCGCTCCCCGAACTGTTCCACGGGCTCTTCGACGACGCGGCGGTGTTCCCGCCCGGGAACCTGCCGGTCGCCGAGGCGGTGCCCGCCCACCGGGCCCACCGCGCGGCCTGGTACGCCGAGGCCGTCGGTCCGCTGCTGTGCGGGGCCGGCCGGCTGGGCGAGCTGGCCGCCGCGGTGGCTGGCGGCGCGGCGACGGCCGGAGACCCGCCGCTCGCGGTCGGGCTCGTACTGCCGGGGGGCAGTGCCGAACTCGGCCCGGCGCTCGCCGCCGCCGCTCCCTTCCGGGTGGCCGGCGTCGAGCTGGCCACCCGGGACGCCGCCGAGGCCGTCGCCGAACTCGACCGGCTGCTGCCCCCGGACGTCCCGGCCGCCGTCGAGCTGCCGCGCGAACTCCTGCGCGGCGACGGCCTGGACGAGGTCCTGGACGTGCTGGTCGACAGCCCCTACCGGGCGAAGTTCCGCACCGGCGGGGTCGTCCCGGAGGCCTTCCCGGACGAGGCCGAGCTGGCCGCCTTCCTCACCGGCTGCGCCCGGCGCGGGCTGCCGTACAAGTGCACCGCCGGACTCCACCACGCCGTCCGGCACACCGACCCGGCCACCGGGTTCGAGCACCACGGCTTCCTGAACGTGCTGCTGGCCGCCCAGGAGACCGACCCGGCGGCCGCCGCGGCGGTGCTGGCGGAACGCGACGGCGCGGTGCTGGCGAAGACCGTGCGCGAACTGACCGATCGTCAGGTTACGGTGATCCGCAACTCGTTCACCGCGTTCGGCACCTGCAGCATCGCCGAACCCCTGGACGACCTGGCCGCGCTCGGCCTGCTGTCGCCCAGTCCACTGCCCCAGGAGGACCGTTGAGCACCCCCCGCAGCTGGCTCGCCAGCGCCCAGGACTCGCCGTACGGCGTGCACAACCTGCCGTACGGCGTCTTCACCGCCGCCGACCGGCCCGGACGGCGCCGGATCGGTGTACGGGTCGGGGACTTCGTGCTGGACGCCGGGGCGGCCGCCCGCGCGGTCGGGGCGCCGTCCGCGCTGCTGGACGCCGACTCGCTCAACCCGCTGATGGCGGCCGGCCGGCCGGTGTGGACGCAGGTCCGCGCCGACCTCACCCGGTGGCTGACCGACGAGTCGCACCGCGAGGCGCTGTCGCCGGCGCTGCTGCCGGCCGGCGAGGTCGAGCTCCACCTGCCGTTCGAGGTCGCCGACTACGTCGACTTCTACGCCTCCGAGCACCACGCCACCAACCTGGGCCGGATCTTCCGCCCGGGCTCGGAGCCGCTCACCCCCAACTGGAAGCACCTGCCGATCGGTTACCACGGTCGGGCCGGCACGGTCGTCGTCTCCGGCACCCCGGTGGTACGGCCGCACGGGCAGCGCAAGGCGCCCGCCGACCCCGCGCCGACCTTCGGGGCGACCCGCCGGCTGGACATCGAGGCCGAGGTCGGCTTCGTCGTCGGCACCCCCTCGCAGCTCGGCCGGCCGGTGGCCCTGGCGGACTTCCGCGAGCACGTGTTCGGCGTCTGCCTGCTCAACGACTGGTCCGCGCGCGACATCCAGGCCTGGGAGTACGTGCCGCTCGGCCCGTTCCTCGGCAAGTCCTTCGCGACCTCGGTCTCGCCGTGGATCGTGCCGCTGGACGCCCTGCAGGACGCCCGGGTCACACCGCCGGCGCGCGACGTCGAGCCGCTGGCCTACCTGGACGACCGCGGCGGCGAGCCGTGGGGCCTGGACCTCGCGATGGAGGTCCGGCTGAACGGGCACCTGGTGTCCCGCCCGCCGTTCGCGTCGATGTACTGGACGGCGCAGCAGCAGCTCACCCACATGACGGTCAACGGCGCCTCGCTGCGGACCGGCGACCTGTTCGCCTCGGGCACCGTCAGCGGGCCGGAGCCGGACACCCGCGGCGCGCTGATCGAGCTGACCTGGAACGGCGAGGAGCCGCTGAAGCTCCCGGACGGCACCACCCGGACCTTCCTGGAGGACGGCGACGAGGTGGTCATCACCGCCACCGCCCCGGGGCCGGACGGCACCGTCGTCGGGTTCGGCGAGGTCGCGGGGCGGGTGCAGCCGTAACGCGCCGGACGAAGGACGGCTGACAGATGACAGCTGACAGATTTCAGATGACAGATTTCGTCGTCTGAAATCTGTCGGCTGTCATCTGTCGTTACCGCTGGCCGCGGCCGCGGCCCGGCACCGCTGACGTACCGACAGCAGCGGGGATCCGGGGCGGCGCCCCGGGCGGGCCCCGCCTCGTGATCACCGCGCCGGACCGCCCCGGTACGGTGGACGGCAGGAGTCGTCGACACCGAGGAACGACCGAGGACGGGAGCGGGCCCGATGAGCGCAGAGGTGGCGGAGGTCCAGGTCCTCCTGGACGGCGGGGTCGGACGGATCGTGCTCAACCGGCCGCGCGCCCTCAACTCGCTGACCCACGGCATGATCCGCACCGTCCACGCGACGCTGTCCGACTGGGCCGCCGACGACCGGGTACGCGCCGTCGTGCTGACCGGCGCCGGCGAACGCGGCCTCTGCGCGGGGGCCGACATCCGCGCGCTGCACGACGACGCCAAGGCCGGCGGGGCCGGCGCACGGGCCTTCTTCCGCGACGAGTACCGGCTGAACGCCCTGATCGCCCGCTACCCGAAGCCCTACGTCGCGGTGATGGACGGCATCACCATGGGCGGCGGCGTCGGCCTGTCCGCCCACGGCGCGATCCGGATCGCCACCGAGCGCTCCACCGTCGCGATGCCCGAGACCCGGATCGGACTCGTCCCGGACGTCGGCGGCAGCCGCCTGCTCGCCCTCGCCCCCGGCGAGACCGGTACCCATCTGGGGCTCACGTCGGCCTCGATGGGCCCCGGTGACGCCCTGCTGTACGGCTTCGCGGACCACTTCGTCCCGTCCGCGGCCGTCCCGGCTCTGCTCGACACGCTGGCCGGCGGCACCGACCCGGCCGACGCCGTCGCCGCGCACGCCGAGCCCGCGCCGCCCGCCCCACTCGCCCGGCAGCGCGAGTGGATCGACGCCTGCTACGCGGCCGACACCGTCGAGGAGATCGTCGACCGGCTGGTGAACTCCGGCGTGCCGGAGGCGAAGGAGGCCGCCGGACTGATCCTCGGCAACTCCCCCACGGCCGTCAAGGTGACGCTGGCCGCGCTGCGGCGGGCCCGCACCCTGCCCTCCCTGGAGGCCGTGCTCGACCAGGAGTACCGCGTCTCCTGCGCCGCGCTGGCGGGGCACGACCTGGTCGAGGGCATCCGGGCGCAGGTGATCGACAAGGACCGCACCCCGCGCTGGTCCCCGGCCGCCCTCGCCGGGGTGACGGACGCGGACGTCGAGCGCTTCCTCGCCGTGCGCGAGGGGGACGAGTTGGGCCTGGCCTGAGCGCACCCGCGCACGCGCACGCCGCACCGGCGCCCGGGCCCGGGTCCACGCCGGTGCCCGCGGCCGTGCCCGGTGCCCGTGCCCGGGCCCGTGACGACCGTCTCGCATGCCAAGACTGGCGCGAGCCCGGGCGCGTCGTAGATCGTTGGGTGGTCAGGGCGCGCCCCAGCGGCGCCGAGCAGCGGAATGGGAGTCAACGGCGATGACCGAGACCTACGAGACGATCCTGGTCGAGCGCAAGGACCGGGTCGGGCTGATCACGCTCAACCGGCCGAAGGCGCTCAACGCGCTGAACACCCAGCTGATGAACGAGGTGGTCGCGGCCGCCACCGCCTTCGACCGGGACCCGGAGATCGGCTGTCTGGTGATCACCGGCTCGGAGAAGGCCTTCGCGGCCGGCGCCGACATCAAGGAGATGCAGGGAAACCGGTTCCCGGACGTCTACCTGGACGACTGGCTGGGCCCGTGGGACCGCCTCGGTGCGCTGCGCAAGCCGGTCGTGGCGGCGGTGGCCGGGTTCGCGCTGGGCGGCGGCTGCGAGCTGGCGATGCTCTGCGACATCCTGCTGGCGGCCGACACCGCGAAGTTCGGGCAGCCGGAGATCAAGCTCGGGGTGATCCCGGGCATCGGCGGCTCGCAGCGGCTCACCCGGGCCGTCGGCAAGGCCAAGGCGATGGAGCTGTGCCTGACCGGCCGGATGATGGGCGCCGAGGAGGCCGAGCGGGCCGGCCTGGTCTCCCGGATCGTCCCCGCGGACCAGCTGCTGGCCGAGGCCCTCGCCACCGCCGAGACCGTCGCCGCGATGTCCGCCCCCGCGGCGGTCATGATGAAGGAGAGCGTCAACCGCGCCTTCGAGACCACCCTGGCGGAGGGCGTGCGCTTCGAGCGCCGGATGTTCCACGCGGCGTTCGCCACCGCCGACCAGAAGGAGGGCATGGCCGCCTTCGCCGAGAAGCGCCCGCCGTCCTTCACCAACCGCTGACAGCCGACGGCGAACAGATCACAGCTGACAGATTTCGTCATCTGAAATCTGTCAGCTGACATCTGTCACTCGACATCTGTCACTCGTCATCTGTCGGGTGTCACCCCACCCGTCAGGTGCCATCCGCCGGTCGTCTGACGCCGGCCCGCTCGGACCGCCCCGGACGCCGCCCCGGACGCCGCCCGGGCGGCGCCGCCCCTCACCTCTCCTCCACCAGTGCGGTGTTGAGGCGGGCGAGCCCGCTGCGGGTGGCGGCGACGACGATCCGGTCGCCCGGGGCGAGGCGGCGGGTACGGTCCGGGAAGTTCCACTGGAGCTGCGCGCTGCGGGCGAGCCGGACGGCGATCACCCGGACGCCCCCCGGGTCCTCCAGGTCGTGCCGGTTCATCCCGATCAGCCCGCTGCCGTCCTCGACCGTCAGCTCGGCGATCAGCAGCACGTGCCGGAACACCGACAGCATCCCGCGCACCTCGCGCCCCATCAGGGCCGCCGCGAAGGCGGGCGCGGCCAGGTAGGAGACCGACCGCGAGGCCGCGTTGTCCAGCGTGGCGTAGAAGTGCCCGGCGAAGTCGTCGTCGAACAGCCGCACCACCACCCGGACTTCTGGGTTCCCGTGGCGCGCCTCCAGGGCCGCCTCCAGGTTGGTGGCGTCGTCGCCGCTGACCGCGACCAGCGCCCGGCTGTGCTTCAGCCGGGCCCGGCGCAGCTGCTCCTCGAACGGCCCGTCGCCCAGCACCACCGGGATCCCGAGGGCCCGGACGGCGGCGATCCCGCGCGCCTGCGGGTCGCGCTCCATGCAGACCACCGGTACGCCCAGCTCGTGGAGTTGCGCCGCGACGCGGGTGCCGACGTTGCCGAGACCGACGACGATCACGTGGTCCCGGGTGCCTGCGCCGGGGTTGCGGGGCTGCCCGCGGCGCCCGGAGCCGAGCACCTCGACCGCGATGGCGGTGGCGACCGGCGCGAAGGTGATCCCGCAGATGGTGATCACCACCTGGGCGACCCGCTGCCAGAGGCCTCCCGTCCCCGTCCCGGCGGCGAGGTCGGCGGGCTGGTCGGGCTGGGCGGCGCCCGCGAGGTCGAGCAGCGAGACGTAGACCGTCCAGCCGAAGTCCCGGTTGAGGTACCAGAGGACCCCGAAGGCCATCAGCACCGCGGCGAGGGCGGTGAGCAGCACCAGCCGCATCCGGGCACTGGTGAAGAAGCGCATCGTGTCGAGGAGCCGCCAGCGCAGCCGCCGTGCCCAGCCGATCGGCTCCCGGGGTTCGATGCGCAGCGCTTGGAGGGCGGCCACGCCGCCCGGTTCCTCCTCCGCTCCGTTCCCCGACTCAGGTTCGCGGCGGACGCCGCCGGGGCGGACGGGACCGTCGTCGCCGAACTCCGTGGCGAGGCGGACGAAGTCGGCGGAGTCACCGCGCTGTTCGGGCAGCAGCCGGATCCTGCCGAGGTCCTGGCGGTCGATGTGGTCGGCCACCACGCAGATCCGGTCGGAGGTGACGGCGTCGTCGAAGGCGATGTGCAGGAAGCGTCCGCCGACCTCGACCGAGTGGGGCCGGCCGAGCGCCGCCGCGGCGAAGGCGGGTGCGGCGGTGGCGGAGCCGGAGAGCGCGGCGCCGTTCCTGAGCAGCCGTTCGATGTTCTCGCCGAGGCGCTGGTTGAACATCCGCAGGACGATCCGGATGTCCGGGTTGTGGCCCTGGGCGCTGAGCGCGGCGTGGATGTTGTCCTGGTCGCTGCCCTCGACGAGGGCGAGGCCGCGGGCCGTCTCGACGGACACCGCGCGCAGCGCCTCGTCGGTGATGCCGGCGAACTCGACGACGGCCGCGACGCCGGGCACCTCCTCGATCTGCGGTGCGTGGTCACGGGTCCGGTCGGCGACCAGCACCACGACCGGGACCTCGTAGTGCTCGACGAGCTCCAGGACCAGCCGGTGCGCCAGCGCATTGCCCCCGCAGACGATGTAGTGCTGGTTGATCGGCTCGACCGGAGGGGTCCCCCACCCTTCAGAAGTCATACCGCAGGACGATATCGACGGCGGGTGTCCGGAGGGTGTCGTTCCGGCGACCGGAGGACCATCAGTCGAACATCCGTACCGACCCGGGGTCGTCGCCCGGACGGCCGCACCCGGCGCGCCGTGCTCCGGCGACCGGGCCACGCTGGGCTTCGTCCCCTGCCCGTTCCCGGCCCGAGGAGTCGCCACCGTGGTCCCCCCGATCATCACCCCCGAAGGTTCCCCGGTCCAGGGACCGCTCGGCCTGCTCGCCAAGGCCGCCTGGCAGGTCCTGCTGGTCGCCGGGCTCGTCTCGCTCGGCCTCGGGGTCATCGTCTTCGCCTGGCCGGAACAGACCCTGCGGGTGGTGGGCGTGCTGTTCGGCCTCTACCTGCTGGTCATCGGCATCGTGCAGCTGGTCGCCGCGTTCGGCACCCACGCGACCACCGCGATGCGGGTGCTGGCCTTCATCAGCGGGGCGATCTGCGTCCTGCTGGGGTTGCTCTGCTTCCGCAGCGCGGCGGAGTCGCTGCTGCTGCTGGCGCTCTGGATCGGCATCGGCTGGCTGTTCCGGGGCATCACCCAGCTGTTCGCGGCGATCTCCGACCCGCTGATGCCGGCCCGTGGCTGGCAGGCCTTCGCGGGCGTGGCCAACACCGTGGCCGGCGTGCTGCTGATGGTCTGGCCGGTGGGCTCGATCACCGCGCTGACCGTGCTGGCGGGTTGCTGGCTGCTGATCCTGGGGCTGATCGAGATCGTGACGGCCGTGCGGGTGCGCGGTCAGGCCAAGCAGATCCCCGCCGGGGTCTGACGGGCTCACCGGCCCGGCCGCGGGGCCCCGGGGTGCCCCGCGCACCGTCGGGCGCCCCGGGCCCCCGTCCCCTCGGTTGGCGGTCGCGAATACGGCTACCGCTACCGCTACGGCTAAGTGGTCGGCGTCGCAATTCCTTCGGGGGTTGGTCAGGTTGTGAGGGCTGTGGAGGATTCTTCTGGGTGATCGGCGGCATGTCGGTCGAGCCTGGCCAGTAAATCGTTCAGGTCGGAGGTGGTGAACTTCCACTGGAACGGCTGTGCCGTGGCGTTGTAGCGGTCTTCGAATGCTCGGAGCCGGTCCGAGACCTGCTTCAGGTCGGTGAAGTCGCTGGGTGAGACGACCTTGCGTTGGACGACGGAGAAGAAGATCTCCACCTGGTTCAACCAGGAGGCGTGGACGGGGGTGTGGACGAGCACGGCGGTCGGGTGGGCCGATGCCAGCCGGTCGGCGGCTTTTCGGCCGCGGTGGGAGGAGCCGTTGTCCACGACCCAGAACACGCGCTTCGCGCTAGCGTACGGCTACTGGCTCATGACCTGGTTGACCAGGGCCATGAAGGGGGAGATGCCAGTGGTTGGCTCGCAGCGGCCGAAGACCTTCGCGTGGTGGACGTCGTAGGCGGCGAGATAGGCCAGGGCCCCGCCGCGGCCGTAGGTGTGGTTCACCCGCATCGTCCTGGCCTGCCCGGGGGCCAGGGTGGGGTGACAGCGGCAGCGGGCCTGGACTGAGGTTTTCTCGTCGGCACTGATCACGTACTCGTCCGCACTGAGCGCCTCGCCCTGCCAGGTGCGGGCGTACAGGTCAAGGAGGCGCTCGGCTTTGGGGCGGAAGGCGGGGTCGGTGATGAAGATCCAGGACTGGTACTGCCAGGGCTTGAGCGCGTCCTGCTTGAGAAAGCGCCGCACGGTGGAGGCGGAGATTGTGCCGACGATGGCCCGGGCGACCGCCTTGCGCGCCAGTTCCGGGGCCGACCAGCGTGCGAGCGGTGTGCCGCTCTCGGCGGGCAACTGGCAGGCGAGGGCCTTGACCTGGGCAGCCTGCAGCGGCGTGAAGGAGGCGGGACGGCCGGACCGCTTGAGGTCGCCGAGGGCGGGCAGCCGAGATGCGGCGAAGCGGCCGCGCCACGTACGGACGGTGTCCAGGTGCAGCCCGGTCTCACGGGCGATGCGGGCGTTGGACCGGCCCCGGGCCGCGTGCAGCACGACGTGGGCGCGCTGCCGGATCCGGTGCTCGGTCCTGTGGCCGTAGGCCATTTTCTTCAACCGCTGCCGCTCGGAGGCGGTCAGGGTTATCGGGCAGGCCGAGGGAACGGGCAAGGCAGGCAGGCCGATCGCGAGAAGTGGATGACGGTAGGTCGACGGCACGCGCCCTTCCTGCGCGGTGCCGCCCTGTACCGCGTCTTTGGTCAGTTGGTGGCCGTCAGTGCCTCGCGTGCGGTGGTGAGGATCTTCTCGGAGAGTGGGGAGCCCTTGGTGGCGCGGGACAGGATGAGTGCGCCGAGCATGGTGCAGAGCCGGGTGATGCCGTCCTGGTCCTCGGTGGCGAGCCAGTCGGCGAAGTCGCCGACTCCCTGGGTGTAGACGCGGCGGGCCTCGCCGTCTGCGCCGTCGCGGGCCATGTCGCCGGCGAGTGCGGCGGCGGGGCAGCCGTCCGCGGCGCTGTCGCGGTGCTCGGTGGAGAGGTAGGCGTCGATCAGCGCCCGCTGGGCGGCGTCGCGCTGTCCGGCGTACTGGTCGAGGCCGTCCTTGTGGTGGCGGGCGAGTTCGGCGAAGGCGTGGGCGGTGGCTTCGTCGACGAGTGCCTCCTTGGAGGTGAACTGCTTGTAGAAGCCGCCGTGGGTCAGGCCGGAGGCCTTCATGAGGTCGGCGACGCTGACGTGGGTGCCCTGTTCCCGAAAGAGCCGGGAGGCGGTCTCCACGACCCGTCGGCGGTTGTCCCGTGCCTGTGCCTGCGATACGCGGCCCATCGGTCACCCTCCCAGTTGGATGTCGAGTCGAATCTATTCTAGACTCCAGTTTAGATGTTGGATGAAATCTATCGTGGCGATCAGCTGCCGCCCACTACGTCGGGAGTGCTCATGGAACTGAAGAACGCGGTCGCGGTGGTCACTGGCGCCAACCGGGGACTCGGGCGGCATCTTGCCGCCCAGCTCGTGGAGCGCGGGGCCAAGGTGTACGCGGCGGCCCGCCGCCCCGAGACGGTGGACCTTCCGGGCGTCGTCCCGCTGCGGCTGGACGTTACCGACGCGGAGTCGATCCGGGCGGCGGCCCGCATCGCCGCCGACGCGACGCTGCTGGTCAACAACGCGGGCATCTCCACCGGAACGCCGCTGATCGCGGGCAGCCCGGACGCGGTGCGCTTGGAAATGGAGGTGAACTTCTTCGGCCCTCTCGCCGTGACGCGGGCTTTCGCCCCGGTCATCGAGTCCAACGGCGGCGGCGGCGTGCTCAACGTGCTGTCGGTCCTGTCCTGGCTGCACCCGGCCGGCCTCGGCGCATACGCTGCGGCGAAGGCGGCGGCATGGGCGCTGACCGGCGCGGTCCGAGAGGAACTGGCGCCCCGCGGCATAACGGTGACGGCGCTGCACGTCGGGTACATGGACACCGACATGGCCGCCGGCGTTCCCGCCGACCAGAAGGCAAACCCCGCCGAGGTCGCCACCCAGGCCCTGTCCGCCGTGGAGGCGGGCCTGCCCGAGGTCCTCGCCGACGAGACCACCCGGTACGTCAAGCAGAGCCTGGCCACGTCGCCGAACGCGGCGTGAGAAGCACTCCGCCGCATCGGCGTGGGGCGCCGTGAACCAGCAGTGACTAGCAGAAAGTGGCTCGTACCGGGGCAGGCCCGGAAGCGAGCGGAGATCGCGTTCGGGTACGGACGGGACACGGAGACGGAGAGATGAAGACCTACCTGATCGAGAAGTACGGCGACCAGTCGGCGGTGCACGCCGCCGAGCTGCCCGATCCGCAGCCGGGTCCCGAGGATGTCCTGGTCGAGGTCCACGCGGCGAGCGTCAACCCGCTGGACTTCAAGATCCGCGACGGCGCCTTCAAGAGGATCCTGCCGTACCGCCTTCCGCTCGTCCTGGGCAACGACCTCGCCGGAGTGGTGGTCCGGGTCGGCTCGTCGGTCACCCGCTTCGCGGTGGGCGACGAGGTCTACGCCCGGCCCGACAAGGATCGCATCGGCACCTTCGCCGAACTCATCGCCGTCCACCAGGACGACCTGGCCCCCAAACCCGCCGTCCTCACCATGGCGCAGGCCGCCTCCCTCCCGCTGGTCGCCCTCACCTCCTGGCAGGCGCTGGTAGAGAAGGCGCAGGTCCGGCCGGGCCAGAAAGTCCTGATCCACGCGGGCTCCGGCGGAGTGGGCACCATCGCCCTCCAGCTGGCCAGGCACCTGGGCGCACATGTGGCCACCACCGCGAGCGCGGCCAACGCCGACCTGGTCAAGGAACTCGGCGCGGACGTGGTCATCGACTACCGCGCCCAGGACTTCGAGCAGCTCCTGGACGGCTACGACGTCGTCCTGGACACCCTCGGCGGCGAGACCCTGGAGAAGTCGCTGCGGGTCCTTAAGCCTGGCGGGAAGGTCATCAGCATCGCCGGGCCGCCCGACGCGGACTTCGCCCGCGAGCTCGGCGCAAACCCGCTCCTGCGGCAGGCGATGAACGCGCTGAGCTTCAGGACCCGGCGCCGTGCCAAGCGCCACGGCGTCACCTACTCGTTCCTGTTCATGAAGGCCGACGGCGGCCAGCTGCGCGAACTCACCCGGCTCGTCGACGCCGGGCAGATCCACCCCGTCGTCGACCGGGTCTTCCCCTTCGACCGGACCCGCGACGCCATGGAGTACGCCGAGAAGGGCCGCGCGAAGGCCGGCAAAGTCGTCATCGCGATGGAGTGAGGTCTGCCGGCCGGTCCCCGCCTCCACCTGACCGGCCGGCCTCGGCAGACGAGTGGATCCCCCCTCCCCGCCACCACAGGAATCGACCAGAGGTGCACCGCGCGCCCCTCCCACTCATCCGGCCGCCGGCCCCGCGCCCGCAGTCGGAAGACCGGGAAGCCGTCCTGCGCATACCCGCGAGGACGAAGCGGCCGGAGCGAGGCCGCGGTAGATCCGAGACCGAAGGGCACACCCATGAACGACACACATGAAGGTAGCGGCGGCACGGTGATGTCCTACCGGGACGCACCGACCCGCACCGTCACCGCCGACCAAGTGACCTTCGCCTACCGCGACCTCGGCCCCCGGTCCGGCATCCCGGTGATCTTCCTCACCCATCTTGCCGCGGTACTCGACAACTGGGATCCCCGTGTCGTCGACGGCATCGCCGCCAGGCACCGGGTGATCACGTTCGACAACAGGGGCGTCGGCGCGTCCACCGGTTCGACACCCAAGACCATCGAGAAAATGGCCGACGACGCCGTCACCTTCATCCGGGCACTCGAGCTCGACCAGGTGGACATCCTCGGCTTCTCGATGGGCGGGATGGTCGCCCAGGTGATCGCACAGAACGAACCGCAACTCGTTCGCAGGCTGATCCTCGCGGGCACAGGACCCGCCGGTGGCAAGGGTATTAAGAACGTGACCCGGATCTCCCACCTCGACACCCTCCGAGCACTGCTCACCCTCCAAGATCCGAAGCAGTACCTCTTCTTCACCCGTACCGCGAACGGACGCCGGGCCGGCAAGGAGTTCCTGGCCCGGCTGAAGGAGCGAACGCAACACCGGGACAAGGCGATCTCCCCCATCTCCTATCTCTCCCAGCTCAAGGCCATCCACCGATGGGGCCTGCAGGCGCCGGCCGACATGTCCCGCATCCACCAGCCGGTCCTGGTGGCCAACGGCGAGAGCGACCGGATGGTGCCGAGCGAGAACACCCTCGACCTCGCCGCACGACTGCCCCGGGGCGAACTCGTCCCCCTCTACCCGGACGCCGGACACGGCGGGATCTTCCAGTTCCACGACGCGTTCGTGGTGCGCGCCCTCGCATTCCTCGAGGCACGCCCCGACGCCTGACCGCCGATACCACACCCCCGCAGTCCCACGCTGAGCGCACCCGCGACGAGGCGAGCCAGCCTCCGATCAGACGCCCTCCCGCCCACCTGCAGTGCCACCACCCCCGAGAACTCCCTCGGTACCACATGTCGGCCACCCACCACGAGAACGCCGATGCCCAGTCTCGAAGTCAACCCCCGAAGGACTTACGACGCAGACCACTAAGGCCGCGGGGCGTAGCCGATCCGGAACGTCGCGGCCTCCAGCCGCTCCGGGCCGAGCCGGACGTCCGTCAGCCGTTCGGCCAGCGCGAAGGCGGCCTCGGTGTGCAGGTCGTACCGCTCCCCGTCGAGCTGGAAGCCGCAGGCGGTCAGCAGGTCGGGGACGCCGGGGGCCTCCGCGTCCGAGCCGTGCCGCTGGGTCGGGAACAGCGGTTCGAACTGGAGGCGGCAGCCGCCGCGCTCCCACCAGTTGAAGTGGTCCACCGCGTTGACGTTGCGGAAGTGCGAGACCAGCCGGGTGCCGTCCGCGAGCCGGGGGATGACCTCGTGCAGGCTGCCCAGGTACCCGTAGACCTCGACCGCGAGGGCCCAGCCGTCGAGGTCGGTGACGGCGACGAGCAGCCGGTCCTCGTCCTCGTCGAACAGGGCGCCGGCCTCCTCGTCCTCCCCGTCGTCGAAGGCCTCCCAGGCGGCGACCACCGCGTCCAGCCCGGTGACCTCCCGGCCGGGCAGGGCGTCGAAGCGGCGCAGCAGTTCGTCGGCGGTGATCCCCTCGACCTGGGTCAGGCAGTAGGCCTCACCGAGGACGGGGTAGCGCTGGTCGAACCAGGTGTAGTCGGTGGCGTGTGCGGTCATGCCCGGCATGCTGCCAGACGGCGGTGACAGCCGGGACACCCGACCCGGTCGTGGGCCCGGTCGGGGCCAGGCCGGGGCCACCCCGGCCGGGCAACGGGCGCGCCCGGGTGGCCCGGGAGGGCGCGGCGCACCCGGGGGCACCCGGTGACGTCAGAGCCAGACCGGCTCGTCCGTCCCCCAGCGCCCCGGCGGGCGGGCCCAGTCGGTGGGCGCGCCCTCGTAGGCGACCGGCGGCAGGGCGTGGCGCAGCCGTCCGTAGGCGGAGTCCGTCTCGGCCAGCCAGCGCGCCGGGTCGTACGGCGGCGCGGCGGAACTTCCGGCAGCGGTTCCGACCGCCGGACCGACCGCCGGACCGACCGCGGCTCCGGCCACCGGCCCGGCCGCGGCGGCGTCCGCCCCGGGTGCGATGCCGTGGAGCAGCCAGGAGGCGGTGCCGGCGAGGGAGTAGCGCAGGTGGCGGCCGCCGGGCCGGCCGGTGCGCTGGTCGGTGAGGGCGCGCAGGACGCCGGCGGCGATGAGGTAGCCGGTCCCGTGGTCGAGGGCCTGGGCCGGCAGGACACCGGGGTGCCCGCCGGGGCCGGCCTCGTGGGCGGCGATGCCGACACCGGCCTGGACGAGGCTGTCGAAGCCCCGGCGGCCGGACCACGGGCCGGTCCAGCCCCAGGCGCAGAGCTGGGCGAGGACCAGGCCGGGGTGGCGCTGCGCCACGGCTTCGGCGGCGAGGCCGTGTGCGTCCAGGGCGCCCGGCCGGTAGGCGGTGACCAGGACGTCCGCGTCCGCGAGCAGGCCGTCGAAGACCGCGCGGTCGGCACGGTCCGCGAGGTCGAGGCGGGTCGAGCGCTTGCCGAAGCCGGTGTCGGCGTGGGCGTCGTCGGCCTCGGGGATCCCGGGCGGGTCGACCCGCAGGACGTCGGCGCCGAGCAGGGCGAGCGTGCGGGTCGCGACCGGTCCGGCGATGACCCGGGTGAGGTCGAGGACGCGGATCCCGGCGGCGGGCCGGGACACGTCGGCGCCTCCCAGCGGTCGGGGCGGTGCGGAGCCGACCACCCGGTGCTCCACCAGGGGGAGCTCGGCGTCCCGGACCGGCGCGACGGCCACGGCGAGCGCCCCCGCCGCATAGGCCCGCTCCTGGATCCGCTCGGCCGGCAGCCCGCCCAGCACGGCGGCGAGCTGCTCGGGCCCCGCGTCGGCGGGCAGGTCGAGCGCGGCGAGCAGCCGGGCGCGGTGGTGCGGGTAGTTGGCGTGGGTGCGGACCCAGCCGTCGGTGGTGCGCCAGAAACCGGAGTGCGGGGCGAAGCTGACGGGCGTACGGCCGTCGACCGTCAGGTGGCGCTCGCTGACGAAGGCGGTGGCGACGGCGCCCTCGTCCACCCGGACGGCCGGGACGGGGCCGCCGCTTCGGTGGGCGGCGAGTTCGGCGGCGGCCAGCGAGCAGGCGGCCACGGTGGCCCGGGCGAGCCGGCGCACCGGCAGGCCGGAGGGCAGCAGGTCGTCGGGGCCGTGGAAGGAGACCCTCTCCAGCAGGTCGGCCGCACCGCCGAGGGCGGCCCAGGCGTCGGCGGTGGGCCGGTCCGCGGACCCGGCCGGGGCCGGACGGGGTGCAGCCGCGGCCCGGACGGGTTCGGCGGGCTGCGCGTCGGGCCGCGCGGCGGCCCCGCTTCCTGGGGAGGTCGGACGCTCTGTCATGTCCCGCATTGTGCTCCCCTCCCGCGCTCCGCGCCGTGACGCCCGCCACCGCCGTCGGCACCGTCATCGGCGCCCCACCGGGCCTGCGCCGACCGGCGGGTGGGGCCACCCGGACGTCGACCACTGCGGCGGCAACCCGCTGCCGGCCGGGACCCGGGTGCTGGTGCAGGCCGCCGAGCCGGCCACCGCCCGGCGCGGCGGCCACACCACCCGACGCGCCGGAACGACCGTGCCGGACCGGATTGTCGGTGGCGTGGTGCACGATCGGCCCGACGGCCCGCACCCGACCGGGCCCTTACGGGAAGGGGACGCGCCGTGGCGATCACGCACCCGCAGGTGGCGGAGCACGGGTTCCTTCGACAGCTGTACGCGGACGACTACTACCCCGACCACGTCCTCGACCGGGGCAGGGCGGTCCTGCTGCGGCTCTGCGAGCGGATCGAGGCCGAACGGCCGTCCGGCCTGGCGGAGCTGTACGTGCTGACGCAGGCCGCGACCGAGGAGTTCAACCGGCTGGAGGCGGAGTTCGAGGCGGCCGGGAGCGAGATCGAGACGGTCGCCCGGGAGGAGATCGCCGAGGACTTCTGGTTCGTCGCCTCGTCCTACGGCTTCGCGGACGCGGACGTGGAGGAGCTGATCGCCACCCGGGAGTGGTGAGCGGCGGCCCGGGCGGCCGACGTCAGTAGGTGAAGCGAAGCGACCGGACGCGGTGGTCGAAGCTGGACGGGACGAGCTCCGGTTCGCCCACCGAGCGCAGCTCGGGCAGGCGGGTGAACAGCTCGCGGAACAGTGCCTTCATCTCCTGCCGGGCCAGGTGCGCGCCGAGGCAGTAGTGCGGCCCGCCGCCGCCGAACCCCAGGTGCGGGTTGGGCGTGCGGGTGATGTCGAAGACCTCCGGGTCGGGGAAGACCGTCTCGTCCCGGTTGGCCGAGCCGAAGAACAGCGCGACCTTCTCCCCCGCCCGCAGCAGCGGCCCGCCGGGGCCGCCGAGCTCGTGGTCGACGGCGAGCGTCCGGCGGAACTGGACGATCGGCGTCGCGTACCGGACCATCTCGTCGACCGCGCCGCCCAGCCGCCCGTCCAGGTCGGCGAGGAGCAGGGCGCGCTGCTCCGGGTGGACGGTCAGCAGGTGCAGGCCGTGTGCGAGGGCGTTGCGGGTGGTTTCCACCCCGGCGACCAGCAGCAGGGAGAAGAAGGCCCCGAGTTCGCGGCCGGAGAGCCGGCGGCCGTCCACGTCCGCGGTGACCAGCGCCGAGATGAGGTCCTCGGTGGGCCGGCGGCGGCGCTCGCGGCCGATGCCGGCGACCATGCCCTGCATCCGGGCGAGCGCCATCAGCCCGCGCCCCGGCACCCGGATCCGGCGGCGCAGCGGGCGGGCCACCCCCGCGTGCTCGGACGCGTGGTTGACCTGGTCGAGGATCGCCCGGCGCGGCCGCTCCGGGATGCCCATCATGGTGCAGATCACCTGGAAGGGGAGTTCGGCCGCCACCGAGGTGACGAAGTCGCCCGGTTCCTCGGGGCGCCGCCGCTCCAGGTCGTCGACCAGTCGGGCGGCGACCCGGCGGATGTCCTCCTCGACCTGGCCGAGCAGCCGGGGGGTGAAGGCCCGCGAGATGATCCGGCGCAGCTGGGCGTGCCGGGGGTCGTCGAGGTTGACCATCGAGTCGCCGAACAGCACCCGTACCCAGCGGACCGGCTCGGGGATCGTGACGCCCGGACCGCTGAGGAAGACGGCGGGGGTGCGGCTGGCCTCGACGACGTCGGCGTGGCGGACCAGCGCGTGGAAGCCCCGCCCGGTGGCCGGATCGGCGAAGCGGACGGGGGCCGGGCGTCGGCGCAGTTCGGCGAAGGCGGCCGAGCGGGCGGGGGCCGGCAGCTGCCAGAAGCGGGGGTCGGCGAGGTCGACGGCCGGGGCCGCCGAGCCGGTCGAGGTCGCCATGGCCGGGCCTCCTGCTCGTGTGGTGTCGGGTGTCCTTGCGTCGCCCGGGCACCCGCCCGGCGGACACCCTCTGCGCCTGCGTGTGCACATTTAGTGAGCAACCGGGGGGAGATGTCAAACCGCGCTGGTAGTCGTACCGGCGCCGCCGGTCCGGGGCGGGGCCGCGGTGTACCGACAGGGCGGACGAGGCGGGGGGGGTGGGGCCGACGGGGCGGGGGACGGGGCCGATGGCTCCGACGGGGTCGACGGGGTCGAAGGGGTCGACGGCCGGGCATGGTCTCACGGGGCGGAACCGGCCAATACCGGAGGGTGCGGTACGGACCGGGCCCGGCGAATGCGACGATGAGTCCCATCGTGATGACCGACCGGATCCGCCTGCTGCGCGCCGCGGTCTTCGCCGCGCTCTGCGTGGCGCTGGCCGCCGCGGCACACGTCGCCATGGCCGGGGCCGGAGTCTCGCCCCCGGTGCTGGCCGGCGCGTTCGCGGCCGTACTCGGTGTGACCTGGCTGCTCGCCGGCGGGCGGCGCGGGCTCGGGGCGATCAGCGCGTGGATGGTCGCGGCACAGAGCGCGCTGCACCTGGTGTTCGAGCAGGCCGGGGCGCTCGGCCGCGGGAACGCCGGTCTCGGCCGGCTCGCCTCGACGGACTGGGCCGCCCTGCTGCTCTGCAACCCGGAACGGATCCCCGCCGGGCTCTCCCCCGCCGAGCTGGCCCGGATGGCGGGCCTCGATCCGGACGCGCCGCCCGCCGCCGGACTGCACCCGATGACCGGCATGCACCACGCGGCCGGTTCGCTCCCGGCGTCGGCGGCGGCTCCCGCCGCGACCGACGGCATGGCGATGGACATGGCCGGGATGGCGGGCATGCCGGGCCCGTCCGGGGTCTCCCCGGCGCACGGGATGGCGCACGGCATGGCCCACGGGATGTCCCTCGGGATGATCGCCGCCCACGCCCTCGCCGCCCTGGCCTGCGCCCTGCTGCTGTGGCGCGGAGACGCCGCGCTGGTGCGGCTCTTCGACCTGCTCGGCGCGCTCGGGTCGGTCGTCGCGGGCGTCCTGCTGTTCGCACTGCCGGCGCTCTTCGCGCGGCCCTTCGGCTACCGGCCGCCGGCCGCGCCCCGGCCTTCTCACGACCGGGCCCGCCCGCCGAGGTCGGTGCTCCTCACGCACGCCGTGGTGCGGCGCGGCCCGCCGGCCACCGCCCTCGCCTGCTGACGCGCCCGCCGCACTCCTCTCCGCTACGAGGTCTCCGCGACGGGCAGGTCGCCCTGCCGTCCGGTCGCGCCGTTGGCCGCCGCAGCGCCAGGGCCCGGGCCCGCGCCCGTCGTGCCGCCACCCCGACCGGGGTACGGCGCGCCGCGCGGTCGCCCACGGACACCGACGGCACCGCCCAGGGGCGGCCGCCGTTCCCAGCCCTCCCCTCAGGACCTCTCCATGCCCGACCACGACGGCGCACCGGCCTGCCCCGGCGCCACCGTCCTAGCGCTCCGCGGCCTCCGGCCCGTCCGGAGCCTGACCGCCCACCGCCTCCACCGGCCCGAGCCCGCCCAGCAGCCGGGCCGTCCACCCCTGCGACGGACCGTCGGCGGCGCCCGTGCGCACCAGCCCGTGCAGCCGCTCGGCCTGCTCCAGCCACTGCCGGCACCCGGCGCAGCGCGCGACGTGCTTGTCCAGCCGGCCGCCCGGCAGACCGGTCGGCTCGCCGTCGAGCCGGGCCGACAGAGCGGTACGGAACTGCGCGCATCTCATACGACCATCGTCCCGCACGGCGGGGACGGCGCGGCCGACCGGGTCGGAGGACGCCGTGGATGACGAACAGCTCACCGCCCTCGCCCTGACCGCGCGCGCGGGCCGGGCACCCGACGTCGAGGCCTTCGTCCGCGCCACCCAGCGGGACGTCTGGCGGTTCGTCGCCCACCTCACCGACGTGCAGTCCGCCGACGACCTCGCCCAGGAGACCTTCCTGCGCGCGCTGCGCAGCCTGCCCGGGTTCGCCGGCCGCTCCTCGGCCCGCACCTGGTTGCTGTCCATCGCCCGGCGCACGGTCATCGACCGGTACCGGACGGCCGCGGCCCGGCCGCGCTGCGCCGCCCTGCCGGACTGGCAGGAGGCCGCGGAACGACAGGGAGTCGACCCGGCGGGCGGGTTCGAGGACGGCGTGGCGCTCGGCGACCTGCTCGACCGGGTGCCCGCCCAGCGAAGGGAGGCGTTCGTGCTCACCCAGGTGGTCGGCCTGAGCTACGCCGAGGCGGCGGAGGTCGCCGGGTGCCCGATCGGCACCGTCCGCTCCCGGGTCGCCCGCGCCCGGGAGGAGCTGATAGCCCGGCTCCGGGCCGCCGAGAGCGGGGAGCTCGCGGCGGCCTGCTGAGGCAGGGGGGCGGGGCGGGGGCGGGGACGTGTGGGCGGCCGCGCACCGACGCACGGACGACGGGTAACAGATGACAGCAGACAGATGACAGATAACAGATTTCGAAAGCTGTCGTCTGTTATCTGTCATCTGTCATCCGAGTCGCCGCCCCCGGGCATAGGGTGACGGGATGGCCGACCCCACCGTCCCGCGGGACGACCTCGACCTGCCCGTCCCGCTCGGCCCCCGCCCGCCGCGCCGGGTGGTGTCCCTGGTGCCGTCGCTCACCGAGGCGGTCGCCGCCACCGCCCCCGGGCTGCTGGTCGGCGCCACCGACTGGTGCAGCCACCCGGCCGATCTGGCCGTCACCCGGATCGGCGGCACCAAGAACCCGGACGTCCCGGGCGTCCTCGGCCTCGCCCCGGACCTCGTGCTGGCCAACGACGAGGAGAACCGGCGCGCCGACCTGGACGCGCTGCGGGCCGCCGGGGTCCCGGTGTGGGTCACCGACGTCCGTACCCTGGACGACGCCTTCCGCTCGCTCGACCGGATGCTCACCACCGCCTGCGGGCTCCCCCGTCCGGCCTGGCTGGACGAGGCCGAGGCGGCCTGGGCCGCCCCGCTGCGGCGTGCGCCCGGCGGCCCGCGGGCGGTCGTACCGATCTGGCGCCGCCCGTGGATGGTGCTCGGCCGCGACACCTTCGCCGGGGACCTGCTGCACCGCCTCGGCGTCCGGCTCGTCCACGCCGAGCACCCCGAGCGCTACCCGGCCGTACCGCTGCCGGAACTCCTCGCCTGCAGGCCCGACTTGGTCGTCCTGCCGGACGAGCCGTACCGCTTCACGGCGGACGACGGCCCGGAGGCGTTCCCCGGCGTCCCGGCGGCACTGGTCAGCGGGCGTCACCTGACCTGGTACGGACCGTCCCTGGTGACGGCCCCTGCCGTCCTCGCGCGGGCATTGGACCACCCGTTCGTCCGGGGCACGGACGGCCCATCGTAGGATGACCGCCACTCGCCGGGACCGCCGGTGACAAGTGGGGGAACCTCAGATGACAGTCAGCACGTCCCGGCGCGCGCTGGTGATGGTGTCGGCCGCGGCCGTCTCCACCGCCGTGCTGGCCGGCTGCGGCAGCAAGCATGCCGACGACCACCAGAACGCCGCGGCCGGCACCACGGCCGTGGCGGCGACGACCCTGCCGACCGAGACGCCGAGCACCGGCCCGTCCGCGACCGCCACCACGAGCGCGAGCGCGACGCCGACCGCGTCGCCCACGGCGAGCCCCAGCGCCTCGCGCAGCGCGAGCCCGTCCGCGAGCAGGTCGGCCAAGCCCGGTACCACCAGCGCGGCCCCGAGCAGCGCCGCCCCCGGCCAGTCCGCCGCGGCCGCCGCACCCGCCGCGCCCACCACGCAGCCCCCGGTCGCCAAGCCCGTCGTCGCCGCCCCCGTACCGACCGCCAAGCCGGGCCCGGTCGCACCCCCGCCGCCGCCCGCGCCGGCCACGCCGCACGTCCCGCCGCTGCAGAGCGGCTGCCAGCCCTCCAAGCCCCAGCCGGACGAGCCCAAGGACGCCGTGGGCGCCGCCCTGGTCGCCGCGGCCGGGCAGAGCCGCACGCTCAACCTCAGCAGCGGAGGCACCGACAAGCTCCCGCCGCTGCCCGTCGCGCTGGTCAAGGCGATCGCCTGGCAGGAGAGCGGCTGGCAGTCCGGCATCCTCGCCTGCGACGGCGGCATCGGCACCATGCAGATCATGCCGAACACCGTCAGCTGGATGAACAGCAAGTTCGGCACCACGTCCGACCCGAAGACCCTCGCCGGGAACGTCCAGCTCGGCACCCAGCTGCTCGACTGGCTGGTCGCCTACTACGGCGACTCGTCCTTCGGCGGCAAGTACGACCTGTCCCCCGACCCGGCCACCGGCAAGACGCCGCTGCTCGACCTGGTCATCTCCGCGTACAACGCCGGTGCGGGCAACGTGCACTACAACACCGTCACCGACCCGACCACCAACCAGGTGGTCGGCAGTCTGGCCATCCCCAACCCGAGCTACGTGTCCAACGTCAAGGCACTGATGTCCGGGCAGCCGTGGAACAAGGCGGGCTGACCCCCACGGACGACGGAAGGGCCCGGGACGCGACATCCGCGTCCCGGGCCCTTCGTCACGCACCGTCCGAGGCGCGCCGTCCGCTCTCCGGGGTCAGCCCCGCGCGGCGGTCACGGCGGCGCCCAGCGCCTCCTTGATCCGCGGACCGAGGCGGGCGAAGCCCAGCTCCTTCATCGCCGCGCGCAGCAGTTCCTCCTCCGACCGCGTCTCGCCGTCGCCGTCCACCCACCGGACCACGGCGAGCAGCTCGTCGGCCGAGTAGGCGGTCACGGGCCGACCGGGCGTGAAGTCGGGCTTCGCGGGACGGCCGGCGGCGACGGGCGCGGGCTCCGGCTCCAGCTCAGGCTCCGGCTCCTTTACCGGCTCAGCGGCCTGCTCCCGGACCGCCGGCTCCTCCAGGGCGACGGGCTCGGCGGCCTCCTCGACCACGGCAGCGGGGGTCTCGGTCTCGACCTCGACGACCTCGACCTCGGGCTCCTCCACAGCGACCGGCTCGACGGTCTCGTCGACGACCTCGACCTCCGCGGCAACCTCGGCCTCGGTGGCAACCTCGGTGACGACCTCGGCCTCGACGGTCTCAACGACGACGGGCTCCGCGGCGACCTCGGCCTCGGCCTCCTCCACAGCGACCGGCTCGACGGTCTCGTCGACGACCTCGGTCTCAGTGGCAACCTCGGCGACGACCTCGGCCTCGACGGTCTCGTCGACGACGGGCTGCACGGTCACCTCCGCCTCGACCGCAGGCTCCTCGACCGCGACCTCGACGGCGGCCTCGGCCTCGGGCGCCTCGGCAACATCCGCCTCGGCTTCGGCAATCGGGGCGGCTTCCTCGACGGGGTCGACGGTCTCCTCGACCGCCTCCGGCTCGGCAACCGCCTCGGCCTCGACGACCGGCTCGCTCGCGACGACGACCGGCTCCTCGACGGCGGGAGCCTCGGCGACGGCCTCGACCTCCGAAGCCTCCTCGACCGCTTCCTCCACGGGCTCGTCCGTCGCCACCGGCTCCGCGGTCTCCGACTCCTCCAGCGTCTCCGGGACGTCGGGGGCCTCCGCGAGCGCGGCGGTCGCGGCGGCCACCAGGTCGTCGGCAGCCGGGGACGGCGCCGGAAGGGTGACCGCGACGGGCTGGGCCTCCACCGTCACCTCCTCCTCGGCGACCGCCTCGTGGACGTCCGTCTCCTCGGAGGGCTCGGCCTCGACGGCCACCGTCTCCGCAGCCACCTCGGCCTCGGCGTCGGCTTCGGTCGCAACCTCGGCGACAACGTCGGTCGAGGGCTCCTCGACCGTCACCGGAGCCGTGGAGGACTCAGCGGCGTCCGACTCAGCGGTCTCGGGCTCAGCGGACTCGACCGACTCGGCGACCTCCGACCCGGCGACCTCCGACTCGACGGTCCCCGACTCGACGGTGTCCGACTCGACGGTCCCCGCGGCGGTGCCCCCCGCGAGGCCGTCGCGCTGGCCGCCGGCCAGGGCCTGGCGGGCGGCGTAGGCGGCCTCGGCGGCGTAGCGGTCGGCGCGGGTGGCGGCGAGCTCGGAGAGGAGGTCGGCGAGACCGGCGTCCTCGAGGGTGGCGCGCAGCCCGCGGATGGTGGGCAGGCGGTAGAGCGTGCCCTCGTCGGCGGCGAGGCGGTCGACGAGGTCGATCAGCCCGGCGAAGGCCAGCCCGTCGAGGTCGTGGCCGGGCAGCAGCCGGGCGAGCTCGCGCAGGCCGGTGTTGATGGACTCGAAGGTCTGGGCGGTCCGCTCGACGAGCGCGCCGTCGGCGGGTGCGGCCGGGAGGGTGCCGGAGGGGGCGAGGGCGGCCCAGGCGCGGCGCTCGATCTCGGCGGAGGTGAGCGCCTCGTGCAGGTCCTCGCGGCGGACGCGGCGGTCGGTGGCGAGGGCGGTGGCCTGCTTGCGCAGGGAGCGGGCGCGCAGCCACGACAGCTTGACGCCGTTCTCGCGGCGCCAGGCACCGTCGGCGGTGGCGGCGGCGAGGGCGCCGAGGTCGGCGTCGTAGGCGGCCCGGTGGAGGGTGGCGGCGGTCCGGTGCACGCGCTGGAGGAGTTCGACGAGCAGCACGGTCTTGGCGACGGTGTCGGGCTCGTCGAGCTTGGCCTCGGAGGCGAGGGCGGTGACGTCGTCCCAGGTCTGCTGGAGGTCGTGGCCGCGCAGCTCGGCGAGGGCCGTGGAGCCGGCGCGGGCGTCCTCGGGCGTGGCGACGGTGTCGACGGCCGCGTACCAGGCGTGGGTGTCGGCGGTGAGGGTGAAGGCGCCGAGTTCGGCGTAGCGGCCGAGGTCCTCGCGGAGGTCGGGCTCCGCCGTGGTGGCCTTGGCGTCCTGGGGGTCCTTGACGTCTGCGGCGGCGACGTCCGCCGGGTCGGCTGCGTCGGCGTTGCGCGAGTGAAGCACTGTCATGTGAGGTCCGGTTCTGGGCGGCGGCGGCGGGGCTGGCAGCGAGGGGGCGGCGGACCGGTTGCGCGGGGTGCCCCGGGGCGGGGGCGGGGGGGCGCGCGTGCGGGCCGCCGGTTGTGGACGCCCAGAATACGGGTGCCCGTTCGAGCCTTGCACGCACCCACCGCCCGACGGGTCGGTGTCGTATGCCGCACCGCCCGCCTGGCCGCTACCGGGGAGGGCCGCCCGGGTGGCGGGGCGTGGGGCCGGACGGGTGGTCGGGGCCCGGGTGTGCGGTGCCGCCGGAGGGGTCGGCGGCCCGCCGGGCCGGGCGGCGCAGCCGGTCCAGGGGGACGGTTCGGGTACGTCGGCCGAGTGGCGGGCGGTGGCCGGCGCGGCTGAGGGCGGCGAGGTCGACCGGCGCGAGGTACTCGTGGAGGGCGGTCCGGTGCCACCAGGCGCCGGTGCGCCGCAGTTCGCGCCAATCGGTGAACCGGTAGAGGTGGAGGGTCGCCCGGACGTGGGTCGGCGGGGCGTCGGGGAAGGGGTTGTGGCGCAGCAGGCGCAGGGTGGCCGGGTCGCCGGCGAGCAGGCGGGCGACGAAGGGCAGGAACCAGGGGCGGGCGTAGGCGGGCGAGATGGCGGCGAACCACATCAGCCAGTCGAGCCGCAGGTGGTAGGGGGCGTACTGGCGCGGGAGGCGGTGCACGTCACCGGGTTTGCCCTTGAAGCCGTACTCGCGCCACACCGTGCGGGGGGTGGGGTGCGGCTCGTCGGTGCCCTCGATGACGATCTCCTGGCGGATCCGGTTGATGCTGCCGAAGGCGCCGTAGGAGTTGACGAGGTGCAGGCGGTTGAAGGAGCGGTTCATGACCTGGCGGCGGGAGATCAGGTTGCGGACCGGCCAGTAGCTGAGGACGGCGACGGCGACGGTCAGCGCGACCACCAGGGCCTCGAACCAGAGCGGGGCGGCGGGGCGGGGGTGGGTCCCGGCGGGCAGGCCGAGTCGGGAGGGCTCGACGGCGGCGAGGGCGAGCGCGATGGTCAGCCAGTTGAGCCAGGCGAAGTTGCCGGAGGCGATCAGCCACAGCTGGGTGGCGACGACGGCGCAGGCGGCGTAGGTCGCGACCGGTTGCGGGAGGAGGAGGCAGAGCGGGACGAGGAGTTGGACGACGTGGTTGGCGCCCGCCTCGATCCGGTGCAGCGGGTCGGGCAGGTGGTGGAAGAACCAGCTGAGCGGTCCGGGCATGGGCTGGGTCTCGTGGTGGTAGCGCAGGCAGGTGAGGTCGCGCCAGCAGCTGTCGCCGCGCAGTTTGATCAGTCCGGCGCCGAACTCGACGCGGAGGACCAGCCAGCGCATCAGCCAGAGCACCAGGGCGGGCGGGGCGGTGTCGGCGTTGCCGAGGAAGGCGGCGAGGAAGCCGGCCTCGAGCAGCAGCGATTCCCAGCCGAAGGAGTACCAGGTCTGTCCGACGTTGACGATGGAGAGGTAGAGGGACCACAGCACCGCCCACAGCAGGACGGAGGCCCAGAGCGGGACGGCGTCACCGAGTCCGGCGGTGACGGCGGCGGCGAGTGCGGCTCCGCCGAGGGCGACGGCGGCGAAGAAGCGGTCGCTGTAGTGGAGGTGGAAGATCCCGGGCGCGTGGCGGAAGGGGACGCGGGCGGTGAACCGGGGCACCGGCAGCATGCCGTCGGTGCCGATGAGGGGGCGGAACTGGGCGGCGGCGGCGAGGAACCCGGTCAGGTAGAGGGCGGCGATCAGTCGCTGGACGAGCAGCCGGCTGAGCCAGTAGTCGGGGGCGGCGAACCAGTCCATGCGGCCCATGCCTACCACCGGCGGCCGTCGGGCGGGCGCCGGCCGGGGGCGGGCGGTGGGCGGTTCACCCGCTCGGGCCCGGCGTCGGGGGCCGGGGCCGGGGCCGGCGCGGGTGCCGGGACAGTCGGCCCACGGCGGGTGGCCGGAGGCAGGTGGCCCGAGGCGGGCGGCCCCGGCTCGGCGGCCGGAGCCCGTCCGGCCGTCCGGTGGTGCGCGAACTCCGGCGCGCCGGGGGCGGGGTGTCCGCAACGGCACCGTGGCGGGGAGCCTCTCCTCGGGGGTGAGAGGCGCCCCGCCACGGTGGTGGACGGTGCCCGCCGGCGCGGTGCGCTGTGCGCCGGGCGGTCTGTGGTGGTGACGGTGCGGATGCGGGCGGCTGCGTCGCCGCCGGATTCCGGGTCGACGGGTCGGATCGGCGGCTCAGCCCGGCAGGACGAGGCCGGACTCCCCGGCGATGCCCGGGCGGCCGGCGGGGGTGGCGCCGTTCTGCTGGAGCCGGTCGACGAGCAGGGCGGCCAGCGTGCCGAGCTCCTCCTCGGTGCGGGACTGCGCGGTGACGTCCATGCCGACGGTGAGGACGCCGTTGACCTGGCCGGTGCGCGCGACCCGCAGCGGGGTGCAGGTGAAGCTGAAGATCTGCTGGCCGCGCTGGGCGTCGGGCCGGCTCGACTGGATCCGGACGTCGTTGAGGACGGTGCTGCGCCCGGTGTGGTAGGCCTCGGCGACGGCCTGCTGGAGACCGGCCGCGCCGAGCTGCGGGTAGGCGACGCCGATCGCGCCGTAGGCCACCGGCGCGCCGAAGGTCTCGGCGTGCTGGGCGTTGGCGTAGCGGATCTCCTGGCCGGGGCCGTCGGTGAGCATGATGGGGAACGGGGAGCCGTCGAAGGCGGCGAACATCTCCTGCTGCTGGGCGAGCAGGTTGTCGCGCAGCCGGATCTCGGAGAGCAGGGCCTCGGCGAGGTGCTGGATGTCGCGCAGCCGTTCGCGTCCCCACTGCCGGGGTTCCCGGTCGAGGACGCAGACGGTGCCGATGACGGTGTTGGTGTCGTCGACGAGCGGTGCGCCGAGGTAGGCGCGCACGCCCAGTTCGTCGACGACCGGGTTTCCGGAGAACCGGGGGTAGGCGAGGATGTCGTCGAGCGCGAGGGGGGAGCGCTGGGCGACGACGTGCGGGCAGAAGCCGTGACTCAGCGGCATCTGACGGGTGGGAAGGTCGAAGGCGATGCCCCGATCGGCCCACGAGGCGCCTTCTTCGACGGCGGCGTCGTTGGAGTTTGGCGGAATGTAGAGCCCCCGGAACATCTGGCGCTCGTCGTTGATGAAGTTGACCATCGCGATGGGAGCGCGGGTGATGCTGGCGGCCAGGTGGGCGAAGCGGTCGAAGGCCTCGTCCGCGGACGGTTCGTTGAGACCGAGGCTGCGCAGCCTGCGGGTCCGCTCGGACTCCCCGGGGGCACCCGGGAACTGGCCTTGAGTGCTCATCACATCAGTCATGGCGCACATGTAATCAGACATCCGGGCGCTGCGGTGCTCCCGGTCCGGTTCGCCACCCCTGCTGATGAACAGTCAAAGCCGCACGTGAACGGACGCTCAGTAGGCGGCGGCAGTGGGGGAAGATCACTTCCCACTTGGCGTCACGACAAAACACCCCAGAGTAAGGATGAACCGAATCCCGCCAATCCAAGATCGACTCTGGGTCGGCACAGGAGGCCCATATGACAATGAGCCCTGCCGAAGACACGGACGGTATTCCCAACCCTGGGAAGGCCGCCCCGAGTTCCGCACGCACCGATGGCAAGGGGCAGTCGGCCGCCACCACCTCCACACACCCCACCTGTTCCCGGGGGCGGCCGGAGCGGCTTCGACGGCACGGACGGAGGCACGACACACCCGCTGAACGAGAGGACCCAGCATGGCGATGGACTACTTCACCGACGAGCGACACGAGAGTCTCCGGGTCGAGGTCCGGGAGTTCGCGGAGAAGGAGATACGCCCGCACGTGGCCAGAATGGAGGCCGATCGAACGGTCGAGTTCGAGCTCGCACGGGAGATCGCCCGCCGGGGCTGGATCGGTGTGACGATTCCGCGCGAGTACGGCGGACTCGGGCTCGGGCACCTCGCCAAGACCGTGATCGTGGAGGAGCTGGCCCGGGTCAGCGGCGCCATGGGCGCGATGGCCCAGGCCTCCCAGCTCGGCGTCGCCAAGGTCATCCACTTCGGCTCGCCCGCCCAGCGGCGCGCCTGGCTGCCGCGGTTCGCCTCCGGCCGGTCCCTGCCGACCATCGCCGTCACCGAACCGGAGTCCGGCGGCCACGTGCTGGGCATGGCCGGCACCGCCCGCCGCGAGGGCGACGAGTACGTGCTCAACGGCCGCAAGTGGTTCGTCGGCAACTCCCACATCGGCGACGTGCACGGCGTGGTCCTGCGCACCGACGAGGGCAGCCGGGGCCTGTCCGCGTTCCTGGTGGAGAGCGACCGCCCCGGCTTCCGCACCGGGGAACTCGGCTCGCAGAGCGGCCTGCACGGCTTCAGCTTCGGCGAGATCGTCTTCGAGGACTGCCGCATCCCGGTCGGCAACCGGCTGGGCCGCGAGGGGCAGGGCCTGGACGTCGCCTACTCCTCCTCGACCCTGTACGGACGGCTCAACCTCGCCGCCGTCGCCCTCGGCATCCACGTCGCGATCGTCGAGGACACCGCGCGCTTCGCCGAGGAGCGGGTGCTGTACGGCAAGCCGCTCAACCAGCTGCCCAACATCGCGCTCAAGCTCGGCGAGATGCAGTCCCGGCTGATGACCGCCAAGTTGGCCGCGTACCACGCCTCGCACCTGCTCGACCACGGCAAGGCCTGCGACGCCGAGCTGATGAACGCCAAGCTCATCAACACCGAGTACGCGCTGGACTCCGCGCGCAACGCCATGGAGATCCACGCGGCCCGGGGCCTGCAGACGGAGTTCGGCATCGAGCGCTACCTGCGCGACGCCACCCACGTCTACCCGCCGGCCGGCACCTCGGACGTCCAGCGGCTGCGGCTCGGCCAGGTCGCCTGCGGCACCTACGGCAAGCAGTGGTCGGCGGAGCTGTCCGGCCTGGCGAGCTGGGCGTGGACCGAACTGTCCCAGCACGAGGCCGCGGTGGAGGAGCAGGCCTTCCGCGGCGCGCAGATCGTGCCGATACCGCTGGCGGGCTGACCGGCGGCCGCCGTCCGGCCGGGCCGCGGTGCGCCCGCGTGCGGCGTCGGGTGTTCGTGTGCGGCGGCAGCGGAGGACCGCGAACGTTCAGCATAGCGACGGATTGACCTGTTCCTGACGGCTCTCCGGGAGGCTCCCCTGGCCCCCCGGAGAGCCGTACTCGTTCCCCCGGAACCGAGTTGAGCTGCGATGATGCGTCGGCGAACGCTTCGACCGGAATTGTGCGGCGACGCCAGAAGCCGTTCACATATCGTCAGTTGATGTTGCGATGAGGGCACCTGGGGCTGGTAGCGTTCCTGCCGTCGGCGGCCGTGCTGCACCCCGTCCGGACGATGACACCGCGTCAACCCGTCCGGCCACCCCGGCCGTGGCGCCCTGAAGCCCCGGCCGAACCGCGCACGGGCCGACCCGCCGTTCGGCCCAGCGACCCGGCCCTGCAACAAGGAATCAGATGCCAGGCATATCGGCCCCCCGCACGGGCCACCGCGCCGGCCGGTCCGGCTCGCTCCGCAGCTCCCTCCTCGCCCTCGTGCTGGTCCCCAGCCTGGGCCTCGCCGCCGCCTGGGGCTACGCCGCCTACCTGCTGCGCGACGCCGAGCACCGCACCGCGCTGGTCGTCGGCAGCGCCGTCGTCGCGGTGGTCCTGCTGGTCAGCCTGGTCCGCGGCGTCCGGGCCGCCCGGGCGCTGTCCGCCCGCCTGTCCGGACTGCGCTCCGACACCCTCGCGCTCGCCCAGCAGGAGATCCCCGAGGTCGTCGACCGGCTGCGCGCCGGCGAGCCGGTGCCCACCCCGCCCGCCTGGTCGCCCTCCCGCCGCGCCGGCGACGAGGTCCAGCAGACCACCGACGGCCTCGCCGCCGTGCGCCAGGCCGCCGTCGCCGCCATCGTGCACCAGGCCCAGGGCCGCGAGGGCACCAAGAAGGTCTTCCTCAACATCGCCCGGCGCACCCAGATCCTGATCCACCGCCAGATCAGCATGCTCGACGCCCTGGAGCGCGAGCACGAGGAACCCGAGCTGCTGCGCGAACTGTTCGCCGTCGACCACCTCGCCACCCGGATGCGGCGCAACGCCGAGAACCTCGTCATCCTCGGCGGCGCCCTGCCCGCCCGGCGCTGGCGCAACGCCGTGCCGATGGTCAACGTGCTGCGCAGCGCCGTCTCCGAGACCGAGAACTACGCCCGCGTCGTCGTCCAGGGCGTGCCGCGCGCCTCGCTCAGCGGGCAGGCCGTCGCCGACGTCATCCACCTCATCGCCGAGCTGATCGAGAACGGCACCACCTTCTCCCCGCCGTACACCCAGGTGCAGGTCTCCGCGCAGGAGGTCACCAAGGGCCTCGCCGTCGAGGTCGAGGACCGCGGCCTCGGCATGGGCGAGGAGGAGTACGAGCGGCTCAACGACTACCTGGCCAACCCGCCCGAGCTGGACGTCTCCGCCCTCGGCGACGACCTGCGCCTGGGCCTGTTCGTCGTCGCGCGGCTCGCCGCCCGGCACGACATCCAGGTGACCCTGCGGCCCTCGCCGTACGGCGGCACCCGGGCCGTGGTGCTGGTGCCGTCGGTGCTGCTGGAGCAGGCCGAGCAGCCGGCCTCGGTGCCCGGGCTGCCCTCCGGCGCCCGGGTCACCCGGACCCCGGTGCCCGAGGCGCCGGCGACGGCGCCGGCGACGGCGGACGACGCCGCGGCCGCGGAGCTGTCGGGCGCGCTGGCCGGGGTGCTCGGCGGGCTGCTGGGCGGGGAGCCCGGCGCGGCTCCCGGGGGCACGGGCGCGCCGGGCCTGGACGGCGGGTCCGACTCTGCCGGTCCGGCTGGGTCGGCCGGTGCGCCCGGGCTCCCTGGGGGTCCCGACGCCGCGGTGGTCACCGGAGCGCCGGATGCGCCGGGGGTTCCCCGTGTGCCGGGTCTGCCGGGTCTGCCGGGTCTGCCGGGTGCGCCGGGCGGTCCCGACGGGCCGGGTGTGCCGGGTCTGCCCGGCCTGCCCGGCCTGCCGGGCGGCCCCGGGATCCTCGGCGAGGGCAACAGCGGTGTGATCATCGGTGAATTGCTCGCCCAGTACCCCGTGGACCCCGGGCCCGAGGACGGCACCGCCCAGGCCCCGGCCAACGGCGGGCTGCCGGTCGGCGCCGAGATCCCCGGCCTGCCCGGTGCGGTGGTCGTCCCCCGGCCCGCCATGCCGAGGCCGTACGACCTCCCGGGCGGCGAGTCGGCCACCGGACCGGACACCGCGGTCGAACCCGCCGGGCCGCCCTTCGACGGCGTCGGCGCCGACCGTGGCACGCCCACCCACGAGCGAGCCGAGGAGGCCCCCCTGGAGCACGGGCCCGACGGCGAGCTGCGCACCCCGCGGATCCTGCCGCAGCGGGTCCGCAACGCCAGCCTCGCCGAGCAGCTCCGCGAGGCCAACGCGCCCGGCGCCATGATGCCCCCGGCGGCCGGTCTCCCGGCTCAGGCGGGCCCGGCGAACGCCCCGCGGACCGGCCCCCGGCACCTCGGCGCCGAGATCGACGACCCGTCACCGCAGCGCTCGCGCGCCACCATGGCCGCCATCCAGCGCGGCACCCGGACCGCCCGCGCGGCCGACCACGAACCGGACGGGCCCGCCACGCCCGCCGCCCCCCAGGCACCGGCCGCGCCGCACGCCCCGGCCGCACCCGCCGCCGCCCAGGAAGCCTCCGCCGTTCAGGAAGCCAAGGATCAGCAGTGATGACGCAGCACACCGACACCCAGCGCGACCTCAACTGGCTGCTGGACCAGCTGGTGGCGCGGGTCCCCGAGACCCGCCACGCCATCGTCCTCTCCGAGGACGGCCTGCTGGTCGGCATGTCGCAGGGCCTCGACCGGGCCGACGCCGAGCACCTGTCGGCCGTCGCCTCCGGCCTGCAGAGCCTCGCCCGCGGCGCCGGGCACCGGTTCAACGGGGGCCGGGTCCGGCAGACCGTGGTCGAGATGGACCAGCTGTTCCTCTTCGTCACCACCGCCGGCCAGGGCGCCCGGCTCGCCGTCCTCACCAGCGAGCAGGTGGACGCCGGGCTGATGGCCTACGAGATCAACATGCTGGTCAAGCAGGTCGGCCAGTACCTCACCGCGGCGCCGCGCAGCGACGCCGGCCAGGCCGGCGCGGGTGGCGGTGCGTGACCGCCGACGCCGACGAGGCCTGGTTCTACGACAAGGACGCAGGCCATCTGGTCCGCCCCTACGCCATCACCAACGGGCGTACCGGTCCGGTCCGTGACGGCTTCGCGCTGATCACCCTGGTGGTCACCGCGGACCCGCGCACCGACACCAGCCGGCTCACCCCCGAGCCGGCCGCGATCATCGACCTGTGCCGCGAACGCCCGCTGGCCGTGGCCGAGATCGCGGCCACGCTCGACCTGCCGGTGAGCGTGGTCAAGGTGCTGCTGGACGACCTGGCCGAGGCCCGGCTGATCCTCACCCGTGCCCCGGTGGCGCTCGCCGAGGCACCGGACATCGCGCTGATCCAGGCCGTGATCGAAGGCGTCCGCCGGCTCTGACCGGGCGGCTGCCGACCGTTCCCCGCAGCTCTCCCCAGCTCCGCCCAGTCCTCCCCAGCTCTCCGCACACTCCAGCAGCACTCCAGGAGACCCGAATTGACGACCCAGAGCCTGGTGCCGGGCGCGGTCAAGATCCTCGTCGCCGGTGGCTTCGGCGTCGGCAAGACCACCATGGTCGGATCGGTCAGCGAGATCGAACCGCTCCAGACCGAGGAGCGGATGACCCGCGCCAGCATCGGGATCGACAACCTCGACGGTGTCCAGGGAAAGTCCACCACCACCGTGGCGATGGACTTCGGGCGGATCACCGTCCGCGAGGACCTGGTGCTCTACCTGTTCGGCACCCCCGGCCAGTTCCGGTTCTGGTTCATGTGGGATGACCTCGCCCTCGGCGCGCTCGGGGCGATCATCCTCGCCGACACCCGGCGGCTCGAGTCCAGCTTCGCCGCCGTGGACTTCTTCGAGCAGCGCGGCATCCCGTTCGCGATCGGCGTCAACTGCTTCCACGGCCGGCGCGACGCCAGCCCCGAGGACGTCCGCCGCGCCCTCGACCTCGGCCCCGAAGTCCCGATCGTGCTCTGCGACGTCCGGGAGCGCTCGTCCAGCAAGGAACTGCTGCTCGCCCTGCTCGACCGGGTCCGCCAGGACGCCCTGGCCGACGGTCGACGCTGAGCACCCGCCGACCGTCGGGGCCACCGGGGCCACCGCGACCGGCAGACCCGGCAGACCCTCGCGGCCCGGCCGCGGTCGGCCCGGGCGGCGGTCAGGCCCGGGCGGCGGCCAGCCCGGGGCCGGCCTCCGCGGTGGCCTCGTCGTCGAGCTCGGCCAGGCCGCGCACCAGCGGGGCCAGTTCGGGGAGTTCGGCGGCCTGCGCCAGGGTCGCCTCCAGGGCCGCGTCGTGCACCGGACGGGCGGCCTCCAGCAGGGTGCGGCCCTCGGGAGTCAGCTCGGTGTAGATGCCGCGCCGGTCGTCGGCGCAGAGGTAGCGGGCGAGCAGCCCGCGGTCCTCGAGCCGGGTGACCAGCCGGGTGGTCGCGCTGCTGCTCAGCGCCGCGGCGCGGGCCAGCTGCTGCATCCGCATGTGCCACCCGTCCTGGCGCGAGAGCGCGTCCAGCACGGTGTACTCGACCACCGAGAGCCGGTGCTCCGACTGGAGCGCCTTCTCCAGGGCGGTCTCGATCAGGCCGTGCAGCGCGGCGAGCGTCCGCCAGCCACGGGCCCGGACCTCGGCCGCGTCGTCACGGATACCCATCGCCCGCCGTCCCTTCCGTCCTCCGGTGCCGCCGTGCTTCCCACAACGCTCCGGCTGCGACCAGTATGCCAGCCGACGCCGATTACCTGTCCGTGCAATTAGCTCCCCGCGGGCATCTCCTCCGGCCTCCCCTCCGGTCTCCCCTCCGCGGCCGGAACCCGGTCCGCCTCCCCCGACCAGCCGGCGGCGCAGAGCGCGGTGGCCACCGCCTCGGTGTAGCAGGCCGCCGCCAACCATGCTCCGGCGAAGGCCTCGTGGTCGTCCGCGACCACCCGGCCGAACACGTCGCGCCGCTGGTCGGCCGCCGCCGACCGCAGGACGTCGAGCAGCTCGGCGGCCGTGCCGAGCCCGGCGGCGCGCAGCAGCTCGCGGTCGGCCGCCGCCGTGGCCGCACTCGGGGCCGTCGCGTGCCGCCCGGTGGTGACCGTCTGGTCGACCCGGCGGCCCAGCACGTGCACCGGCGGGCCGTAGGGCGCCGCGGCGGGGAGGTCACGAGGAGCGGCGCCGGTGGGGGCGGGGCCGGTGGGGGCGGCAGCCGTCCGGTCCGCGCCGGCCAGGTCGGCGGTCTGGAGGCGTTCGAGGCCGAGGTTGACCCGGTCGGCCCGGTCCACGGGGAGGGCGAGGGCCGGGGCACCCTGCGGGTCGTGGTCGCCGGGGGCCCGGGGCGGCGCCGGGGGCGTGCCGATCGCCAGCAGGCGCAACGCCGGGCGCTCCGCGCGCTCCAGGCGCCCGATCACGCGCAGCCGCAGGCCGGGCGCGGTGGCCAGCAGGGCGAGGTTCGCCCGGAAGGCCAGCCCCGGGTGCTCGTGCCCCGGCCGCAGCGCGAGCAGCAGGCCCGGCCCGTCCGCGCCGGGACCGGCGTCCGCACCGTGCCCATCCTCCGCGCCGTCCGTGCAACGGGCCAGCAGCTGCGGTGCGCCGCCCGGGCCGTCCGGCACGGCGCCCAGCAGCGTCACGTCCAGGAACAGCAGGTCGCTCCCGGCCCGCCGGGTGTCGTGCGGTTCCTCCTCCGCCTCCAGCGCCCGTGCCACCTGGACGGCGGCCGGCTCGGCCCAGAGCGCCGCCACCGGCTCCGCCGTCCACGCCGCGCCCGACGCCCGCACGGCCCGGACGGCGGCACCCGCGCCCAGGCGCCCGGCGGCGGACCTGGTCGCGCCCTGGACGAGCAGCCCCGCCCGGCTGAACTCCCGGTGGCTGAGCTGTGCCTCGCCCAGCCGGACCGCCCGGTTGCCCGCCCCGACCGCCTGCGCGGCGGCCGCCGCCGCGTCCCCGTGCGGCACCACCTCGGCGATCGTGCTCAGCCGGCCCGCGGCGTCCACCGCCCAGCTCAGCGCGCCCGCGTGGGTGGCCGTCAGCACCGGCTCGGCGAACAGCCCGTGCAGCCGCAGCCCGCCCTCCTCCTCGTACACCTGACGGGCGGTGCCGCGCAGCCCGGCCACCGGGCCGACGCCGCAGGTCAGCGCCGTGGTGAGGGCGAGCAGCTCGCGCAGACCGGCCACCAGGTCCGCCAGGCGGTACTCCGGTGCCCCGGACCGGGCCGCGCGGACCCTGGTCACCACGGTGACCGCGGCCGCGGCCGGGCGGTGCAGACCGGCCAGCCGGGCTCGGTGGGCCGCCCGCAACAGCTCGGCCTGGGCGACGGCGCCCGCGCCGCTCACCCCCGCCGCCAGGATCGCGCACCCGGCGCGGTGGAGGTGGCGGGCGGCGGCCGACTCGGTGCCGGTCAGGGCGGTGCCGGCCGGTTCGGTGCCGGTCGGTTCGGGGTCGGCCGACTCGGTGCCGGTCGGTTCCGGGTCGACGGGCTCGGCTCCGGCCCGTTCGGGGCCGGCCGGGGCCGGTGCGGCGGACTCCCCGGCGGGCTCCTCGACGGGTTCCTCGGCCAGCGGGCAGAGCATGACGGCCGCCGCCCGGTGCACGCAGGAGGGCGCGAGCAGACAACCGCAGCGGACGTCGGCCTGGTCGGCCACCACCGCACCCGCGGCGTGCAGGACCAGCGCCGCCTCCTCGTCCACCTCCACCCGCCACTCGTCGCCGGTGCGCAGCACCGGGCGCTCCGCCAGCTTCGCCGCCGCGGCGTCCAGCCGCTTCTGCAGCCGGGCGCTCAACCCGGCCACCACCTCGGCGACCACCTCCGGCCGGACCGCCGGCCAGCCGACCGCCTGTTCGGACACGCTCATCGCACCTTCTCCCCCACCCAACGGGCCAGTTCCAGCGGACTCAGCGCCGCCACGGGCATGCCGGCCGCGACCAGCCGGCCCGCGACCGCCTTCGAGTAGCGGGCCGTGCCGGAGTCGTCCAGCGCGGCGCAGCCCAGCAGCTGCACGCCCGAGTCCACCAGCGCCCGGGTCTCGGCCAGCAGCGCGCCCAGCGGGCCGCCCTCCTCGAAGTCGCTGACCACCACGACCAGTGTCCGGGAGGGCACCGACACCAGCTTCCGCGCGTAGCGCAGGCCGGTAGCGATGCTGGTGCCGCCTCCGATCCGCACCTCCAGCAGCAGGCTCAGCGGATCCTCCACCCGCTCGGTCAGGTCGACGACCTCGGTGGAGAAGGCCACGAAGTGGGTGCTCAGTGCCGGTACCCCGGCCAGGATCGAGGCCGTCAGCGCGGCCCAGACCGTGGACGCCTCCATCGACCCGGAGACGTCCACCACCAGGACCAGCCGCCAGTCGGCCGCCTGCCGGGCCCTGGTCCGGAACACCGGGCGCTCGGGCACGATCAGGGTGCCGCCGCCGTCCGACGGGCGGGCGGTGGCGAGATTGGCCCGGATGGTCCGGTCCAGGTCCAGCCGACCGCCCGGGCGGCGGGTCGGACGCGGCACGCTGATGCCGGTCAGGGCCGGGCGCAGCCTGGTCGCCAACGCGCGGGTCAGTTCGTCCACCAGGCGGCGCACGAGCGGGCGCAGCCGGGCGATCCGCGCCTCCGGCAGCCCGCCCGCGTGCTCCAGCACCGTGCGCAGCAGGTCGACCGAGGGGCGGACGGCACCCGGCTCGATCGCCTCCAGGGCGTCGGTGCGCCCCTGGGCGACCGCAGCCGCCAGCACCTCCTCCCGGATGCCCGGCCCGAACAGCGCCGAGAGCTCCTCGGCCCACTCCCGCACCCCCGGGTAGGGCGCCTCGCGGCCGCCCCGGCCGGCGCGACTGTCCAGACCCGGGCCGGACCCCTCGCCGTGGCCGGTGCCGTACAGCTCGTCGAGGGCGGTGGCGAGTCGGGATCCCCGACCGCTCAGGCCTCCGCGGCCCGGGCGGCCGAGCAGCAGCCGCCAGCGCTCGGCGGGGGCGAGGGTGTGGGCCGGGCCGGGTGCCGGGGCCGGAGATGGTGCCGGGGCCGGTGATGGCGCCGGGGCCGGGCCGGGCGTCGGGGCCGGTGATGGTGCGGGGGCCGGGGTCTCAGCGGGCGGCGTCGGCAGCAGGCCGCGGCGGGCCAGGGCCGCGCGGGCGGCGAGGTCCGCGCGGACCCAGCCGGCGACCACGGCGGGGTCGACGTCCTCGGGCAGGCCCGTCAGCCGGGTGCCCAGGCGCTCCTCCACCAGCGTCAGCAGGCGCTCCCGGGCGGCCGGGCTGAGGGTGTCGAAGCCGCCGCGCAGGGCCGGCAGCCGGTCCAGGAAAGCTGCGTCCGGCAGCGCGGTGACCCGCTCCAACAGCGGTTCGAGGGCCTCGGGTGCGGAGTCGAACAGACCCTCGGCCGCCGTCAGCAGGCCGGTCAGTCCGCGCCCGAGCGCGTGGCGGGCCTGCGGACCGGTCGCGCCGTCCACCCAGGAGGCCGCCCGGCCGCCCAGGGCCGCCGCGGGCTCCTGGCCCAGCAGCACCCGGACCGCGCCGGCCGCACCGCGCACCAGCGGGCTGCCGTGGTCGGCGAGGTCGGCCAGCACCTTCCCCAGCCGCAGGCCGCCGTCGCGGTCCGCCCGCCGCGCCAGCTCCACCAGCGCGCGGGCGTCCGCCGGATCGTCGGACCCGCCGAGGCCCTCCAACTGCCGCACGGCCGCGACCGTCAGCAGCTCGCGCACCGCGCCGAGCCGTGCGGCCGTGCCCGCACCGGGCGGGGCGGGGGCGCCGCCCCCGGCGTCGTCCGCAGCCTCGACACCGTCCGCGCCGACCGGGGCGCCCGCCGGCGGTGGGCCGGGCACGGGGTAGCCGGCGACGTGGCCGGCCAGCAGGCGGTCGAGGAGCGGGAGGGCGTCGAGGAGGTCGGGGAGGGTGCCGGAGGCGGGCAGGACGGCGGCGAGTTGGCCGAGGCGGGTGTCGGCGAGCACCGGCAGACCGCAGGCGGCCGCGTCCGCGAGGCCCTGGACGACCTCACGGGCGGTCGGCTCCTCGCGCAGGCGTTCGCGCAGGGCGCCCTCGGCGGCCTGCGCCGGGGTGACGCCACGGGTGCCGGCGACGGTGAGCACGGCGGCGGTGGCCGGGGTCCAGTGGAGGCGCCAGCGGGTGCCGATGGCCTCCGTGCCGCCCGCGCCGGCGGTCGGGACCGGGTCGGCGTAGCTGACGCCGCAGGCGGCGAGGCGCCGGAGCAGGATCTCGCGGCGGCGGTCCAGCGGGGTGCGCAGCGGGTCGAGGCGTACCTCCCGGGGGCCCGGGTCGGCGGGGCCGGGCAGGCCGAGGTCGTCGAGGAGGCGCTCGACGGCGGGGGCGAGGCCGCTGCGCGGGGCCGCCGGGGTGGCGCGGCCGGTGCGGGTGCCGACCAGGACGCGTTCCAGCGCCCGGGCGACGGCACGGCCGCGGCCGAGCGGCTCGCCCTGGGCCAGGACCGTCTGGACGGCTTCGACGAGTTCGCCGCGGCCGGGGGCGGCGTGGCCGCGCAGGCGGGCGAGGTCCCCGGCGAGGCGGACGATCTCGCGGGCGTCGGCCGGCCCGGAGGGGTGGTCCTGGTCGCGCAGGGCGGCGCAGATCCGGACCGCGGTGGTGGTGAGGGCCCGGGCGAGGCGCTCCGGGTCTCCCGCGGCGTCCAGCACGGTGTGCTGCCACTCCGGGTCACGGATGCCGGCCGGGTAGCCGGAGCGGGCGTCCAGCAGCGGGTAGGTGTAGGGGATCAGCGAGAGGACGTGGCCCGGGCCGGACAGCTCCGCCTCGGCGGTGCGAACGGCCGGCCGGCCGGGAGCGTCGCGGAGGTCGGGAGCGCCCGGGAGCTCGGGATCGTCGAGCAGGGCCGGGGCGTGGAAGGCACCGACCACGGCGGCGACCCGGCGGCCGCCCGCCGCGGCGGCCCGGATCCGGGACCGCATCCAGGCCTCGCGCCGCAGGTCGTACCCGTCGACCCCGGGACCGGCCGCGGCGTCGCGGCGCAGCGCCCAGCCGACCAGCAGGGCGGCGCGCCGGACCGCCTCGGGGGTGGAGCCGGGGGCGGCCGTCTCGACCAGGCGGTCCCACAGGTCGTCGTCGGTGTCGCGTCCGGAGAGCCGCCGGCGCAGCGCGTCGGCGACGCCGGGCTCCCCGGGGACGGGTGCGCCGGCTCCCCGCCCTCCGGGGATGGCCGGAGCGTCGCCGCCGGCGGTGCGGCGGTGTGCCAGCGGGAGGTCGCAGGCGACCGCCTCGACGCCGTTGCGGCGCGCCCAGCGCAGGGCGGCCAGCTCCGGGGAGAAGTCCGCGAACGGGTAGAAGGCGGGGCCGTCGGCGCCCCCGGCCTCCTCGGGGCCGGAGGGCGCGGCCGCGAGGGCGACCGGTGCCTCGGTGGCCTCGTCCGCCAGCCAGCCGAGCCAGGGCTGGAACTCGGCGGGGAGTTCGACCAGCAGCACCTCCGGTCGGGCCGCGTCGAGCAGCGCGGGGACGACCGCGCTGAGCGACGGCGCGTGGTGACGCACGCCGATCAGGTAGGGCCCGGGCCGGTCGGTGCCGGAGGCGGCCAGCCGGTCGGCCTCCGCCCGGACGGCCCGGCGCGGGTCGTCCGGGCCGGCACCGCCTGCGGGCGCCGGGCCGTCCGGTCGTGCTGGGCCGTCCGGTCGTGCCGGGCCGAGGGGGACTGCCGGGGCGGGCGTCACCGCGCTGCTCATCGGATCAGGCCTCCAGTGCCGGGCGGAGGTCCCACAGGGTGCGCCAGGTGGCGGCGCCCTGTTCTGCGCGGCGGCGGACCGGGCCGTCCCAGTAGCCGAGCAGCCGGGCGGCGTCGGCCGGGTCGTCCTTGCGGACGACGCCGATGAGCTGGCCGGGGAGGCGGCCGAGCAGGTCGCCGCCGTCGGGGAGGTAGGCGGCGGTGACGCCGAGGGCGGTGGCGACGGAGACCGCCTCGGCGGTGCTCATCACGGTGGAGGGGCGTTCGACGTCCCAGCCCTCGGTGGAGCGCCCGGTGCGCAGGTCGCGGAAGGCGGTGACCAGGGCCTCCAGGACGGCGTCGTCCACCGCGTAGGGCGCTCCGGCGCGGGCGACGGCGGCGGTGGACTGCCGGCGGACGAGCTCGACCTCGGCGGCGAGGCTGCCGATCGGGCCGACCGTCTCGAAGTTGAACCGCCGCTTGAGCGCCGCGGACATCTCGCTGACGCCCTTGTCCCGCAGGTTGGCGGTGGCGATCAGGGTGAAGCCTGCGGCGGCGTGCAGCTGCCCGTCCGGGCTCCCGGCCAGCTCGGGCACGGCGATGCGCCGTTCGGAGAGCAGGGAGACCAGGGCGTCCTGCACCTCGGGCAGGCAGCGGGTCACCTCCTCGACGCGGGCGACCGCCCCGGTGGTCATCGCGGTGAGCACCGGGGAGGGGACGAGGGCCTCCCGGGTGGGCCCCTTGGCGAGCAGCAGGGCGTAGTTCCAGCCGTACTTCAGCTGGTCCTCGGTGGTGCCGGCGGTGCCCTGGACGGTGAGCGCGCTGGTGCCGCAGACGGCGGCGGCGAGCAGTTCGGAGAGCATGGACTTGGCGGTGCCCGGCTCGCCGACGAGCAGCAGGCCGCGCTCCCCGGCGAGGGTGACGACGCAGCGCTCGACGAGGGCCCGCTCGCCGACGAACTTCTGCTCCACGACCAGACCGCGGCGGCCGGCCTTGAGCTTCTCGCCGTCGCTGCCCATCACGAAGGTGACGACGGCGCGCGGGGTGAGCCGCCAGCCGGGCGGGCGCGGGCCGGTGTCGTGCGCGGCCAGGAACTCCAGTTCGGCGGCGTACCGCTCCTCGGGCGGGACGGTCTGGCGGACCGCGACGGTGCCGTCGGCCCCGCCCGGGGCGGTGGTGGCGGTGGTGGTGCTCATCGGCGGGCCTTCCTGCGCTTGCTGGTCCGGAGCTCTTCGTAGCCGGGGGTGTCGCCCTCGACCGTCCGCTGCCAGGCCCGGGCGAACAGCTCCGGGACGGGCTGCAGCGGCAGCGCGGCGTCGTGGGTGGTCGGCCCGTACAGGGCGGCCTTCCAGGTCTCGACGGGCAGGGCGGGCGACCTGGCCTCCTGCCAGCCGCCGGGCAGGAAGAGCGAGCGCCCGGCCCGGGCCCGCTTGGCCTCCAGGACCAGCCCGGTGCCGGCGAGTTCGGCGCGGGCCCGCTTGAGCCGGGCGGGCTTCCAGCCCGTCCAGCGGGCGACGTTGCGGTCGGTGGGGTCGGGAAGGGCGAGCAGCTGGAGGTAGAGCGCGGCCGCGTCCTCGCCGAGGCCGTGGGTGCGGGCCGCCTCGGTGACCAGCGCGGGCACGGTGACCTGCGGGTTCTGCAGCCACGCGGGGCCCTCGGTGTCGGCCGGGGCGGGGACGGCGGCGGCACCGGATCCGGCGAGGCGCTCCGCGTCGCCGCGCAGGACGGCCGCGATGGCGACCCGCTCGGTGCCGAAGTAGTAGCCCTGGCCGAGCCCGGCGAGCAGGTCGAGCACCGGGTCGTCGGGCCCGGTGAGCCCGGCTGGGCGCAGCCAGACCCGCTCGTACTCGTTGTGGTAGGGCGTCAGGACGAGGGCCGGACCGCAGCGGACCAGCCCGTCCGGATCGGCTCCGCCCTCGGCCGGGAGGCCGAAGTGGGGGCGCAGCACGGCCGCCAGCGACCCGCCCTTGTCGGTGTGGACGAGGTGGAAGTCGAGCAGCAGCTCCGGGTCGGCGAGGCGGGTGCGCAGGGCCTCGGCAGCGGTGGGCAGCAGCGGACGCAGCGGGCTGTCGGCGGGCAGGTGGTAGGCGAGCCAGCGCAGCGCGGCGAGGGTGTGGCCGATGTCCCCGGCGTCGGGTGCGGCGCTCGGGTCCTCGGCGGCCAGGCCGGAGTCGGTGGGCCGGAAGGCGGTGGTGCGGGTGAGCCACGGGCTCCGCGCGGGGTTGAGCACCGTCTCGACGTGCTCGATCCGCGCGCCCTTGACGTTGGCCTGGTCGGCCTCGGGCAGGGTGACGAGGCGTCCGAAGTGCCGCACCCAGGCGGCGGCCCCCGCCTGGAGGTCGGGGCCCTCCGTCCAGAGGGCCTGCGGGTCGGCGGGCAGCAGGGCGCCCCACACGGCGGCGAGGCCGTCCCGGGGGTGCCCGCGCAGCCAGTTGCGGGCGGCCTTGGCCTCGGTGGCCTTGAGGCCGTACTCGGCGAGGCGCTCGGCGGGCAGGACGGAACTGTTCCAGTGGAAGAGCGCGGGCGGCGGGCTGAGCAGCAGGCCGGCGCGGGCGGCGCCCATCCCGGTGAGCTCGCCGAAGGCGGTGCCGCGGGCGGGCTGCCAGGGGACGCCCCCGTACTCGGTGACGGCCCGCCGGAAGGCGGTGGCCCAGGCGGCGTCGATCCGCTCCTCGGTGCCGCGTTCCCGGACGGTGGTGAAGTGGGCCACCGGGCCGAACTCGCCGCTCGGGTCGTGGTCGGCGGCGAGCCAGTGCGAGGTGCCGTCGTGGGTGTGCTGCCGGCCGAGGATGACGACGGTGCGTGCGCCGCGGCGCAGCACCTGGCCCTGGCGGTGGTCCCCGGCCCGGCGGGCGGTGCCGGTGTCCTCGGGTTCGGCGAGCACCGTCTCGCGCAGGGTGGCGCCGCGGTCGGCGAGCACGCCGCCGGTCAGCTCGCCGAGCAGCAGGAGCAGGCTGGAGCGGTGCTCCGGCGTGGTGAGCGGGGCGGCCGCCGCGTAGGCGAGGACGTCGAGGCGGCCGAGCAGGTGCAGCCAGGCGTGGCTGTCGTCGCCGCCCTGCAGGGTGACGGTGGCCGGGGTGCTCCAGCCGTCGCCCGCGGCGGCCGGCGGGTCGGCGAGGACGGCGGTGACGGTGCGCAGGTTGTTCACCACCCGCCAGCGCGCGGTGCCCCAGCCGCCGAAGCCGCCGACGTCGGGCAGCAGGGTGGCGACGGCGTCGCGCAGGTCGTGGTCACGCCCGTGGTCGGGCCGGAGTTCGGCCGCCTCCGCCCGGGAGGGCTTCTCCGCCTCGGGCTGCGGGACGAAGCGGGCCGTCCGGTAGAGCAGGTCGGCGGCGGCGCGGGCGAGGCCGGCGACCCCGGCGAGCAGCAGCGGGTGGCCGATGCCGGGCAGGACGTCGCCGACCGCCCGGACCGGCAGGGTGCGACGGGCGTCGCCGCGCTGGGCGACCGGCCGCCGCACGCCCTGGGTGGTGATCCAGCGCTGGTCCTCCTCGGGCACCGGCTCGGTGTCGACGGGCCAGGCGGCGTCGATCAGTCGGGCGGCCCGCTCGGCGTCGACGGTGCGCAGGACGCGCGAGCCGGCCTCGTCGCGGGGCCGCAGGGCGTGCCAGTGCTCGAGCGGCGGGACGAGTGCGGTGCCGGCGGCCGCGAGGTCACCGGCCCGGCAGGGGCGCAGGTCCGCGGTGCGGTCGGTGTCGGCGGTCAGGTCGGGCAGGGTCAGGGCGAGGGCGTCGCCGCCGTTCTCGGTGACGACCGGTCGGGCCCGGCCGGGGAGGGTGAGGCGGCCGACCGGGACGGCGCCCGGGTGGCGGCCGGTGAACGGCAGGACGATGGCCTCGCCGGCGGCGGTGCCGGTGGTGACGGCGCGCCCGGGGTCGATCCGGACCCAGCTGCCGAGCACGGTGCCGTCGGTGCCGAGCGGCGTCCCCTCCAGGCCCGGCTGGAGCGGCAGCAGCCGGGTGCGTGCCGTGTCCAGCCGGCCGGCCGCCGAGGTGGCGGCGACGATCGGCGGTTCGGCGGTGCGGCCGAGCGCACCGGTGTGCGGGTCGAGTTCGCGCAGGGCGGGTCCGCCCTGGCCGTGGCGCAGCGTCCAGTGGCCGGTGCCGTCGCCGAGGACGCGGTGTTCGGCGGGCAGCCGGGTGTCGCCGGGGTGCAGCGGGCGCTCGCCGGTGGTGCGGCCGCCGCCGGGCAGTGGCAGGGAGGGCGTCTCCGGGGTGCGGTCGCCGTAGTGGTAGCCGGCGATGTGCTCGCCGCCGAGTTCGAGCGTCTCGTCGGGCCGGCTGGACCAGTAGCCCCGCTGCTTGCCGTCCTGCTGCCAGACGACGAGGAGTTCGCCGTCGACGTGGCGCAGCCGGGGCCGGTTCCAGCTCTCCAGCTTGGGCACCCGCAGGGTGTGTTCCAGGACGACGCCCTGCGGACCGACCACGACGGCCTTGTCGTGGCGGGTGAGGATCAGCTGCGGCCAGGAGTCCTCGACGCTCAGGCCGAGGAGGCCGCCGGCGGTGTGGCCGGGGGTGTCGGTGGGCCGGGCGTCCCGGTCGGCACCGTCCACCGGGTCGGCGAGGGCGGCCAGGGCCTCTTCGAGGGCGGGCCAGCCGAGTTCGTCGAGGATGCCGGCGCCGAGGGCCGCGGCGAGCAGGCCTGCGACGTCGAGGGCGGCGATCCGTTCGGCGGCGGCCGGGGCGACGTCCCGGATCGCGGTGCGGTGCGGGGTCAGCGCGCGGACCAGATCCGTGGCGGCGGCCAGGCCGCGGACGGCGGAGAGCTCCTCGGCGCGCTGCTCGGCCCACTCGGCGAGCAGCTCGCGCAGCAGCGGCAGGGCCGGTACCCGGTGCGTGACGGCGGCGTCCCAGGCGGCCGGGGTGGCGGCGCGCAGGGCGGGCCGGAAGCGCGGGTCGGCGGCGACGGCGGCGAGGGTCGCGCCGGCGGGGCCGCACTGCTCGACCCAGCCCTTGAGCTCGAAGCGGTGCTCGGGGGCCGGGTCGGCGACCGGGACGCCGTCGGCGAGCAGCCGGTCGAGCAGGTCGAGTTGGGTGTGGCTGCGGCGGACGCCGGTGTGGAGGTCCACCGGGACGCCGTCGGCCCGCAGCCGCTCGGCCATCCGGCCGGCCAGTGCGACGGTGGCGGCGCAGCCGGGCCGGCTGCGCCAGCCGCGGCCGAGGTGGTTGGTCCAGCGCTGGAGCCAGGCCGCGGCGGGCTCGGCACCCTCCGGGCGCGGACCGGTGAGCAGCTGTTCGGCGCCCGTCCCGGCGAGGACGGCGAGCCAGCCGGCGTCCTGCGCGGCCGGGTCGTTGCCGCCCGGGTCGGGGGTGAGCTCCAGCAGGCGGGCCCGGGTGGCCCGGTCGCGGGTGCCGAGTTCGAGCAGCGCCCCGTGCCAGGACTTCCAGAACGCGGCGGGCGCCCGGTTGGCGCCGGGGGCGGCCAGCAGTTCGGCGAGCAGGGCCTGTTCGTGTTCGGTGCGGTCGAGCCCGGCGGCCCGGAGGAGGGCGCGGGCGTCCTCGGCGATCCCGGCGTAGGGCGCCATGCCGGCCGCGGAGCGCTCGGTGCAGAGCTGGCGGAAGCGCTCCCAGGCGGTGACCGGGTCGAGCCGGCCGGCGAGCTCCTTGACGTACTGGCGCAGGGACTTGACGGTGAGGGCGCCGGCGAGGGCGAACTCCAGGAAGACGGCGCGCAGCCGCTCCTCGTCGACGGCCAGGCCGTGGGTGCGCTCGGCCTCGCGGGCCTTGCCGAAGTACCCGGCGGCGTAGGTCTGGTTGCCGTGGGCGAGGAAGATCCGGCCGACCTCCTCGCAGAAGGTGGGCAGGAAGTGCGGGACGGCCCGGCCCAGCCGGGTGGCGAGCTCCTCGAAGCCGTCCTTGGCGGCGCCGGGCTTGGACCTGGCCTGGCGGCCGAGCCGCTCCATCTCCTTGACCAGGGCGAGCGCGTGGTGTCCGTTGGCCGGGTCGTGGACCAGCGCCCAGGCGGGGAAGCCGAGCGCCTCCTGGCGGACCTGGCCGACCTCGGCGGGAGCGCCGTCGGGGGCCAGCCCGAGGAAGTCGACGGCGAGGTCCTCGGCCGCTCCGAGGGCGCCGGGGACCAGCCGGACGATCCGCCGGCCGTCGAGCGCGGGGTGGGTGTAGGTGCGGGCGGTGAGGACGTCGGCGGCGCTGTCGGGGCGGCCGGCGCCGGGCACGGTGCCGGGCGGCAGCACGGCCCCGGCGTCGAGCAGGCGCTCGTGCGCGGCGGTGCCCCGGGCGGCCTGCTGGTGGGACGCGGTGGCGGTCATGCGGCTTCCTCCCCCTCGATCGTGCGGCCGGCGTGCAGCGCGGCGGCCATCCTCATGCCCTCGGACCAGGCGACCGGCCCGACCTCGGCGAGCGGCAGGGCCCGGCCGTCCGGCCCGGCCCAGCTGAGTGCGCCCGTCTCGCAGGCGTCGTACTCGTAGTAGTCGCCGACCCAGACGCGCGCCTCGACGCTGCGGCCCGCCTCCACCACGGTCTGGACGGCGTGGCCGCCGCGCACCCGGTGGCCGAGCCGGGCGCAGCGCCCGACCAGTTCGCGCAGCTCGCGGTAGCGCCCGCCGGCGTAGGTGGTGACCTCGGTGCCGGCCGGTGGCTCGGCCGGGCGGTGCCAGACCTCCCGGTAGAGCTGCTGGACCCGCTGCGAGACGCCGAGCTCGACGGCGAACTCGCGCAGCTCGTCGAGGTCCTGGAGCAGGACCGGGTGGGGTATCAGGACCTCGCCGTCGGTGAGGCGCACGGTGTCGCCGTCGAGGTCGACCAGGCCGAGGCCGCGCTCGGCGTCCGCCCCGCGCAGGAAGCCGGCGACGGCGCCGTCCGGGCCGGTGACCACGAGGTCGCGCAGGACGGCCCGCCAGGCCTCGTCCGCCCAGACTTCGGTGAGCACGGCGGCGGGCACCGGCAGGGAGCGCACCATCCACCGCTCGACGTCGTCCAGGCAGCTCCGCTCGTGCGCGGCCAGCCACTCGGCGAGCTGCTTCAGCTGGGCGACCACCGGGTCGTCACCGAGCTTCGGCGGCAGGGACTTCAGCTCGCGGCCCGCCGCGTTGCGGCAGACCACCCGCCCCTCCCCGTCGAGCGTCACGCGGTAGCCCCCCGCGCCCGTTTCCACCCATGCCACGGCCGTTCTCCTCCCACCTGCTGGTCAGCGATGCGAGGAACGTAGCGAGGCCCACTGACACACCACCGCGGAGGGGGTGCCCGTACGGCGGCCCACGACCCCCAAACCCGTCGAACGAGTGAACGGGCGGCCGGGGACCCGGGGTCACTGGCCCCGCGGGAGCGACCGGTTGCCGGCCCCGGCCGCCACGGCGGCGACGGCGGCGACGGCGGCGACGGCGACAGCGGCGACAGCGGCGGCGGCGACGCGACAGCGACAGCGGCGTCAGCACCCGCTACGGCGACGGCGACAGCCGCAGGACCCGGTCGTCGCCCGGGCGGGGCTCGCCGCGGCCGTCGGTGTTGTCGGTGGCCAGCAGGAGGCTGCCGTCCCGGTCGGCGACGACGGTGCGCAGCCGCCCGTAGTCCCCGTCGAGGAAGCCCTGCGGCGGCCCGGCGAGCCGGTCGCCGGTGATCGGGACGCGCCACAGCCGGGTGCCGCGCAGGGCGGCCACCCACAGCGCGCCGTCGGCGTAGGCGAGGCCGCTCGGGGAGGCGTCGGCCGGGTGCCACTCGACGACCGGGTCGAGGTAGGCGGGGTCGTGGCCGACGCCCTCGACGGCGGGCCAGCCGTAGTCACCGCCGGGGCGGATCAGGTTGAGCTCGTCCCAGGTGTCCTCGCCGAACTCGGTGGCCCAGAGCCGGCCGCCGTCGTCCCAGGCGATGCCCTCGACGTTGCGGTGGCCGTAGGAGTAGACGGGCGAGTCGGGGAACGGGTTGCCCGGGGCGGGTGCGCCGTCGGGGGTGAGCCGCAGGATCTTGCCGCCGAGCGAGCCCTTGTCCTGGGCCAGCGCGGGAGTGCCGCTGTCGCCGGTGGTGGCGTAGAGCAACCCGTCCGGGCCGAAGGCGATCCGGCCGCCGTTGTGCCGCGGGCCGCGCGGGATGCCGGCCAGCAGGACGTCGGGGGCGCCGAGCCGGGCGCCTGCGGGCTGCTCCGGGTCGTAGCGCAGCCGGACGATCCGGTTGTCGGTGGCGGTGCTGTGGTAGGCGTAGAGGAGGTGGTCGGCGGCGAAGTCGGGGGACGTCGCGATGCCGAGCAGTCCGCCCTCTCCCCCGGCGGTCACCCCGGGCACGGTGCCGGCCTCGGTCGTGGCGCCGCCGGCCGCGGCGACCAGGACGATCCGCCCGGCGTCCCGTTCGGAGACGAGCAGGTCGCCGTCGGGCAGCAGGGCCAGGCCCCAGGGCACCGGCAGGCCGTCGGCGACGGTGGCCCGCACCACCGGACCGCCCGCAGTGGGCGAGCCGGAGCCGGCGGGGGCCAGCGCGGTGGAGGAGCAGGCGGTCGGCAGCAGCAGGGCCAGCAGGACGGCGGCGAGTCGGCGGGGGTGCACGGGGAGGCCTCCGTGGACGTCGGGCGCTTCGGCGCGGGGGTGCCCCAGCACACCACACCGGCCCGGGCCCGCCCCCGCAACCCGCCGCAGGCAGCCGGTGGTGGACGGCGGCCGGCAACGGGCGGGCCGGTGCGGCGCCGAGCGCCCGTCAGCCGTCAGTCCGCCGCGACCCGCAGGGCGGTCGCCGGCGCCCGCGGGACGATCACCGGCGCGCCGTCGCCCGGCGCGGCCAGTACGTCGCTGTCGATGTCGTACAGCGCCCGCACCAGCGACGCGTCAACCACCTCGCGGGGCGGGCCGCAGGCCACCACCGAGCCGCCCCTCAGGGCGACCACCAGGTCGGCGTAGCGGGCGGCCGCCGCCAGGTCGTGCAGCACCATGACGACGGTCCGCCCGCCGGCCGCGACCTCGCGCACCAGCTCCAGCACCTCGACGGCGTGGCCGAGGTCGAGCGCGCTGGTGGGCTCGTCCAGCAGCACGACGGGCGCGTCCTGGGCCAGCACCATGGCGAGCCAGCAGCGCTGGCGCTGGCCACCGGAGAGGCGGTCGAGCCGGCGGTCGGCGAGCTCCTCGACGCCGGTGGCGCGCAGCGCCCGCGCGGTGAGCCGCTCGTCCTCGGCCGACCACTGGCGGAACAGCCCCTGGTGCGGGTGCCGGCCGTAGCGGACCAGCCCGGTGACGGTGACCGCCTCGGGGGCCTGCGGGCTCTGCGGGAGCAGCGCGACCCGGTGCGCGGCCTGCCGGGGCCGCAGCCGCCAGAGGTCCTCCCCGCCGACCAGGACCCGCCCGCCGTCGGGCCGGTGCAGCCGGGCGGCGGCCCTCAGCAGGGTGGACTTCCCGCAGCCGTTCGGGCCGACCACGGCGACCACCCGGCCGGCCGGGATCGTGAGGTCGACGCCGTCGAGCACCGGGCGGCCCGGGCCGTAACCGGCGGTGAGGCCCTGGATCGTCAACTCCATCGCGGGTTCCTTCGGTCGGGGAGGGTGCCGGGAGCCGCGGGGCTCCCGGCACGGGCCTCGTCGGGGCGGGTTCCGTCGGGACGGAGCCCATCGGGACGGCCGGGCCAGGACGGCCGGGTCGGGACGAGGCGGGTCAGGACGAGGCGGGTCAGGACGAGGCAGGTCAGGACGAGGCAGGTCAGGACGAGGCGAGCGCCTTGGAGATGTCGCCGATGACGACGTCGGCCGCGAGCGGGCCGCCGCGGGTGGACCAGACCGAACCGTCCACGGTGACGGCGTGGTTGTTCTTCACGGCGTTCAGCTCCTGGTAGGCGGGCTTGGACTGGACGTCCTTGAGCGCGGCCTTGCCGTCGTCGGTGAGGGTGGAGAGGAAAAGCCAGTCGCCGTCGATCTCGGCGAGCTTCTCCAGGCTGAGCGCGGGGCTGTGGGCGTTGCCGTCCTTGTCCTGCGCCTTGGGGCGGGTGAGGCCCATGTCGAGGGCGACGCCGCCGGCGAACTGCTTGCGCTCCATCCAGCTGGGCCCGGTCGGGTTCCAGCGGACGATGGAGACCGCCGCGCCCTTGTTCTTGCCGAGCTCACCGCCGGCCTTGGCCGCCTTGGCCTCGTAGTCGGCGATCACCTTGTTGGCCTGGTCCAGCTTGTTGACGGCGTTCCCGATCCCGCGGAAGGCGAGCTTCCAGTCGTCGGTGGGCGCCATGGTGACGAGCGTGGCGGGGGTGATCTCGCGCAGCTGCTTGAGCACCTGCTCGTCCTGCATGTCGCCGGCCAGGATGAGGTCGGGCTTGGCCGCGATGACCTTGTCCATGACGGGCTGGAGCAGGTTGCCGACCACCGGCACGCCCTGGACCTTGTCCTTGAGGTACGCCGGCGGCTCGTTGAGCCCCTGGCCGTTGGTGATGCCGGCCGGCTTGACGCCGAGGGCGAGCACCGCGTCGAGGTCCTCCTGGGTGAGGGTGACGATCCGCTGGGGCGAGGCGGGGATCTCGACGGCCTTGCCGGTGGCGTCCTTGACGGTCCGCTTGCCGCCGGCCTGGTCCGGGGCGGCACTGCCGGCGGCGGACGACCCGCCCGCGGCGGGGGCGGAGGAGCCGGAGGAACCGCACCCGGCGAGCAGGAGGGCGGCGGCCCCGGTGACGGCCAGCACCTGGAACGCACGGCGGCGGACGGCGGGGAGCGGGCTCTGGGCAAACGGCATGGGTGCCTCCGGGCAGCGGTGTTGCGGGAGTTGAACGGCGTCCGGACGGATCGGCGCGGTGACGGTGCCCCGGCGGCGCCCCACAGGACGGTACGACCATTAGGTTAGCCTTACCTTATGACATCGTCGCAAGTGGGCGAACCCACGGCGTCCCGCACCGCACCCGACGCCCCGCCGCCACCCCGGCCGCCGGAGCCTGAGCCGGCGCCTGCGCCGGCGCAGGCGGACGACCGCCGCCGGCCCGTCTGGCCGATCGCCCTCGGCGCGGTGGCCGCCCTGCTCGCGCTGGCCGCGCTCTCGCTGTCGGTCGGCGCCGGCGAGGTCGGCGCCGGGCGGGTGCTGGACTACCTGCTCGACCGCGGCGGCGCCCGCGGCGATGGCCGGCTCGCCCTCGTCGTCGGCGACCTGCGACTCCCCCGCACCGCCACCGCGCTGCTGGTCGGCGCCGCCCTCGGCGTCGCCGGGGCCCAACTGCAGTCCGTCACCCGCAACCCGCTCGCCGAGACCGGACTGCTCGGCATCAACGCCGGTGCCTCCCTCGGCGTCGTGCTCGGCATCGCCGCCCTCGGCGTCCAGACCTCCTACGGCTACCTGGCCTGCGCGTTCGGCGGCGCCGTCCTCGCCAGCACGCTGGTGCTGCTCATCGCCGGCGCCCGGGGCGGCGGATCACCGATGCGGCTGGTCCTCGGCGGGTCCGCGGTCGGCGCCACCTTCGGCGGACTCACCGGCGTGCTGATCGTCAACTCCCCCGAGACGTACGACCGGTACCGGGTCTGGGTGCTCGGCTCACTCGCCGGCGTGGAGGGCTGGGCGACCCTGCGCCAGCTCGCGCCCGTCCTCGCCGCCGGCTTCCTCCTCGCCCTGCTCGCCACCCGCCCGCTCACCGCGCTCGCCCTCGGCGACGACCTCGCCCGCGGCCTCGGCCACCGGCCCGGCGCCACCCGTGCCACCGTCGCCATCGCCGTCACCCTGCTCACCGCCTCGGCCGTCGCGCTGGCCGGGCCGATCTCCTTCCTCGGCCTGCTCGCCGGCTTCCTCGCCCGCGCCGTCGCCGGACCCCGGGTCGGACGGCTCACCCTGTTCGCCGCACTGTTCGGCGCCGCCGCGCTCACCGGGGCGGACGTGCTGGCCCGCGTGGTGGCCAGGCCCTTCGAGGCGCCGGTGTCGGTCATCGTCGCCCTGGTCGGCGCCCCGGCGCTGATCGCCATCGTCCGCTCCCGCCGCACGGCCGCCCTCGACCTCACCGACCCGGCCGAGGCCGCCCGCCCCCGGCAGGCCGAACCGCCCGCGCCCGCACCCGACCTGGTGCTGCGCCGCGGAGCGTGGTCCCTGCTGCTCCCCCGCCGGTCGCTGCTCGCCGCGCTCGGCCTGGCAGCCGCCCTGCTGACCGCCGTCGTCGTCTCCGCCCACGCCGGGCAGAGCGAACTCGGCCTCGGCCGCACCTTCCAGGCCGTCTTCGGCTACGGCGAGCGGCTCGACGTGCTGCTGGTCCAGAGGTTCCGGCTCGGCCGGATCGTCGCCGGACTCGCCGCCGGCGCCGCCCTCGGCCTCGCCGGGTGCCTCACCCAGACCCTCGCCCGCAACCGGCTCGCCACCCCCGAACTGCTCGGCGTCAACGACGGCGCCACCGCCGCCGTGCTCATCTCCGCCACCGCCTCCGGCACCTTCGGCGCCTGGTGGGCCGGGCCGCTGGGCGCCCTCGTCGCCGTCCTCGTCGTCGCCCTGGTCTCCGGCGGCCTCGGCGCCCGCGGCTACCGGGTGCTGGTCGTCGGCCTCGCGATGTCCGCCCTGGCCTCCGCCGTCATCCAGGTCGCCCTCGCCCGGCGCTCGCTCAACTCGGCCGGATCGCTGTACGTCTGGACCTCCGGCAGCCTCAACGGCCGGGACTACGCCGTCGCCACGCCCGTCCTGCTCGGGCTGGCCGTCCTGGTGCCGCTCGCCCTCGTGGTGGCCCGGCGGCTCGCCGTGCTGCGGTTCGACGACAGCGTCGCCGCCTCGCTCGGCGTCGACCCGGGGCGGGTCCGGCTCGCCTGCCTGCTGCTGGCCGTCGCCCTGGCCGGGCTGGCCGTCGGCGTCTGCGGACCGGTCGGCTTCGTCGCCCTCGCCGCGCCCGTCCTCGCCGGGCGCCTCGCCGGGCCCGCCCGGGTGCCCGTGCTCGGCTCGGCGCTCACCGGCGCCCTGCTCGTCGTCCTCGCCGACACCCTCGGCCGGGTGCTGATCGGCGGGGTCGAGATCCCGGTCGGCATCGTCACCACCGTCCTGGGCGGGCCCTTCCTGCTGTGGGTGCTGCTCGGCCGCCGCGGCGACCCGGCGTAGCCCCCGTCCCGTCGCCCGTCCCCGTCCCCTGCCCCTGCCCCACCTTTCTCTTGCCGGCCCCGCCCTTCCCGCCACCGAGTCCCGGAGTGCTGCCCGTGGAACCCCACCCCCTGGTCGAACCCGACCCGCACGACCCCGCGTACCGGCTGGTCACCTTCGTCCACGAGCCCGAGCCGGACCAGCCCTGCGACGGCGTGCTCGCCCTCCTGCACACCGTCACCGACAAGGACCGCCACGCCGGCGACCTCACCCCGCACCTGATGGACCGTACGGCCGACGGCCGCTGGACCATCACCTACCGGCTGCGCGCCGACCACCGCGCCTCCTACCAGCTCCACCCCTACCGCGGCGCCGCCCCCGGCACCGCCCGGGCCGACTGGCTGCACGTCCTCGACCACGCCCGGCCGGACCCGCTCGACGAGCAGCCCCGGCTGCCCGCCCGCGACGGGCGCCACCCCTCCTCCGTGCTCAGCCTCCCCGGCGCCCCCGCCCAGCCGTACGTCCGGCGCCGCGACGGCGTGCCGCGCGGCCGCACCGTCGCCGCCGAGCACGCCGGCCGGCGGGTCGACGTCCACCTGCCCGCGGGGCACGGGGCCGGCCCGCATCCGGTGGCGGTGCTGCTCGACGGGGAGATGTGGGGCGAGGTGCTGTCCGTCGGCGACACCCTCGACAACCTCACGGCCGACGGGGCGATCCCGCCCACCGTCGCGCTGCTCGTCCACACCATGGGCCCCGGCCGGCCCGAGGACCTCAGCTGCAACCCGGAGTTCGTCGACCTCCTCGCCGACCGGCTGCTGCCCTGGGCCGCCGGCCGGTTCGGCGCCACCACCGACCCGGCCGCCACCGTCATCGCCGGCCAGAGCGCGGGCGGACTCACCGCCGCGTTCGCCGCCCACCGCCGCCCGGACCGGTTCGGCAACGCGCTCTCCCAGTCCGGCTCCTTCTGGTGGCCGGACGGCACCGACTTCGACGAGGGGAGCGAGTGGCTCACCCGCCGCTTCGCCGCCGACGAGCGGCGCCCGGCCCGCTTCTACCTGGAGGTCGGCCTCCAGGAGTGGATGCTGCTCACCCAGAACCGGCACCTGCGCGACGTCCTCGTGGCGCGCGGGTACGACCTCGAGTACCGGGAGTTCAACGGCGGCCACGACTACGCCTGCTGGCGCGGCGGCCTGGCCGACGGGCTGGCGCACCTGCTCGGCGGCCCGACCGGCTGAGGGCCCGGCGGGAGGCGCCCCCTCGCGGCACCGGGCCCTCACGACACCGGCTCATGACACCGGCCGCTCACGACTCCGGCCCCTCGACACCGGCCCCTCACCGCACCGGCCCCCGCGGGGCCGGACCGCCGCCGCGGGCGCGTGCTAGCGTCCCCGTGGCGGCGCGTCGGCGCCGGCCCCGGACGAGATGTGCGCCGTACCCGGCCCGCCAAGACGACGCACGCTGGGAGGCGTCATGGCTGCCGGTACCCCGGTCGCCCGTCCGCTGGACGTACGGTGGATCCACGGGTCCCCGTCGGCGAAGCACGACACGGACCCGGAGATCCAGGTCTACGAGTACGACGAGCACACCGTCATCCTGCGGCAGAACATGGCGGTCAACTACGAGGCGCCGTTCCTGTTCCTGCTCTTCGGGGACGAGCGGGCGGTGCTCATCGACACCGGGGCGACCCCGGAACCCGCGTTCTTCCCGCTGCGCACGGTCGTCGACGGGCTGATCGACGCATGGCTCGCCCGCAACCCCCGCGACGGCTACCGGCTGCTCGTGCTGCACACCCACCCGCACGGCGACCACGTCGCCGGCGACGGACAGTTCACCGGGCGGCCCCTCACCACCGTGGTCGCGGCGGACCCGGCCACCGCCTGGGCCCACTTCGGCTTCGACCGCGACCCGGAGGCGGTGGCCCTCGTCGACCTCGGCGGCCGGGTCCTGGAGTGCCTGGCCACCCCGGGACACCACCCGGCGGCCGTCACCTTCCACGACCCGCACACCGGCTTCCTGCTCACCGGGGACACGGTCTACCCCGGCCGGCTCTACATCGACGACTGGCCGGCCTTCACCAGGACCATCGACCGGCTGATCGCCTTCGCCGAACGGCGACCGGTGACGCACGTGCTCGGCTGCCACATCGAGATGACCCGCACCCCCGGCGTCGACTACCCGATCCGCTACACCCACCAGCCCGACGAGCCGCCGCTCGAACTGACCGTCGACCACCTGCACCGGATCCGCGCCGCCCTCACCGAACTCGGCGGCCGCCCCACCCGCCACGCGCTCGCCGACCTGATCCTCTGGCCCAGCGACTGAACCCGCCCCTCGGGCGGGCGGGCAGACGGGGGCGGCGCCGGTCAGCGCCGCCCCCGGGCCCCGGTCAGTCCTCCGGGGGCGGCGGGGCCGGCGGCTCCACCGGGAGGCGCTGCGCGACGAGGACGCCGACCGCGACCAGGCCGGCGGTGCCCAGCAGGGCGACCCGGTAGGGGCCCGCCGAGCCGGCGTCGTCACCGAGGGCCCCGATCACGGCGGCCGCGGCGGCGATCCCCAGAGCCCCGCCCAGCGTGCGGACGATGGTGAACAGGCCCATCGCCCGGCCCATCGCGGGCGGCGGGACGTCGGCGAAGCCGGCGATCTGGACGGTGAGCACGGCGGTGCCGAGGACCAGCCCGACCGCGAACATCAGCGCCCGCACCGCCCACGGGTTCTCGGCGAAGCCCAGGGCGGCCAGCACGAGCGCGGCCAGCAGCAGGGCGGGCCGGGCGAGGCGGCGCGGACCGAACCGCGGCAGCAGGCGGTCGACGACCTGGGAGGCGGCCATCAGGCCGAGCGCCTCCGGGAAGACGCTCAGGCCGGCGTCCAGCGCCGAGGCCCCGAGCGCCGCCTGGTAGAGCAGCGGGAGCGCGAACAGGGCGCCCATCAGGCCGGCCGAGGTGAGCAGGGCGAGCCAGGTGGCGGCGCCGTAGGCCCGGTCGGCGAGCAGCCGCACGTCCACCAGCGGTTCCTCGGCCCGGAGTTGGTGGCGCACCGCCGCGCCGAGCAGCAGCAGTCCGGCCAGTCCGCCGAACGCCACGCCCGGCGAGGACCAGCCGTGCGCCGGGCCGAAGCCGAGCGCGTAACTGAGCAGCCCGAGGCCGGGGGTGGCGAGCAGGAATCCGGTGGTGTCGAAGCGGCCGGCGGGCGGCTCGGCCTCGGCCCGCAGGCCGGCCAGGCCGGTGACCAGCGCCGCGACCCCGATCGGCACGTTGACCAGGAACAGCCAGTGCCAGGAGAGGTGTTCGGTGAGGAAGCCGCCGAGCGGCGGCCCGAGGGCGGGCATCAGGGCCGTGGGCACGATCAGCACGCGGCCGAGGCCGGCCCGCTCGTGCGGGGCGAACGCCCGGAACAGCAGGGTCATCCCGACCGGCGTGAGCAGCCCGCCGGCCACGCCCTGGACGGCCCGCGCGGCGGCGAGCGCGCCGAGGCCGGGAGCGGCGGCGCAGAGTGCGGAGGCGAGGGTGAAGGCGGCCAGCGAGCCGAGGAAGACCCGCTTGACGCCGTACCGGTCGCCGAGCCAGCCGGCGACCGGCAGGCCGACGGCGAGTCCGACCAGGAAGGCCGTCTCCACGGCGTTGGCCGCCGAGACCGGCCGGCCGAAGTCCTCGGCGATGGTGAACAGCGCGGGGTTGACGATGGTCGAGTCCAGGCCGTTCATGCACATCGCGGCGGTGTAGACGACGACCACCGCGGCGCGCCCCGCGAGGAGGGGGCGCGCCGGGGCCCCGGCGGCGGGAGGGGTCACAGGTCGGTCCAGTGGGCGGTGATCCAGGCGAGCGCGTCGGCGCGCCCGCAGGGCCCGTGGGAGACGTCCCAGCCGGCCGGGACGGCGGCGAAGGCGGGCCACAGCGAGTGCTGGCCCTGGTCGTTGACCAGCGCGAGGAACCGGCCGTCGGCGTCGAAGGGGTTGGTGGGGGCGTCACTCATCGGAGGACTTCTCCAGGTGGTCGGAGATCACGCGGGCGATGTGCGCGATCGGGGCGGGCAGGGTCATGTCCTTGTGCGAGCAGGCGACGTCCGTGTTGTCGATCCGGCCGGACACGTACGGGGTCCACAGCTCGGGGACGAGGGTCTCGTCGATGGTGTCGACGGTGGCCCGGAAGAACAGCACGTCCCCGTCGAAACGGCGGTGGTCGTAGCCGCGGACCAGGTCGTTGGTGTTGAGGTAGATCCGGTTCAGCGCGGCCACGGTGGCGTCGGCGAGCCCGGCCAGCGGGCTGCCCTCGCGGCGCAGCAGTTCGGTGACGGCGCCGAGTTCGAGCGGCCGGCCGTCCAGGTCGGCGGGGCCGTAGCCGCCCATGGTGAGCAGCGCCTCCAGGGCCTCGGCCTGGTCGGGGACGGGCAGGTCGCGGAAGCCCTCGGCGGGGTAGGCGTCCAGGATGGCCAGCAGGTCGACGCGGTGGCCGAGTTCCTGCAGCCGGACGGCGACGGCGTGGGCGATGATCCCGCCGGTGGACCAGCCGAGCAGCCGGTACGGGCCCTCGGGCTGGACCTCGCGCAGCCGGTCGGCGTAGTGCGCGGCCAGCTCCTCCAGGGTGCCCGGCAGCGGCAGGCCGGCGGTGGCGGCGCCGACGCCCTGGGCCTGGAGGCCGTAGATCGGCTGGTCGGCGGGCAGGTGGCGGATCAGGCCGGTGTAGCACCAGCTGAGGCCGCCGGCCGGGTGGACGGCGAACAGCGGGGTCCGGCGGCCGGGCGCGGCGGGGCGCAGCGGCAGCAGCACGTCGAGGGCGTCGACCTGCCGGGCGCCGCCGGACAGGGCCGCGTCGAGGGCGGCGACGGTGGGTGCCTGGAACAGGGTGCCGATGCCGGCCTCCAGTCCGAGCACCTCGCGGATCCGCCCGGCGAGGCGGACGACCAGCAGCGAGTGGCCGCCGAGGGCGAAGAAGTCGTCGTCGACGCCGACCGAGGGCACCCCGAGCACCTCGGCGAACAGCTCGCACAGCTGCTGTTCGCGCGGGTTGCGCGGGGGGCGTCCGCCGCCGCCGGCCGGCGCCTCGGGGGCGGGCAGGGCCCGGCGGTCGAGCTTGCCGTTGGCGGTGAGCGGCAGCCGGTCGAGCAGGACGACGGCGGAGGGCACCATGTGGACGGGGAGTTCGGCGGCGGCGTGGGCGCGCAGCTGCTCGGGGGTGACGGCCGCCGGGGCGGGGTCGGGCCGGTCGGCCGACCGGGCGGCGACGGCGTAGCCGACCAGTCGGCGGTCCCCCGGCGCGTCCTCGCGGACGACGACGGCGGCGTCGGCGATGCCGGGGTGGGCGGCCAGTACGGCCTCGATCTCGCCGAGTTCGATCCGGAAGCCGCGCAGCTTCACCTGCTGGTCGGCGCGGCCGAAGTACTCCAGCACGCCGTCGGCGCGGCGGCGGGCGAGGTCGCCGGAGCGGTACATCCGGGTGCCGCGCTCCCCGAACAGTTCGGCGTACGGGTCGGCGACGAAGCGCCCGGCGGTGAGCTCGGGGCGGCCGAGGTAGCCGCGGGCCAGACCGGCCCCGGCCACGTACATCTCGCCGGTGACGCCGGGCGGGACGGGCTGCAGGTACTGGTCGAGCACGTAGATCCGTAGGTCGGGGATGTTGACCCCGATGGTGCTGCTGCCGGCGGCGGCGCCCGCCCGGTCGAGGGCGATGTGGGACACGTGCACGGTGGTCTCGGTGATGCCGTACATGTTGACCAGGGTGGGCGCGTGCTCGGGGTGGCGGTCGTACCAGTCGTCCAGCCGGGCGAGTTCGAGCGCCTCGCCGCCGAACACCACGTAGCGCAGGGCGAGTTCGCTGCCGGGGCGGTCCCGGTCGGCGGCGCTGAGCTGGTAGAAGGCGGACGGGGTCTGGTTGAGCACGGTGACGCGTTCGCGGGCGAGCAGGTCGAGGAAGGCCGCCGGGTCCCGGCTGACCAGGTGCGGGACGACGACCAGCCGGCCGCCGTGCAGCAGGGCTCCCCACAGCTCCCAGACGGAGAAGTCGAAGGCGTAGGAGTGGAAGAGGGTCCAGACGTCGTCGGCGCCGAAGCCGAACCAGTGGTCGGTGGAGCGGAAGAGGCGCACCACGTTGTGGTGGGTGACGGGCACGCCCTTGGGCCGGCCGGTGGAGCCGGAGGTGTAGATGACGTAGGCGGTGTCCTCGGGGCGCAGCGGGCGGGTGCGCTCGTGCTGGGCGGGCGGGGTGGCCGGGTGGTCGCCGTGGTCCGGTCCGTCGACGAGCAGCCGGGGCAGGTCCTGGGCGGGCAGCCGGGGCTCGGTGGCGCGGTCGGTGAGCAGGGCGGCGGGGGCGGCGTCGGCCAGCATGTAGGCGAGGCGGTCGGCCGGGTAGTCGGGGTCGAGCGGCAGGTAGGCGGCGCCGGACTTGGCCACCGCGAGGAGGGCGACGACGAGGTCGAGCGAGCGCGGCAGGGCGAGGGCGACGATGGCGCCGGGGCCGATGCCGTCGGCGATCAGCCGCCGGGCCAGCCGGTCGGCGCGGGCGCCGAGTTCGGCGTAGTCGAGCTGCTCGTCGCGGTGGCTGACGGCGACCGCGTGCGGGTGGGCGGCGGCCGCGGCCTCGAACAGCTCGGGCAGGGTGGTGTCCGGGGCGGACGGGGCGGGAGTGCCGTTCCACTCGACCAGCGCGCGCGTCCGTTCCCGCTCGTCGGTCAGCGGGAGCCGGCCGATCGCCGTGTCCGGGTCGCCGGCGGCGGCGGTGAGCAGTCGGGCGAGCCGGGCGGCGAGGGCCTCGGCGGTGGCGGCGTCGAACAGGTCGGTGCGGTACTCCAGGAAGCCGCCGATGCCGCCGCCGGGCAGCTCGCCCGCGTTGAGGGTGAGGTCGAACTTGGCGGTGCCGCTGGGGACGGCGGCGATCCGGGCGGTGAGGCCGCCGCCCATCGGGTGGGTGTCGTCCGGTCGGCTCTGCCAGGCGAGCATCACCTGGAACAGGGGGTGGCGGGCCAGCGAGCGGGGCGGGTTGAGCTCCTCGACGAGCCGGTCGAACGGCAGGTCGGCGTGCTCGTGCGCGGCGAGCACGGTGCCGCGGACCCGGTCGAGCAGTTCGCGGAAGGTCGGGTCGCCGGAGGTGTCGGTGCGCAGGACCAGGGAGTTGACGAAGTAGCCGACCAGGTCGGCGGTGGCCGGATCGTCGCGCCCGGCGACCGGGGTGCCGACGGGGACGTCGGTGCCGCAGCCGTGCCGGGTGAGCAGGGCGGCGAGCCCGGCCTGGACGGCCATGAAGACGGTGCCGCCGCAGGCCCGGGCGAGGGCGGCGAGGGCGGTGTGGGCCCCGGCGTCGAGGGCGAACGGCACGGTGGCGCCCCGGTGGCCGGCGACGGCGGGGCGCGGCCGGTCCGCGGGCAGCTCCAGCTGGTCGGGCAGGCCGGCCAGGGCGGTGCGCCAGTACTGCGCCTGCCGGGCGGCCAGCGGGCTGGGCCGGTCGGCGGTGCCGAGCAGCTGCCGCTGCCAGGCCGCGTGGTCGGCGAACTGCAGGGCCGGCGGCGGGAGGTCCGGGGCGCGGCCGGCCAGCCGGGCGGTGTAGGCGGCGGCCAGGTCGCGGGCCAGCGGGGTGGTGGAGGCGCCGTCGCCGGCGATGTGGTGCAGCAGGAGCAGCAGGGTGTGCTCCTGCGGGCCGTGCGCGAACAGGGTGGCCCGCAGCGGCGGTTCGGCGGCGAGGTCGAAGCAGTGCCCGACGGCTTCGGCGAGCGTGCCGCCCGTGCCGCCCGCGCCGCCCTCGTGCAGCTCGACGGGTGCGGCCGGGAGGATCCGCTGGTACGGCGTGCCGTCGGACTGCTCGCCGTAGACGGTGCGGAGCACCTCGTGGCGGGCGCTGACGTCGCCGAGGGCGAGGGTGAGCGCGGCGCGGTCGAGCGGGCCGGTCAGGGTCAGGGCGAGCGGGATGTTGTAGGTGGCGCTCGGGCCCTGGAGCCGGTTCAGGAACCAGAGTCCGCGCTGGGCGGCGGAGAGCGGCATCCGCTCGGTGCGCGGCGCCGGGACGAGGGCGGGGCGGGCCTCCGGGGCGGCGTCGGCGGAGCCGTCCAGCAGGTCGGCGAGCCCGGCCGGGGTCGGGTGGCGGAAGACGTCGGCGAAGCCGACGGGCGTGGCGAAGGTCTCGCGCAGCCGGGCGGCGAGCCGGCCGGCCAGCAGCGAGTGGCCGCCGAGGTCGAAGAAGGAGTCGTCCCGCCCGGGGGCCGCGGGCAGGCCGAGCACGTCGGCGAACAGCCCGCAGACCAGCTCCTCCCGGGGTGTGGCGGCCGGTGCTCCGGCGGCCGGGAGGGCGGCGGGTTCCGGCAGGGCGCGGTGGTCGAGCTTGTCGTGGGCGGTGCGCGGCAGTTCGTCGAGGAGCAGGACGGCGGCCGGGACCATGTGCCCGGGCAGCCGCTCGGCGAGCGCGGCGCGCAGCGCGTCCGGGTCCGGGGCGGCGCCGGGCGCGGGGACGGCGTAGCCGAGCAGCCGCTTGCCGTGCGGGCCGGGGCGGGCGATCACCACGGCCTGGGCGACGCCGGGCAGTTCGGCGAGGACGGCGGCGATCTCGCCGGGCTCGATCCGGAAGCCGCGGATCTTGACCTGGTCGTCGGCGCGGCCGAGGAACTCCAGGGTGCCGTCCGGACTGCGGCGGGCGAGGTCGCCGGTGCGGTACATCCGCGCGCCGGGCGGGCCGAAGGGGTCGGCGAGGAAGCGCTCGGCGGTGAGGTCGGGGCGGCCGAGGTAGCCGCGGGCCAGACAGGCGCCGGCCACGTACAGTTCGCCGGTGGCGCCGTCGGGGGCGGGCCGCAGCGAGCCGTCCAGCACGTAGGCGCGGGAGCCGCGCACCACCCGGCCGACCAGGGCGCCGTCCGGGCCCGGGGTCCAGGCGTAGGCGTCGACGGTGGTCTCGGTCGGGCCGTAGAGGTCGATCGGGTGCAGCCCGGGGACGGCGGTCAGCCGGCGCCAGAGCGCGGGCGGGGTGGCCTCGCCGCCGACCGCGACGACGGCGGGGCGGTGCCACTCGTCGTCCAGGATGCCTTCGGCGAGCAGGACTTCGAGGTAGGAGGGAGTCACGTCGAGGTAGTCGACGCGCTCGCGGTGGAGGTGGCCGGCCAGCACGGCGGGGTCGCGGTAGGTGGCGTCGTCGAGCAGGTGCAGCTCGTGGCCGTGGACCATCCAGAGCACCGGGTCCCAGCTGGCGTCGAAGGCGAACGAGGCGCTGTGGGCGACCTTGAGGCGCTCGCGGCCGGTGCGGCGCACGGCCGGGGCGATGTGGTCCTCGCCGTGGCCCGCGCACAGGTTGGCGAGCGAGGCGTGGGTGACCAGCACGCCCTTGGGGCGGCCGGTGGAGCCGGAGGTGTGCAGCACGTAGGCGGCGTCCTGGAGCCGGGGGGCGGGCGGCGCGGAGGCGGGCTCGCCGTCGGCGTCGCCGGGCAGGACGGCGGGCAGCCCGGCCGGCAGGTCCAGCGCGGCCAGGGTCTCGGGGGTGCCGATCGCGCAGACCGGGCGGGCGTCGGCCAGCACGGCCGCCAGGCGCGGGCGGGGGTGGGCCAGGTCGAGCGACACGCAGGCGCCGCCGGCCTTGAGCACGCCGAGCAGCGCGACCACGGTGTCGGTGCCGCGCGGCAGGGCGATCGCGACGGGCGCGCCGGCCCGTACGCCCAGGGCGGCCAGGCGGTGGGCGAGACGGTTGGCGGCGGCGTCCAGCTCGGCGAAGGTGAGCGCGCTGCGGCCGCTGCGGACGGCGACGGCGTCCGGGGTGCGGGCGGCCTGGGCGGCGAAGAGCTCGGGCACCGTCCGGTCGACCGGCGCCTCGGTGCGGCCGGCGGTGGCCCGGCGCAGCGCGGCCGGGTCGAGCAGGTCGATCCGGGCGATCGGCGTCCGCGGGGCGGTGAGGAGCAACTCGGCGAGGGCGTCGAGGTAGCGCAGCAGGCCGTCGCGGTGGGCGGCGAGCGAGGCGGCGTCGTAGCGGGCGGGGTCGGCGTCCAGGACGAGGCGCAGGGCGCCGCCGGGGGCCGGCGACACGCCGACCGCGAGGTCGTCGACGGGGCCGGCGGCGAGGTTGCGGACGACGCCGGGCAGTCCGGCGAGGTCGAGGTCGCCCTCGAAGGCCTTGATGTTGACCATCGGTCCGAACACGGCGCGGCGGTCGCCGGTGCGCCCGAGGTCGCGGCGCAGGTCCTCGAGCGGGTAGCGCTGGTGGCGGCGGACGGCGCGCAGCTCGCGGACGACGCGGCGCAGCAGCTCCTCGGCGGGGTCGGCGGCGTGGACGGCCACGCGCAGCGGGAGCACGTTGGCGGTGGCGACGGGGGTGCGCAGGGCGGCCGGGCCGCGGCGGTTGGCCAGCGGCAGGCCGAGCACGACGTCCTCGGTGCCGGCCAGCCGGTGCAGGTAGCCGGCGGTGGCGGCGAGGAGCAGTTCGGCCCAGGTGGCACGGGCGGGGGCGGCGGCCCGCTCCAGGCGGTCGCGGGTGCCGGCGGGCAGGTCGGCGGTGAGGCGCAGCGGGGGTGCGGCGGGTGACGCGGCGGGTGACGCGGTGTCATCGCCTGTGGCTGAGGGCGGGGTCGGGCCCGGGGTCGTGGCCGGCGTGCCGGGGAGGGTGGCGGGGCTGCCGGCGTCGGCCAGGCGGGCGGCCCAGTGGGCGCGGTCGGCCGGGTACTCCTCGCCGTCCCGGTAGGCGGCCTCCTCGGCGGCGGCCTCGGCGAGGTCCGCGAAGGGGCGCGCGGCGGGCTCGGTGGCGGTGGCGTGCGCGGTGTAGAGCTCGGCGACCCGCTCGCCGAGGAGGGTCAGCGCGTAGGCGTCGACGGCGAGGTGATGGATCCGCCGGTACCACCAGGTCCGGTCGTCGGCGAGGCGGATCAGGGCCTGGGTGAACAGCGGGCCGCGGGTGAGGTCGGCCGGGCGGGCGAGGTCCGCGCGCATCCAGGCCTCGGCCTCGGCGTCCGGGTCGTGGGCGGCGCGCAGGTCGAGGCGGTGCAGCGGCCAGCGCGGGCCTGGGCTCAGCCGCTGACGGGGCGTTCCGTCGGGGCCGGTGACGACGACGGCGCTCAGCGCCTCGGCCTCGTCGACCGCCTGCCGCAGGGACTCCTCGAAGAGGTCCTCGTCGAGGAGTCCGGTGATCTCGACGGCGTCGCCGGTGTTGTAGGCCGAGCTGTCGGGGTCAAGCGCCTGGGCGTACCAGATGGCGGCCTGGGCGGCGAGCAGCGGGACGTCGGCGGCCTGGGTGTCGACGGCAGGCATGGTTCGGAGAGCTCCTCGGGGTCCGGCGAACGAAACGCCATACTTAGGTTAGCCTAATCTAACTTCATATGATCTGGTCAACGGCCCCCCGGGGCCACGGCCCTGACACCCCGGAGACGCCGCCCATGCCCCCGAGCGACGCCAAAGAGGCCGTCCGCGCACGCGTCCACGCCCACCGCGACGAGCTGCTCGCGCTCAGCCGCCGCATCCACGCCCACCCCGAGACGGCCTTCGAGGAACACCGCGCCGCCGCCTGGTGCGCCGAACTGCTGCGCACCCACGGCTACGCCGTCACCGCACCCGCGCACGGCCTGGCGACCGCGTTCACCGCGAGCCTCGGCGACGGGCCCACCACCGTCGCCCTCGTCTGCGAGTACGACGCGCTGCCCGGCCTCGGACACGCCTGCGGGCACAACCTGATCGCCGCCGCCGGCCTCGGCGCGGCCCTCGGACTCGCCCCGTACGCGGACCGGCTCGGGCTCACCGTGCGGGTGATCGGCGCACCCGCCGAGGAACGCGGCGCCGGAAAGGCACTGCTGCTCGCCGACGGCGCCTTCGACGGGGTGGACGCCGCGATGATGGTGCACCCGTGCCCGGTCGAGGTCGCCGACTTCCGCTCCTTCGCCCTCGGCACGCTCTCCGTCCGCTACACCGGCCGCGCCGCCCACCCGAGCCTCAACCCGCACGAGGGGCGCAACGCCGCGGACGCGCTGACCGTCGCCCAGGTCGCCCTGGGGCTGCTGCGCCAGCAACTCCCGCCGCACTGGCGGGTGCACGGCATCACCACCGCGGCCGGCACGGCGCCCAACCTCATCCCGGACAGCGCCAGCGCCGAGTACGAGATCCGCACCCCGGCGGCCGAGGACCTCGCGGAGCTGCGCGCCCGGGTCGAGGACTGCTTCCGGGCCGGGGCGCTCGCCACCGGCTGCAAGGTGCTGCTCGAACGACCCGAGCCGGACTACCTGGACATGCGTTCCGACCCCGCCCTGCTCGACCTCTGGCGGGCGAACGCGGCGGCCCTCGGCCGGCCGGAGCCGATCGAGAGCGGACCCTTCGCCTGCACCGACATGGGCAACGTGTCGCACGCGGTCCCGGCCATCCACCCCGTCCTCGACATCACCGGCGGCGCCTGCACCCCGCACGAGGCCGCGTTCGCCGAGGCCGCCGTGGGGCCGGAGGCGGACCGGGCGGTCCTGGACGGCGCGGTCGCCCTGGCCTGGACGGCCGCCGACCTCGCGGCGGCGCGGAGGGGCGGGGTGAGCGGACGGGCGGGGTGACAGCTGACAACTTTCAGATTTCAGCCGACAGATTTCAGATGACAGATTTCATCATCTGTCATCTGAAATCTGTCATCCGCCCCCCGCCACCTGTCCCCCGCCGCCCGTCACCCGCCGAGCAGTGCCGTCGAGGTCGCCCGGACCGCCGTCACGCCCAGGTCGCGGACCAGGGTTCCGACGTCCCCAGGCCAGTGCGGATCGGCCAGCACCACGGCGGCGCCGGTCCGCAGCGGCCACAGGAACTCCCAGAGCGGCAGACCGAGTTGGAGCACCCGGTCGCCCGGTCCGAGCGGGTGGGCGGCCTGCAGCTCGCGCACCCGGCGGTCCGCCTCGCCGTGGGTGAGCCGGACCTCCTCCGGTCGCCCGCCCGGCCCGAACCCGATGCAGAGCGGGTGCTGCGGGGTGAGCGCCCGGGGCGGGTCGGTGGCGAGCTCGCCCGCCGCGTCCAGCCCGGCGAGCGCCCCCGGCACCCCCTCCCCCAGTACGCACACCGGCGCCGTGCGGGCCAGCAGCAGCTCCCGGCGCCCGGGCGCGTCCGCCGGGTCCAACGGCAGGTAGGCCGCACCGGACTTGGCGACCGCCAGCAGCGAGGTCAGCAGGTCCGCCGGCCGGCCGGCGGCCGCCAGGCCCACCACCGCACCCGGGCGGGCGCCCCGCGCGGTCAGGACCCGCGCCAGCCGGTTGGCCGCGGCGTTCAGCTCCCGGTAGGTGACGACGGCGCCGCCCGCGATCACCAGGGCCGGCAGCTCCGGCGTCCGCGCCGCCTGGGCCTCGACGGGCCCCACCGCGGTGGTCGGCGGGTGCTTCGGCGCCCGGGCCGCCCGGGGGTCCGGCGCACCGGGCCCGGACGGCGGAGCCAGGGTCAGCACACCGCCGGCCGGCCGCACGGCCGCGCTCCCAGGCGCGCTCCCCACCGCTCCCCCCGCCTCCGCCGCCGGGGTCACCCCCGCCGCTCCCCCCACGGCTCTCTGGACCGCGAGCGCCTCCATCAGGCCGCGCCCAGCAGCGCGGCCCAGGCCTCGACGGCCGGGCGCTCGGCCAGCTGCACGAACCCGACCTCGGCGCCCTCGGCCCGCCAGCGCTCGGCGAGCGCCATCAGCCGCACCGAGTCCAGGCCCCAGTCGGCCAGGTTCTCGTCCAGCGGGATGTCCGCCGGGTCCTCCCCGAGCAGGTCGGCGACCTCGGCCCGGATCCGCTCCACCGTGAAGGCCATGCCCGTCACTTCCCTTCCAGCGTCGCGGACACGGCGTCCGCGGTCGTCACCAGTCCGCAGCGGCCGGCCACCCACGCGAGCGCGGCCCGGTGCTCCTGCGGGCCGAAGTCGGCGACCGCGTCGGCCACCACGAAGGCCTGCACGTCGCGCATCCAGGCGTCGCAGGCGGTGGCCTGGACCCCGATGTGCGCGTAGACGCCGGTGATCACCAGCTGGTCGCGGCCCTGCTCGCGCAGCAGCCGCTCCAGGTCGGTGCGCACGAAGGCGCTGTACTTCCACTTGGTGAGCACGGTGTCGCCCGGCGCCGGGGCGACGGCCTCGGCGATCGCGGTCGCCCGCGGGTCGTCCGGGATGCCGGGGCCCCAGAAGTCCTGCTGGAGGCCGCGTTCGGCCGGGCTCTGCCCGCCGGGCTGGGCCGAGTAGACCACCGGCATGCCGTGGACGGCGGCCAGCTTCGCCAACCGGGCGACGTTCCCGAACAGTTCGGTGACGGGCGGGGCGGCGGTGTCGAAGGCGTCCAGGAAGTGGTTCTGCAGGTCGTGCACCAGCAGCACGGCGCGCGCCGGGTCCACCGTCCAGGCGACCCGGTTGGCGGGCAGCTCCTCGGCGGCGGGCATCGGATAGGAGGGAATGCGGGGCAGGCCCACGGCGGTGGTTCCTTAGGGGACGGGGTGGATGGAGGGGGCGGGGGCCGGCAGCGCGGCCGCGATCGCGGCGCGCAGGTCCTTCTTGCTGACCTTGCCGATCCCGGTGGCGGGGAAGGCGTCGACGAACTCGACGCGGTCGGGCACCTTGTACTCGGCGAGCCCGCGTCCGCGCACGAAGCGCTTCAACTCGACGGACTTCGGGGGCCGTTCGGCGTGCTCGGGCCTCAGCACGACGTACGCGCAGGTGCGTTCGCCGAGGTACGGGTCGGGCATCGAGACGACCGCCGCGTCGTGCACGGCGGGGTGCGCGAGCAGGTGGTTCTCGATCTCCTCGGCGGCGACCTTCTCGCCGCCCCGGTTGATCTGGTCCTTGGCCCGCCCCTCGACCACCAGGTGGCCGGTGGGGGTGCGGCGGACGAGGTCCCCGGTGCGGTAGAAGCCGTCCGCCGTGAAGGAGGCGGCGTTGTGCCCGGGCGCGTTCCAGTAGCCGCGGATGGTGTACGGGCCGCGGGTGAGCAGGTGTCCGGTGGCGCCCTCGGGGACGTCGCGGTCCTGGTCGTCGACCACCCGGATCTCGTCGTCCGGGGAGATCGGCCGGCCCTGCGTGGTGGTGATCAGCTCGTCCGGGTCGTCCAGACGGGTGTAGTTGACCAGGCCCTCGGCCATCCCGAACACCTGCTGGAGGGTGCAGCCGAGCACCGGCCGCACGCGGCGGGCGGCCTCCTCACTGAACTTGGCGCCGCCGACCAGCAGCACCTCCAGGCTGTCCAGGTCGTTCCTGCCGGGCCCGGCCGCGCCGCGCTCGGCGGCGTCCAGCCAGAGCAGGGCGAGCGGCGGCACCAGCCCGGTGACGGTCACGCCCTCGCGCTCGATCAGCGGGAAGGCCGTCTCCGGGTTGGGCTGCGGGCACAGCACCACCCGGCCGCCCGCGTACAGCGTGCCGAGCGAACCGGGCGAGCTGAGCGGGAAGTTGTGGGCGGCGGGCAGCACGCACAGGTAGACGCTGTTCGCGTCGAGGGCGCACAGCTCGACCGAGCCGCGCAGCGAGTAGATGTAGTCGTCGTGGGTGCGCGGGATGAGCTTCGGCACGCCGGTGCTGCCGCCGGAGAGCTGCAGGAAGGCGACGTCGGCCGGGCCGGGCGCCTCGGTCGGGCCGGGCCCGTCGCAGGGCACGTCGGCGAGCCGCAGGTGCTCCCCCGGGTCGTCCCCGGCCACCAGGACCAGCCGCAGCGCGGGGTTCTCCGCCTGCACCCGGCTGGCGAGTTCGCGGTAGTCGAAGCCGTTCTCGACGGCCGGGACGACGTAGCCGGCCGCGCCGGTGAAGGAGCAGAAGTGGCCGATCTCGGTGGCCCGGTGCGCGGGCAGCGCGAAGACCGGCAGCGCGCCGATCCGGAAGAGCGCGAAGACCACCTCGAAGAACTCGGCCACGTTGGGCAGTTGGACCACCACCCGGTCGCCCCGGCGGATCCCCCGGGCGAGCAGCCCGGCGGCCATCCGGTCGGCGCGGCGGTCGAGTTCGGCGTACGTCCAGCGGCGCCCGGCGCCGGCCGGGTCCACGACGGCGATGCGCTCGCCGTGCTCGGCGGCCCGCTCGCGCAGCATCCGCCCGAAGGTCTCGCCGCGCCAGTACCCGGCGGCCCGGTAGCGCTCGGCGAACTCGGCGGGGTACGGGGTGAATCCGTCCGGGAGCGTCACTGCGGCACCCCCGCCGCGTCCAGGAAGGTGCGGAACTTGGCGCTGGTCTCGGCCAGTTCGTCCTCCGGGCGGGAGCGGTCCACGACGCCCGCGCCCGCGTAGACCCGCAGGGTCCGCTCGTCGGCCTCGGCGCAGCGGATGGTGACCACCCACTCGCCGTCGCCGTCCGCGTCGCTCCAGCCGACCATGCCGGTGTAGAGGCCGCGGTCGAAGGGCTCGACCTCGCCGATCACCCGCCGGGCCACGTCGGTCGGGGTGCCGCAGACCGCCGGGGTCGGGTGCAGCGCGGTGGCCAGCTCGAGGGCGGAGACCGCCGGGTCGGCCAGCTCGCCGCCGATGGTGGTGGCGAGGTGCCACATCGCGGCGGTCCGCACCAGGGTGGGCCGGTCCGGTACGTCCAGGGTGCGGCAGTACGGCGCCAGCGCGGTGCGGATCGCGTCCACCACCACGGCGTGTTCGTGCAGGTCCTTGGGCGACTCCAGCAGCGCGGCGGCGCGCCGGACGTCCTCGCCGAGGTCGGCGCTGCGCGGCACCGAGCCCGCCAGCGGGTTGGCCAGCACGGTCGTGCCGCGCCGGGAGAGCAGGAGTTCGGGGCTGGCGCCGATCAGGGTGCGGCCGCCGCCGGCCGGGACGGCGAAGGTGTAGCCGCCCGGGTCCCGGCGGCCGAGCCGCTGGAGGATCGCGGGCAGGTCGAGGGCGCCGTCGGCGCTCAGCTCGACGGTGCGGGCCAGCACCACCTTGCTCAGCTCCCCGCCGCGCAGCCGCTCGACGGCCGCCGCGACCCCCGCGCCGTACGCGGCCGGCTCGGGCACCGGGCGGATCCGCCAGGCGACCTGCTCGGCCGGCGGGGCGGGCAGCGCGATCAGCGGGTCGTCGCGCAGCGCCCCGGCTCTACGGACCTTCAGCGGGACGGCGAGCTCGGCCCGGCTGTCGTGGTCGAAGGCCACCGCGCCGACCACCAGCGGCCGTTCGACCCCGGCGCGGCGCGCCTCGGCCAGTGTCGCGGCGACCCGCTCAGGCAGCGGGCGTCCGTCCTGCGGCACCCTGGCGTGCACGCCGGTGGTGAGCAGGGTCCGGGTCGGCGAGGCGAAGAACGCCTCGTCGGTGGCGGCCCGGTACTGGCCGAGCAGACCGCTGGCCGCGCCGATCACCGCGTGGTCGGGGCCCTGGTCGGGGCGCTGCGCGGGGGCGGCGGCGGGGTCCGCGAGCGCGGCGGGCCCGGCGGGGGCGTGGTGCACCGTGGTCACCGTGGTTTCTCCAGTCGTGGAACGGTCGGGACGGTCGGGACGGTCGGGGTGTGCCGGCGTGCCGGCGCCATCGGGGGCCTCGGCCTGCCGGATGCGCCGGGCCCCGGCCCCTGCCCCCGCACGGCGGCCCGGGCGCCGGGCACACCGCGGGGACGGCCGCCGCAGCGGCCGCCGGGGCACCCCCGGCCGGCCGGCGGGCGAGGAGCGGGGGGGAACGGGGAGGAGGGGAACGGGGCAGGACGGGCCCGGAGCGGGCCCGGCGACGGGTCAGGCCCGCAGGGTGGCGCCGCCGTCGACGTACAGGTCGTGCATGGTGATGTGCCGGGCGCGGTCCGAGGCGAGGAAGACGACGGCCTCGGCGATGTCGGCTGGTGCGGCGATCCGCCCGAGCGGGATGCCGACCCGCCAGGAGCCCGGGTCGCCCTCGACGACGCGCCGTTCGGCGGCCTCGGCGTCCTCGCCCCAGAGCGCCCGCTGCATCGCCGTGTCGGTCGAGCCGGGCGAGACGATGTTGCAGCGCACACCGGAGCGGGCCAGCTCCAGCCCGAGGCAGCGGGTGAACATGGTGGCCGCCGCCTTGGACGCCGCGTACGCGGCCATGCCGGCCCGCGGCACCCCGGCGGCGTTGGAGCCGACGGTGACCACGGCGCCGCGGCCGCGGCCGGCCATCCGGCCGCCGACGGTGCGACAGGTGTGGAAGACCCCGGTGGTGTTGACCGCGAAGGTGTCCGCCCAGTCCTGGTCGGTGAGTTCGACGGCGGGCGCGGTGCGCAGGATGCCGGCGACGTTCACCAGCACGTCCACCGGCCCGAGTCGGCGCTCGATGCCGTCGACGGCGGCCTCCACCGCGCGGGCGTCCGAGACGTCCAGCTCGTAGGGGTGTACGGCGGCCGTGTGCTCCGCGAGCGCCGCGAGCGCGCCGGGGTTGCGGTCCACCGCCGCGACGACGGCTCCCTCGGCGGCGAGTGCCCGGGCGACGGCGGCACCGATGCCCTGCCCGGCTCCGGTGACCATCGCGACGGTACCGGCGAATTCGGACTGTTGCACGGGACATCCCCTCCGACCAGCAAGATTAGGCAAGCCTAACCTAACACATTTGTTCGCCTGCGCCGAGAGTCTGCGCGACCGTCAACTCCCCGCCTCGCCGACCGACTCCACCCCACCTCAGCCTGATGCGGCATCGAATCTGGACGCAACGTTGCGTCTAGTGCTAGCTTCCGACCCAACGAAGCGCAACGCAACGTTGCGTCCACTTTCCGCTCCGAAGGGAGCACCCTCATGCCCTCAGGGCCACCCACCCCCGCCACCGGAACCGGCGGCACCACCGGCGCCCGCACACCCGGCCCCGACCCCCACAGCGCCGGCCCCGCCACCCCGGGCCGCCGCCTCGCCCGGGCCGCCCTGGCCTTCGCCTTCTGGACCACCATGGCCGGCACCACCGTGCCGACCCCGCTCTACCCGCTCTACCAACACGCTCTGGGCTTCACCCCGTTGACGGTCACGGTGATCTTCGCGGTGTACGCGGCGGGAGTGGTCGCCGGGCTGGTCGCCCTGGGCCGGCTCTCCGACGAGATCGGCCGCCGCCCCGTCCTCGCCGTCGGCCTGCTGCTCGCCGCGGGTGCCGCAGGCCTGTTCGAGGCCGCCGACTCGCTGCCCTGGCTGCTCGCCGCCCGGGTGCTGTCCGGCCTCGCCGCCGCCCTGGTCACCGGCGCCGCCACCGCCGCCCTGCTCGACCTCGCCCCGCCGGAGCGTCGGCTGCGCGCCCAGACCGTCGCCCTCGCGGCGAACATGGGCGGCCTGGCCGGCGGCACCCTGCTGGCCGGACTGCTCGCCGAGTGGGCCGGTTCCCCGCTGCGGCTGCCGTGGACGGTGATGCTGGTCCTCACGGGCGTGGCCCTGACGGGTCTGCTCGCGGTGCCGGAGACCGTCACCGCGCCGGTCGGCTTCCGCCCGCGGCTCCAGCCGCTGCGCGTGCCCGCCGCCGTCCGCCCGGCGTTCCGGCGCGCGGCGGTCGCCGGCGGCTCCGGCTTCGCCGTGCTCGGCGTGCTGACCGCGGTCAGCGGGCTCTTCCTGGCGACCGTCCTCGGACTGCACGACCACGCGCTGGCCGGGCTGGTGGTCTGCCTCGCCTTCGCCGCCACGGCCGTCGGGCAACTACTCGCCCGGAGCCTGCCGAAGGCCCGCGCCCTGCCCGCCGCCTGCGCCGGACTGGTGCTGGCCGCCGCGCTCGTCGCGACGGCCCTGCTCACCTCCTCGCTCACGCCGCTGCTGCTCGGTGCGGGGGTGAACGGCCTGGCCACCGGGACGGCCGTGGCGACCGGACTCGGCACCGTCAACGGCGGGGTCCCGCCGGAGCAGCGCGGCGAGGCGGTCTCCGCGTTCTTCGCGGTGCTCTACACCATGCTGTCGGTGCCGGTGGTCGGCGTCGGCCTGCTGATCCGGGCCACCGACCTGCGCACGGCCGGGGTCGTCTTCAGCGCCGTCGTCGCCCTCCTGGCGCTCGCGGTCGCCGCCGGGCTGCTCCGCAGCGGTGGCACCGCTGCACCCGGGCGCCGGGAGGACGCGGCCCGGGCACCGCAGGGACGCGTGAGAGGATGACCCCGGCCGAGCCGTACCCCCGCCCGCGTGAGGACCCCAGCACCATCGCCAGCCAGCCCAGCCCCGCCACCGCCGGCACCCGCGCCACCAGCGGCCGCCGCAGCGAGGCCGCGCGCCTGGCCGTCCTGAACGCCGCCGACGACCTCCTGGTCGAGCACGGCTTCGAGGCGCTCACCATCGAGGGCATCGCGGCGGCCGCGGGGGTCGCCAAGCAGACCATCTACCGCTGGTGGAAGTCGAAGGTCGACATCCTCTTCGACAACCTGGTGCTGGACGCCGAAGGCGCCCTCGCCTGGCCCGAGCCCGCCGACCTGCGCGGCTACGTCCACCTGCACGCCCGCTTCCTCGCCGAGGAACCGGCCGGCAAGGTCCTGCTCGCCCTCCTCGGGCACGCCCAACTCGACGCCCGAACGGCCGAGTTGCTGCACACCGGATTCCTCGACGGGCTGCGCGCCCGGGACGTCTCCCTGGTCCGCGAGCAGCTCGGCCTGACCGAGGACGACGCCGCCGCGCTGCTCGACGCGCTGCTGGCCCCGCTCTACCACCGCGCCCTGGTGCTGCGCCGCCCGCTGGACACCTCCTTCGTGTCCGCGCTCGTCGACCGCCACCTCCCGCGCTGACCCCACCTTCCTCCAGCCCGGCGCGCGACCGCCCCGGGCCGATCCAGGAGTCGCCGTGTTCCGACGCCTGCGCCCCACGCACGACGTGGTGCTGACCGCCGTCACCCCGCTCACCCCCACCCTCACCCGGCTCACCTTCGCCGGGCCCACCCTGGCCGCCCTCGGCGTCGAGTTCCCCACCCAGTGGGTGAAGTTGGCGATCCCCGACGGCCAGTCCCGGGCCTACACCATCCGCCACCACCGCCCCGCGCAGCAGGAGGTCGACCTGGACGTCGTGCTGCACGGCGGCGGGCCGCTCTCCCGGTGGGCCTCCGTCGCCAGGCCCGGCGCACGCGCCCGGCTGGTCGGGCCGCGCGGTGGACGCCCCGCGCTCGACGGCGCGGCGCACCTGCTGCTGGCCGCCGACGAGACCGCCCTGCCCGCGGCGCTCACCCTGCTCGAACAGCTCCCCGCGGGCACCCGGGTGTCCGCCCACTTCGAGATCGCCACCGCCGCGGACGCCCTCCCCCTCGCCACCCGTGCCGATCTGACGGTGCGCTGGCTGCCGCGCGACGCGGGCGGCGGCCACGGCGTTCCCGGCGACAAGGGCCGTCTGTTCGCCCGCTCCGCCACCGCCGCCGAGCCGCCGCCCGGCTCCGCGGCCTGGGTCGCCGGCGAGGCCTCGGCCGTCGACGACGTCCGTCGCCACCTGCTCGCCGGGCGGGCCGTCCCCCGCGAGCTGCTCCACGCCAAGGGCTACTGGCGGCACGGCCGCCCGCTCTGACACCGCTGTCCGGGGCCGGGTCCCGCCTGCGGCGCTCCCGGTCCGGCGGCGACGGGCCGCCGCAGGACCGGCGCGGGCGGAGAACGTGCGCCCTCGGCCGCGGTCAGCGCGCCGGTGTCGCCGGCGCCCCGGCCGCGGGAGCCCCGGTCGCCCGGCCCGCCCCCGTCGGGCGGGGCGTCGCCGGACCCGACCCGGTCGGCGCCGCGCCGGCCCCGGGTGCCGCCGGGGCCGGGGCGAGGCCGGCGCAGCCGCGCAGGGAGTCCCGGCGCTTGAGGGCGGCCTCGGCGGCGGCACCCGTGACGGGCTGCGGAACGCCCTTGTCGTCGATGGTCGCCGGGGCGAAGGCCTCCCCGTCCACCTTGCCGTCCTTGCCGATGGTGAGGGTGGTGACGCCGGTCTCGTTGGAGAAGGCGTAGTTGGAGGTGCCGTACCAGAGGAAGTTGCCGAAGCCGTAGCCGACGTAGGTGCTGCCCAGCATGCCGGAGCCGACCATGGTGTGGGCGTGGGTGCCGACCACCGCGGTGGCGCCGGCGGCGGCGAGCTTCTTGGCGATGGTGGTCTGCGGGCCGGTCGGGCAGGCCTTGCCCTCGTCGCCCCAGTGCAGGTAGACGAGGACGACGGGCGCCTGCCGCTTCGCCGCCTCGACCGCCTTGACCACGGCGGGGACGTCCAGGGCCGAGGCGATGCCCGGCTTGTTGGCGCCGGCCCGCCACTTCTGGTTGGTGAGGTCCTCCACCTGGCTGGCGGCGACCACCGCGACCTTCACGCCGCGCACGGTGGTGACGTAGGGGGCGTACGCCTCCTTGGCCTCGTGGCCGACGCCGACGACCGGGATCGGCGAGGAGTCCTTGGCGGCGAGGGTGTCGGCGAGGCCGTCGGCGCCGAAGTCGACGGCGTGGTTGTTGGCCATCGAGACGACGTCGACGCCGGAGTCCTTGAGCGCCGAGAGCGCCTTGGGCGAGGTGCGGAAGGTGTAGGTCTTCGGCTCGGGGGCGCCGCGATCGGTGATCGCGGTCTCCAGGTTGAGCACGGAGAGGTCGGCGTCGGCGAGCGTCCGGGAGAGCGGGCCGAGGGCCGGCTCGGGCGGCTGGACGGCGAGCCGGGCCTCGGTGCGGCCCTCGAAGTGGACGTCCCCGGCGAAGGCGACGGTGATGCTGCCGTCGGGCCGGGGCGTGGTGGTGTCCTTCCCGCCGGTGCTCCCGGTGGGGGCGGCGCCGGGGGTGGCGGCCGGGCCGCTCGCCGCGGCGGAGGCGGCGGGGCTCGCGGCGGCGGGTGCCGGGTCGGGGTCGTCCGGGCCGCAGGCGGTGACGGCGGTCAGCCCGACGAGCAGCGCGACGGCGGCCGCGGCACGGCGCATGAGTGGTTCCCCCCGAGGTCGATCCGAGCGCGGTCAGCCTACGCCACGGCTCCGCCACCCCTCCGCCCCGGATCCGCAACATTTCGGACACAGGCCGACACGGCGACCCGCTCCGGCCCCAGTGGGCCCGTCCGTCCCGACCGGCACGCGGACCGGGCCGTCCCGTCCCTGGCGCTCCGCCCGCCCGGGCGGGCAGCGTGGAGGAGGGGGCCGCCCGACACGGGCGGCGGGCCCGTTCCGGAGGTGGTTCGTCATGGGCAGCATCGAGGCCGTCGCCGGCCGCTCGCGCCGGATCGTGGTCGGCATCGACGGTTCGGCGCCGTCGAGGGCCGCACTGCGCTGGGCGGTCGACCAGGCCGCGCTGACCGGGGCGGTGGTGGACGCCGTCGCGGCCTGGGAGTACCCGTCGCTGTACGGCTGGTACATGCCGGTGGTGGACGACGGCTTCGAGCAGACGGCCCGGCGCACCCTGACCACCGAGGTGGACGAGGTGCTGGGGCGCGACCGCCCGGTGGAGGTCCGGGAGAGCCTGCTGCCCGGGCACGCCGCCGAGGTGCTGCTGGAGGCGGCCGAGGAGGCGGACCTGCTGGTGCTGGGCAGCCGGGGGCGCGGCACCTTCGCCCGGACGCTGCTCGGGTCGGTCAGCGTCCGCTGCGCCGTACACGGGACCTGCCCGGTGGTGATCGTGCGCGCCGACGGGACGGCCTCGGCCGCACCGCGCGTCCCGGCGGAGGCGGCGGAGGCGGCAGGGGCGGCGGTCCGGCCGGAGGCGCCCGTCGCGGCGCGGTCGACGGTCGGCGAGGAGCCCGGCGGACCGGGCCCCGATCCCGTCCGCACCAAGGACTGGCAGCTCAGCCTGCACGTGGTCGAGGACGGCGGCACCACCCGGGTGCACGCCGTGCTGGACGCCGACGGCACCGTGCTGCACAGCGACGCCCTCGCCCGCCGCGGCCCGTTCGACGCCCCGGCGCCCGCCGTCGGGGACGAGTTCGCGGCCGGCCGCGCCCTGGTCGACCTCGGCCACCAGCTGCTGCGGGCCGGCGTCCACGGCGCCACCGGCCCGGCCGAGGACTGAGCCCGGCCGAGGAGCCCGGCCGGGGAGCGCCGGATGAGGCCCGCGGAGCACCGCACCGGCCGCCCCCGAGACCGGGGGCCGGGCGCCGACCGCCCGTGGTGCGGGATCCTGGAGCCCCGACCACCCCGTCCGCCCGAACCCGGAGCCGCGAGCCGCCCATGGACGAGACCGTGACCACCCCGCCGGCCGACCCCGATCCCGGAGCCGGAGCCGACGCCGGCCCCGGCGACTTCACCCCCGCCGAGCTCGCCCGCGGCCGCGCGCTGCGCCGCGCCCAGCTGCCGTGGGCGCTGGGCGGGCGGCTCGCCGGGCTGGCGCTGACCCTGCTGCTCGGTCTCACCCCGGCCGGGGCCGGCCTGGTCGTCGCCGTCGGGGGCTGGTTCGGCGGCTCCCGGACGGCCCAGGTGCTGGCGGGCGCGGCGGCGCTGCTGGTGCTGGGCCAGGCACTGCAGCTGCCGTTCGGCGCCCGGGTCCGGGTGGTCCGGGCCCGGTACGGGCTGGTGACGCAGGGCTGGGCCGGGTGGCTGTTGGACGCGCTGCGCGGTCTGGCGCTGGGCCTCGCGCTGGTGCTGCCGCTCGCGCTCGGGCTGTTCGCGCTGACCGCGTGGTCGCCGCGGTACTGGTGGGTGCCGGGGGCCGCGGCCGCGGCCGGGCTCACCGTGGCGCTCTCCTTCCTCCACCCGCTGCTGATCGAGCCGGTCTTCAACCGCTTCGCCCCGATGGCGCCGGGCGGGCTGCGCACCGCCCTGCTGGCGCTGGCGGAGCGGGACGGCGTGCGGGTGCGGGACGTGCTGGTGGCGGACGCCTCGCGGCGGACCACCGCGCTCAACGCCTACGTCTCGGGGCTGGGCGCGACCCGGCGGATCGTCGCCTACGACACCCTGGTGTCGACCGCGCAGCCCCGCGAGGTGGAGCTGGTGGTGGCGCACGAGCTGGGCCACGTGAAGCACCGGGACGTGCTGACGGGCACCGTGCTGGGCGCGTTGGGCGCCGCGGTGGCGGTGGCGGTGCTGGGCGTGCTGAGCGGCTGGGCGCCGCTGCTGTCGGCGGCCGGGGCGACGGACGCCGCGGATCCGCGGGCGCTGCCGCTGCTGGCGGCGTGCGCGGCGCTGCTGGGCGCGCTGTCGGGCCCGGCGCAGTGTGCGGTGAGCCGCCGGATCGAGGCCAGGGCGGACCGGCACGCGCTCGAACTGACGGCGGACCCCGAGCAGTTCGTCGCGATGCAGCGCAGACTGGCTCTGGCGAACGTCTCCGATGTCGACCCGCCGAGGGTGCTTGAGCTACTGTTCGCCACTCACCCGAGTACGACCCGCCGGATCGCCGCAGCCCGCGCCTGGGAAGCGGCCCGGGCCGGTCGGCCGTCGGGGGTGCGGCGCACGGGCCCGAGTGATTCCGTTGTATAGTGCAACAAATCTCGAGGAGGTAGGAACCCCGTGCCCGGCCGCCAGTCGTCCATCGACACCATCCAGCGCGAGCTGACCGCCTTCGCCCGCCGTGCCCGGCACAAGGCCTCCCAGCTGCACCCCGACCTCTCCCTGGTCACCTACAGCATCCTCGACCTGATCACCGAGCGCGGCGGCTGCCGGGCCGCCGACGTGGCCGCCCACTTCATGCTCGACAAGTCCACCGTCAGCCGCCAGGTCACCGCCCTGGAGAAGCTCGGCCTGCTGCGCCGCGAGGCCGACCCGGACGACCAGCGCGGCCAGATCCTGCGGGCCACCGAGGCCGGACTGACCCTGCTGCGGGATGCCAACGAGCAGCGCCGGCTGGCCTTCACGGCCCGCTTCACCGACTGGTCCGACGCGGACGTCGCCCGTTTCGCCGACTACCTGGCCCGCTACGGCGAAGAGGGCTGACGGCGGGGCGGCGCCGTCCGGGCCCGCCCGCCGGCTCCGGGTGCGCCGCACCGCCCGCACGGTGTACAGAGGAGGGGTGCCACTCCGGCAGCGTCCCCGTGACCCGCGCCCGCGCGACCGCCCCCGCGACCGCCGCCGTTCCTGGCGGCCCGACAGCCGGGTGATGACGGCCCTGTCGCTCGCGCTGATCGTCGTGATCACCGTCGTCGACATCGTCTCCCCGCCGGACATCCACCTCGGCCCGCTGCTGATCGTCGCCCCCGCGCTCACCGCCTCCGTCGCCGGGCCCCGGGCCACCGCCGCCGTCGCCCTGCTGGCCCTGGCCGGGCTCACCGTGATCGGCCTCGCCCGGGACGGCGTGACCACCGCCAACCACGAGACCCAGCTGGGTGCCCAGCTGGCCGTCTCCGTGCTGATCGTCGGCCTGCGGGTGCTGCGCGCCCGGCACGAGCGCGAGCTGGCCCAGGTCCGCTCGGTGTCCGAGGCCGCCCAGCGGGTGCTGCTGCGCCCGCTGCCGGAGCGGATCGGCCCGCTGCACCTGGCCTCCGTCTACCTGGCCGCCGAGGCCGAGGCGCAGGTCGGCGGCGACCTCTACGCGGCCGCCCGCACGACCACCGGCACCCGGCTGCTGGTCGGCGACGTCCGCGGCAAGGGCCTGCCCTCGCTGGGCGACGCGGCCCTGCTGCTCGGCGCCTTCCGCGCCGCCGCCCACCTGTACCCCGATCTGCCCGGCCTCGCCGCCTACCTGGACGGCACCGTCTGCTGGGGCCTCGCCCAGCCGGCCGAGCAGTCCCGCCCGCAGCGGGCGCCGGGCGAGGAGGCGGACGCGGCGGCGGAGGACGGCGGGGAGTCCTTCATCACCGCCGTGCTGCTCGACATCCCCGACGACGGCTCGGCCGTCCGCCTGATCGACTGCGGCCACCCGCCGCCGCTGCTGCTGCGCCCCGACGGCATCACCACGCTGGCGGCCCGCCACCCGGCGCCGCCGCTCGGCCTGGGCGACCTCGCCCCGGTCCGGTACGAGACGGAGACCTTCCCCTTCCACCCTGGCGACCGGCTGCTGATCTACACCGACGGCGTGATCGAGGCCAGGGACGCGCACGGGCACTTCTACCCGCTCGCCGAACGCCTCGCGGCCCGGCAGGGCGAGAGCCCGGCCGTGCTGCTGAACCACTTGCACCGGGACCTGCTCGCCCACGCGGGCGGCCGGCTGGGCGACGACGCGGCGATGGTCGTGGTCGAGCGGCTGCCCTGATCGGCCCCGGAGCCCCGCGGCCCGGGCCCCGGTACGGCCCCCGTGGCCCCTGAACCGCCCCCGACGCCGCCCCGGATCCGCCCCCGACGCCGCCCCTGCACCACCCCTGCACCACCCCGGTCACGGCCGGTACGGCAGCTGCGGGACCTCGAAGCAGGTGGTCGTCATCGACGGCACCTGGGTGACCCAGCCGCCCCGGCCCGACTGCGCCGCGTCCTGCCAGCGGGCGGCGTTCAGACAGGCCCTGGTCGGCCCGCTGGGCGGCGGCTGCGGGACGAAGGAGGCGGGCAGGATCAGGCCGTGCGCGTCGTAGGGCTCCACGCGGTTCATGAAGGCCTCCGTGCAGGAGCGGGTCAGCGCGGCCCCGCAGGACGCCATCGCGTCGGCGAGCCACTGCGCGCCCGCCCAGCCCTCCAGTTCCCAGGCGGACAGCTGCGGCCCGCGGTCCGGGTAGTACCGGGCCATCGCGGTGCGGAACTCGTGCACCGCCGGGTACTGCTCGTCCGCGTAGTTGAGGCTGGAGGAGGTCGCCCAGAGGACGTCGCGGCAGTTCGGCACGGCCTGGTAGTCGGTGCGCACCGACTCCGACCAGTTCTGCACGTTGGTGACCTTGGCCGTCAGCCCGACCCCGGCGTCGTCCAGGGCCCGGCACAGCGCCACGTTGCCCCGGGTGTCCATGGCGTCGAACAGCAGCTGTGAGCCGTCCGCCCGCACGGCCGCGGCGACCGCCTGGAAGTTCGGCAGCGCGAAGTCCACCGTCTGGAGCAGCACCCGGTAGCCCTCGGCCTCCAGCCCGGCCTTCAGCTGACCGGCGTAGCGGGCCGAGTCGGCCTGGTTGTAGGCGACCACGGCGGCGGTGCCCGCGCCCAGCCGCTCCCGGAAGAACCGGAACACCTCGGTGCTCTGGTAGAGCGTGCCGTTCCAGCCGACGGCCCGTCCGTCGCGCGGGGCGCTGCTGCCGTAGATCCCGTACAGGTGAGGCCAGCGGTCGTAGGCGGTGCCGATCGGCTGGCCGCCGACGTCCGGCACCGCCTGGGCGCTCACGTAGGGGGCGCCCGCGTAGTCCAGGACGCTGCCGCTGACGAAGGCGAAGACGTGCTCCCGGTCGATCAGCCGGTGCACGCAGTCCTGGTTGCCGATGCCGCTGCCGCCGTCGTCGCAGGTGATGATCCGGACGGTGCGTCCGTGCAGGCCGCCGCGGTCGTCGAGGGCCTGGAAGAAGGCCTGGGCGCCGTAGCGCGGTCCGCTGAACACGTCGCCGCCGACGGGGCTGGTCGTCGAGGTGACGATGCCGACCCGGATCTCGGTGGCGCTGACGCCGGTGTCCGAGGCCGGGTTCCCGCCGGTGCTGCCGGGGCTGCCGGTGCCGCCGGCCGGGGTCGGTCGGGCGGAGAAGGCGTCGGCCGGCAGCCGGGTCCCGCAGCCCGCGAGCGGCAGCAGCAGCGCCAGGACCGTCAGGACGGCCGCGAGCCCCGGCACCCCCGGGGCGCCGCCGGGCCGCCGGCGCGGCGTCGCGTCGACGGCCCGGCGGAGCGTCGGGGCCGTCAGCTGCATCCGGGGATCGGGGTGCCGCTGGCGCCGCCGGCCTGGGTGATCAGGCCGCACAGGGTCGAGCGGGACACCTTCCAGGTGCCGTTCTCCAGGACGGCCTGGCCGGTCGCGGCGGGCTCGACGACGGTGCCCTGCAGGGAGAGCGAGTAGGTGACGGTGGCGTCGTTCGCGTCGGTGAACGCGACGTCGGTGACCTTCGCCTGCACCTGGCCGACCCGCGGGTCCTGTGCGAAGCCCTGCAGCGCCGGGAGCAGCGCGTCACCGCCCTGGAGCAGTTTGGCCTTGTCCGGGATCGGGGTGGCGGGGTCGAAGAACTTCTCCCAGTTGGCGGTGACCTCCGTCTTCGCGGCGGCCGGATCGGCGGGCGCCGTGCCGCCGGACGCGGTCGGCGAACCGCCGGAGGTGGCGCTCGCGGAGGCGCTCGGGCTCGCGGCGGCCGAGGTGGTCGCCGAGGACCCGGACGTGCTGCTGCTGCACGCGGCCGCCGTGGCCACCAGCAGCAGGGCGAGCAGCGCGCCCGCCGTCCGCCGGGCCGGGCCGCCGCCCGTGGGGGTGCCGCTTCGCGTCACGCGCATGGTGTTCCCTCTCGACTGCGCCGCCCGGTCCCGCTCGCGGTGTCCCGGATGCTGTTCCAGGCCGATCCTGGAAACGTCGCAAGTGACACCATCAAGGCGGATCCATGGACGAATCGCAATCCGGCGGAGGGACCACCCGCCCCGCGGCGGGGGCTTCCCCCGTCCGGCGCGGTGCCCGCCGGCTGCGGGCCGTCCGGGGCGGGCGGGAGTGGGCCGGCTGGATCCTCCTGGCGGTCGGGGCGGTGCTGTGCGTGCTCGGCTGGTACGGGGTCTCCGGCGAGCGCTTCGCCGAACAGCAGATCCCCTACCTGGCCTCCTCGACCGTTCCCGGCGCGGCCCTCATCGTCTCCGGCGCGGTGATCGTGGCCGTGCGCCCGCCGCCGCCGGACGGGCCCGGGGACCTCACCGGCCGACGGGTGGCGCGGCTGTACGAGCTGCTGGTCGAACCGGACGAGCCGCAGGGCGGCGGCGGGGCCGCCACCGGGCGGTGCGCCCTCCCCGGGGGCACCCACTACCACCGGCCGGACTGCCCGCTGGTCTCCGGCAAGGAGCGGGCCGGGGCGGTGGACGCGGCGGCCGTGCGGGACCGCTCGCTGACGCCCTGCCCGGTCTGCGAGCCGGACGGCGACCCGGACGGGCCCGCCACCCGTCCGGGCGAATCCGCCCCGCCCGGCGGGTGAACCGGTGGACGTCCTGCTGGCCGCGCCCGCCGACTCGCTCGGGCTCACCGTCGACCTCGCCCTCGCCGGGCTCACCGTCGGCTGCGCCGCCGCGCTCAGCGGCATCGGCCTGGTCGTCTGCCACCGCGCCACCGGCGTGCTCAACATCGCCCAGGGCGCCCAGGCGATGGCCGTCGCCTACCTGCTGCGGGACCTCGTCGTGGTCCGGCACTGGCCGGTGTGGCCCGCCGTCGCCTGCTGCCTGCTGCTGGTCGCCCCGGCCCTCGGCGTCCTGCTCGACGTCCTCGTCCACCGCCCCCTGCAGCGGCGCGGCGCCGGACCGGCCGAGACCATGGTCGCCGGGCTGGGCGTCTTCGTGCTGCTCATCGGCCTGGTCGTGCTGCTCTGGGGCCCGGCCCCGCTCGCCGGTGCCCCCTCCCCGCTCGGCGGCACCCCGATCCGGCTGCCCGGCGGGCACACCCTGCGGCCGGACACCGTCGCCCAGCTGGCCGCCATCCTCGTCCTCGGTCTCGGCGTCACCGCCGTCACCCGCTGGACCGGCTTCGGCCTGCGGCTGCGGGCCGTCGTGGACGACCGCCGCCTCGCCGCCCTCGCCGGGGTCGACGCCGACCGGCTCTCCGCCGCCGGATGGGCCTTCGGCACCTTCACCGCCGGGCTGGTCGGCGTCGCCCTCGCCCCCTACCTGCTGCTCGACCCGTACGGGCTACCGCTGCTGGTGATGGAGACCATGGCGGTGGCCGTCGCCGCCCGGCTGCGCAGCATCCCGGTGGCCGTCGCGACCGGGCTCGGCCTCGGCGTCGCCCAGGCGGAACTCACCCGGCTCCGGCCGTCCGGCCAACTGCTGCCGCTGGTCCAGGCCGTGCAGTCCAACCTGTTCGTCATCGCGCTGCTCGTCACCGCCCTGCTGGCCGGCCCGCACATCACCGGCGGCAGCCACGACCTCGCGCCGCTGGCCGCCCGCCGGGCCCGGCCGGGTGGGGGCGGGCCCGGTGGGGGCGGGCGCGGCGGCCGGGTCGCCGGGGCGGTCTGCCTGGTCCTGCTCCTGCTGCCGCTGGGCTTCCGCGGCAACGACCTGCGCAGCGCCCTGCTGGTGCCCGCGCTCGCCCTCGTCCTGCTCTCCGTCGTCGTCGTGACCGGCTACGGCGGGCAGATCTCGCTCGGCCAGGCCGGGTACGCGGGGCTGGGCGCGCTCGGCACCGGGCTGCTGATGTCCGGCCGGATCCCCGGCGTCCCACCGCTGCCCGCCCTGCCCGCGCTGCTGCTCGCCGTCCTGGCCACCGCGCCGCTCGGCCTGCTCACCGGCTGGCCCGCGATCCGGCGCCGCGGCCTGGCCCTCGCCCTCGTCACCTTCGCCGTCGGCACCGCGATGAGCCGCTTCGTCTTCCAGCAGCCCTACGCCACCACCGGGCTCACCCTGGACCGCCCCGCCCTGCTCAGCGGCGACCGGGCCTTCTACCTCGCCGAACTCCTCCTGCTCGGCCTCGGCCTGCTCACCGTCCGCGCCCTGCACCGGGGCCGCACCGGCCGCGCCCTCACCGCCGTGCGCGACCACGAGGCGGGCGCCACCGCGGCTGGGGTGGACGTCCCCGGCCTCAAGCTGCTCGCCTTCGTCGCCGGCGCCGCGCTCGCCGCGCTCGGCGGCGGCCTGATGGGCCTCGCCGGCCGGGCCTTCGACCCCGCCGCCTTCGACCCCGTCCGCGGTCTGCTCTGGTTCGCCGCCGTCGTCGTCGCCGGCGCCGACAGCGCGCTCGGCGCCGTCCTCGTCGCCGCCCTGCTCACCGGCCTCGACGCCGGCACCACCGCGGGCGTCTCCGCCGTCGCCGTCGGCGCCCTCGCCGTCGCGATCGGCCGTCTGCCCGGCGGCCTCGCCGCCCTTCCCGCCCGCCGGCCGCGGGCCACGGCGCCCCCGTTGCCCGCGTCCCGCCTCAGCCCGGCCGGCCGGCGCGTCCGGGCCCTGGTCGCCGCTCGGCTGGCCGACGAGCGGCGGCACCGGCCCTCCCGGGCGGACGGAGGTCCGCCGTGACCACCGCCGCCACCACGGCCACCGCCCGTCTCACCGCGCGCGGCATCGTGTACCGCTACGGCGGGATCGAGGCCGTCGCCGGGGTGGACCTGCTGGCGCCGCCGGGCCGGATCACCGCACTGATCGGCCCCAACGGCGCCGGCAAGAGCACCCTCTTCGACTGCCTCGCCGGCACCGTCCGCCCCGACGCGGGCCGGGTGCTGCTGGGCGGGCGGGACGTCACCCGGCTCGCCGCCCACCGGCGGGTGCGGCTCGGGCTGGCCCGGACCTTCCAGCAGATCGCCGTCTTCCCCACGCTCTCCGTCGCCGACAACGTCCGGGTCGGCGCCGAGCAGCACCGCGGCCGGCCCGACCCCCGGGCAGCCGCGGAGCGCACGGCCCGGGCGCTCGGACTGTTCGGGCTGCAGGACGTCGCCGCCGAGCCGGCCGCGGAGCAGCCGACCGGCGTGCTCCGGCTGGTGGAGCTGGCCCGGGCCCTGGCCGGCGGACCCAGGGTGCTCCTCCTGGACGAACCGGCCGCGGGACTGGACACCGCACAGACGGCCCGTCTGGTGACCGTCCTGCGCGGCCTCGCCGACCGCGGCATGGCCCTGCTGCTGGTCGAGCACGACGCCGAGCTGGTCGCCGAACTCGCCGACTCCGTCTACGCCCTGGCGGACGGCCGGCTCGTCGCCGGCGGGCCCACCCGCACCGTGCTGGCCGACCCCCGGGTCACCCGCGCCTGGCGGGGGGCCGGCTGATGTCCGCGGCACGGCTGATGTCCGCGGCACGCCCCCGGGCCGCCCGGGCAGGCGGCGCCCGGTGAGCGTCGAGCTCGCCCTGCAGGGCGCCCGGGTGCGGTACGGGCCGCTGGAGGCCCTGCACGGCGTCGGGCTCGCCGTGCCGGGTGGCGGCGTGACGGTGCTGCTCGGGCGCAACGGGGCCGGGCGGACGAGCGTGCTGCACGCGGTAGCCGGGCTGGTGCCGCTGTCGGGCGGGCGGGTGCTGTGGCGGGGGCGGGACGTCACGGGGTGGTCGGTGCACCGGCGGGTCCGGGCGGGGCTGGCGCTGGTGCCGGCGGAGCGGGGGGTGTTCGGGTCGCTGACGGTGGCCGAGCACCTGGGTCTGGGCGGCCCCGCCCGGTCGCGGGCGACGGCGCTGTTCCCGGAGCTGACCGCGCTGCTGGACCGGCGGGCGGGCACCCTCTCCGGCGGCCAGCAGCAACTGGTCGCGATCGGGCGGGCGTTGGCGGCCGACCCGGCGCTGCTGCTGCTCGACGAGCCGGAGCGCGGGCTGGCGCCCGCCGTGGCGGCCCGGCTGCACGCCCACCTGCTGGCGGGCACGGCCGCCGGCCGGACGGTGGTGCTGACCGCGCGGGCGCTGCCGCGCACCCTCGCCACGGCGTCGGTGGTGCACGTCCTGCACCGGGGCGAGGTGGTGTTCTCCGGCGAGCCCGCGGAGCTGGCGGGTTCCTGGACCACCGCGCGGTGACGGCGCCGATGCGCGGTGACCGCGCCGCTCCCCGACGGCCGCGCCGCTCACCGGGGACCCGCCGCTCACCGAGGACCCGCCGCCGCGCGGTGACCGCGCTACTGCGCCAGGTACCCGCCGTCGACGGGCAGCACGGCGCCGGTGACGAAGGAGGCGTCGTCGGAGGCGAGGAAGAGCACGGCCGCCGCGACCTCGGCCGGGGTCCCGAGGCGCCCCATGGGATGCAGCCGCTCGATCCCGGCGAGGTACTCGGCGCCGCCCGGTTCGTCCCGGAGCCGGGCGACGCGCTCGGTGGTGATGGTTCCGGGCGCGACGGCGTTGACCCGGATGCCGCGGTCCGCCCACTCGACGGCGAGGTGCTTGGTGATGCCCGAGGCCACGAACTTGGCCGGGCCGTAGACGGCCTGGCCCCGCTGGCCGGCCTCGCCGGAGATGGAGGAGACGCAGACGACCGCGCCACCGGGCCGCTCCTGCGCGGCCATCGTCTGGATCGCGTACTTGCAGGTGAGGAACATGCCGCGGCCGTCGACGGCCATCACGCGGTCCCAGTCCTCGGCGGTGGCCTCGGTGACCTCCATCAGCGGGAGGACACCGGCGTTGGCCACCAGGACGTCGAGGCGGCCGTGCCGTTCGACGGCGGCCTCGACCATCCGGCGGGCGTCCTGGTCGAGGGAGACGTCGCCGACCACGGTGCTGACGGCGTGCGGCAGCCGGTCCGCGAGCCGGCGCAGACCGGCGGCGTCGACGTCGGTGGCGACCACCGACGCGCCCTCGCGGGCGAAGCGTTCGGCGACGGCCCTGCCGATGCCGCTGGCCGCGCCGGTCACCACGCAGACCCGGCCGGCCAGCCGACCCACCGCGCCTCCGGTCTCGTTCACAGTCACCATGACGCCGGACTCTACCGATCGTCCGTCAGATTTCCTGGCAAGGCGCACAGTTGGGCGGCACGCCGGGGAGTCCAGCCGGGACGGCTCCGGCGGTGGCGATGCGTCAGACCGTGAGCACGATCTTGCCGCGCAGGTGGCCCTGCTCGCTGATCCGGTGGGCCTCGGCGGCCTCCGCCAGCGGGAGCACCCGGTGCAGCGGCAGCCGCAGCGTGCCGGCCTCGTGCAGCGCGAGCGCGGCGGCGTAGGCGCGCTGGTGGTAGGGCACGCCCTCGTCCCCCGTGGTGATGCGGACCCCGTGCTCGGCCGCGCCGGCGAAGTCCGCGATGGTGAGCACCCGTTCGGCGGAGCCGGCCAGCTCGACGGAGAGCGGCAGCACCCCGCCCAGTCCGGCCAGGTCCAGCACCCGGTCCACCCCGCCCGGGGCGAGCGCCCGCACCCGCTCGGCCAGCCCCTCGCCGTAGGCCACCGGGACGGCGCCGAGTTCGGCCAGGTAGGCGTGGTTGGCCGGGCCGGCGGTGCCGATCACGGCGATCCCGCGGGCCCGGGCGAACTGCAGCAGCAGGGTGCCGACGCCGCCGGCCGCGCCGTGCACCAGCAGCGTCTCCCCGGCGCGCACGCCCAGCACGTCCAGCGCCCGCTCGGAGGTCTCCGCGGCGACCGGGATCGCCGCGGCCTGCGCCCAGTCCAGCGAGGCGGGCTTGCGGGCCAGCAGCGCGGCCTCGACGAGCGCCCGCTCGGCGTGGCCGCCGCCCATCAGCGCGCCGAACACCTCGTCGCCGGGCGCCCAGGCGGTGACGTCCGCGCCGACCGCCGCGACCACGCCCGCCACCTCGAATCCGGGCACGGCCGGGAGGGCGACCGGGAAGAACTCCCGGACGGCGCCGCTGCGCAGTTTGTGGTCGAGCGGGTTGAAGCCCGCCGCGCGGACCTCGACCAGGACCTGGCCGGGGCCCGGGGCGGGCAGTTCGACGTCGATCGGGCGCAGCACGTCCGCGCCGCCGTACTCGGGGAAGGCGATCGCCTTGGTCATGGAAGGTCCTCGTGGTCCGGTGTGGTCGGTCGCTCCGACCGTTCCATCCTGCGGCGCGGACGGCGGCGGCCCGGGCCCGCCGTTCGGCCGGTTCCACCCGGCCGAACGGCCAGGCGCGGACCGGCCGGCAGCCCGTAGGCTCGACGGCATGGACGGAACCGACGGACGGCACGCGGACGCACGACGGCAGCGGGACTGGGGCCGCCCGGAGGACGCCCTGGCGCGCGCCGTCGAGGTGCTGCGCACCCCGCGGCCGGAGCTCCTGCACCGCCTCTCCGAGGTGCTCGCCACGCTCGTGCCGCACGTGGCGGTCGCCCAGCTCAGCGGCGTCTGCACGGTCTCCCCCGCGTACACCCACGGCCCGCCCGAACTGGCCGGGGCCGTCGGCAGCGTGGAGCTGGACCGGCTGGCCGGGGCGGTCGCCGCGACCACCGCGACCGGCCGCCCCTGGCAGGGCGAGGCCGAACTGGCGGGCCGGCGGCGGCCGGTGGTGGTCGCCGCGGCGGCCCCGGAGGGCGGCGGCAGCGCGCTGCTGGTGCTGGTCCGGGAGAGCGCCGAGCCGGTCCCCGAGGGGGCGCTGGCCCTGCTCCAGCAGCTGTGGGAGCTGGTCGTCACCCACGGCGACCACCGGGCCGTCGACGCCGCCCCCAAGCACGCCGCGGTCTCCCGCGCCTCGGCCGCGGCCCGGGCCCGGGCGATCGCCGAGTTCACCGGCATGCACAGCGCGGCGCTCACCGCCGTCCTGGCGCCGCTGCGCTCGGCCGCGCTGGACGACGCCACGGCGCGCCGCAGCGCCACCGAACTCGCGGTGACGGCCCTGCTGGACCTGCGCCGCGGCGCGGACCTGGACCGCGCCCTGAGCGAGCAGAGCGCCGACGCCGCGTTCGCCCGGCTCGACCGGGAGCTGCGGCCGCTGCTGCGGCACACCGGGGTGCGGCTGGAGGTGGCGCCGCCGGTGGAGGCGGACCGGTCCGTGCCGGCGGACACCGCCCACACCGCCCGGGAGGCCGTCCGGGCGGCGGTGCTGGTCATGCTGGAGCAGGAGGGGCTGAGCAGGCTGCACGTGAGCTGGCGGTTCAGCGGTGACACGCTGCGCGCGGTGGTGCGCGACGACGGCCCGGGGCTGCTCGCCGCCGACGCGCTCGCCGTCCACCGCACCGCCGACCGGATCGCCGCACTGGGCGGGACCTGCGCCGTCGAGGCGGTCGCCGGCTGGGGCACCACGGTGACGGTCGACCTGCCGCTCGCCCTCCCCGGGCAGCCGGTCGCGGGCGACCCGTTGGACGGGCTCCAGCCGCGCGAGCTGGAGGTGCTCGACCAGCTGGCGCACGGCCGCCGCAACCGGGACATCGCCGCGGCGCTGCACATCAGCGAGTCGACGGTGAAGTTCCACGTCGCCAACATCCTGGCCAAGCTGGGCGTCTCCTCGCGCGGCGAGGCGGCGGCGCTGGCGCACCGCGCGGGGATGCCGGGCTCCCCGGCCCTGCACGTGGCCTCCTGACCACCCGCCCGCCGAGGCCCTGACCGCCACCCTGACCACCCGCCCGCCGAGGCCCTGACCGCCACCCCGCCGCCGACCCCGAGGAACGCCGTGACCGGACCGACCACCTGGGACCCGACCGCCCCCGGCGTCCTGCGGCTGCCCTCCGGGCGGCTGCTGCGCGGCCGCGCCCTGAGCCGCCCGCTGCCGCCGGGCCCGCACCCCGACTTCGCCCTCCACCTGCTGGGCCGCCCGCCGCGCCCCGTCACCTGGGAGAGCCGGTGGGTGCGCTGGCCCGACTTCCGGCTGCCCGCCGACCGCGCCGACGCCGCGGCCGCGTTCCGCGAGGCCTGGGAGCGGTCGGCGACCGAACGCGTCGAGGTCGGCTGCGCCGGCGGCCGCGGCCGCACCGGCACCGCGCTGGCCCGCATCGCGGTCCTCGACGGCGTGCCGCCCGCCGAGGCCGTCCGGTACGTGCGCGACCACTACGACCGCCACGCCGTGGAGACCCCGTGGCAGCGGCGGTTCGTGCGACGCCTGCCCTGACCGGCACCGGCGGCTACCCTGACCGGATGGGCGGGGAACCTGATCGGACGACGAACAACCGGGCGGACGCCGTGGTCGTGCACGGCGACCTCATCCAGGCCGGGACGGTCCACCAGGGCGGTGGCACCGGCGAACGCCCGGTCACCGCCGAGTCGTTGGCCGCCGCCTGCGCCGGGTACGCACGCCGGGTGCGGGAGACGTTCGGGCGGCTGGACCTGGAGGTGCTCACCCCGCTCTCCGAGCAGGGCGAGCACCCGGTGGTGGAGCTGCGCGAGGTGTTCGTCACCCCGCAGGTGCGGGAGGACCCGCCCCCGGTCGAGCTCCCGCGCGAGCTGGTGCAGCGCCTGCTCGCGAACGGCGAGCAGACCACCGCGGAGGACGAACTCCCGCCGGGCCTGCGGCAGTCCACCGTCGAACGGCTGCGCACCGGGTACCTGAGCCGCCCGAGCGAGGACGTGCTCGACGTCCTCGCCGGGCCGCGCGGCGAACGGGTCGTGCTGCTCGGCGACCCGGGCTCCGGCAAGTCGACGGTGGCCCGCTACCTCGCGCTCGCCCTCACCCGGGGCGACGACTCCGGACCGCTCGCCCGGCTCGCCGGCCGGCTGCCCCTGGTGGTCGAACTGCGCCAGTACGCCGAGGAGCAGTGGCGCGAGCGCACCTTCGAGGACTTCCTGGACCACCGCCACCGCACCACCGGGATGTCCGTCCCCGGCCCCGAACTGCGCCGGCTGCTCACCGAGGGGCGGGCCGTGGTCGTCTTCGACGGCCTGGACGAGCTGTTCGACCCGGGGACGCGCGCCGCCACCGCGGAGCGGATCGCCGCCTTCGCCGCCCGTTACGACCGGATCCGCGTCGTGGTCACCTCCCGGGTCATCGGCTACCAGCGCGCCACCCTCGGCGGCGCCGGCTTCACCCACCTGATGCTGCAGGACCTCGACCCCGTCCGGATCACCGCCTTCGCCCGCCGCTGGTACGCCATCGCCTGCCCGAGCGACCCGCAGCTCGCCGCCCGGCTGGTCGAGCGGATCGGCGGCGCGGTCGAGGCGTCCCGGCCGATCCGCGAACTCGCCGGCAACCCGCTGCTGCTGACCATCCTCGCGATCATCGGCCGGCGCCAGACCCTGCCCCGGGACCGCCGGGGCGTCTACGAGCACGCCGTCCGGGTGCTCGTCGCCCACCTGGACCGCGACACCAAGCACCTGCGCGCCCCGCTGACCCCCGCCGCCGCCGAGGCCCTCGACCTGCTCGACGACCGCGAACTCCTGGAACTGCTGCGCCTGCTGGCCCGGCGGATGCAGGAGGGCATCGGCGGCATCGCGGGCAACCACATCCACGCCGACGACCTGGAGACGGTCTTCCGCGACTACTTCGCCCAGTTCGGCCTGCCCGCCCACCAGTGCCTGGCGGCCGCCCGGGCACTGCGCGACCAGCTGCGGGAGCGCAACTTCATCCTGGCGCGGTACGGCGGCGAGGTGTACGGCTTCGTGCACCGGGCGTTCCTGGAGTACCTGGCGGCCGCCGACGTCGTCCGCCGCTACACGGTCGACCGGGAGTGGACGCCGCAGGAGCTGATCGAGGAGGTGTTCGCCCGCCGGGTCGACGACCCGACCTGGCACGAGGTGCTGCTGCTGGTCGTCAACGAGCTGAGCGAGGCGGACGCCGGCCGGGTGGTCGACCACCTGCTCGACCGGGGGGACGCCGCCTCGCTGGTCCTGGCGATCCGTGCGCTGGCCGAGGTCCGGAAGATCGGCCTGCTGACCGCGCAGAGCGACCGGGCGATCGACGGCATGACCGCCGCCCTGACCGGCGCGGCCGGGCACCCCGGGAGCAATCCGCTGCTCGCCGCGCTGACGGCGCTGGCCGGCTTCGGCGCCGGGTGGTCCGGGCGGGAGCGCTACCTGCGCTGGTTCCGCCTGCGCGGCCAGTTCCTGCCGCTGGCCGAGGACGCCACCACCGTCGCCTGCACGCTGCACGACGACGTGCGGCCGGCGCTGGCGCTCGCCGTCCACGGGCTCAAGTCCGGCAGCCGGGCCTCCGCGGTGTCCGCCCTGGCCCAGCGCTGGCACGGACGGCCCGAGGTGCTGCCGCTGTTGCTGCGGCTCGTCGACGACGGCGTCTCGCTGGACCGCTACACCGTGGTCAACGAGGTGGCGAAGCGCTGGCCCGAGCACCCGGCGGTGCTGCCGCTGCTGCTCGGCCACGCCGAGACCAGCTCGGACGGCTACCTGCGCACCGTGGCCCTGACCGCACTGGCCCAGCACTGGAACACCCGCGACGAGGTCCTCGCCGTCCTGCGCGAGCGGGCCGTCCGCGACCGCGACAGCCTCACCCGGGAGGCCGCACTGGTCCGGCTGGCCACGCACTGGCCCGGGCACCCGGAGGTGCTGCCGCTGCTGCTGTCGGCCGCCGTCCTCGACGCCTCGTCGACGGTGCGCTCCGCCGCCCTCACCGAACTCGCCCGCCGCTGGTCCGAGCACCCGGACGTGCTGCCGCTGCTGTTCGAGCGGGCCGCCGGGGATCCGGACCGCTTCCCGCGCGAGGTCGCGCTGAACCTGCTCGTCCAGCACCGGCCCGAGCACCCCGACGTCCTGCCGCTGGCCCTCGACCAGGCCGTGCACGCGCCGGCCTCGGTCCGGGCCACCGCACTGCGCAACCTGGCCGGCCGCTGGCTGCACCACCCGGGCGTGCTCCCGCTGCTGCTCGACCGGATCGCCCGCGACCCGGCCGACTACCCCCGCCAACTGGCCCTGCGCCAGCTGACCCTGGACGGCTGCGAGGACCCGGACGTGCTGCGGGTGCTGCGCGAGCGGATGACCGACGACCCCAGCCCGAACGTGCGCTCCAGCGCGATCGAGGGCGTGGCCCGCTCCCGGGCGCTGCGCGCCGAGGCCCCGGCGCTGCTGCTGGCGCGGGCCGCCGGCGACCCGGACGACTCGGTGCGCGCCACCGCGATCCGTGAACTGGCCGCCGGGTGGCCCGAACACCCTTCCGTGGTGGAGGTGTTGATCGACCGGGCGGAGCACGATCCGGGGGAGGCCGCGCGGCGCCACGCGCTGCAGGCGCTCGCCGCCCGACGGCCCGGGGCGCCGGAGACCGTCGACCTGCTCCACCGGGCCGCGGTGGACCCGTACTCCACCCGGCTGCGCACCACCGCCCTGGGCTTGCTGGCCGAACTCGGCGGGCGGCGCCCGGAGGCGGTCCCCTTCCTCCGCGCCCGCACCCGCGCGGACCCGGACCAGGAGGTCCGCTGCGAGGCGCTCAGCAGTCTCGCGGTGCTGGCCGGAGAGGAGGGCGAGGCGGTGGTCCGCGGCTGCGCCGCCGAGGACCCGAGCCCCGAGGTGCGCGGCCAGGCACTGACCATGCTCGCCTGGCAGTGGCCGGGCCGCCGGGAGACCGTCGCGGCCCTGCGGCGGGCGGCGGGCGAGGACCCCAGCCCCTACGTGCGGGGCGCCGCCGAGGCGGGGCTCCAGGTGGCGGCCCTGCTCACGCGGGAGGGGTGAGCGTGAAGTCCGCCCGGTCGCCGTGCATGACGAGGCGCAGCACCGGGCCGGGCTCCTCGGGGCGCCAGCCGGCGGCCAGGGCCGCGCGGACCAGGTCGGCGGCGAGGGCGGGGGTGACCGGGTCCAGCTGGAAGACCTCGGCGATCCGCTCCGCGGGGGCGGTGAGCAGCACCCCGAAGTTGAGCCAGGGGTCGTCGAAGCGGCGGACGACCTCGAGCGGGCGGGGCGCGCGCCCGGGCCCGTCGGGCCAGACCCGGACGGCCACGTGGTCGGCGTCCAGGTGCCGCACCACCCAGCGGTAGTCGCGGCCGTCGACGTGGAGGGCGCGCGGTGTCCTGAGGGCCATCCGGCGACGATACGCCCCGGGCGTGCCTCAGCCGCGGGCGGGTGGCCGGGGGCGGTCGCGCCAGGCGCGCTCCCACTGGCGGGTCAGGGCGGGGTAGACGACGAGGTGGCGGAACGGTGCGATGAGGGCCATGTAGCGGCGGCCGAGGCGGCCGCGGGGCTTGACCAGGACGGCCATCCGCAGCTCGTGGCCGCCGTCGCCGGTCGGCACCCAGCCGAGGTGCATGAGGGCGTGGACCGTCCGGTTGGCCACCTCGCGGACGGCCTCGTCGGGGAGTTCGTAGACCGGGGTGAGCGGCAGGCCGTCGTCGCGGGCGGGGTCGGCGGTGGCGCGCAGGCCGTCCGGCAGCCGGTCGCGCAGGGTGGGGAGCGCTCGGCCGGGGCCGGCGTCGGGCCGGTCCCAGCCGAGCAGCGCACCGAGGCCGCGGCGGGCCGCGAAGAGGGCCCGGACGGGCAGCGGCCGGCGGCCGCCGGTGCCGGCCCGCAGGGCGGCGAGCATGACCGGGAAGTCGTCCGGCCCGGCGCCGGGTGTGCGGTAGGACCAGACGTCCTCGACCCGGAAGTCTGCCGCGAAGCCGTGGATGCGCCACGGCCGTCCGGTGTGTGCCGTCGTCGGAAGCCTCATGGCTTCGCCCCCCTTTGTATACGCTGGCGTACACATCGAGGCTAGGCCGAATATACGGTGCCGTATATTCACCGGACGAGTGAGGCGGGTCACATCGTGGGCACTGCTCGCACACCGCGCGGGGCATGGGTGGAGGAAGGGCTGCGGGCCCTCGCCGCGGGCGGCCCGGACGCCGTCCGGGTCGAACCCCTGGCCAAGCGGCTCGGCGTCACCAAGGGCGGGTTCTACGGGCACTTCGCCGACCGCGAGGCCCTGCTCGCCGAGATGCTGGACACCTGGGAGCGGGAGAGCACCGACGAGGTCGTCGACCGGGTCGAGCGCGAGGGCGGCGACCCGCGGACCAGGGCCCGGCGCGCCGGCGCGCTCACCTTCTCCGGCGAGCGCCTGCTGCCGCTCGACCTCGCCGTCCGGGACTGGGCCCGGCGGGACGAGGCCGTCGCCGAGCGCCTGCGCCGGGTCGACAACCGGCGGATGGACCTGCTGCGCGAGGTGATCGGCTCCCTCTGCACCGACCCGGACGAGGTCGAGGCCCGCAGCCTGATCGCCATGTGCGTGGCCGTCGCCCGGCACTCCCTCGCCGCCGACCACGGGGGGCGCACCCGGGCCGAGGTCCTCGACCGCGCGGCGGAGCTGCTCTTCCCGGGCCAGGGTGCACCCCAGGGCCCCCGGGGGACCGGGTGACGGCTCACAGCTCCCAGGTGCGGGCGGCGGCCCACTCCTCGACGCCCTGCCAGTGGATGCCGGGGTGCTCGCGGTGCAGCGCCTCGGTGTCGATGTCGAGGCCGGTCTCCCGGAAGTAGCGGAACATCGCCGCCAGGTCGCCGGAGTAGCCCTCGACGACGGACAGCGGGACCTCCCGGTACCGCACCGTCCGCCCGCTCGCCGCGCTGATCGCGGCGGCGATCCGCTCGCCGGTGCACCACTGCGAGGCGATGTCCACCCGCCGGCCGGCGTACGCGTCCGGGTGGGCGAGGACGTGGGCGGCGAAGGCACCGATGGTGTCGGAGGCGATCACCGGGAGCGCGGCGCCGGGCGGCATGGGCAGCGGGAACCAGCCGTCGCGCAGGGACGGGAGCGTCCAGCCGTTGGCGTAGTTGTCCAGGAACACGGCCGGGCCGAGGACGGTCCACGGCAGGCCGAGACCGGCGAGGTGGCGCTCGATCAGGTGCTTGCTCTCGAAGTGCGGGATGCCGGTGGCGCGGTCGGCGTTGCTCGCCGAGGTCAGGACGAGGTGCCGGACGCCGGCGGCAGCGGCCGCGTCGAGCAGCCCGACGCCCTGGCGGACCTCGGTGTCGACGTCGGTGCCGAAGGGGGTGGACATCGCGAACAGCGCCCCCGCGCCGTCGAGGGCGGCGGCGAGCGAGTCCGGGTCGTCGAAGTCGGCTCGCACGGGTTCGGCCCCGAGGGCGGCGAGCCGGAGCGCGGCGGGCGAGGTGACGTCGCGGGTGAGGGCGCGGACCGGCCGGCCGGCCCGCAGGAGGGCCCGGGCGGTGGCACCGCCCTGGGCGCCGGTGGCGCCGGTGACGGCGACGGGGAGCCGGGGCGGCTGCGCAGTGTTTACCTGTGTCATGCAGACAATGTAGAAGGAAGTCTCTGCGCCGCACAACTTATTTCGTCACCGCCGGATACCCTGGCCGCATGACGACCCGCGACGACCTGATGGCCGAGCTCTGGCCGGCCTCCCGCCGCTACCTGGCCTCGTACGTGCTGTTCAACCAGGCCGTCGCCGACCACCTCGGCATGCACCCGACCGACGTCCAGTGCCTCAGCCTGCTCACCCTGGAGGACGGCCCGGTCACCACCGGCCGGATCGCCGAGCTCACCGGCCTCACCAGCGGCTCCGCCACCCGGCTCGTCGACCGCCTGGAGAAGGCCGGCCTGGTCGCCCGCCGCCGCGACGAGGCCGACCGCCGCCGCGTCCTGGTCGCCGTCCTCCCCAACGCCCTGGAGCACTTCGGCCGGGTGTGGCGCACCCTGGGCACCGACTGGGCGGCCGTCTACGCCGACGACAGCGAGGCCGAACTGGCCTTCCTGCTGCACCACATGCGCCGCGTCGTGGACCTCAGCCACCGCCAGATCGCCCGGCTGGCGAACGGCCTGGAGCCCGCCTGACGGCGGCGGGCCCCCGGGCCCGTCCGGTCAGGTCTTGCGCAGCGCCGGCGCCGGAGCCCCGATCAGCAGCCGCCGCACGGCGTCCCAGGCCGTGCGCAGCGCCGCCGCGCACGCCCGGGTGTCCGAGCCGAGCAGGCGCACCCAGGCCCCGGCGTCGTGCGGCAGCACGCTCACCCCGTACAGCAGACCGCAGTCCGCCAGCGCCCCGTGCAGGGTGTCGGCGACCAGCGCCGCCGGCGCGAGCGGGCTGACCGCGTACAGCGTCGACATCACGTCGTGCCCGCCCAGCACCGCCGGGCCGGTCACCCCGGCCGCCGCGGGCTCCAGCCGGACGGTGTCGACGGCGACCGGCCGGCCGTCCGGGCGCCGCACCTCGAGGTCGGAGGCGAACACCCGGTAGGCGTTGCGCTCGCCCCGGGCCAGGCGCCCGGCGAGGACGGTCTCGCCGGCCAGCACGGTGGCGGTCGGGTCGACGGTGAGCACGGTCCGCTGGTAGAGCCGGGAGTCGACGAAGGGGATGACCGGCTCGGGCAGGTACTCGACGTAGGCGCGCGGGCCGGCCTCCAGGTTCACCAGCTGCGTCGCGTAGTCGAACTCCATCCGGTAGACCTTGGTCGCCGCCTGGGTGGTGAGGTGGGTGGCGGTGTCGGCGCCGCACCGCAGGTCGGTGCGGAGCCGGTCGGCCTGGAGGATCCCGCCGCCGGTGGACATCAGGAGCGTGATGGCGAGGTCCGGGCGGGCCGGGTCGTAGTAGAGCGGGCGCATGATCTGCAGCGGCGACTTCTGGTAGTGGCCGGTGAGTTCGGTGCGGGCGCCGATCCGTTCGAAGGCCAGCTCCAGCAGGCCGACCTTGCCGGGGCGTCCGACCGCCAGCGTGTCGGGGGTGCCGGCGTGCCGGCGGACGGCCTCCGGGACGCGGGCCGGCTCGTAGTGCGCGGGATCCAGCCGGTCCCGCCGCGCCGGGCGGACCGGGCGGACCGGGCGGCCTCGTCCGGCCGGCGGCTCCGGCCCGGCCGGCGGCTCCGGCCCGGCCGGCGGCTCCTGCCCCGCCGGGCGGGCCGGCGGCCGCGGCGCGGGCGGGGCGGACCGGCCGCCGGCGGGGGCCGGGACTCCCCCGCCGGTGGTCACGGTCATGCCGGGACCTTGCGGAAGGTCTCCAGGAAGGTCGCGATCTCCTCCAGCCCGTGCCCGGTCAGGCAGTTGGTGAGCACGACCGGTCCGCCCTCGCGGACCCGGTGGGCGTCGGCCTCCATGACGCCGAGGTCCGCCCGGACGTACCGGGCGATGTCGATCTTGTTGATGACCAGCAGGTCGGACTCGGTGATGCCCGGGCCGCGCTTGCGGGGCATCTTCTCGCCCTCGGCGGTGTCCAGCACGAACAGGAAGAGGTCGACCAGGACCGGACTGAAGGTCAGGGTCAGGTTGTCGCCGCCGGACTCGTACAGCAGGGTGTCGACGTCCGGGAAGCGCTCCAGGATCTCGGCGCCGGCCGCGAGGTTCATCGTCGGGTCGTCCCGCACGGCGGTGTGCGGACAGGCCCCGGTCTCGACGCCGACGACCCGCTCGGGGTCGAGCACGCCGGCAAGGGTCCGGCGCACGTGCTCCGCGTCCTCCTGGGTGTAGATGTCGTTGGTGATGACGGCCGGGCGGTGGCCGCGCTCGATCAGCACCGGCACCAGCGCCTCGATCAGCGCCGTCTTGCCGGACCCGACGGGCCCGCCGACGCCCACCCGGAGCACGTTGTCGGTCATGCCTTCCTCCTCTGCTGCAGGGTCATGTGGTCGGACCGGTCCGGGGGCGCGGCGCCGCGCACCGCGGCCCCCGGACGGGCCCGGGTGGGGCCCTAGCTGGCGAACAGCCTGGCCTCGGCCCGTTCGTGCCGGCCGGACATCGCGTCCGCGACCGGCACGCACCCCCCGACGTCCGCGAGTTCCCGGGTGAGCGCGGCCGCGACGGTCTCCTCGATCACCGGCGCCGTCGCCCGCAGCACCACCTGCGCCCGGCGGTGGTCGGTCAGCCGCAGCCGCAGGGCCGCGCCGACGAAGCTGGCGCAGAAGGCGAACAGGTCACTGGCGACGGCCTGGTCGACCGGCACGTCGGCCGCCGCGTAGACGACCCCGGCGGCCACCGCCTGCGAGCCGGGGGCCCGCTTGTCGGCGACCAGCACGGCGTACCGCTCCAGCGCCTCGCCGCCCACCGACTCCCGCGCGATGTCGAGGAGTTGGCGGCCCGTCCGGGTGGCGGCCAGCCGCAGCTCGCGGTTGAGCCGGGTGGCGTGCAGCCGCTGGTCCACCTCGGCCAGGTGCTCCCAGTCCCCGGCCCGGGCCGCGCGGTGCGCCAGGGCGAGCGCGGTGGCGTCGGACGGGCCGACGCCGTGCCGCAGCAGGTCGGCGAGCAGCTCGGGCAGGGTGTCCGGGGTGACGGCCCTGGCCTGGGCGTAGCCCTCCAGGCCGTGCGAGAGGGTGTAGAAGCCGCTGGGGAAGGCGGAGTCGGTCAGCTGGAGGCTGACCAGCAGCGACCCGAGGCCCCCGGCGGCCGGGGGCCGGTCGCCGCTCACGTGAGGTAGAACAGGTGGTTGAGCGGGAGTTCGCGGGCCGGCTCGATGGTGGCGGGCTCGCCGTCCAGGGTGACCTTGTAGGTCTCCGGGTCGACCGCGATCTTCGGCAGCGCGTCGTTGCGGACCATGTGCTGCTTGCCGACCGAGCGGCAGCGCCGCACCGGCAGGACCCGGCTCTCCAGGCCGAGCCGGTCCGGGACGCCCAGGTCGACGGCCGCCTGGGACATGAAGGAGACCCGGGTGGCCTGCCGCGCCCGGCCGAGCGCGCCGTACATCGGCCGGTAGTAGACCGGCTGCGGGGTGGGCAGCGAGGCGTTCGGGTCCCCCATCAGGGCCCAGTTGATGACGCCGCCCTTGATCACCGTCTTGGGCTTGGCGCCGAAGGAGTTGATCGGCCACAGCACGATGTCGGCGAGCTTGCCGGGCTCCAGCGAGCCGATGTGGTCGGCGGTGCCGGAGGCGACGGCCGGGTTGATGGTGAGCTTGGCGAGGTAGCGCAGCACCCGGAAGTTGTCGTTGCGCGCGGTGTCGCCGGCGAGCTTTCCGCGCTGGTCCTTGCAGTGGTGGGCGGTCTGGAAGGCCCGGGTGAAGGACTCCCCGATCCGGCCCATCGCCTGCGAGTCGGAGGAGAAGATCGAGATGACGCCCTCGTCGTGCAGGACGGTCTCGGCGGCGATCGTCTCGGCGCGCACCCGGGAGTCGGCGAAGGAGACGTCCTCGGGGATGTCGTGGCTGAGGTGGTGGCAGACCATCACCATGTCCAGCAGCTCGTCCACCGAGTTGACGGTGTAGGGGAGCGTCGGGTTGGTGGAGGACGGCAGGACGTTGGGCTCGCCGGCGATCCGCATGATGTCGGGGGCGTGGCCGCCGCCCGCGCCCTCGGTGTGGAAGGTGTGGATGGTGCGTCCGTCGATCGCCGAGAGGGTGTCCTCGAAGAAGCCGGACTCGTTCAGGGTGTCGGTGTGGATCGCCACCTGGACGTCGTACTCGTCGGCGACGCCGAGCGCGCTGTCGATCGCGGCCGGGGTGCTCCCCCAGTCCTCGTGCACCTTGAGGCCGCAGACGCCCGCCTCGACCTGCTCGCGCAGCGCGCCCGGCAGCGAGCCGTTGCCCTTGCCGAGCAGGCCCACGTTGACCGGCAGGTCCTCGACCGCCTGGTACATCCGCCCGATGTTCCACGGGCCGGGCGTGCAGGTGGTGCCGTTGGTGCCGTCGGACGGGCCGGTGCCGCCGCCGATCAGCGTGGTGATGCCGTTGCTCAGCGCCTCCTGCACCTGCTGCGGGGCGATGAAGTGGATGTGGGTGTCGATGCCTCCGGCGGTGGCGATCAGGTGCTCGCCGGAGATCACCTCGGTGCCGGGGCCGATCACCAGTTTGGGGTGCACCCCGCTCTGGGTGTGCGGGTTGCCGGCCTTGCCGACGGCGGCGATGAAGCCGTCCTTGACGCCGATGTCGCCCTTGACGACGCCGAGCACCGCGTCCAGCACCACGACGTTGGTGATCACCAGGTCCAGGGCGCCCTGGACGGAGGTCGCGGCCGGGTCCTGGGCCATGCCGTCGCGGATGCCCTTGCCGCCGCCGTAGACGGCCTCGTCGCCGTAGTGGCCCTCGTTGAAGTCCTTCTCGATCTCGACGACCAGGTTGGTGTCGGCGAGGTGGAAGCGGTCGCCGACGGTCGGCCCGAAGAGGTCGGTGTACTGCTTGCGGGACAGGACGGCCATCAGCGGCTGGTCTCCTTGAGGTCGAGGTTGGTGCCCTTGAAGCCGCGTGCCAGGGCCTGGTCGATCGCCCGGGCGCGGGTGTCGGGGGAGGTGATGCCGCCGTTGACGAGATTGCTGAAGCCGACCAGCCGGCCGTGGCCGCCGAACTCGGCGAGCGTGACGTCCTTGCTGTCGCCGGGCTCGAAGCGCACGGCGGTGCCGGCCGGGATGTCCAGGTGCTTGCCGAAGGCGGCGTTGCGGTCGAAGTCGAGGGCCCGGTTGGCCTCGAAGAAGTGGTAGTGCGAACCGACCTGGATCGCGCGGTCGCCCGTGTTGCTGACCGTGATGGTGACCTTGGCGCGCCCGGCGTTGATCTCCACCGGGTCCTCGCCGTACAGGTACGCGGCTCCACCGGACATGGCGGGCCCTTCCTCTCTGTCGGTTCAGTGCTGTGGGGGCTGGGTGTGGGCGTGGCGGTGCCCGTGCGGGAGCGGGGCCGGGAGGCGGCCGCCGGAGGGGACGGGAACGGCGGCGGGAACGGGGACGGGCGCTTGGAGCCGGTGGCCGTGGGTGTGGGTGTGGCCGTGGGTCCCTCCGGGGCCGTGACCGTGGGTGTGCGTGCCGCCCGGCCCGTGGCTGTGCGCGTAGCCGTGCCCGTGCTCGGCGTCGAGGCCGGCCAGGATGCCGTCCTCGCCGTGGCCCAGCAGGTGCAGCGCCGCCGCCGTGCGGGCCGCGACCACGCCCGCGATCGCGGCCGGCCCCAGCAGCGGCCCGCCGTCCCGCACCCCGGGCAGTCCGGCGCGCAGGGCCGGCCCGAAGGAGGCCGGGACGGCCGTGACGGTGCGGGCGCCGAGCAGGCGGCAGCGTTCCGCGCCCTCGGCCGGGTCCGGGTCGCCGCCCGCGAAGGCCACCTCCACCCAGCGGTGGCGCCCGTACTGGCGGACCAGCCGGGCGGTCCGGAACAGGTCGGCGTCCTCGAACGGCCCGGCCGCCGGAGCGGTGACCAGCAGGGCGCCCCCGGGGCCCGGTCCGTCGGCGCCGTCGGCGTCGTGCGCACCGGCCGCGGCCCGCAGCCAGCCGACCAGGTGGTCCCGGCCGCCGAACGGTTCGGTGAGGGCCAGCCGGCCCCGGACCTCGCCGTCGGCGAGCCAGCGCAGGGCCCGGGCGGCGTCGGCGACCAGCCCCGGGTCACGCCCGAGGGTCATCGGGACGACGCAGACCGGGCCGTCGGCGGCGGCCAGCGCCGAGCGGACGGCCTCGGCGAGCGGGCGGCCCACGGCGGCCGCGGCGTGCACGGTGGGCTCGCGCTCCACCAGGGCGGCCAGGTCCCGACCGCCGTCGCTCTCGTGCCCGCCGGCCAGCACCACGGTGGCGGCCGGCGCGGCGTGGCGTCGGGTCATGGCTCAGGCACCCACCGGGTCGTGGCAGGACACCAGCTTCGTGCCGTCCAGGAACGCCGCCTCCACCTGGAGCAGCGGCAGCATCTCGCGGACGCCGGGCATGACGTCCGCGGCGCCGACGACCTGCTTGCCGATCTCCATGCACTCGGCGACGGTGCGGCCGTCCCGGGCGCCCTCCATGATCGCCTCGCTGATCAGCGCGCAGGCCTCGCTGTAGTTCAGTTTCACGCCGCGCTCACGGCGCTTCCGGGCCAGGTCGGCCACGACGTAGATGTAGAGCTTGTCCATCTCCCGCGGGGCGAGATTCACGGGGAACCACTCTTCCTTTCCGCTTCCCGGATGCGGCCCGGACGGACGGGCCCATGGCGAACGGGCCTTCGGCGAACGGGCGCTTGGGCGAAGGTCTTCGGCTGAACGACGGCGTGGCTGAGATGTGTGGCTGACGGTGCGTTGCTGGCGGTGCGTTGACGATCCCCGGCGAACGAGCGGTCGGACCCCGCCGGTCGCCGGTCAGGCCCTGCGCAGGCGGGGGACGGCCGGGACGGCCGCCAGGAACAGCATGGTCGTCAGGACGAACGGCCAGGTGAAGGCGTGGCCACCGAGGGGCGCGGAAGCCGCGGCGAGCGCCGGGGTCAGGACGGTGGCGCCGGCCGCGCCGAGCACGGCGTAGGCCGCGCTCCAACGGCTCCGGGCCACGAACACCCCGCACAGCGCCATCGCGGTCAGCACCCCGCTGTAGCCGTACAGCCCCTGGCCGACGGCCTCCGCGGGCGCGCCGAGCGCCCAGGCGGTGAGCAGGCCCGTCGCGCTGCCCGCGCAGGCCAGCAGGCCCGCGAGCCGGTCGGCCGCGACGATGCCGGCCAGGAACAGCAGGCCGACGTACCACTGCGGCATGAAGAAGACCTGACCGATGTTCGCGAAGAACCCCTGCCACAACTCCTCCCAGCCCAGTTCGGTCGTGCCGGTCGCCGGGCCGGGCAGCGCCGCCGGGCCGGCGGCGCCGTGCCAGAGTCGCCGGAAGCCGGGCGCCGCGACCGTGATCGCACCGGCGACCAGGCAGAACGGCGCGGTCAGCGCGGGCAGGCCGCGGCCGGAGAGCAGCGCGCCGAGGCCCGCGGTGACGACGACCGCGACGGCGGCCCCGACCACCGCCACCAGCACGGTCGCCGGGTGGTCGGGTCCGAGGAACACCGCGCACGCCAGGGCCACCAGGCACCCGTTGTACCCCTGCAGACCGGCCGCCACGGTGCTCCGCGCCAGCCCGAGGCCGTACGCGGCGCCGGTGGCGACCGCACTGCCCAGCAGGCCGTAGAGGCCGTACCGCCAGCCGGCCGCGAACAGCGCCGCCACGAAGAACAGTCCGCACACGGCGGACGGCATGAAATCGACCTGGGCGACGCCGCGCAGTACCTCGACGACCAATCCGACCGACCGGGGGCGGGCGACCTCCGGATCCCCCGACCCACCCTTTTCCTGACCCATACGTCGCATCTATTCCCGCTACGAAAGTCCACGGCATGGCGAATATCCCTCCGAGCCGCTCGACTTACCCACGAGCCCCGCCCGGCGATTCCTCCGGAACCGTACTCCTGCGGATTGCCGACATGCTTGCACACGACCGGTTACAGCCGTATGGCGAAGCGTGATCACCCCGCCCCTGAGCTGCAACATTTTGTTGAAGATGCAGGTCGGAGCCGGTCCGGGCCGAGTGCATTCTTTGCGAAGTTTTACTCGCGACCGTCGAGAACGAGAAGGTGGCCATGCCCGGGAATTCGCCACGAAGCCCCACCCCCCGGGCAATTCGGGCGCCCGTCCCGCACCTCCGGAGGTGACGCCGACCGCCCGTGTGACGGGAATGTGTCCACCGTGCGTCGAAGGCCGTTCGCGTTCCCGGATACGCTCCTCCCGCGTCCGGTGGGCGGACGGGAAAGGACCCCGCCCCGCCTTGCCCCGGCCCCGACGCCGGTTCGGCCCCGGACCGCCGCCGACGCCGCGCCGGCCCGCCCCGGCGCCGGAGTAAGCGGTTTCCCCCGCCCCCGGGCTCTAGGGGGGTGAGGAGGTGCTCATGGGAGAAACGAAGACCGACCGGGACGAGGAGTTCCAGGCCTTCATCGTCGGGGCCTGGCCACGCCTGATCCGCACGGCCTACCTGCTGGCCGGCGAGCAGTACGCGGCGGAGGACCTGGTGCAGTCCGCGGCGGAGAAGGCCTGCGCGTCCTGGGCGAAGGTCCGCCGGGCCGGGGACCCGTACGCCTACGTGCGGCGGATCCTGGTGAACCAGCACGCCCGCCGCTGGCGGCGCCGACCGCCCGAACTGCTCGTCGACGTCCTGCCGGACGCGCCCGGCGTCGAGGACGGCTTCGCGCGGTCCGAACAGCGCGGGGAACTGCTGGCCGCGCTCGCCACCCTGCCGGCCCGCCAGCGCGAGGCCGTGGTGCTGCGGCACTGGGAGGACCTGAGCGACAGCCAGGCCGCCGTCGCGATGGGCTGCTCGGTGGGAGCCGTGCGCAGCCACGCGGCGAAGGGGATAGCCAAGCTGCGCGAGGTCGCGGCACTGAAGGAACTCAAGGGCATGGCACGCATCGGAGGTGCGGTATGAGCACGGGCGGGGACAACGCGGCGTTCGGCGCGGGCACGGCGGCGGACGGCACCGACGCGTGGGTCGGCCGCGGACTGGCCGACGCGGCGACGGGCGCCAGGATCGGCTCCGTCCCGCTGCCGGACATCATGGCCGGCGGCCGGCGGATCCGGCGCCGCCGGCGCACCATGGTCGGCGCGCTCGCCCTGGCCGCCACCGTGGCGCTGGCCGGCGGCGTGACGGCCACGCTGCACCCGGGCCCCGGCGGGGCGCCGCAGCCGCTCGTCGCGGCGAACTCCGGCCCCGCCACCGGCACCGGGGCCACCCCGGCCACCGATCGGGCCCCGACGACCGCGCCCGCCGCGAAGGACCCGTTCACCCCCGTCCGGGTGGTCATCGGCCAGGGCACCGTCGACGGCAAGGAGTGGAAGCTGTGGCAGGCGGTCTGGCCGGCCGCCCCGAAGGAGCGGGCGTACGAGCAGGCCTTGGCCGTCTGGCAGGAGCGCAACGCCGTCGACCCGACCGTCGAGAAGCCGACCACCGACTTCGTCCAGCACTACTGGTCGACCACGGAGGACGTGGTCAACACGTACGCCACGCTGGACGGGGTGCGCCAGAAGTACGACTCCCAGGGCAGCTTCCCCGACGCGGCCCACTTCGACCCGCGGGACGGCGACTACATCGGGGGCGGCGTCATCGGCCCCCGGAGCAAGGACGGCACCCCCGGCCCGCTCCCGATCCGGCTGGCCAGCGTCACCGCCGGCCCGAACGTCGGCCGGATCGTGGTGACCTGGACGGACGGCACCGTCCTCGAACCGCAGCTGGTCCCGGTCGGCGACACCCCGTACCGCCACGTGGTGGTGCCCGAGCAGCCGGGCCGGAAGGTGCAGTCCTGGCAGTTCTTCGCCAAGGACGGCACCAGGATCCCGGACTCCGGCCTGAAGCTGCTCACCGAGTAGCCCCGCCCGCGCCGCGGTGCCCTCCCCGCGCCGACTTCCCACTCCGCCGCGGCGCTCAGGCCCCGGGGCGGAGCAGGAGGTCCGCGGCGACCGCCGTTCCGTCGGTGCGGACGGTGCCGGCCACGGCGGCGGCCCGGGCCCGCACCTCCGGGGTCAGCGCCTCCCCGAGCGCGGCGGACAGGGACTCCATCGTCGGCGTCGCCCCGTCGTGGGCCACGCCGACGCCCAACGCGGCCACCCGGCCCGCCCAGTAGGGCTGGTCCACGATCTGCGGCACCACCACCTGGGGCGCACCCGCCCGGGTGGCCGTCGTCGTCGTGCCCGCGCCGCCGTGGTGCACCGCGGCCGCCACCCGCCCGAACAGGGCCTGCTGGTTGACCTCGCCGACCACGAAGCAGTCGTCCCGCCCGTCGCCGTGGCCCAGTTCGGCCCAGCCACGGGCGATCACCACGCGGCGGCCCTGCGCGCGCACCGCCGCCACGGCCACCTCGGCGACGTCCTGCGCGCCGCGCATCGGCATGCTGCCGAAGCCCACGTACACCGGGGGCTCGCCGGCGTCGAGGAAGGCCACCAGGTCGGCCGGGAGCGGACGTTCGTCCGGCAGGATCCACGCGCCGGTCTGCACGACGTCGAGGCCCGGCGCCTGCCGCCACGGGTCCAGCACCGGGTCCGTCGCCAGCCAGGGCCGCGCGGTGAGGACGTGGTCACGGACGTTGTCCACCGGCGGCAGGCCCACCGACACCCGGTGGCCGTTGACGGCCTCGCCGAACAGCGCGTTCATCGTCCCGACGTTCAGCGCCCACAGCTCCGCGTTGTCGGTCACCTCCGGCGGGTACGGCCGGCCGGGGTACTGGAACGGCGGGTGGTGCGGGGAGGGCAGGACGGTCGGCTGGAGCGCCAGGTAGGCGTAGCGCAGGCCCAGCTTCTCGGCCGCCGACCGTGCCCCGGCCGCTGCGGGGAACAGGCCGGTCGCCACCACCGCGTCCCCAGGCCCCGCCCCGGCGGAGACCGCGTCGTAGAACTGCGCGACCAGGTCGGCCGCGCGCCGGGGCAGTTCCGAGGACGCGGGCGGCGGCCCCGTCACCAGCGAGCGCACCGAGAGGCCGGTCGGCACCATCTCCACGCCGACGGCGTCCAGTTGCGCCGCGAACTCCTCGTCCGGCGGCGCGCACACCCGCACCTGCGCACCGAGCTCCCGCAGCCGCACCGCCAGTCCGGCCAACGGCTGGACGTCCCCCCGCGACCCGTACGTCGCCAGCACCACGCGCATCCGTGAATCTCCCGTTCCCCCAGGCAGCGATCTTGACCCGGCGATTCTGCGGCACCACCGGGGCCTTGCCGCAAGACCCCCCGTGCGCTATACGTTGAGAGTGGAGAGGGGTGATCACCCCTCCGCCGCGAGCGCCCGGACGTGCGGATCCCGCGGGGGCGCTGGGGAGCCCACGGGCCGTCAGGGGGTGGCGCGGCCGATCGCGCGCAGGACGTCGGCGAGCCAGACCAGGTGGTGGCCCACGGCGCGGTCCGGGTCGGCGAGCAGGGCCTCCAGGTGCTGCCACGACTCCGAGAGCTGTCCGATCGTCAGGGCCGGGGGCCCGGCGTACACCTCGTGGAGCTCGCCGCCGGGGACGGACCAGAAGTAGTCCTCGTCGAGCGCCACCCGGTCGCCGGTCGAGGCCTCCACGTGCCGCAGGGCCAGGTCGAGGACTCGGCGGAGGCCGTCGGTCGGGATGTGCAGGGGTTCGCCGGTCATGGCCGCCATCGTGCCGCAGCCGCGCGGGCGGCCCCTCTCCGGGGCGGCCCCGCGGGTGATGGCGGGGCGGGCACGGAAAGTGACGACACAGAGTTTTCACACGGAGTCCACCCGCAGGGCGGTGACCAGCACTGACACTCTGTCAACAGGCCGCGAACTGGGATGCTTCGAGTGCGCACGGTCAACGACCAGGTGACATTGTGTCGGGAGCGTGTGCGTGGACCGTCCGGACGGCGAACACACTTTCACTCCAATCACACGGTATGACTAGTATCGCCTCGTCAAAAGCCCGTGCCCGACGGCCCGGCCCCGACCCGGCCGGCCGCCAGCCCCAAGGAGTCTGCTCTGCGCGCGCGTGCGAATCGGCGGCCCCCGACGCCGAAGGCCCCCCGCAGGCGTCCACGCCTGTCACTGCGGACGGCGTTGCTCGTCCTCGCCGTCGTCCCCAGCGTCGCCCTCGCCGTCCTGTGGGCGGTCACCAGCGGCCAGACGGTCTTCGACTTCCAGCGCCAGGCCGGCCAGGGACTGCTCGCGCAGAAGGCCGGCCAGCCGTCCAACATCGTCTACTACAACCTCCAGGAGGAGCGCCGGCTCAGCGCCGAGGCGCTCGCCCGGCCCGGCGCCAACGCCGACCAGCTGCGCCGCCAGCGCCAGCAGACCGACGACGCGGTCCGCCAGTTCCAGACCCTCTCCGGCGAGACCGCCGACAACGCCCCTGAAGAGGTCCGCACCGCCGTCGCCGAGGCCCGCCAGGCCCTCGGCCGACTCGCCGAGCAGCGCGCCGCCGTCGACCGGGGCTCGATCGACCAGCAGTCCCTGTTCGCGTACTACACCGACCTGATCGCCGTCGACCTGCGGCTGTTCACCGCGCTCAGCCACGTCGACACCGGCGAGGTCACCTGGATCTCCAAGACCCTGGTCAACGCCTTCTGGGCCAAGGAGATGCTCGCCCGCGAGGACGCCCTGCTGGCCCGCGGCTGGCCCACCGGCCGGCTCGCGACCGCCGACTACCAGCAGGTCGAGCAGGCCATCGGCGCGCAGGAACACCTCTTCACCGTCCAGGTCGTCCCGTACGTCCCGGACGCCGAGGCGCCCGCCTGGCGCGACCTGATGAACAGCCCCGCCTGGCAGGCCAAGACGGCCGTCGAACAGTCGCTCACCCGGCCCGCCGGCGCCGAGACCAACGGCACCGTCAGGCTCCCCGCCGCGCAGGACCAGTGGCGCCAGGCCGTGGACCAGCTCAACCCGCAACTGATCAAGGCCATCGAGACCCGCACCAGCGGAATCGTCGACGTCGGCAAGGGCACCATCCTCTCCCTGCTCACCCGGGTCGTGCTGACCACGGTGGTCGGCCTGATCACCGTCGTCGCGGTGATCACCGCCTCCTGGCGCCTCAGCCGCTCGCTGCGCCGCCGCATCAAGGAACTGCACACGCAGGCCGAGGAGATGGAGCGCACCCTGCCCGAGGTGGTGGAGCGCCTCGGCCGCGGCGAGCCGGTCGACGCCGAGGCCGAGAGCCGCAGCATCACCGCCGGCCCGCACGGCAACGGCACCGACGAGCTGGCCCGGCTCGGCCAGGCGCTCAACCTGGCCCGGTCCGCCGCCGTCGAGGCCGCCGTCCGGCAGGCCGAGCAGCACCGCGGCTTCGAACGGCTGCTGCAGCGCATCGCCCGCCGCACCCAGCTGCTGATCGGCCGCCAGCTGCGCAAGCTCGACGAGCTGGAGCGCCGGCACGAGGACCCGGAGGTCCTGGAGGGCCTGTTCGACCTCGACCACCTCACCGCCCGGCTGCGCCGCTACGAGGAGAACCTCGTCATCATGGCCGGCGGCCAGCCGCAGCGGCGCTGGCGCAAGCCCGTCCCGCTGCTGGACGTGCTGCGCGCCGCCCAGGGCGAGGTGCAGGACTACCGCCGGATCCTGCTCGACGTCGAGGGGCACCCGTGGCTGTCCGAGCGGGCCGTCGGCCCGGTCGCGCACGTCCTCGCCGAGCTGATGGAGAACGCCACCACGTTCTCCAAGCCCCCCACCCCCGTGGAGGTCAGGGCCGCGATGGTCGGGCGCGGGCTCGCCGTCGAGATCGAGGACCGCGGGCTCGGCATGGACCCGGAGCAGTACGACGCGGCCAACGAGCTGATGAGCCGCCCGCCGCGCACCGACGTGCTGGCCCGGGCGGACGACATCCGGCTCGGTTTCCACGTCGTCGCCCGGCTCGCCGCCAACACCGGGCTGCGGATCGAGTTCCGGCCATCGGCCTTCGGCGGCACCCGGGTGGTCGTGCTCGTCCCGGACGAGCTCGTCATCGACGGCGACGCGGGCCTGCCGGACGAGGGCTCCCCGGTGGAGCCGATCCCGCTGGTGCGGCGCTCGCGCAAGGCCCTGCTGACGGCCTCCGACGAGGCGCCGGAGCCGGCCCCGACCGGGCCGCCGGTCGCCCCCGTCGACGCCTTCGGGGGCACCGACGCCCCCGGGCCGGTGGACGCCTTCGGGCAGGTGGACCCCTTCGGTCTGGCCCAGGACGGCCCGCAGCCGCGGCCGTTCGGCCAGGCACAGCCGTTCGGCGAGGCGCAGGCCCAGCCGCAAGCCCAGCCGCTCGGCCGGGCCGCGGACGGCGAGCACGCCCAGGCGTTCGGCCGGGCCCAGTACGGCGAGCGGACCCGGGCGCGGTTCGGCGAACGGCCCGGACACCCGCCGGAGGCCGCGGACGCCCCGGCCGTCCCGGACGCCCCCGCCGGGCCCGCCCACGACGCCGCGGACCTCGAGGAGGACCCGTCGGCCGCCCGGGTCTCCGGGGTCTCGCACCACGCCCCGGCCGACCCGCTCGGGCACGTCGAGTACCTGCGGCCCGAGGACCTCCCCGCCGCCGAGCCGCTGCCGTTCCCCGTCGCGTCCGCCGGGCAGCCGGACGAGGCCGCGGACGCACCGCTGTTCGGGCCGTCCGGGCAGTCGGCGGAACGGCCCGTCCAGCACGGCTCCCCCGCCGCCGAGGCCCCCACCGGGCGGGCCCCCTCGCACGACGCCCCCGCCTACCCGGACATCGCCTACGCCCGGGTCACCGCCGCCGAGGCTCCCTACGCCGACGAGCAGTACCGCCCGGCCGACCACTACCGGCTGGCCGAGCGCCGGCGCCGCGAGTACCCCTCCGCGGTGCCGCTCTCGCCAGCCGAGGGCGGGCAGGCCCCGCTGCCGCAGCGGGTGCGGCAGGCCAGTCTGGCCGCCGAGCTGCGCGTCCCGCCGCCGCCCCGGCAGGAGTGGGTCGACCCGGCCGGCGGGCCCCGCCCCGAGGCCTCCGGACCGGACACCGGAGCGGCCGGCGGCCCCGCCGGGGGCCCGTTCCAGCGCCCCGTCCGGCGCTCCGGTGCGACGATCGGCGCCTTCCAGCGCCAGTCCCGCGCCGCCCGCGCCCAGGACGGCGGCGAGCACCCGCTGCCCCGGGCCGCGACCCCGCCGGCTCCCCCCACCGACCCCGCCGGCCCCCCGACGCCCGCGCCCGGCCCCTCCCCCTGGGCCCTGCCGGCCGCGGACCCCCGAACGACACGAACGGATGACCAGTCATGAACCGCACGATCGCCACCCACCAGGACCTGGACTGGCTGCTGGACGGACTCGTCGACTCGGTGCCCGGGACCAGGAACGCCGTCCTGCTCTCCGACGACGGCCTCGTCGTCAGCCACTCCCGCAGCATCGAACGGGCCGACGCCGAGCGCCTGGCCGCCGTCGCCACCGGGCAGCAGAGCCTCGCCCGCGGCGTCGGCCAGCTCTTCGACGGCGGGCCCGTCCACCAGGTGATCGTGGAGCTCGCCGAGTGCTGGCTGTTCATCATCGCCGCCGCCCAGGGCACCCACCTGGCCGTGGTCGCCTCGCAGGAGGTGGACGCCGAGGTGATGTCCGTGGCCATGCACACCCTGGTGCAGCAGGTCGGCAAGAAGCTCAGCACCCCGGTGCGTCAGGACGCCGCCCCCGGTGCCCCGGCCGGCCCCGGCGCCCCGGCCGCCTTCGACGCCTTCGCGGCCCGGAACCGGGGCTGACGCCGGTGGGACCGCACGGGGCCGGCGAGCCGGCGCACGGCCGGGCACCGCACTGGAGCGAGCTGCCCGGCGAGGACGCGGAGGACGAGTCGGGCGTCATGGTGCGCCCCTACACCATCACCCGCGGCCGCACCGCCCCCGAACGCGACGACCTCACCCTGATCACCGTGCTCACCACCGTCGAGGAGGAGGCCGCCCGGGCCCTGGCGCGGGGCAGCCGCGCCGGTGCCCGCGGCCTCCAGCCCGAGCACCGGACGATCCTCGACCGCTGCCGGCGCCCGGCGGCGGTCGCCGAGGTGGCGGCCGGCCTGGACCTCCCGGTCTCGGTCACCAAGATCCTGCTGGGCGACCTGGTCGCCCAGGGCCTGCTGCGGGCCCGGGCGCCGCTCTCGGTGGCCCGCGCCGCCGGGGGCGTGGACCTCGGCCTGCTCACGGCCGTTCGCGAAGGACTCCGGAGACTCTGAACCATGGCGACACCCCACTCCAGCAGTGCCGTCGACGCGCCGGCCGCCGTCAAGATCCTCATCGCCGGCGGATTCGGCGTCGGCAAGACCACCCTGGTCGGCTCGGTCAGCGAGGTCACCCCGCTGCGCACCGAGGAGTACCTGACCCGGGCCAGCGTCGGCGTCGACGACCTGTCCGGCGTCGACCAGAAGGACACCACCACCGTCGCCCTGGACTTCGGCCGGATCACCGTCAACCCCGACCTCGTCGTCTACCTGTTCGGCACCCCCGGGCAGGAGCGGTTCTGGTTCATGTGGAACGACCTGGTCAACGGCGCCCTCGGCGGCATCGTCATCGCCGACACCAGGCGGCTCGACACCAGCTTCGCCTCCATCGACTTCTTCGAGAGCCGCGGCATCCCCTTCGTCGTCGCCATCAACTGCTTCCACAGCCACAACACCCGGACCCCGGACGAGATCCGGGCCGCCCTCGACCTCGACCCGCAGGTCCCGATGCTGCTCGGCGACGTCCGGGAACGCGCCTTCGGCCGTGACCTGCTGCTCGCCCTGGTCGACCACCTGATGGACCTCGCCGCCGCCCCCGTCGGCTGACCCGCCACCCCCTGGAGCCACCTCATGACCCCACCCCTGCGCGTCCTCGTCCACGGCGGCGGCATCGGCGGACTCACGCTCGCCACCGCCCTCGCCCGGCGCGGCCACCGGGTCGACGTCGCCGAACTGCGCGACCGCCCGGAGGCGCTCGGCGTCGGCATCATCCAGCCCTCCAACGCGCTGCACGTGATGCGCGCGATCGGCGTCCTCGACGACTGCCTCGCCGCCGGTTTCGAGTGGGAGGTGCTGACCATCTGCGACCCGGCCGGCGCCACCCTCGCCAGGATCCCGCAGCCGCGGATGGACGGCGCCCCCGCCAACAACGGCATCCCCCGCCCCGCGCTCGCCCGGGTGCTCGCCACCGCCGCCGCCGCGGCGGGCGCCACCGTCCGCTTCGGGACGACGATCGCGGAGCTCACCGACGACGGCAACGGGGTCGACGCCACCCTCACCGACGGCCACCACGACCGCTACGACCTCGTCGTCGGCTTCGACGGCATCGGCTCCCCGCTGCGCAGGCACCTGTACGGCGACGCCTACGCCCCCGAGTACACCGGCTTCGCCAACTGGCGCGTCACCCTGCCGCGTTCGCCCGAGGTGCAGGGCGTGGTGATGTCCGCCGGGAACCTCAGCGCCAAGGCGCTGCTCACCCCGATCAGCACGGAACTGATGTACCTGGGCTCGGTGTTCGCCGAGGCCGAGGACTTCCGCCCCGACCGGGAGCGCGCCCACGAGCAGCTCCACGAGCGGCTGGACGGCTTCGGCGGCCCCGTCGCCGAGGCCCTCGCCCAGGTCACCGACCCGGCCGCCGTGGTCTACACCCGGATCTCCCAGGTCACCGTCGAGGAGCCCTGGCACGTCGGCCGCATCGCCCTGGCCGGCGACGCCGCCCACGCCTCCACCCCGCACCTCGCCCAGGGCGCCGCGATGGCCGTCGAGGACGCCCTCGTCCTCGCCGAGAGCCTCGACGCGGCCGACGACGTCCCGGCCGCCCTCGCCGCCTGGGAGGAGCGCCGCCGCCCGCGCGCCCTCTGGGTCCAGTCGCTGTCCCGCGCCGTCCTCAAGCAGGAGACCGGCACGCCGACCACCGCGGAGGAGGACGAGCTCCTGAAGATCGGCATCCCGGGCGCCGCCCACGTGCTCGTCAAGCCGTACTGACGGCGGCCGCCGCACACCCGCACGCCGCCGGCCCGCCCGGGCCGGCGGCGCGTCACCGGCCTCGTGCCACCGGCCCCGCGGGCGGCGCGCCGCCGATCCCGTGCCGGCGCGCCCACACCGCCGCCGAGACCCGGGCCAGCAGCCGGGCCGCCGGATCGGCGCGGTCGCTGCCGTCGGCGAGCGGGCCGGAGTAGCAGACCGCGATCAGGTACGGCGGGCAGTCCGGCGGGTGCACCAGGCCCACGCAGTGCCGGGCACCCGGGATCCACCCGTTCTTGAACGCGATCCGGGTCCCGGGCGGCAGCCCCGCCGCCAAGTCCACCCGGAAGGAGTTGCGCTCCAGCAGCTCCAGCAGCGCCGGCTCGCCGGCGAGCGAGTGGAGGAGCCGCACGAGGTCACGGGCGCTGACCAGGTTGTGCACCCCGGCGTCGCGCGCCGCGTAGTCCTCGATGCCGCGCGGGCTCGCACTGCGGCTCGCGCCGGCCCGGCGCCACACCTGTGCGACCGCCGCCCGGTCGACCCGCGCCAGGCACAGGTTGGTGGCCAGGTTGGAGGAGTGCGTGATCATCCGTTCGGCGAGCAGCCGCAGCGGCACGTGGGTGCCCAGCAGCTCCCAGGGCAGCGGATCGCTGTCCCAGTCCGGATCGTTGCCGAACTCCCCGCCGACGACGGACCGGAAGCGGTTCACCACCGACACCTCGGCGTCGAGGTCCACCCCACTCCGGGCGAGCGCCGCCAGCACCGCCACCTTCATCGTGCTGGCGGCGTCGTGCAGTTCGTCCGGCGCACGCACGAACACCGGCTCCGCCCCCGCCCAGGGGGCCACCACCACGGACAGCATGCCGCCAGAGTAGGGGAGTCCGGGTCCGGTCGGGCGTTCGCCACGGAGTGGGAAGTCGAACCGGGCGACGTCCCGCTCCGTGGCGAACGCACTCAGACACCGTTGCGGCGGCGTCGGCGACGCTCGTGGACCACGACCACGAGACCGCCCGCCAGCAGCAGCCCGATGCCGGCACCGGCGGCCACCACGATGCCGCCGCTGGCGCCGGTGGAGGGGAGCACGCCCCCCGGGGTCCCGGAGGGCCCCGCGCCCGGAGCCGTGCCCGGGCTCACACCCGGCGTCACGCTCGGGCCCGTAGTCGGCGTCGGGCTCGGGCTCACACCCGGCGTCACGCCCGGGCCCGTACTCGGCGTCACGCCCGGGCCCGTACTCGGCGTCGGACCCGCGGTCGGGCCCGTACTCGGCGTCGGACCCGCGGTCGGCGTCACGCCCGGGCCCGTACTCGGCGTCGGACCCGCGGTCGGGCCGGCACTCGGGCTCGCCGAATCGCTCGGGGTGGCGGTGGGCGACGGCGGGGAGGTGGCCGAGGTCCAACTCACCGCCAAGGTGGTGCCGGTGACGACCTTGTCGGCACCACTCGCCAGAAGCAGGTCCTGACTGTCCGGGCTCACCAGCGCCCGACCCACCGGCGCCGGGACCGACGCAGTCGCCCTGATGGTCGCGCTACCGGCTTCGGCGCCCGCCGGAGCCTTCACGAAGACCGAGTCCCCGCTCATGGCGGGTGGACTCAGCCGGCCTCCCCCGTCGGACACGGCCTTCCCCGCCCGATCGGTCAGCACCACGCCCGCCGCGACCGCCGCCGGGTCCAGCGAGACGTCCACCGGATCCCCCGCGGAGGTGATCCCGATCGGACCGAGCACCGACCCGGCACTCCCGGACACCGCGCCGGGGGTGAGGGAGAGCGGAGCGGCCGACTCAGGGGCGTCGACGGCATGCGTCGCCAGGTAGTCGGCGAGCCTGGCTCCGACCGGATCCCACGGGACGCCCGTGACGTGGTTGGTGATGCGCCAGATCGCGGCCTGGGTCGCCCCGGCCGCGCGCTGCGGGGAGATCTCGCCGCCCACCAGCTCGCCCAGCTCGCCCTCGGACACCGCCGGGTACCCGTGCTGCAGGATCCAGTTGACCTTCCCCGCATCGGGGTTGGCCCGGAGTGTCGGTACGTCGGACCGACCGCCCTCACGGTAGACCGAACCCGGGTTCAGTTCGGTCCGGGCGTCGAGGCAGTAGACGAACAACGTGCCGCCGTCGGCGGTCGTCACCTTGACCAGGCCCCCGATCCGCCCGTCGTCCTTCGCTTCGCCCAACCGGATGTAGTCGCCGAGTCCCACGACCTCGGCCGCCGTGATGACCGTCCCCCCGGCACCACCGTCCGCCGCGGCAGCCTCCGTCGGCGCGGTTCCGCCGACCGTCAGCACTCCGGTCGCGAGCGCGGCAGCCGCCGCGCGGAGTGCGCATTTCCACGTCACTGCTGGTCCTTCCTGCTTGAGCCTCAGGCCTCGGCCATCGTGTTTTCGACCGGATCGGCGGTTCTCTCCGCCTCACCCTTCGCGGCACGGCGCTGCCCGGGTAGGGGGGTCCGCCCTGTCGCCCCATAGATCAGACCTATGACCCACCGCCCCGGCTTCCACCCCGGAGGGCGGGATCGAAACGCCGGGTCGCCGGGGCCCCCCTCGACGCCCCGGCGACCCGCCCCCCTCGACCCGCAACTGCGCCGAGCAGCCGCGGGCTTGTCCATCCGGACACGAACAAACCTACCGGCGTCCGGATCCGCCGAGCGCCCGCTTCCGGTGGCACTGCCTGCACCACCGGGCTGCAACTTCCTGCGAGCCCCGGGACGTTGGTCCCGACCGGTCGGGGCGCAGGTCCCTGGGGAGCCCCCGGCCGCTGTTGGACGATCACTGTCCTGCGGCGGCCCGATCCGGACCGCCACCTCCGCTTCGACACCCCGAGGGCACCCGCGTGGAAGGCAACACACTGGCAGTACTGGGCGTGAGCACCCGGGAGGAGTCGGTCTACCGGCTGCTCCTGCGCTCCCCCCGCATCGGCATCACCGCGATCGCCCTCGGCTGCGGACTCGGTCTCGACGACGCCCGGGCGGCCGTCACCGGGCTCCGTGAAATCGGTCTGGCGACCACCGCGCACGGTCGGCCCCCGCACGATCCCGCGTTCGACGCCGTCGACCCGAGAACCGCCGTCGAACGGCTGGCCCGGTGCCGGCTCGACGGACTCCAGGACGAGATCCGACGGGTCCTCTCTGCCCGCCACCTGGTGGACGGCCTGCTGGAGGACCTGCGGGCGGGGCGGCAGGATCCGGCGGGCGACCTCCAGTACGTCGAGGGCATCGACCAGGTGGTCGAGTGCGTCGACGAGTTGTCGTTCTTCGTCCGCGAGGAGCGTCTGACCACCCACCCGGGGCCGATCATCTCCGCCGCTCTCGACGCCGTCCGGGCCTCCGACCTCAAGTACCTACGGCGCGGCCTGCGGATGCGGACCATCCTGCACAGCAACGCCCTCGAGTGCCGCAGGGTCAGCCGCTTCGCCACCGAACTGGCCGAACAGGGCGCCCAGGTACGCGGTACGCCCGACCCGCTCGAACGGATGGTGGTCTTCGACCGCCGAACCGCCCTCGTCGCCACCGACCCGCAGGACATCACCCGGGGCGCCCTGGTCATCCGCCAACCGGGAGTGGTCGCCCACCTGCTGGCTCTTTTCGAGCGCCGCTGGTCACAGGCCTGCGGCGTCGGGGAGGAGCTCCCGAGCGCGATCGAGCGGGAGGTGCTGCGGACCATGGCCCGCGCCGACAAGGACGAGGCCGGCGCCCGCACCCTGGACATGTCGGTGCGGACGTACCGCAGCCACGTCGCGGCACTGATGCGACGCCTCGGCGCCCCCAACCGGTTCCAGGCCGCGCTGGCGGCCCGGAACCGGAACTGGATCTGACCGGCGCCGGCGGGGAGCCGTCGGCCGGACGGGGTGCCGGCGCCCTCGGTCCGGAGGAACCCGCTCGCTCGGGCGAGAAACGCAGGAGTGGGAAGTCGGACCCGCCGACTTCCCACTCCTGGGATCGCTCTCGGGGGAGGCTCAGCTGCTGGTGGGCTTCGTGGACGGCAGGACCGCGGAGCCGGCGAGCAGGGGCCATTCGCGGTGGAACGGGGGCAGCGGGAGCTTGCCCTCGATGACCGGGGTGCCGAAGACCTTGAGGTGGGCGGTCAGCGAGCCGTTCAGGTCGACGCCGCCGACCAGGGACCAACTGCCCTGGGCCTGCGGCGGGTTGCCGGAGGAGTCGGCGCTCAGGGAGCCTTCGGCCTGGGCCCTCAGGTAGGGGGCGACGGTCGTCTCGACGCCGACGGTGTCGTAGAGGCCGATGCTGACCTCGGCGCCGAGGGCGGCGCGGACGCCGGCCTTGCCGGTGAGGCGCACCCGGACCGGGGACACCTTGGTGTCGGCGCTGGTGGTCGGGGCCCAGCCCTTGCCGCCGGTGTAGTCGGCGCGCACGGCCCAGGTGCCGGTGGCCTCCTGCTCGGCCTCCAGGTGGACCTGGCCGTCGGCGCTGATCTCCAGGTAGCAGGTGAGGCCGAGGTTGACCACGACGGGCAGCCCGGCGACGGTCAGCACGGGGCTGGCCTGGAGCTTGGCGAAGGGCAGCCGGACGGGCGCCGCGCCGGTGTCGCGGGCGAGGTCGCCGGTGACCTTCCAGTGGGCCTGGGCGCCGAGGTCGAAGCCGATGGAGGCGGTGCGGGGGCTGCCGGCGGCCGCGCCGTGGTAGGCGAAGTGGACGGCGGGGTGGAGCTGGAGGGAGCCGCTGGCGTCGACGCTGGCGCCGCCGGGCAGCGGCATGGGCGCCTTGACGTCGACCTCCAGGGTGCCGGAGGCGTCGGCCTTGACGCCGGACGGGTCTGCGCCGACGGTGGCCTTGAGGTCCTTGACCAGCGGGGTGACGGTGATGCCGTGCGGGTCGACCGGCACCTTGCCGTCGGCCTCGGTGCCGCCGAGGAGTTCGGCGAGGGTGGCGGGGCGGGTGGCGAGGTTGAGGGTGGTGCCGGCGCCGGGGTGGACGGCGGTGACGGCGACCAGCGCGCCCTGGGGGGCGGCGGCGGTGGGCGGGCTGGCGATCAGCTGCCCGGGCTGGACGGCGGGGGCCGCGGTGGGGGTGCCCGACGGGGTGGCCGGGGTGGAGGGCGCGGTCGTCGGCGCGGTCGTCGCGGCCGGCGCGGAGAGGACGGCGGTGCCGCTCGCCGGGTCGTACGCGGTGAGCTGGAGGTTGCGGTCGGCCGGGGTGGCCGCGCCGCCGTCCTTGGCCGGGGCCGCGATGGCGGCCTGCTTGTCGCCGGCCGGCGCGGCGGCGACGGGTGCGGCGGCGGCCGCGGTGGGCTTGGCGCTGGTGGGTGTGGCGGTCGGGGTGCCGGCCTTGGCCCGGGGGGCGCCGGCGGCCTGGGCGGCGGCCGGGGTGCCCGCGGCGGCGGCCGGTGCGGCGGCTGCGGTGCCGGTGGCGGCCGGTGCGGCGGCGCCGGCGGCGGCTGGTTGGGTGCCCGGGGTGGTGGGTCCGCAGGCGGCGACCCCGGCGAGGATGAGGGTGAGGACGGCGGGGCCGGTGGCCCTGCCTATGGAGCGCTTGAACACGCGGCGCTATGTTACTGACGAGGAATAAGTTTGTCGAAGACAGGCCAAACGGCGGGCGTCGCCGAGGTGAACGCACCGGGGTGAACGCGCCGAGGCGCCCGGAGCAGGGCCCGCGCAGGCAGGCCGGGCAGGCAGCCGGGCGGGCGGGTCAGGCCAGCCGGGCCGCCGGCTTCGGCCCGCAGGCCAGCGGCCCCGGCTCGACACCGGCGGCCAGCTCGGCCAGGTACCGCTCGCGCGGCATCAGGACGGCCCCGAGGCTGCGGATGTGCGGGCCGTCCCACTGGGCGTCGAGCAGCCGCCCGCCGGCCGCGCCGAACCGCACGCCCAGGTCGGCGACGGCCACCCGGGCGGCGTCGGGGCGGAGGTGGAACATCGAGTCGAGGCTGAGGACGGGCCCGGTGGCGACGCCGAAGACCCCGCCGATCAGCTCGTCGCCCTCCCACACCTCTCCGCTGTGCGCCGCCCCGAGCGCGTGCAGCTCCTCCAGCCCCTTCTTCAACTCGTCGGTGAGCCAGACGGGTTGACGCCGCTCGGCGCAGCGCTCCAGCACCTCGCCGAAGGACCGGTCGGCGCTGGTCCACCACGGCAGCCCGTTCCGGAGCCGCCGGGCGAGCCGGCGGCCGATCCGCACGCCGTCGGGGGGCAGCACGGGGCGGGGGTCGGGTGACCACCAGGCGAGCGCGTACGGGTCCGCGTCCGGGCCTCCGGAGGGACCGCCGGGGGCGGTCAGCAGCGCCAACTCGCCCTTCTCCACGGCATCCTGGAAGCGCGCCTCGTTGTACGCGGCGGCGAACTCGTCGGCCGCGGGCATCGGGAACAGCCCGCACCGGTAGGCCGCCAGCAGCTCCGCCGCGCCGAGGCCCGCACCGAAGGCCACCGGCCCGTCCGCGGGCGCGGTGCGCACGTCCAGTCCGGCGAAGGCGTTCATCCGCGCAGCGCTCCGGCCGGTGCGGCGAGGAAGCCCTCCGCCGCCAGTTGCCGCAGGTAGAGGTCGAGCAGGTCGGCGTCCACCGCGGGCAGCTCGATGCCGCTGCCGGTGAGCGCCTCGTCGGTGTTGGCCCGGTCGAACAGCGGGAAGGTCGGGCGGAAGTACATCTCGCTGATCGACAGGTCCGTCCCCGGGCTGCGGTCGACGAAGAGCGGGACGAACGGGGTGATGGGGTGGGTCGGGTGGCCGGCGGCGAACCGCACCAGACCCTGTACCCACTCGCCGTACGGGAGTTCGGCGATCGGGTGGCCGCGGGCCCGGAGCCGGTCGGCGAGGTCGGCGAGGACGGCCGGGCGCGGCGAGGTGAGGTGGTAGACCTCGCCGTTGGCGGGGGCGTGGGCGGCGATGTGGGCGACGGCCTGGCCGAACCGGTCGGCCGGGACGAAGTCGAGCAGCAGCCGCACGTCGGGGCAGGTGCCGCTGTCGGCGAGGTACTTGATGAGCGCGCAGATCTCGGTGCCGGTGTTCATGACGCCGCTGGCGAGGTCCCCGGTGACGTCGTTGGTGCGCAGCACGGTGACGGGCAGCCCGGCGGCGGCCGCGTTGTGCAGCAGCTGCTCGGAGACCCACTTGCTCTCGACGTAGCCGACGCCGAGTTTGTCGGCGTGGGCGAGCGGGGTCCGCTCGGTGACCTCGTCGACGCCGGCCGCGCCGAAGCCGGCCAGGACGGCGAGGGTGGACAGGTAGTGCACGGGGATGCCCCGGCTGTGCCCGGCGAGGCGGACGATCTCGCGGGTGCCGCCCACGTTGGGTGCGTGCAGCTGGTGGTACGGGTAGATGAAGTTGACCTGTCCGCCGAGGTGGTGGATGGCGTCCACGTTGCCGGCCAGCCAGGCGAACTGGCGCTCCGTGAGGCCGAGCCGGGGTTCGGCGAGGTCGCCGACCAGCGGCAGCACGCGGGTGTCGGCGAGGTCGTGCCGCAGGAAGCGCTGCTGGGAGGCGCGCAGGCGTTCCAGCCCGTGCTCCTCGTCGGGGGCGCGGACCAGGCAGTGGATCCGGGCCCGGGTGGTGGCGAGCAGGGCGTGCAGCAGGTGGGCGCCGCAGAACCCGGTGGCACCGGTGAGCAGGATCTCGGCCGGATCGGCCCGGCAGGGCGCGGGGCTCCAGGACTGCTTTACCGGGTAAGGGAGTTGGGCCTCGGCGGCCCAGTCCAGGGCGGCCTCCCGGGTGCCGGAGCCGTCGGCGCGGGCGGCCTGCACGGCGGTGGCGAAGGCGCGCAGGGTGGCGTCGCGCAGCAGGGCGCGGGTGAGTGCGCGGATCCGGGTGACGTCGATGCCGAGCATGATCCGGGCGCGGGCGAGCATCTCCATGGCGAGCAGCGAGTTGCCGCCGAGGGCGAAGAAGTCGTCGGCGGGGCCGACGTCCTCGACGCCCAGCAGCTCGGTCCACAGGTGCCCGATGGCGGCCTCGACCGCTCCGGCGCCGGGGGCCGACCCGACGCGGTCCTGGGTGCGCGCGGGGGTGCGCCGTTCGCCGTCACGCCGGTGCACCTTGGGTTCGGAGCGCGGCAGCAGGCGGCGGTCGATCTTGCCGGCGGCGGTGAGCGGCATGCTGTCCAGCAGGACGAACTCGGCCGGGACCATGTACTCGGGCAGCCGCTCGGCCAGGTAGGCCCGGATCCGGTCGCGCCGGGCGCGGGCGCCGGTGGAGGCGCGGTCGGCGAGCGTGTAGTACGCGGTGAGCGCGCGGCTGCCGTCGGGGGCGCCGCTGTCGGCGGCGACCCGGGCCTGCCGGACGTCGGGGTGGGCGGCGAGGGCGGCCTCGATCTCGGCCGGGTCGACCCGGTTGCCGCGCACCTTGACCTGGTCGTCGAGGCGGCCGAGGATCTCCAGCTGCCCGTCGGACCGCCAGCGGCCGGCGTCGCCGGTGCGGTACATCCGCTCGCCGGGGACGGGCGCGTACGGGTCGGGCAGGAAGGACTCGGCGGTGAGCACGGGCGCGCGCCAGTAGCCGCGGGCCAGACCGGGGCCGCCGAGGTGGATCTCGCCCTTCTCGCCGGGCCGGACGGGCCGCAGCCGGGCGTCCAGGACGTGCACCCGCACGCCGGGCAGCGGGCGGCCGATCGGCATGGGCGCGGCCGCCCCGGCCGCACCGGCGGTCGCCAGGAGGTCCGGGGTGATCTCGCACAGGGCGGAGGTGATGGCGGCCTCGGTGACCCCGTAGGCGTTCACCAGGCGCACGCCGGGCAGCCGCTCCAGGCAGGCCCGGCAGTCGTCGGCGTGCACGACGTCGCCGCCGACGACGACCAGCCGCAGTCCGTCACGACCGGGCCCCGGCGGCGTGGTGCCGCCGATGGTGCCGCCGGCCGGGCGGGCGGTGTCGGAACCGGCGGTGTCGGAACCGGCGGTGTCGGAACCGGCGGTGTCGGGGGTGGCGCCCGTGGGGGCGGGGCGCGTCGCGCCGGGCGGCGTTCCGCCGGCCCCGTCCGGCGGGTCCGGGGCCGGTGCGGGTGGCACGGCGGGCGGGAGCAGTGCGAGCACGTGGTGCCAGTACGCGGGGGTGAGGTCGGCGACGGTCAGGCCGACGCCGTCCATCCGGTGGACGAGCTCGGTGGGCGCCCAGGTCCGGCCGCCGCCGAGGACCAGGGTGGCCCCGGCCAGCAGCGTGGCGAAGACCTGCTCGAGGGAGGTGTCGAAGCCGAGCGCGGCGAGCTGCAGGACGCGGTCGCCGGGGGCCAGGCCGTAGGCGCGCACGACCCGGTCGAGGGTGAAGACCAGGGAGCGGTGGGTGACCGCGACGCCCTTGGGGACGCCGGTGGTGCCGGAGGTGTAGATCAGGTAGGCGAGGTCGTCGGGCCTGGAGTCCGGTGTCCCGGCAGGTGCCACGGGATCCGGCGGGCCGGCGTCGGGGCGCAGGTTCCGTACGCCCGGGAGCGCCCTGCCGTCCGTGACGGCGACCTGGGCTCCGCAGTCCTCGACGAGCTGGTCGATGCGCCGCACCGGGTAGGCCGGGTCGAGCGGCAGGAAGGCCCCGCCGGCCTTGAGCACCCCGAGCCAGGCGACGACGAGGGCCGCGCCGCGTTCGAGGCAGACCGGCACGACGTGGTCCGGGCCGGCGCCGGCGGCCCGCAGGGCGTCGGCCAGGCGGTCGCTGCGCCGGTCGAGCTCCCGGTAGCTCAGCGTGACGCCGTCGTCGATCACGGCGGCGGCTTCGGGGTCGTGGGCGGCGCGGGTGCGGAACAGGCCGTGCACGGTGTCGGCGAAGCCCGCGGGTGACCGGCCGTGCCGGGGGTCGCCCGGGAAGCCCAGGGAGGGCGGGCGCCACTCGCGCTCCACGTAGGCCCGGCAGTCCTCGCGGGTGGACGGCCCGTGGATCAGGTACCAGCCGCCCGGGACGGTTAAGTCGCCGGGCCAGATCGCGTACTGACCGTTGTCGTTGCGAACCACGGCGTGACGTCCGGCGTTCACATCGGTTACTGCGCCCTGTGCGCTGTCGACTGCTTCGTCCACCGGCTTGACCTCGTGGTGTGGCGGCAGAATGCTGGGAGGTGCGACATTTCCGACTATACGCACTCACGGCACAGGAGGAACGTCCGGTCGGGGTCCGGCCGGGCGGATCGGCCCCTGCGCCGAACCGGACCGGGGCGAGCCGACCCGACCGCCGAACACCCCGCCCTCGCCCGAACTAGCCCGCCGGAACGGCCGGGTGATGTCGCGGAGGAGGTAGCCCCGTTGACTCGTCGGCGCCAACGCCTGATGGCCGTCTACCTGGTGTGGATGGTGCTGTTCACCGGCATCTACTACGCCAACCCCTCGCAGCGGATCATCTGGTGGACGGGCATCGGCCTCGGCGGCGTCGCCGCCATGGTCGTCGGCGTCCGCCTCAACCGCCCCGCGCACGCGATGCCCTGGTACCTGCTCGCACTCGCCAACCTGAGCTTCACGGCGGGCGAGGTGGTGCAGGCGATCCAGCTGAACATCCTGCACCTGGACAACCCCTTCCCGTCCGTGGCGGACGTCTTCTACCTGGCCGAGTTCGTGCTGTACGCGTTCGGCGTGCTCGGCTTCATCCGGTGGCGGACGGCCCATCAGGACCGCGCCGGGCTGCTCGACGCACTGATCCTCACCATGGGCCTGGCGCTGCTCTCCTGGATCTACCTGATCCTCCCGTACGCCCGGAACCAGGACCTCACCTGGATCCAGAAGGCCGTCTCGATCGCCTACCCGCTCGGCGACGTGGTCGTCCTGGCCCTGCTGCTGCGCCTGCTCACCCCCCGCGGCGGCAAGAGCCGCTCGCTGCAGCTGCTCACCGTGGGCACCCTCGGCATCCTGGCCTCCGACGTGCTCTACGGGCTGATCCAGCTGCACGGCACCTGGCACATCGGCACCCCCGTCGAGCTCGGCTGGGCCGCCTTCTACACCGCCTGGGGCGCGGCGGCCCTGCACCCCTCGATGGTCGAGCTCACCAAACCGGTGCCCACCCAGCAACCCGACCTCAGCCCGGGGCGGCTGCTGCTGCTCACCCTGGCCTCGCTGGTCGCCCCCGCGATCCTGATCATCGAGTCGCTGGCCGGCAACACCAGCAACGCGGGCGTGATCGGCGCCTTCTCCGCGCTGATCTACCTGCTCGTGCTGGCCAGGCTGGCGGTCGTCGTGGTCGCCCGCAGGGAGGCCATCTCACGCGAACGGGCGCTGCGCGAGGCGGGTGCCCGGCTCACCGCGGCCGTCACCGTGGAGGAGGTCGCGGACGCCGTCCAGGCCTCCGCGTCCACCCTGATGCCCGCCGAGGCCGGGCACGTCGCGCTGCTCGCCGTGACCGAGGCCGGGGTGCTGCACGTCCGGCACGCCGAACGCGGCCCGGCGCAGCACCACCTCGGCCCCACCTCCGACTCCGACGAGGTGCTGGCGCTCGCCGCCTACCGGGAGACCCGCTTACTGCCCGTCGAGGACATCGGCACCGACCTGGCCACCCGTCTCGACGGGATGCCCTCGGCCCTGCTCTGCCCGCTCACCCTCGCCGAGCGCCCCTCCGGCGACCCTCTGATCGGCGCCCTGATCGTCACCGGCACCGACCAGGAGCTGACCAGCCTCTGGAGCTCGCTGGAGATCCTGGCCGCCCAGGCCGCCCTGGCCGTGGAGCGCGTCATGCTCAGCCAGGAGGTCAACCGCCGCAACAGCGAGCTCTACTTCCGCACCCTGGTGCAGAGCGCCAGCGACGTCATCCTGATCCTCGACGCGGACGACGGCGTGCGCTACGCCTCCTCCTCCGCCGAGCGGGTGCTCGGCTACCCCGGACTGCACGGCAGGCTGTTCACCGACCTCGTCCCGCCCGAGGACAGCCGGTCCGTCGGCAAGGCGCTGGCCCGGATGCGGGGGCCAGCCGACCCGCCGTCCGGCGGCGTCGCGGGCCGCGAGTCGCGCGAGCAGCCGCGTGAACACTGGCGGCTGCTGCGGCAGGACGGCACCCCGATCGAGGTCGAGGTCCGCTTCAACGACCTGCGCGCCGACCCGACCGTCCTCGGACTGGTGCTCACCCTGCGCGACGTGACCCAGCAGCGCCAGATGGAGCGCGAGCTCACCCACCGGGCCTTCCACGACTCGCTGACCGGCCTCGCCAACCGGGTGCTGTTCCAGGACCGGGTCGGCCACGCGCTCTCCCGCGGTGAGCGCAGCGGCGCCGTCACCGGCGTCCTCTTCATCGACCTGGACGACTTCAAGGTGGTCAACGACACCCAGGGGCACGCGGTCGGCGACGAGCTGCTGGTCGCCGTCTCGCTGCGGATCTCCACCGCGCTGCGCACCTCGGACACCGCGGCGCGGCTCGGCGGCGACGAGTTCGCCGTACTGGTGGAGGACGCGCTGCGCCCGGGCGACGTCGACGCGATCGCGGACGGCGTGCTGGCGGTGTTCGGCGAACCGTTCAAGCTCAGCGCGGGCGCCGTCCGGGTGACGGCGAGCATCGGGGTGGCGACCACCGAGGACAGCGTGGACGCCGCCGAGCTGCTCACCCACGCCGACCTGGCGCTCTACTCGGCGAAGGCGGCCGGTCGCCGCCAGTGGTGCCACTACCAGGCGGCCCTGCAGGCCGGGCTGGTCGAGCGGCACGAGCTGAACGAGAACCTGGACACGGCGATCGCCGAGGCGGCCTTCCAGCTGTACTACCAGCCGATCGTCGACCTCGCCACCGGCGACCTGGTCGCCTTCGAGGCCCTGGTCCGCTGGCCGCACGACCGGCGCGGCATGGTGCTGCCCGACGAGTTCATCTCCCTCGCCGAGGAGAGCGGCCAGATCGTCCCGCTCGGCGCCTGGGTCCTGGAACGCGCCGCCCTGGAGGCCGCCGCCTGGCACGCCGCCAGCTCCGCCGCCCGGGCCAGCAGCGGCCGGCCCCCGCTGCGGGTCAACGTCAACGTGTCGGCCCGCCAGTTCCGCGACGCCGGTTTCGTCGACGTCGTCCGCGACGTCCTGCGGACCTCCGGAATCGACCCGCACACCCTCGTCCTCGAACTCACCGAATCCGTCCTGATGCGCCGCGACGACCGCGTCCACGCCGACATGGCCACCCTCGGACAACTCGGCGTCGGCATCGCCATCGACGACTTCGGCACCGGATACTCGTCACTCTCCTACCTGCGCGAGTTCCCGATCTCCATTCTCAAGATCGACAAGTCCTTCATCGACGGACTCGGACTCTCCCAGCAGCAGTACGCCCTCGTCGAGGGCATCGCCCGCATCGCCGACACCCTCGGCGTCAAGGTCATCGCCGAGGGCATCGAGCACCCCGACCAGCGCGACCTCCTCGCCGCCATGGGCTGCCCCTTCGGCCAGGGCTACCTCTTCGCCCGCCCCATGACGGCCGACCAGGCCCGCACCCTCGTCCTGGACACCGTCCCGACCCGCGGGCTGAGCCGGCGGCACGGCCGGGGCTGAGCGGGACTTTCCCATTCGCCGTTCTTCTTTCGCCTTTCTTCATGCGGCCGGGCATTTCTGACGGACAGTCGATTCCTGCCGCCCGGAATCGATTCCAGAGCGTGAGTGATCCGTTACGGAATCGTCATCCTGATTGGTAACTGAGTGTCCGCTGAGCGTGAAAGATTGACCTCGGCTTTAACCAGGCCATTCCAAAGACCGAAATTCTCTTGAGAGAGACTTGATGGCACGACGTTCTCAGGCCTCGTCCGCATTCGCGGCCGGGGCCTTCTCCACGCGTCGAATGCGCCCGATATCGGCGCTCCTGACGCTCGGCCTGCTGGTGCAGGCCGGTGTGGTGGTGGACGCGGTGACAGCCGCCCCCGCCTCCGCCGCCCCCACTCCCCCCGCCCCGCCCGCCGTCCCGGGCACCGAGGCACCCGACGAGGCGTCGGCCCTGCTCGCGGCCCGGCTGCAGAAGCGCCGCATCGAGGTCACCGGCGCCCGGACCGAGTTCTCCACGGTGTGGGCGAACCCGGACGGCACGCTGACCTCCGACCGCTCCACCGGGCCGATCCGGATGAAGGTCGGCGACGCCTGGGTGCCTGTCGACACCACCCTGGTGCAGACGCCCGACGGCAAGGTCGCACCGAAGGCGCACCCCGGCGGAGTCGTCTTCGAGGGCGGCGACGCCGGCGTGACGGTGGGCGACAGCCTGCCGGGCGCCGCGGCGACCCCGGGCGCACCGAACGCACCGAACGCACCGACGGGAGCGCCCTCGGCGGCCCCGAGCGCGACGCCCGGCGCAGCCCCGACCTCGGCCGCGCCGACCACCGCTGCGCCCACGGCCACCGCCACCACCGGCACGCCCGGCGCGACCGCCGCCCCGAGCGGGACGCCCTCGGCCACGCCGTCCGCGTCGCCGTCACCGTCCGCCTCCGCGTCGGCATCGGCATCGGCTGAGGCGACCCGCGCCTCGCGCGGCGCCGCCCGCGCGGCCGCACCGGCGGCCGACCCGCAGCCGGCGCCCGCGCCCGCTCCCGCCGAGCGCGAGCTGGTGAAGTTCGGCACGGGTGACCAGCAGGTCCGCTTCGGCTGGCTGGGCAAGCTGCCCAAGCCGAAGCTGGACGGCAACAAGGCGACCTACGTCGACGCCCGCCCCGGCGTCGACCTGGTGCTGGAGGCCACCCGGACCGGCTTCGAGCAGTTCCTGATCGTCAAGGACCGCTCCGCCGTGTCCCAGGCGGGCACGCTGACGCTCCCCCTGGACACCACCGGCCTGGACGTCGCCCCGCAGCAGGACGGTTCGATCCAGCTGCTCGACAAGGCGACCGGCAAGGCCGCGGTCAGGATCCCGGCCCCCGTGATGTGGGACGCCGCGGTCGACCCGGCCTCGCAGGAGCACCTGAACCGCGGCCCCGTCACCATGCAGGTCCGCGGTCAGGGCGCCGACACCGAGCTGGTGTTCACCCCCGACGCCGCGTTCCTGGCGAGCCCGAGGACGCAGTTCCCGGTCACCGTCGACCCGGTGGTCGACGTCGGCACGATCTTCGACACCTACGTCCAGACCAACGAGAACATCGACGCCTCGTCGTCGACCGACCTCAAGCTGGGCAGCTACGACGGCAAGGTCGTGGCCCGGTCGTTCCTGACCATCCCGGGCGCCTCGTTCAACGGCAAGCAGATCCTGGGCGCCACGCTCAACGTCTACAACTACCACTCGTCCTCCTGCACCGCGAAGCAGTGGGAGGTGTGGAACGCGTACGGCGCCAACTCCGGCACCCGCTGGGGCAACCAGCCCGGCATCGACCGCAAGTGGGCGACGTCCAACGACACCTGGGACGTCGACGGCGGTGACACCCACCAGTGCACCGCCCCCGACGGCTCCGCGTGGGCGAAGGCCGACGTCACCGAGATGGTGCGGTACTTCGCGCAGCACGACTCCAGCTACGGCTTCATGCTGAAGGCCGCCGACGAGTCCAGCAGCCTGTCCTGGAAGCGGTTCAGCTCCGCGGAGGGCGGCGCCCCGCCGTTCGTCTCGGTCACCTACAACACCGTCCCGGCCACGCCCGCGACCGTCGAGGTGCAGCCGTCCCAGCAGGGCAACCCGCGCTACACCTCGGACGCCAACCCGCGCTTCCAGGTGCAGGCGGCCGACCCCGACGGCGACCCGCTGAAGATCTACCTCGACCTGTGGCGCGGCGGCACGTTCATCGGCAGCATCGCCAAGGACACCCCGAACGGCGCCATCGCGACCGTCCGCCCCTCCGACTACGGCATCGCCAAGCTGGACGAGGGCGTGCAGTACTCGATCTGGGCCATGCTCGACGACGGCAAGTCCCGCTCCGGCTGGGTCGGCACCAACGTCGTGGCGGACACCGTCAAGCCCGGCACCCCGTTCGTCAGCTCGGCGGACTACCCGGCCGACGGGCTGTGGCACGGCACCGCCAACCAGGCCGGTTCGTTCACCTTCTCGCCCGCCCCGGGCACCGACGACACCGCGGCCTACGTCTACACCCTGGACGGCGGCACGCCGGTAACGGTCACCGCCACCGGCGCGCTGACCACGTCGATCACGCCGACCACCGAGGGCCGGCGCGTGCTCAGCGTGCAGTCCAAGGACCGTGCGGGCAACCTCTCCCCGCCCGCGACGTACACCTTCCAGGTCGGCCAGGCGGGCATGAGCTCGCCGGTCAACGGCACCCAGTCCGCGAAGCGCGTCAAGCTCGCGGTGGACGCGCAGGCCCAGTTCAAGCGCGTCGTCTACCAGTACCGCCGCGGCCCCGGCGCCACCGAGTACGCCGTCCCCCGCACCAACCTGACCAAGGCTGACAACACCGCGGTCTCCGAGGACAAGCCGCGGCTCGCGGACCTCGGCCCGCACGCCAACTGGAGCGTCCTCGACACGCTCGGCCAGGTCGGCGGCGTCGTCCAGGTCCGCGCCCTCCTCTTCCCCGAGGACGGCTCCGGCAGCGGCTACGCCACCGTGTGGAACACCATCACCGTCGACCGCAACGCCGACGGCGCGGCGGGCGCGGGCATCGGCCCCGGCTCGGTCAACCTGCTGACCGGTGACTTCTCGACCGACGTGACGGACGTCAACGAGTTCGGCATGTCGGTCAAGCGCGCGGCCTCGTCGCGTGACGCCGGCCGCGGCTGGCAGCCCCAGGGTGAGCGCCTGACGCTCAACCAGCGCCAGGTCGGCACCGACCTGACCGGGTTCACCGCCGGTCAGGCGACCCTCGCCCGTTCCACGGCCCGCGGTCACGACAACTCGACCGACTCCCTGCTGGTCGTCCCGGCCAGCTCCGGCTGGGACTCCTTCGCCGCGCTCGGCCCCGAGTACACGCTCGGCCAGGGCATGCAGCCCGGCAAGACCTACCGCCTCACCGGCTGGATCTACGTCCCCGGCGCGACCGGCCTGGACAACCCGCTGGCCAACCGCGGCCTGCGCATGGTCGGCGTCTACCGCACCCCGGCCGGCTACGGCGAGACCGCGTCCCCGAAGGCCTCGTTCACCGACGGCTGGCAGCAGCTGACGCTGGACATGACGGTCCCGAAGGACGCCACCGAGGCCTGGTTCCGCCTCTACAACGGCAACGCCGCGGGCAGCGGCAAGGAGGTCTTCTTCGACGACCTGTCGCTGAAGGAGATCGTCGCCCCGTTCGGCCCGCAGTGGGCCGGCGGCCCCGACGCGGGCACCGACGCGGACTTCCGCGCACTGTCCTTCCCGCAGTCCGACCTGGTCGAGATCAAGGGGAACGACGAGTCCTCGCTGACCTTCGCCAAGGGAAGTGACGGCAGCTTCTTCCCCGAACCCGGCGCCGAGGCGATGTCCCTCAAGGCCGTGCCGGCGAAGTCCGGTGCCGTGGTCCTGTCGACCACGGGGCAGTGCCTCGAGGTCCCGAACGGCGCCGCCGGGAACGGTGCCCGGCTCCAGCCGGCCGCCTGCACCGGTGCGTCGAACCAGCAGTGGACCCGCGGGGACGACCTGACCCTGCGCCTGCTCGGCTACTGCCTGGACAACCCCTGGGGCCAGACCGCCAACGCCACCCCGCTCACCCTGTGGGGCTGCAACGGCGGCGACAACCAGCAGTGGGAGGTCCGCACCGACGGCACGGTCATGAACCGTCACTCGGGCCAGTGCCTGGACGCCGACAAGGGCGCCTCGATCTGGGTCTGCTGGGCCGGCCCCAACCAGGTCTGGGACATCCAGACCGCTGGCACCACGTACGAGCTGACCGCTCTGGACGGTGCGAAGTCCGTCTTCGCCCGCCAGGCAGGCTCCACCATCTACCAGCTGGTCAGCGAGATCGGGTCGGACCCCTCGTCGACCACCCGCTACCAGTACGACACCTCCGCGGGTCGCTCACTCGTCAAGCGCGTGATCCCGTCCGTCGAACCGGGCGTCGACGACGTCAACGGCTGCACGGTCGACCCGCTGCCTCGCGGCTGCGAGGTGATGGAGTACGACTACGCCAAGGCGACCACCGCCACGTCCACGAACCCGGGTGACTACCTGGACCGGGTCCGCGGCGTGAAGGTCTGGTCGTGGAACCCGGCCACCTCCAGGCAGGAGCCGGTCGAGGTCGCGCACTACGCGTACGACGACAAGGGCCGCCTGGCACAGGTCTGGGACCCGCGACTGGCCACCCCGCTGAAGACCACGTACGCCTACGACGACGCCGGCCGGGTCACCCGGATCGGCGCCGCCGGCGAGCTGCCGTGGAGCTTCGACTACGGCAAGGCCGCCGCCGACCAGGACCCGGGCCGTCTGCTCAAGGTCCGCCGCGGCACCCTCGCGCCGGGCAGCAAGGACCAGGTCAACGGCGAGAACGCGACCAGCGTCGTCTACGACGTGCCGCTGACCCGCGGCGCCGGCGGCCCGTACGACCTGTCCGGTGGGGACGTGGCCACGTGGGCACAGACCGACGCGCCCACCGATGCCACCGCCGTCTTCGGCCCCGAGGACGACCCGGGCACGAACACCGCCTCGGCCGCCAAGCCGGGTGCGGACGGCTACAAGCCGGCCACCGTGCACTACCTCAACGCCTCCGGCAACGAGGTCAACACCGCGACCCCGTCCGTCACCCCCGGCGGTGACATCGACACCAAGGAGTACGACCGGTACGGCAACGTCCTCCGTGCCCTGGAGGCCACCAACCGCTCGCTCGCGCTCGGCACCCACCCGGACACGGACAAGCTCGCCGCCGAGCTGAACCTGCCCCAGATCCCGGCCGACCTCACGGCCGCCGACCTGAACGACGAACAGAAGGCCCGCAAGGCCGAGATCACCAAGTCCCGGGCGCGCCTGCTCGACTCCCGCACCGCCTACTCGGCGGACGGCCAGGACGTGGTCGACACGCTCGGCCCGGTCTACCGCGCCTCACTGGCCGAGCAGGTCAACGGCCAGACCAACCCGGCCGTGGTGACGGGCGAGGCGGAGAAGCTCCCCCAGCTCGGCACCAACACCAAGGTGCAGACCGACAACGACTGCTGCGGCGTCACCTGGTCCGGCGGAGCCCAGCTGGGCGTCCGCGGTACGGCCATGGGTGCGTTCGACGCGATGCGCGTCACCGTTCCCGAGGAGGGCGACTACGTCCTCTCCGGCCAGCTGACCAAGAACAGCGACCACGGCGTCGTCCAGTTCGCGATCGACGGCAAGGACGTCGGCCAGCGGATCGACACGTACAGCGCCAACGCCGTGGTGGCCCCGTACACCACCGGCGCGGCGGTGAAGCTGACGCGCGGCGACCACGAGGTCAAGGTCACCGTCGTCGACACCAACGCGGCCAGCGGCGGCGAGCGGTTCCACGCCGGGCTCGACACCGTCACCCTCACCAAGGCGACGGTCAACCCGACCCTGGCGGCCGGCACCTCGGTCGTGGCGCGCGACCACAACACCGTCACCTACGACGAGGGGAAGCCCGACGGCCGGGCCTACCACCTGGCCACCACCTCCACCGACGGCGCCCGGATCGACGGCTACGCCGACGATGTCGAACTGCGCGTCACCAAGCACGGCTTCGACCCGGTCATCGGCGGCACCTCCGGGTGGACGCTGCGGGCGGCCACCTCGGTGACCACCGACGCCCTGGGGGCCAAGCTCACCTCGACGGTGCGGTACGACGCCCTCGGGCACGCGCTGGAGTCGCGCAAGCCCGGCTCGACCGGCAGCGACGCCGGGACGGTCAAGTCGGTGTTCTACACCGCCGGGGCCAATCCGGACGACGCCGCGTGCGCCAACCGACCCGAGTGGGCCGGCCTGCCCTGCGTCACCATGCCGGGCGGCGCCGTCACCGGGGCCGACGCCTCGCGGATGACGACCACCCTGCCGGTGAAGCGGGTCACCCGCTACTCGGCCTTCAACGAGCCCGAGGAGATCACCGAGAACAACGCGGGCAAGTCGCGGAAGACCGTCACCGGCTACGACAACGCCGACCGGATCACCTCGGCCGAGATCACCTCCGACGAGGGACTCGCGCTCCCGAAGGTCACCACGGAGTACGACCCGGCGACGGGCGACATCGTCAAGACCACCGCGGGCGGCAAGTCCCTGACCAGGGTCCTGGACCAGCTCGGCCGACTGATCTCCTACACGGACGCCGACGGTGGCACCACCACCACGGAGTTCGACAGGTTCGGCAAGCCGGTGAAGGTGAGCGACCCGACCGGGTCGACCGCCTACGCCTACGACCGGGCGAAGGAGCCCCGCGGGCTGGTCACCTCGGTGACCGACAGCGTCGCGGGTGAGTTCACCGCCAAGTACGGACCGGACGGCCAGCTCGTCGAGCAGACCTACCCGGGCGGGATCGTCCGCAAGGACACCTTCAACGCCGTCGGCGAAGCCACCGGCCGGAGCTACGTCCGCACCTCCGACAACGCCGTGGTCTGGACCCAGACCAGCGACGTCTCCACCCAGGGCCAGGTGGCCAAGGACACCAGCTCCACCGCCACCCGCTCCTATCAGTACGACCGGCTCGGCCGGCTGGTGAAGGCCGAGCAGACCACGGTCGCCACGGGCTGCGTCACCCGCCAGTACGCCTTCGACGCCCACTCCAACCGTCTGTCCAAGCAGACCTCCCCGCGCGGGGCGGCCGGCGAGTGCAGCACGGCCGGGGCCACGGCGGAGAACCACACCTACGACAGCGCCGACCGGCTCACCGACGCCGGGTTCGTCTACGACGCCTTCGGGCGGACGGTGAAGACGGCCACCGGCGCGACCAACACCTCCTGGGCGAACGACCGCGTCGCCGCCCAGGAGAAGGGGGACACCAAGCAGGAGTGGGCCGTCGACGCCGCCCACCGTCTGACCGCGTTCACCACCAGCAAGAAGCAGGCGGACGGCTCCTGGGCCAACGCCACGTCGAAGCTGAACCACTACGGCGACGACTCCGACGAGGTCCGCTGGACGGTCGAGGACACCACTCAGGGCAACCTGACCCGCAACGTCTCGGGGCCGGACGGCGACCTGGTCGCCACCACCAGCAGGACCGGTGACGTCCAGCTGCAGCTGACCAACCTGTTCGGCTCGGTGGTCATCACCACGGACACGGCACTGGCCAAGCCGGTGGTGCTGGACTTCGACGAGTTCGGCATCCCGCAGGACGGCCAGGCGGGCGTCCGCTACGGCTGGCTCGGCGGGAAGCAGCGCTCGGCCGAGGCCCAGGACGGCGACATCCTCATGGGTGCCCGTCTCTACAGCCCGGCGCTCGGCCGCTTCCTGCAGGTCGACCCGGTTCCGGGCGGCAATGCCAGCGCCTACGACTACTGCACCGGCGACCCGATCAACTGCACCGACCTCGACGGCAACTGGGGCATGCCCAAGTGGCTGAAGAAGACGGTGGAGGTCGTCGCCAAGGTGGCGGAGGTGGCGTCGTACATCCCCGGCCCCATCGGTGCCGTCGCGGCCGCCGTCTCCTCGGTGTCGTACGCCGCCACCGGGAACTGGGCGAAGGCCGCCGAGATGGCGGTGACCGCCGTGGCGGCGACCGTCGGCGCCGGCCCCGTGGTCAAGGCCGCGGCGACAGCCGTGAAGTCCACCCGGGCGGCGTCCCGGGTGGAGAGGGCCGCCAACACCGCACGGAAGATCTTCCGCCGAACGGGCTGCAACTCGTTCGAACCGGAGACGCCGGTCCTGATGGCCGACGGAACGTATCTGCCGATCAGCGAGATCCAGGTCGGCGACTACGTCGCGGCAGCTGACCCGGAAACCGGCGAAACCAAGGCCCAGCCCGTCCTCGCGGTCTACACGAGCTTCGCCCCGAAGCACATCGTCGAGATCGGTACGGACACCGACCCGGCCTCGCCGGGCATCCGGGCGACCTCCTACCACCCGGTCTTCGTCGAGGGCCGTGGATGGGTCAACGCGGCGGACGTCCGGATCGGCGACCAGCTGCAGGGGCCGAACGGCACGCTCAGCACGGTCACCTGGGTGCACGACGAGGGCGACCTCGACGAGCAGCTCGTCTACAACCTGAACGTCGGCAACGCCCACACGTACTTCGTGGCCACCGGGTCCGACGACGTCCTGGTCCACAACAGCAGCGACACCTGCCCGATCGTCCGGGTCCACCCGACGTCCCGGTCCGGCATGGCAGGGCCGGGGCCGTACGCACGCTTCGGAGTCGTCTGGCCCAAGGGAATGTCCCGCTCGTTCGGCCCGATCAAGGCCAAGATCGACATGATCGGCCGGAAGTACGGCTGCCATGCGTGTGGCAGCAAGACCGACCTCACCTCGAAGGGTCACCACATTCCCGACCACATTCCCGCGGTTTCCGTCAACCGGCGCGCAGGGGGAAATCTCCCCACGATCCTGCTCCCGCACTGCACGGTATGCTCGGCAAAACAAGCGAGGTTCATGTCGAGAGTCTCGAACGCAATCAAGAAGCGGCGAGCCGGTCGCTGATGAGATCGCACGGATCAAGCGAAGGGATGTAAATGAAGCTCTTCATTCGGGCTCTCATCGTCGGCGAGATCGACGAGGAGCAGGTGCCCCAGATCACGGCTGACGCCCTGGACACCTTCAACCACAACCCGTTCATCGTGTTCGCCGACGGCTGGGAGATCGAGATCGGCACGACGTCCGACCTCGAGGGTGATGCCACCTGGCAGCCCGGCATCGAGAAGTCGACGTACTACCTGGACTGCTCCCCCGTGGGCGAGCAGTCGTGGCCGGAGATCCATGCCGCGCTGGACAAGCTCCGCCAGGGCTTCGAGGCGGCCGGCACCCGGCTCACCTGGCAACTCGTCGACCAGCTCGCCGAGTAGCGGTTCCTGAACAGGTGAAGGCGGCACCACCGTTTCGGTGGTGCCGCCTTTCGCACGCCCGACAGGTACGCGGCCTGACCGGCGGAGGTGCGGGGACGCCGCCGGTCGGCGTCCCCCTCACGCCGGCCCGACGCCGTCCGCCGGGGCGTCCCCGATGCGCCCGCTGTCACGCGGAGGGCGAATGGCGGCCCCGCGCGGACGACGGAATCAGGAACATCGACGAGGGGGCGGAATGGAACTCGAGGAGCTGGCCGAGCGGATTTCGGCCGCCGGATCGTCCGGGGGCGTGATTCCCGGCTTCCTGCCGATCGCGGTCGAGATCGATCAGGACGGTCCGGTGGTGACCGTTCACCTCGGCGGCCTGCTGGACATCGACCTGCGGCCGGCCGGGGACTGGTCCGACTACTGGTTCTTCTGCGGAGGATTCGTCTTCGAGGAGATGCCCGCCGAAGCGGCGATCGCCGCTGTGCTGGCGATCGCCCGGGGTGAAGCCCGTGTCCGGACCACCGGGAGGTGGATCTTCCGGGACCGGGTGCTGGAGCTCGACCTCGCCGGGGAGACCTGGCAGGCCTTCCGCCCGCCGCCCGACCGGACACCGCGGTGGGAGCAGCTCGTCGGAGAATAGAGAAGGCACCGCCCGGGCGGTGGTCGAGTGGCCCGTCGTGACTCCGCGACGGGCCGCTTCGCGAAGGAGGCGCAGGACCATGGGGCTGTCGATCCAGTTGGTGGACACCCGGCTGACCGGCGGCACGGCGCGCCGGGCGAAGGCGAAGGGCGGGCGGAGGGCGAGGCGGCACGTCGTTTCCGACATCGTCGACCACCTTCCGGAGGACGGGGAACTCGCGGCGGTGCTGGCGGCGGCGGGCCGGGACACGGTGCCGACATTGGCTCGGGTCGATCCGTACGACGACACGGAATTCGACCACTACTTCTGCGAACTGGCGCTCGCCGAACTCGACCGCGTGGCCGGGCTCCCGCTCGCCGCGGCGGAGATGGCATTCGTCCGCGAACTCCGCGCCCTGATCCGGCGGGCCCTCGCGGAGCCCGCGTACGTCGTCCGGTTCATCGGCGACTGAGCGTCTGGGCGGCCGGGCGCTCGGGTGCCCCGGGTGCCCGGCAGCCCGGCTCCCGGTCCGGCCATCAGAGGCCGTCGAAGGCCGTCAGAGGGCCGTCAGAGGCTGCCAGAGGGCCGTCAGAGGCCGGTGGCCGGCCAGACGGCCACGGCCGCGGTGGTGACGAGCACCAGGTTGAGGGCGATCCGCCGGTCCCCGCCGGTCAGGTGGACGGCGATCGCACAGGCCTGGAGGAGCACCAGGCCCGCGGCCGCGGCCACGGCCAGCGGGGGTGCCACACCGGTGAGCGGCGGCAGGACGAGCCCGGCCGCGGCGAGCACCTCGACCGTCCCCAGGGCCCTGAGGGCGGGCAGGGGGACGCGGTCGACCCAGGCCATCATCGGGCGGAGCCGGTCGGGGCTGCGGAACGCCTTGAGCGCGCCCGCGTAGAGGTAGAAGAGGGCGAGTGGTCCGGCGAGGACCCAGTAGGCGGTGGTCATGGCTTCCGTTCTCGGGCCGCCTGTCAGCGGGCCCGTCGGCTGGTTCAGGCGCGTTCGGTCGCGGGCTCGGTCGCGGGCTCGGTCGCGTAGCGGCTCATGGCGTCGAGGTTGGCCTGGGGCGTCAGCGGCCGGCCGCCGTCGAGCGACTCCCGGAGGTCGCGGAAGTACTGCACGTACAGGTCGGGGGTGAACGTGCTGAGCATGACGGCGGGTCGGTCGGTCGGGTTGGCGAAGGTGTGCGGGGTGCCGGGCGGGACCACCACGAGCGTGCCCGCGCCGGCCTCGTGCTCCTCGTCCCCGACGGTGAACCGCACGGTGCCGGAGAGGACGTAGAAGCCCTCGTCGTGCCGGGCGTGGCGGTGCTGCGGCGGCCCCTGGGTGTGCGGGGCGAGGACGGACTCGGCGATCGCGAGGCGGTGCCCGGTGTGGCTGCCGTCCTCCAGGACGCGCATCTGCGTGGTGCCCAGGACGATCGTCTCGCCCTCGCCGGGGCGCACCACCGAGAGGGCGGGGGCGGGCTGCGGGGTGTCGGTCGCTGCTTCTTCGGTCATGTCCACCAGTGCACCGCCGGGAGTCCGCCGGTGTCCAAGACCCGTCCCGCGGAGCCGATACCGGGTGGGTATCGTGGCAGCGTGGAGCTGCGAACCCTGCGCTATTTCGTGGCCGTCGCCGAGGAACTCCACTTCGGCCGGGCGGCCACCCGACTGCACATGAGTCAGCCGCCGCTGAGCCGGGCGGTCAGGCGGTTGGAGGCGGAGGTCGGGGCGCTGCTGTTCGACCGCTCGCCGAACGGCGTCACCCTCACCGCCGTGGGCGCGGTGCTGCTCGACGAGGCGCGGGCCCTGCTCGACCACGCCGACCGCGTCCGGGTGCGTGTGGGTGCGGCCGCCGGCACCGCGACCGTCACCGTCGGCATCCTGGGTGACGGCAGCGACCCGGGGGTGTCCAGGCTGGCCGCCGCTTTCCGCCGGGTCCATCCGGGCGTCGACGTCCGCGTCCGCGACACCGACCTGACCGACCCTACGTGCGGGCTGCGCGCCGGGCTGGTCGACGTCGCCCTGACCCGGGCGCCGTTCGACGAGACCGCCCTGACGGTGCGTGCGCTGCGCAGCGATCCGGTGGGCGTGGTGCTGCGCGCCGACGATCCGCTGGCCCGCCGCGACCGGCTGCGGCTGGCCGAGCTGGACGACCGCCGCTGGTTCCGGTTCCCGCCGGGCACCGACCCGGTCTGGCAGGCGTACTGGCACGGCGGCGCACCGCGCGAGGGCCCGGTGGTGCGCGGCGTCCAGGAGTGCCTGCAGGCCGTGCTGTGGAACGGCACGGTCGGGCTGGCCCCGCTCGGGCACGACCTGCCCACGGAGTTGACGGTGGTGCCGCTGGCCGACATGGGGCCGAGCCGCATGGTGGCGGTGTGGAACGAGGGGGACGCCGACCCGCTGGTCCGGTCCTTCGTCGAGATCGCGACGGCCGCCTTCCGCCGCTGAGCGCCGGCGCCGGCACCGGCACCGGCCGACCCCTCGGGGCAGCCGGACGCCTCCGCGGCCGGACGCCGTGGCAGCCGGATAGCGTGGCGGCATGACGGATTCCCTGCGGCACCCCCGGCCCGGTATCACGTGGGACTGGTGGGCGGTCGACGCCGACGGCTTCCTCGTGCGGTTCGGCGACGGCCCGGCCCCCGAGGCGCTGCTGGCGCACGTGGACCGCGTCGACGCCGCGGCCACCTGGGCGGAGGAGCACCGCCCCACGTGGTTCGGCCGGGCCCCGCTGCCGCCGCTGCACGCCTTCGACGCCGACGGCGTGTTGCCGACCTACACCCGGCACGGTGTCCCGGACTCCCCGTTGCGACTGGCCGACGCTCCCGCGGTGATCGCGGACGTCGCGTCCCTGGTCCGCCTGAAGCGGGCGGTGGGGGACGCCTGGACGATCCACCTCGACGAGGGCTGGGTCTAGGGCGTGTCTTTCGGATCACGTCGGATCAGCGGGCGTCGTTGGGGTGCGTGCATCGGCGGCGCCGAGGAGGGAGTCCATGCGGTGGGGGCACCTCCCGGCCGCCAGGCTGGGGGCCATCGGCGACTGACGAGAAGCTGGCGTGGGGGTACCCCCGGCCGAAGGCTGGGGGAGTGCGTGCCCCGGCGGCGACCGCCTGGCGTGATCCGAAAGACACGCCCTAGGACCGCCCGCCGGGTGCCCGCCTCGGGCCGGCGGAAAACCGCTGGTGGGCACGGTCCCGATCGGAGGAGGATCCTTCCCGTACGTACACGGGTGAGGGGAAGGCCATGGGCCGCCGACCACCGGCGGCGCCTGCACGAGGTGGTGGCGCACCGGCGCCGTTGCGGCCCGGACGGTCACGGTGGTCGCGGAATCCGGAAGGTGGGCAGCAGGGTTGAGCGGTTCGGAGCTGGTGGAGGCCGTGCGGCGGGCGGCGGACGTCGGGGTCTGGCGCGGCGACGGCGGCGTCGTCGAGGAGGCGATCGAGAACATCGAGTACTTCTGCGCCCCGCGCGGCGGGTCCGGTGCGGTGGGTGCCGGGGGCGCGGCCGAGCTGTCCGCGGTGCTGACCGGCACGATGGAGGCCTGGCTGCGGGACGCCGGGTCGGACGGCACGGGCAGGCCCGGTGTCGTCTACGCGTGGCACGACGACCAGGCGCGGCAGCTGCGGATGTCGTTCGTGTCCGGCACGCGCGCGGACCTGCCGTTCGGAGCCCGACTGCTGTTCGTCGACCGCGCATCGGACGTCGTGGCCGACTTCCTGGCCGACGGGTTCCGCGACATACGCACCCCGCTGAAGGTGTTCGCCCTCGAACTGGCCGGGCAGGCCTGACGCCCGCTCCCCCTCGTCGACGACCACGGGGCCGACCGCCGCCCGGAGTGGAACGTCGGGCGGGCCGACTTCCTGTGCTCAGGCGCCGGGGGTGGACTCCAGGGCCCGGGAGAGGGTGGTGAGGAGCGGCAGGGTGGGGATGGCGTGGCCGGCCTCGATGGCGCGGATCTGCGGCTCGGAGAGGCCCGAGCGGGCGGCGAGGTCGGCGGTGGTGAGGCCCAGCGCCGTGCGGCGGTCGCGGACGGCGTCCGCGAGGGCCGCGGCCGGGTCACCGCCGGGGTGGGCGGGGAAGTCCTCGATCAGGGGGCGGCTCGGTCTGTCCACGATCTCTCCTCGATGACCCACGGGGGCGCACAGCCTGACACATGGTCAGGTCGAGGAGGGCGAAGCGGTGGTCAAGGATTCTTGACCACCGCTTTGTCGTCCGGCCACTTGACGGGAAGGCCGGCCGCCGCGGCCGGAACGGCGGACGATCAGACCCTGCGGAGACTTCTTTCGACGATCCGGGTCGGCAAACGCCCTGGCATGCCACCCGGCCGACCGTCAGGGCGTGGCGGCGCGGTCGGAGGTGCTGCGCAGGACGCAGAACTCGTTGCCCTCCGGGTCGGCGAGGACGGCCCAGCCGGTGCCGTCGGGGTTGCGGTGGTCGCCGACGAAGGTGGCTCCGAGGCCCAGCAGGCGTTCGACCTCCTGGTCGCGCGAGGTCTCCGGGCGCAGGCACAGGTGGAGGCGGTTCTTGACCGTCTTCGGCTCGGGCACCTGGTTGAAGTACAGGACCGGCTCGTCGGCCAGCATCACCTGGACCTCCGGGTCACCGGGCCTGTCGTCCGGGTGGAGCGGGCGGCCGGTCACCGCGCTCCAGAACCGGGCCAGCCCGTAGGCGTCCGCACAGTCGATCACCAGGTTCTGCAGTACCGAGACCATGCGCCCGAGCCTTCCCGATTTCCGCTCCGGGCGCCACCGCTTCGCGCACGTTCCTCCCCGTCCGGCCCCGACGGCCGCCGAACGTCGGGCCCGGACGGGGAGGCGTGCGCGGCCGGTCAGTCGAGGCAGAACTCGTTGCCCTCGACGTCCTGCATCACGATGCAGGACTCGTTCACGCCGTCGGCGACCAGCACCTGCACGCAGACCGCACCGAGGGCGACGAGCCTGTCCCGCTCGGCCTCGAGGACGGAGAGGCGCTCCTCCCCCACGAGCCCGGTGCCGGCCCGCACGTCGAGGTGGACCCGGTTCTTGACGACCTTGCCCTCGGGCACGCGCTGGAAGTACAGCCGCGGCCCCTCGCCCGTGGGGTCCGTGCAGGCGAACGCCGCCCCCTGGCGCTCGGGCGGCAGCGAGCGGTCGAAGTCGTCCCAGCTGTCGAACCCGGCCGGCGGCGGCGGTACGACGTACCCCAGCACCTCGCACCAGAAGCGGGCGACGCGCTCGGGATTCGCGCAGTCGAAGGTGACTTGGAACTTCTTGATCGACGACATCGCTCCACCGTAGTGGCGTGCGCCGGTCAACGGGAACCGGTTTTTCCGGTACTCGCGGGGCCCGCCGGACCGTCCGGAGGAACGGCGGCCGCGGGGCGTCCCCCGGCCGCCGCCTCGCCGTGGGCGGGTCGGCTACCCGACCGGGTGCGGGTGGCCGAGGTGGGGGAAGGTGGGGAGGAGGTCGGTGTGCGGGGGGATGTGGTCGCTGGTGACCTTGCCGCCCGACACCATGGTGAGGCGGGCCGAGGTCACGTCGTCGACGAGGGTCCGCCCGTTGGGGTAGCCGGCCGGGCGGGAACGGTCGTAGCGCAGGACGTCGGGGAGGACGAGCTTGAGCGTCTCGGTGGCGGCCTCGGTGGTGTAGTCCCCCATCTGCTGGAGGACCGCCGTCCACGGCTCCCGGTAGAGCTCCCAGTCGTCGGCGGGCTCGCCGGCGTTGTAGGCGTCCTTGACCTCCTCCTTGTTGAAGTAGGCCGTGAGGGAGGGGTGGGCGCCCCGGTCGACCGAGACGAGCTGACCGTCCTGACGCAGGCTCACCCGTGCCCACACGCCGATGGTCGGGTCCGGGCCGAGCTCCTCGTCGGGGACCTCGATGGCGATGCCGAAGACGTTGGCCTCGGCCATCGCGTCCTTGCCGGTCCAGGTGAACTCGTTGGCGATCCCTTCGAGGTCGGCGAAGAAGGGGTCGCTGCGCAGGCCGACGGAGAGCTTGTGACCGTTCGCCTCGATGACGTCGGGCGCGTCCCCGAAGGCCACCGGGACGGAGTTGAACAGGACGTCCCCGGCGGGCTCGTGCTGCTGCGCGGCGGAGCCCGTGGAGCGGTGGACGGTCACGGTCTGGCCGCCCGCGCCGGAGGCCGGGTCGGAGAAGGTGAAGGAGTAGGCGACGTCGGCGAGGTTGTCGCCGTCGTTGTCGATGTTGATGCGGTAGACGGCGTCGGGGTGGAACTCGGCCGCCCGGGTCGGGGCGTACGGGTTCACGTTCATGATGAGGACGGTCCGACCCGACGCGTCGCTGCCCGGGAACGCGAACACGTCGGTCAGGTCGAGCCGCGCGTCGCCCCGGGGGGAGCGCAGGTGGGGGCCGCTGAGGTGGTGGGACATGGGGATGTCGTAGCAGGACGCGCCCGACACGGGACCGACGACACCCGTACAGAAGGAGCTTGTCCGCCGATTGGATCAGGGGCGGGACGGGGTCAGCGCGCGACGGCGAAGGCGAGGAACGACGCCCAGGCGTCGGGGCTGAAGGCGAGGTGGGGGCCGGAGGCGTCCTTGGAGTCGCGGACGAGGACGGCCTCGGTCGTCTCGGCGATCTCGACGCACGCACCACCCTCGTTACCGCTGTAGCTGCTCTTGCGCCACGCGATCTCGACGCAGTTCGCATCCTCGTTGGTGCTGTAGCTGCTCTTGAACCAGGTGACGTCGCTACGCATGGCTCCCCCAAGGATGGTGGGACGGCACGGTCAACCTGACGGTACGCCAACGACCCGCCGCCCGGAAGCGGTGGGTCGTTGAAAGGGTCGTTTCAGACCTCGACGGTCGCCGCGAACTGCACGAACGCCTGCCACGCGGCCGGCTCGAACACCAGCTGCGGGCCGCTCTTGTCCTTGGAGTCACGCACGTGGACGGCAACAGGCGTCGTAGCGACCTCGACGCACTCTCCGCCTTCGTTCCCGCTGTAGCTGCTCTTGCGCCATGCCAGCTCAGTGCTCATCGTTCTCCCAGGATCTTCTCGATCAAGGCCAGGGACTCCTCCGGGCTGTAGGCCTGCGCCCTGAGGATGCTGTACCGCGCATTCATGATCTGAACCTCATTCAGGTCCGTGATCAGCCTACTGCTCGTCTGAACCTCGATGTAGCCGTGCTGAGGTCGACCCTTGGGCGTAATCAGAATGAACGGCCCTCCCATTCCCGCATGCTCGGCCCGGTTCAAGGGCAGCACCTGAACGACCATTCCCCGGCTACGTCCGACTTCTAGGAGTCTGCGAAGCTGCGTGGCGTGGACTTCCCACCCTCCCAAAGGCCTTCGCAGAACGCTCTCGTCAATCACCCAGCTGAACAATCCTCGAGGCCAACGAGTCAGCACCTCCTGCCGCGCCATTCGCGCTGCTACCCGCAGCTCAATCACCTCCTCCGATAGCGGTGGCTGCCGCATCGCATAGACCGCACGCGCGTGCTCCTCGGTCTGGAGCAGCCCGGGAATGTCCAGGGTGGCGAAGTTGTGCGTTTCGATGGACACGACCTCCAGGGCCGCGTAGTCCCGGAACCAAGCGGGGTGCCTCAACCGAGCCTTGGCCCGTGCGTTCATCACGTCGTCCGTGGTGACAGCCAACAGGCCCCCGGCGTCGAGCAGTTTGTCGGTCGCGACCAGGAGCTCAGGCTGCGGCGTGCGCGTTCCGCGCTCGACCGCGCCGATCAGGTGCTCCCCGTAGCCAACCTGCTCGGCGAGTTCCTTCTGCGTCATCCCGGCACGCTCCCGCAGGAGCTTGATCTGCTTGCCGATCGCTCGGAAGAAGTCCGAGACCTCCCCCAGGTCCTCCGGCAGTTCCGTCCGCACCTCGTCGGCCGACTCGTTGTTTCGCGCTGCACCCATGGCGACCGCCCCACCTGCGTCTTTGTCACATGACAAAAAGCTGTCCGCACCTGCACAAGCACTCTCTGTGCTCGCCAGAACCATGGTCAGCGTACGTCCGTGCCGTCACGCTTTTCTCCCATGACGACCGAAATCCCCCTCGACAGCCCCCGTCGCCACACCACCACGCTCGCCGCCACCCCCAAGGGCGCGGCCGTCTGCCGACGCGTCGCGCGGCGCCAACTCACCTTCTGGGAGCTGAATTCGACGCACACCGAGCCCTACTACTCCGCGCTGCTGATCGTCGCGGAACTCGCCGCTAACGCGACTACCCATGGCCGCGTTCCGGGGCGCGGTTTCGAGCTGCACCTCTGCCTCACCACCACCGCGCGCCGGGGCACCACCCTCCGCATCGAGATCAGCGACCCGCGGGGCGACCGGCTCCCGGCCCTGCCGACCTCCCACGCCCCGAACTCCCAGTCCGGGCGCGGTCTCGTCCTCGTCGACGCCCTGGCCGACCGCTGGGGCACCATCCCCCGCCACCCCAACGCCAAGACCGTCTGGGCCGAACTCGACCTCGCCGAACTCGACCTTCCCGAGGCCGACTTCACCGAATCCGACCTCACCGTCACCGATGCCACCGATGCCGCCTGAGCCCCGCGATACGCCGCCCGGCGGCGCCACGCTCTGCACGATCCTGCCGTTCGCGCTCCTCCTCGCGCTGCTCGCCTGGATCCACCCCCTCACCGCGCCGCACCGGCCCGCCCCCACCCCGACGGCGACAGCCACCCCCACCACCCGCTGAACCAGAAGGGAGTGGGAAGTCGGCCTCACCGACTTCCCACTCCCTTGTGGTTCACCCAGCCTCACCGAAGCGGCGGAGGAGTTCACGCGCCCGGGCGCTGCCGGGGTCGAAGGTCTGGTAGGCCAGGTCCCCCGTGACCGCAGGCCCGTAGAGCCGGACGCCCTGGCACTCGAAGCAGAACGCGATCTCGAACAGCACCTGCTCGGGGAAGACCGGGTGCCGGCCCGTGTGCGCCCGCAGCGCGAAACCGGGGGTGAAGCAGCGCATCCGGGTGCCCATCGGAAGGGCGGCGACGTCCGCGAGCACCTCCCGGGCGTCCTCCCACCAGCCGATGGTCTCGCCGGGGACGGTGTCCTTCCACGCGTACCAGCCGAAGGGGTCGTCGATCCGTACGACCTCGAGGCGCTCGATCAGGTCCGCGGTGGTGGGCAGCAGCATTCGGGCAGTCTCCCACCCGGACTCCGCCGCCACCCCACCGCCCGCTACCGCCCACCGCCGCTACGGCGTCGCGGCGCGGATCTCGTCCAGCGACTCCCCCAGGACGGACTCGGCCCGGGTGAACCAGTCGGCGATGACGGCGATCTCGTCCGGGGTGTAGTCGGCGAACAGGGCGCCGATCCGCTCGTCACCACCCACCCGTCTCACACCAACGGAGGAGACATGAGCACACACGGCGACCACGACACGGGGCACACCGTCGCCGGCCGCAACCCGGCTCCCGCCCCGACCCCCACGTCGACCCCGGCACACGCTCCGACCGCCGTACCCGCAGCGGTCCCGACCCCTGTGCGGGACCGGCCGCGGATCGACGCCTAACCGGCGTGCACGCCGGTGTTCTGGCAGGCGTGCAGCAGCCACCGGCCGTCCTCGGCCCGCGTCATCACGTACAGCGGGGCGCCCTCCGAGTCCCCCTCGGGCGAGCGGTAGACCTGCCGGACCTTCACCGCCGCCACGTCCGGCCGCAGGAACTGCACGTGCGCCACCTCGTACGAGACGTCGCCGTCCCAACTCGCCCGGGGCAGGACCTCGCGGGTGAAGGCGGCGATCTCCTCGAAACCGATCAGCACCTTCCCGTGGGCGGTGGTCCACAGGGCGTCCGGGTGGAAGAGCGCGAGGAAACCCTCGGCGTCCTTGGCCCGCTGGGTGCGCTCGACGGTGGCGACGACCTCGGCAAGTGCCTTGAGGTCGGTGTCGGTTGATGTGTTCGTCATGTCGATCACTCTCCCCTCTCAAGCGCACTTGAAGTCAAGTCCGGCCGCCGGCACCACCCGCCAGCACCGCCCCCGCCCGGTACAGCTCCACCAGCAGCGGCCGCAGCGCCTCTCCGGCCGCCGTCAACCGGTACGAGGTCCGCACGGGGAAGCCGGCGATCCGCTCCCTGGTCACCAACTCCCGCTCCCCCAGCGACCGCAGGCGCTCGGCGAGCACCTTCGGGCTGATCTCCGGCAGCCGGCCGCGCAACTCCCCGTAGGACGCCGGCCCGTGCATCAGCTCCCGCAGCACCAGGGTCGTCCAGCGGCCCGACAGTGCCGCCAGCGCCACCTCCACCGGGCAGTCCTCCTGGGGCCGCGCCGTCCGGCCGCGCTCGTCCGGCACGAGTTCGGCGTCCCAGCGCCGCGGCCGCCCGTCGCTTCCCGTTTGGTGACCCACGGCGGGGCCGACTTCACTGCTCGCATGACTCACCCCACCAGCCTCACCCTCACCACCGACCCGGCACAACACCCGGCCGTCTTCGCCGCCGCCTTCAACACCGGGGACCCGGCCGTCCTCGCCCGGGTCTACGCGCCCGGGGCGGTCTTCGCCCCCGCCCCCGGTGCCGCCGTCACCGGCCCCGAACTCCACCGCGCCAGTGCCGGGTTCCTCGCCCTGGGGCTGCCGATCAGCGTCCGGACCCGGCACACCTACGTCGCCGGTGACACCGCCCTGCTCGTGGTCGACTGGACCATCGAGGGCACCGCCGCCGACGGCACCGCCGTCCACCTCGCCGGCACCGCCACCGACGTCGCCCGCCGCGGCCCCGACGGCCTCTGGCGCTACCTGATCGACAACCCCTTCGGCACCGCGTGACCCCGGGCCCACCAGCGGGCCGTCCACTGGCGGCTCCAGCCCGCCGCCTACGACCTGCCGGACGGCCACCGCCTCGCCCTGGTCGTCGACAGCCGCGACAAGCTGTACGCCTTCACCGGCACGCCGGACACCACCACCACCGTCTCCTCCCCGAACGGGGACGAGGCCGCGTTGCTGGAGCTCCCGCTCGGCTGACCGACCCCGACGGACGGGCGGCCCCCGCCGAGCCCGGGCTCGGCGGGGGCCGCCCGGCCGGCGGGGTCGGACCCCCCCTCCCCGGGAAGAACACGCTGCCC